>CAJQNB010000037.1 GCA_905479575.1 uncultured Pseudophaeobacter sp.
CCAGTAGCGAAAGCGCGGCAGTGTCGGTATTGTTCTTCATGGCGTGATCTCCCTGGCGGTTGCTGCCGCCGGTTGGGTGGGTTCAGTTCACCCGGAGATTACGCCACCTTCAAATTTCCACCACCTTCGCGACACGACCACGGTCAGGGTGCCACCGGCAGAACTGGTATCATTGGCCAGAACATCCACTGTTTTGGTGGCGTTATAGCTCATGTCGACCTGATCGTCCTGGGCAACAAAACCGGTCTGAACCGAGCCTCCGGCAACCAGAAGATTGGTGTCATAGTTGCTGTCAGATACATCTGCGACGCCGATCTTGATCGAGTTCAGTACACCTGCAGTTACCGGGGCGGTAAAGGTCAGGGTAATGGTGAACCCATCCATTTCGGTGTTGTACTGGTCGCCGGTGTTGTCGACATAGATGTTTTCGGTGTCGTTCTGGTTGATGTTGCCGATAGAGGCAGATCCATCGCCAATGGAGACTTGTGCCTGTACCCCGTTGACCCAAACGCCAACCACGTCGTTGTATTGCGAGCTGGAGAACTCTGGGTATTCTTCGGAGGAGAGCACAAAATCCAGCGTCAGCACATCACCGTCGGGAATGAAGTCGATCTCCATAAAGGCGGCGTCATAGGTGGCGGACCCGGCAATGGCGTTAAAGTCGCTGTCGCCATTGGTGCCGCTCGTATTGGTGCTGGTATTGCCGGAGGTATTGGTATTGGTGCTGCCGGAGCTGTTGGTAAAATCATCTACATGGCCGGTAGACAGGATGACGCCGCTATCGGCAGGGGCAACGCCTGCCACAGTTGTATCGGCACCGCTATAGATACCTGAGGAGGCGGCATCACCGGAATAACTGGCGCTGACAACGGTGGTGCCGTCGCCAAAGATCTCCTGCGCCATCTGGTCGGCTGTGGCGGAGGTATTGATATCGAGTTCTGTCGCCGTAGGCATATGAAATCCTGCACCCTGTAAGGGGCCGCAAAATTGCTGTGGCCCAGCCTCCGGTGTGGCTGCGAACTTGGACTGAAATGTGGAAACCCGGTGCCCATTTTCTGAATTTTAATAAAATTGAACAGTTTTTGAATCTGGTTGGGGCCAAGACCATTGGTCGGCGCCTTTTTGTGACGCACATAAAAACGCCCGGCCCGGAGGTGCCTCTGTGTTGAAAGAGGCAGGTTCGGACCGGGCAAAAGGCGCTTTACGCTGGGGCTTGCCAGAGGTTTGGTTTAGCTGCGGCCGCGCTTTTCAAAGCGGGGCAGCATGGCTGAAAAGTCCATGCCAAGCCCGTCTTCGCTTTCGACAAACTTGCTATACAATGCCTGCGCCAGCTCGCCCATCGGGGTGTCAGCATCGGCACTTTCGGCGGCCTGCTGGCTGAGACGCAGATCCTTGAGCATCAGTTCCGCCGCAAACCCTGGCTTGTAATCGTTGTCAGCCGGGGACTGCGGGCCAACACCGGGGGCCGGGCAATAGGCATTCATGGTCCAGGAATAGCCCGAAGAGGTGGAGACCACATCGAACATCTTTTGCCGGTCCAGACCCAGTTTGTCGGCCAGCGCAAAGGCTTCGCAGGTGGCAATCATGGTCACGCCCAGGATCATGTTGTTGCAGATCTTTGCGGCCTGGCCGGCACCGGCCTCGCCACAATGCACCGCCTTCTGGCCCATGATTTCGAACAGGGGTTCTGCCTTGGCAAAGGCTGCGGCGCTGCCGCCGGCCATAAAGGTCAAGGTGCCCCCAGCGGCACCACCGATGCCGCCGGATACCGGCGCATCGACAAACAACAGATCTGCCGCCGCGGCCTGTTCTGCGACGGCTCGGGCGGAATCCACATCCACGGTGGAGCAATCCACCAGGGCAGCACCTGCCTGCATGGTAGGCAGCACCTCAGCGGCAACGGCGCGCAGGATCTGGCCATTGGGCAGCATGGTGATCACCACATCAGCGCCGGTTGCAGCCTCAGCGGCAGACCCTGCCATGGAGACGCCCGCAATCGTGACGCTGGCCATGTCAAAGCCCAGAACATCGTGGCCCTCTTTGGCGAGATTGGCGGCCATCGGGCCACCCATATTGCCAAGACCAATAAATCCGATTTTCATGTGTTATTCCTCCTCAAAAACCAGGGCGTCTGCACCCAGCGGCATCAGCATCTGGCTGACGGCGCTGGCAGGGACATCCTGCTCTGCATATTGCCACTTCGGCTGGCGGTCCTTGTCGATGATCTGGGCACGAATGCCTTCGAGAAAGTCGCCCTTGTCCATGGCGCGATAGGTGAAGCGGTATTCATGCTCCAGCGCCTTGCGAATGCTCAGATTGCTGTTGCGCAACCGGTGCAGCAGCTCGACCGTGCAGGCCATGGAGAGCGGCGCATTGCGCCCCATTGTCTTCAGCGCCTTTTCCGCAAAATCGCTGGGCTCGGCCTTTAGCACAGTCAGGATGTCCGTCAGGGTTTCGCCAGCAAAATAGCGGTCGATCTCGGCCTGCTGGAGTTCCAATGTGCCCGCAGGTGGTTTTTGCGACGCCACCTGCAAAATTGCCGGATCGCCATCTTTTTGCAGCCCGTTGATCAGTACCGGCCAAAAGCTTTCGGGGATGTAGAAATCGGCAAACCCGGCATAGATCGCGTCTGCGGCCTTCATGCGTGCGGCGGTGGTGCCGAGATATTCGCCCAGACGCCCCGGCGCCAAGGTCAACATCAAAGAGCCGCCCACATCGGGTATCAGGCCAATGCCGACTTCGGGCATGGAGATCTGGCTGCTGTCGCCCACCACCCGGTGAGTGCCATGGCAGCCAATGCCGACGCCCCCGCCCATGGTGAAGCCCTGCAGAAAGCTGACCACCGGTTTGGGATATTCAAAGATGAGCGCGTTCAGGCGGTATTCGTCGCTCCAGAACTTGCGCCCATAGGCATAATCGCCTGCGGTGCCAGTGTCATACAGCTCGGCAATGTCGCCGCCGGCGCAGAAAGCCTTTTCCCCCTCGGCATCAATGACCACCAGTTTCACCGCGTCATCACTGGCCCATTGGCGCAGGGCAGTGTCAATGGCCATGCACATGTCATAAGACAGCGCGTTCAGGGCTTTGCCGCGGGTGAGGGTGATGCGACCGGCCTTACCGGTCACACGGATATTGATATCGCTCATAGTTTCCTCGCAGTTTGCCCGGGTCAAACATCCGGTAACCTGCTGCCCTGGACTTGGGCAGCTGATTACCGGCCGTGAGAGGCTTGAACCGGGCGACGTGTTCTGGCCTGAAGTGAACGGGCCTAGCTTGTACGGGCCTTAGGTATGTTGGCCAATGTTGTACTGGGCTTAGCTGTGTTCGGCCAACATGTGGCGCGCCACAATCACCCGCATGATCTCGTTTGTGCCCTCAAGGATCTGGTGCACCCGCAGATCCCGCACCAGCTTTTCGATGCCGTAGTCTGCCAGGTAGCCGTAGCCGCCATGTAGCTGCAGGCATTGATCAACAATTTTAGATCCCGCCTCGGTCACGAATTTCTTGGCCATGGCGCAATGCTTGCTGGCATCGGGGGCACCTTGATCCAGCTTCCAGGCCGCCTGCCGCAAAAAGACACGTGCCGCCTGCAGTTCAATTTCCATATCCGCGAGGCGGAATTGCAGCCCCTGGAACTGGTCGATGCTTTGGCCAAAGGCCTTGCGCTCGGACATGTATTTCATCGTCAGGTTCAGCGCGGTCTGGGCGGCCCCCAAAGAACAGGAGGAGATGTTCAGGCGTCCACCATCCAGCCCCATCATGGCGTATTTGAAGCCCTTGCCCTCTTCGCCAACCAGGTTGTTGGAGGGGATCTTGCAATCATCAAACTGCACTTGGGCGGTGGGCTGGCTTTTCCAGCCCATCTTTTCTTCCAGCCCGCCAAAGGACAGCCCCGCAGTGCCGTCTTCGACATAGACGGTGGAAATGCCCTTGGGACCGTCGTCCCCCGTGCGCACCATGCAGACATAGGCGTCGGAATAGCCACCCCCCGAAATAAAGGCCTTGTTGCCGTTCAGGGTATAACCTTGGTCGGTCTTTTCCGCGCGGGTTTTCAGCGCAGCCGCATCAGAGCCAGAGCCCGGCTCGGTCAGGCAATAGCTGAGCACGGTGTTCAGCGACAAAACATCCGGCATGATCCGCGCCTTCATTTCGTCGCTGGCAAAGCTGTCCAGCATCTTGGCGCACATGTTGTGAATGGACAAAAAGGCCGCCACCGAAGGGCAGGCCATCGACAGGGCTTCAAATACCAATGTGGCGTCCAGCCGCGTCAGGGCGGAGCCGCCGCTGTCTTCGCTGACATACAGCCCGCCAAAGCCAAGCTCACCCACTTGCGGCCACAGCTCTTTGGGGATGGTGCCCTCAGATTCCCACTGACGTGCAAAAGGCGCGATATTTTCCTGGCCAAATGCATGCGCCATATCAAAAATCGCGGTCTGTTCCTCGGTCAAAGCAAAATCCACGTCCTGTCCTCCCTGGCGTGTATGAATTGAACGGTCGTTTATTTAATAACGCGCCCAAGCCACAAGAGCAAGCAGCGTGGGCGCAAAGTGGTGTTGCAATAATATGCGTAACGGGACACTTCCCATCGCACTGAATTTTCTTGACGAAAGCAGTGTAGCGGGACTGTAGCGGGACACTTCCCATTGCAGCAAATTTTTCTCGACGAGCGCCCTGCTTCATATTCCAGTACTGGACCCGAGGCCACCCACCTTTGGTGCCAATTTTGGAGTTAGTTTGGGACACTTCGCATTGCAGTACGGGACACTTCCCATTTCAAAATCGGCTATAGCGCATCCCGAACCGTTCAAAATGTCCGGCTGCGGCTGTCTTTAAAGGTCTTTTGAAGAGGCTTTAAACTGCTCGGAGCTGCGATCTTGGGGCACGCCTTTCAATTCGTCCCAACTTTGAGGCCGTAGCATTGCACTCAGAACTGCGCCGACCTCCGGCAGGAAAGAGCGCCACATGAGCGCCTCCGCCATTGTTTGGTTCGAAGACTTCCAACTTACACAGAACGCAGAAGGCACACACCCGGACAGGTTTCAAATTGGGCATCGCTATACTTCTTTGGTCGGGCTCGCGACACGTGCCGGTAGCTCAGTCCTAAATGGCGTTAACGGCTGCTCGCAGCCCATTCACGACATTCATGCCTGGTGCAGCATTGGCCGGAGCTCAGGCACAAGGGGCGGATTCCGGCCATTCGCCGCAGCTGCGAGAGGTTCATGGCCAAGAAGGATTAGCGGCCATTCAAACCAGCATGCCCCTCGGAGCGATGCTGCGCACTGCACCAAGGGCAGCTATGCGCAGAAAGAGGACTTTGCAAACCCCTGCAAAGCACACCTGATAGTCGCCTCGAGCCCTGCCTCGCGTAGCAGCAGAACTTTCGCATTGCCGCCATTAGTGCATTGCATAGCATTCCTGCAGGTCGGAGCGCCTCATCGGTGGTGATATACCCTGCAAGACCGCAGCGAACTTTAGGTATCCGCGAAATCTCGCGGTACCTCAGCTAAGTCTTTAACCTTTTGTACCCATGGGAGGAAGTCGTTCAGACGATCTCCAAGTGGATGGGCCTTGTGGAGTTCTTTGTCGATCGTGCCGCTGAACTCAAAGCCCGGTCCAATTGGGCTCGCTTGATAATCAGCGAACTCCTTGAGATAGCTTTGGAGCTCGCAGCTAGGAACCTGGGAGAGCATTTTTTCGTATTGCAACGCGGAGATGATGCAGACGGCAATGCGATCCTCCGGTTTTACGTACTTTGAGGTACCTTGGTTCTCATTATTAAGGATCTTCGCACCGTTGAGGCACTCAGCAAAGAATATGTGATTGTGGTCGGCCCATTCCTCGAGCGTGATGAGAGCTCCAGACAAATTATCAGCGGCAGTATATGTCTTTCCGTTCTTGTTAACTTTCCCTTCCCGTAGGTCCCGAGCGTACCGCCACAGTTGAACCATACCGTTAGATATATCCTTAATTTGCTCGAGGTGATCCCGTACTGGCCTTGGAGAAAGTCGAATATCGATCTTCATTTTCTTTGCCTTACACTCCGCTATGACCTGGATTTGTTCATCGCATGAGATCATCACGTCAGAGCTATGATTTGGTGCTCTACGTGGGCCGTACTGAAAATCACCTTCTGCTATCCAACTACCTGAAAGGGTTGCAGAGGTCAGTTCAACGCAGAAGTCTTCAAATCGTTTATCCATTTCACCTTTCGCGTCTCGAGCTTCTTTCCGGAAGTCCCTGTCAAAGCGTTTCGATTCAGCCCCCATCACATCGAAGTAGATGAAATAGGTTGCTCTGTAGACAAGAAGCTCCGGAAATGGGCACATGTAAATTGGATTTAGGTCATCCCCCACATTGAATAGCGGAAAATCATAAATTCGATTTTCCCTGAAATCCACTCGATCCCTTGTGAGGCCAGGGATACCTTTTTCCTGTTTAGATGCAGCTTTCGGCGTTCGCGCAGTTATCTTGAAGTAGGTATCAATTTCTCTCTTGGTTATGCCGATGGATGCGAAGTAATTAAGATCGCTGAAATAGGGTAATTTTTTAAACCTCTCTCTAAGAATGAAGCTGATAGTGAAAAACTTCTCTGCACTCAGTTTGTATTTTTTCTTAAATACGGATCTCGCTTGAGGGCCAAAGTTGATGTATGCGCTACGCACAATGGAAGAAGTGTTGTCGTGTCCCTGCTGCCATATGAACTGTTGCCACATAATCCGTGGCATCATTTCGAGTACTGCATCAGGTTCCTCGCCAACTCCATCCAAGGATTGATGGTTAGCGATATTCCTGAATTGATTATACAAATCGCCGATAGTCCCCCATCTTTTTACGGCAAGTGTCTTTGGTTTCAGACTGCTATCTGTGAGGTTGTCATACGCTTCAAGATAGATGGACAACAGGCCGACAGTCTCCCATGGCGGGACGATAAAACGCGACTTTTTTCTCTGTTCCGAAATTTCAGGTGGGATTTCAATGGCGCGCCCAGCAAGCCCAACTTCCCCCCGCCACAGCATATATAGCGCCCATGCCATAAGGAGAAAATCTCTAGATGGGGCATGTCGCAAGTGGTCTTTAAGAATGGTCAGATCGGTTTTTAGCATTTTTACCCGGCGCATCGATGGAAGTGGATACACTTTAGAAGCAAGCTAGGTCCGCCGGGAAGGGAAAAAGGGTGATCGTTCCAAAGAGCGCTGGAACCTTGGCATTATGGCCGAGGTTTCTACAACCTGCTGAATCGCAGCTTTCGAGAGAATGACTGAGAGCCCTCACACCTACAGTTCAACTGTTTCCAGGCCCTGTGCGAATGTCTTACTAGGGCTGGATGCAGCCGTTAAGGGGATTTCGCCCAAGGCCCTCTGTTGGGTTCGTATCGATGATCAATCTATAGCGATCTAAGTGGTTAGCCTAGCGTTCGCAGAATCAAGTCAGAACGGCAGTCCAGTCTTGCTCAAGTTCATGCGAGTTCCTTCGGTTTGCCGCCGCCCGCGTCGCCCTGTCGGCACGGTGTCCCAGCTCATCTCGGGGTCGAACCAGATTGTCAGAAAACATCTGCGCTTGAGCGTTTCATTGTAGGCTGGCAAGTTTCTGGTCTTGTAGGTTGGGGGAGACGGTCTGCCCGTACAGCCCAGCTTCCACGCTGGATTCACGAGATGAATCCCGCACAGGTTTTGTGCAACAGAGCCACTCAGAGACTAAATCTCTTTCATTGGCATCTTCCCAAAGCTTCAAGTGCCGCAGGGCGCCAAGTACACTCAAAATAGTACTCTGGGAGAGCTCGGAGGGTTGTGTCTCGAATCTGGTGGAAATTCTCTGGCGGCGTTCTCCGAGCATGTGGATTTGGGCCTGATCAGGCCGCGAGGTCAAGTCTGATCGGGGCGATGGGCTGAGCCAAGGTTTCCCAGCCATCGACCTTTCGCATC
>CAJQNB010000038.1 GCA_905479575.1 uncultured Pseudophaeobacter sp.
AGCAGAGCATCCGCAAAAAAATCTCCGACCTGAAACGTCTGGAACGCGCATTGGATGAGGTCACCGCCAACTGTTCGAACGGTAACTGGCACTGTCCGATGTTGCTTTCGCTGCGAGAGCATTGAAGCGCACAAAGGGCTCACAGCCGCCGTTCTCCGCTCCAGCACACCAACCGGGTACTGAGGTAAGTGGTCAAGGCCGGCTGAGCGGACGGAGCTGCCTTTGGCCAGCAACTCTGAAATGTCTTCTTTTTGATGTCGTGATGAAGCGATGGCATTTATGCACTCCCATCTATCGGCAACTAAAGTACTTGCAGATCGCCTTATAGCCATTTGGCAAACTTAAAAATCCAGAAAAGAGCAAGCCCGCAAGCGAGAGAAACCCCCGCAAGAATCCAGAATGCGTTCTGCTCCTGGATCCCAGGCATGCCACCGACATTCACTCCAAAGAGCCCTGTAAGAAATCCAAGCGGGAGAAAAATCGCTGCGACAACAGAGAGCACATAGCTATTGCGCCCCAAAACGTGAGAGCGTTCGGCATCGATGGAATCCTGTAGAGCTGTAAGGCGATCCCGAGTCGCATCGAGTTCTTCCACTAACCGTCGTGTGCGGTTGGACGTTTCACCGACATGCGCCAATTCGTTTGGCTCCATCAGCCATCCCTCCAACGAGGCAAGCGCGGCTATGGCCTCTCGTTGTGGATTGATAAACCTGCGCATCTTTATGACCACTTGCCGAAGCTTTGAAAGCGTTCCAGATGCCAAGTGCCCACGTTCTGAGCCAATATCTTCAAGCTCATCGGCTTGTTCTTCTAGAGCAAGAGAAACTGTTTCGATCCGGGCTGTAAGGCCATGCGCAAGTTCAGACAGGAAGTGTCCAATGCTGATCGGACCTTTCCCGGCATTCGCGGCTTGGCGGATTGTGTCAGCAGCCCATACTTTGCGTTTCCGGGCCGAGACAATTGCGCTTTGGGTGACCCAAAGGCGCAATGAAACCATATCTTCCGGATCTGCTCCTGGGTTTAGATTAACACCCCTCAGGTTCAGAATAAGTCCGTCTTCAAATCTCTCACATCGTGGGCGGGTCTCGGCTTGGCAAAGGGCCCGTGCAGCGATTTCCGGTAAATGTTCTTCGGCCCAGACCATAAGTCCCTCATCCGCTAAATCGAAGTGCAACCAGCGATAGCCTGACTCGCAGTGAGGGGCTGGCCAAGCGTCATCCACGGCTGTCGCGTTTCCGCTTACGATGTCAAACGCTGCAATCGGACTAATTATGTTGGGCTTCATTTTCTTTTTCTCACAGAGGCATAGATCGTTTTGCTTAATCACACATGAGCATGGATTCATTGAAGCACACGAAGCAATGCAGACCCTCATGGAAATTGCAGTATCAGTTAATATGGGCTTGAAGCCGACATTGAGGGTAAAAACCCGCGTTTGACAACTTGAATGTCCGCTTTCAGGAAGTCGAGGCTCGATTTGTGCATGTGCGGCAACGAGAGCCAATCGCGTTTCGCATCGGTCACTTTGGGCTGGGAGCGGTCATCTGGTTGGTCGCGCCCAGCCTTGCAAGGTCAAGATTCGCGTGCCGCAGCGCCGCATGTCCGCTAGGAGCCCATATCGACGGATGCTGCGGAAAGTATGACTTACAGCTTTGGAGCTACAAGCTCTTCAGGTAGTCTGCAAACTCCTTGCCTTTTTCCTTCCTAAATATATCACCAGTTTCGCTGATTTTGCCGAGGCGGTCCAATCTGAAGTTTCTAAAGTCATGCCTGAGTTCGCACCATCCGGTTAGCACCCAAACGGTTTCGAATGCGGTCAGCCCAAGTGGGCGCAAAATACGTTCACTCTGGCTCTCATGAGCATCTTCATAAGTGACGGCCAGCTTATTCCTGTGTCTGATAGCGGCTCTGATAGCGCTCAAGCCAGATGCGGCATCTGCCTTGTTCTCTCCGCCAACGGCCAACAGCGGCTGTTGAAGGTGCTGCCGGTCCTCTGACAAGACAGTTTCGATCTTCCCCAAGAGCCTGTGTGCGGCTTGCCCAAGGGCATCATCGCCGCGCGCTGTAACCATGCGGACCCCTAGCAGCAACGCATCAAGCTCATCCGGGTCGAAATGCAATGGCGGGAGGAAATAGCCTGCCTCGATCTGGTATCCGATACCACCCTCACCCCGAATGGGCGCGCCCATGGACTGTAAGGTGGCGATGTCGCGATAGATGGTTCTTACCGAAACATTCAAATCTGCGGCGAGCGCATCTGCGGTTACCTGCGTACGCCGCCCGCGCAGATGATCAAGGATCGAAAAAAGTCTTGTAGTCCGCATCCTAACCCTGACAAAAATTGACAATCCTTTTCATTAGTACGCTGGGCAGCATCAATTGAAAGGACTTTCTATGCTACGGAAAAATATTGGCCCGGTAACTGTGATGGGATTTGCGCGATACTCTGCCAAGCCCGAGGTTGATCCGGCCGACCTGATCGCTGCCACCCGGGTTTGGCAATCAGAGTTTTTGGCGCACCAGCCAGGTATCGCGATGCACTGCTTTCTCGGAAATCTGAAAGGTGACTTCGCAGACGCAATTTTTGCGACTGACGAAGCCTCATTTATCGCCATGGCGCAAGAACATCCCAAGGCATCTTCCACTGGACCCGTTATGGAAATGCTGGACCGAGACAGCATTCGGCTGGCTAAAAACAACCTGCTTGGTGGGCCTGTATCGCTGCCGGTTGATTTCTCATGTGTGGAGTTTGGTACATTCTCTCCAAAGGAGCCGAAGTCGTTCACTGAAGAGAGGCTATTGGACGCATCCCGAAAAATCGAAAGCGCCTACCTTGCGAGCTTTGAAGAGGCCAAATCCCACTTCGTCGCTCGGGTAGATGAGAGCACCTACTCGGAAATCGCCTTTGTAGAGACATCAGGCGCAGCTCGTGAAATCTGTGGAGGATACATGGACAACAAAGACTGTACCCCCATGCTGGAGATGTTCGATCCAAAGTCGGTGGATTTAGATTTCTGGCACGTGTTGGCTTAAATGAACCAAAGCTGCCGTTTGATGCTGGCACATCAACGGCAGCAAAGTCCCGCTCTGCCGCCCTCTGGCCAACAAAAATGCTGCGCAATGTGTCAAACGGCAGCTTCGGGGAAGCTGCGATACAGCACTTGGACAACTGGCCAAGGTCCGGTTTGGGCCGTTGTCTCTCGCCACATCCCCTCCTACCTCTTGTCTTTGTGATAGTTTGAGCGCGGTGATCGCCTTTCCTGGCGCTACGGCAGTGTTGCGTATTCAGCACAGCAATTTTCCGCTCCTATTGCTTCCACAGTGCTTCCAGTTTGTTTGGCGCAACGCAAAGCACCGCCCGAAGGCGGTTAGCAAGTCGTTGTTCTTATTGGGAAATTTTGGTTGCGGGAGTAGGATTTGAACCTACGACCTTCAGGTTATGAGCCTGACGAGCTACCGGGCTGCTCCATCCCGCGACAGTTATGATGTTCTATCGCTTTTGTACTTGAGGACGATTTGTCCTAGTAGTTAGCGTTAATGTTATCGTTTTTGAGATTTTGGATTTTACTAGGTTTGGCAGTGACCTACTCTCCCACGCCTTAAGACGCAGTACCATTGGCGCAAAGGCACTTAACTTCCGGGTTCGGGATGGGACCGGGTGTTTTGCTCTCGCTATCGCCACCAAACCAAGAAAAATCCAAGAACCTGCGGTTCTTGGATTTTTTTGGTTGGCGGTCGGCAGGGTATTTGCATCGCAAATGCCCGAGAGACCGCACCCCAGTTATGTCACGATGACATTTCCAAGATCGCAGGGAAACAATCAACACTGACGACTTTAGGCAAGTAAAGTCTGTCAGGCAGCAGGCAGTGTATTTGCAGTGCAAATGCACGTTGCTGCACCTTTGTTATGTCACAAGTCAATTGGTGCTTATTTGGTTCTTGGCTGTCTATTACTAGATCAGATCAAGCCAATCGGGCGATTAGTACCAGTCAACTGAACGTGTTACCACGCTTACATCTCTGGCCTATTGACGAGGTGGTCTACCTCGGCCCTCAGGGATACCTTGTTTTGAGGGGGGCTTCCCGCTTAGATGCCTTCAGCGGTTATCCTGTCCGAACATAGCTACCCAGCACTGCCGTTGGCACGACAACTGGTCCACCAGTGGTTCGTTCACCCCGGTCCTCTCGTAC
>CAJQNB010000039.1 GCA_905479575.1 uncultured Pseudophaeobacter sp.
CGCCCCAATAGGGTGGATCGAGGTAAAACAGCGTCTTGCTGCCATCATAGCGGCGGATCAGATCTGACCAGTCGAGGTTCTCGAAGATGACGCTTTCCAGCCGTTCATGGGCCGCCTCGAGGATTGGTTCCAGGCGCGACAAGCTAAACCGGGACGGACGATCGGTGGCCACGCCAAAGACACCGCCGAGCTTGCCGCCAAAGGCCTGGCGCTGCAGATACAAAAACCGGGCGGCGCGCTGCAGGTCTGTCAGGGTGGCGGGATCGGTTTTGCGCAGCCGCTCAGCTGCGGCGGGAATCACCGCCCAGCAGGGCCTTTGCAAAATTCTGAAATTTCAGGATCTGGGCGGCAACCTGACCCCGCCCAGCGATGATCCACAGGACTGGTGGGAACCGGAAAACCTGACGCATCGCGCCGAATTGCACGGCATCACGGCAAGCGCAGACAACTTCTTTGACGCCATCACCGCCTGGGCCAAAGCCGCCCATCAAGCTGGCAACCGCAATCGCCGCGCCACTGATGGTCGCCCGGATTGCCCCTACAACGGCCAAGGGCAGGCCCCCGCAACACCAGCAGCGTGAGCGCTGCACAGGGGCGCGGCAGTCGACCACTTACGAACAACAGCCGCGCCCTATCAAGACAACAGGAGGCCCCAGTGCAGCAGATCACCCAGGACAAGACCCCAATGCGCGCCGCCATGCTGGCCCATGACGTGGCCTTTCAGCGCTACGCCGCCACCCGCAATGGTTTTCCCGGTGGCCAGTTCAGCCCGACAGCCGCCACGGAACATCTGCGCACGGTCTGCCAGGTCACTAGCCGCCGCCAGCTTGCAACCGACACCGCTGCGCGCCTGCGGTTTGAGAATATGCACACCGATTTCCTGATTTGGTCTGGCCGCATCCAAGCCCCCAGAAAGCATGGGTAAATGCCGACAAAACACGCCCCGACTGATTTCGTCCGTGCACTTGCTGCTGCTGTACAGGCAGAGATGCCAGCCCCTCGACAAGAAAAGCCGTTCGGCCTTGGCGCGCCCTGGATGCATCACGCCACCCCGGAAGAATTTGAACGCCTCGCGCGGCTGCACAACCGGATCCTGCGCAAGGAGTTGGCGCTCGCAGCCCTGCGGCAGGAACGCGCCGGCATCATGCGGCGCTGTATCCGCCGCATGCGACGTGCCGCAGGAAAAGACTAGGACCACCATGAAACAGTTGAAAGTTCTGATCGGCTGCGAAACCAGCGGCGCGGTGCGCCGGGCGTTTCTTGAGCGCGGCCATGACGCCTGGTCCTGTGATCTGTTGCCCGCGCAAGATCGCAGCAACCGCCACATGCAATGCGATGTGCGCGAGGTGCTGGATATGGGCTGGGATCTGCTGGCCGTGATGCACCCGCCCTGCACCCGGCTGTGCAACAGCGGCGTGCGCTGGCTGCACCAGCCCCCAAAGGGGCGCAGCCTGGCTGAGATGTGGTCTGACCTCAATGCAGGCGCCGCGCTGTTTTCAGCCTGCTGGAATGCGCCGATCGCGCGCGTCGCCGTGGAAAACCCGGTGATGCACAAACACGCAAAACAGCGGATCGAGAACTTTCAGCCCGCCGCCCAGCATGTGCAGCCCTGGTGGTTTGGGGAGCCCGCCTTCAAGGCCACAGGGCTTTACCTGCGCGGGTTGCCCAAGCTTACCCCCACCAACAAGCTGACACCGCCTGAGAAAGGCACAGAGACCCACAAACGCTGGTCCGCCATCCACCGCGCTCCGCCAGGCAAACTGCGCTGGCAGATCCGCAGCAAGACATTCCCAGGCATTGCCAGCGCAATGGCAGATCAGTGGGGCAACTATGCCAGTCATCACAAATTTACCGCCTGACACGACAACCACCCCAGCTGTTACTGCAGCGCGAACCAGGAACCAAAAATGACACAGCAACTTATTGCAGTAGATGCTGACGCCCTCGCACGTCTTCAGGACGAACTGACCGAGATCAAGAAGCTACTCCTATCTTCCAAAATCAGCCCGCCGGCCAAGTGGATAACAGTCGCGGAATACGCCCAAAAGGCGGGGAAGTCAGAAGCGACAGTCCGTCGCTGGGTCAGAGATGGAAAGCTGGAACGCAACAAAGGGTTGGTCAAAAACCTCGATATCTAAGTGCTCGCTCCATCCTTCACGATTCTATGCCCGCCACAGATGAATGGCTACTGCCAGCCCTTTCCAGACGTTGGGAAAACGGCCATCTTACCTTGTACCCGTCGGCGTTTCCTTTGACCCGCTTGGTGGTTATAGCTTTGGGCCACCCGACCCGGAACTGTGAAGTGGGATTTATGCGAATGCAATCAAGGGTTAGCTTCGAAGTTCTCGCAAAATTAGCTCGGTTTTATAAATAACAGAGGAAATCTCAGCGTAGGTCTCAGGAGAGGAGGCCATTCCCCTCGTTTGAAAGCCGCCGCCTGTAGCAAGCATAAATAGGCGTACATCCAGGCTCTCAAAGTCGTTGAAGCTCGTTTTCATTAGCTTCTTAATCAATGGCCGGTATTCAGTTGTGGCAAGAATCTTGGATGCCAGGATGTGGCCCGACTTGTCCAATTTCACTTTTTCATCTTGGTTTGAATGATCACCAAGCCAGTAATCTTCACAGAGGTCAAGGATTGAGCTTAGATCAGAACTAAATTCAGAAAGCACTTCTCTGCGAGTTTTTTTTCTCTCTAGATACCTCGTGTACGCAAAGGCAAGCCCCCCACCTATTAGGACTGCAAGTGTGGCGCTCGCATAGCTATGAAACACATGTGAAGATGCAGCAGTGGAAATCGAAATTGAAGCTGTGAAGATAGAGTGATCTAAAAATTCCTCCAAAAAGTAATGAACAGTCATTTAGGTATCAGCTTTCGCTTCCTCAATGTGTTTAAGAATTACCGAACGATACCTCGCATACTTATCATTATTAGGAGTTATGCGCAGCAGGTTTTTGAGGTCATCTTTGGAGGCGATGCCTTTTCTAACCAGTCCACCAAAAGCCTCTTCGAGAAACGAAGAGCCGAAATTCAACACACCTTCAATCGAAATTTCGATTTTTTTTCCAGAAGCTTTAGCCGCTTTGATCTGAGGGGCAAGAATTGAATCCCTGTATTTCTCACCATTAAAGTCGCCGTCATTGTCGTCGCGACCAGATGGGAATTTTGAGAAATCAGATAGTTTTATCATAATGTAGTCATCCATCTAGACTTGCTCCTTCGGGTAGGGACAAGTGCCATTCAATGAGTGTGCCTTCCAGTTCAGTTGGTAGCGCACGCTTATGAACGCCAGTGTTCTTTCCATACTTATACAGTCCAGCTCGACTTACAATGGTCAATGATCCATCGTCGCACAGGTCGATCAAGGACTGCATTTGAGGCAACCCTAGACCTCTCTGGTGGTCTCCGGTCTGCGTTTTCCCTTCTTTCACAGAATAGTTAATAAATTCGTGGTCCCTTGCGCGCCGTTCGGACGAGTAGCTGAAATCTGGAATCACTTGGCGCATCGCCCCTTCAACTGCCCTTTTGAACCACTCGCGACGCGGCAGGGTGCCCGGAATGGTCGCACCTTGGTCGTAGACAACAATCGTCAGTGTCCGATTCTCGCGGTCGGCCTGAGCAGTCATCCACCATTGATTGACCGTATCGTATTCGGATTCCTGCACGAAATCATCTGGGTAAGCGTGTCTTGCAACGTTGATCATTGCTTCGCTAATAGCGCTATTAACATCAGCCAAAATTACTTCGGCAGCATCGTCTTTGAAGGAGAGAAACTTGAGCAAGTTAAAAATTTCACCGGAGCACTCCTCCAGGCCATTGGCATTTTTTCCAGAAATGGCGCTCATGATTTTGCCAGACCCGTCATTTCCTCTATGACGGCACAGATCAGAATCTTCTGATTTTATGTGGCCAATGAACTCAAAAAATCCGACGTCGAATAGGACGCGAAAAACGGACTGTGGCCATTGAGGGTAATTTATAGCTGGCGGCGCTTTTCCAGAAATTCGTGCAGCACGGTCATAGCACGCGGCAACTACAAGTGCTGCAGAAATCGAAATCGACGAAATTTGACTGTAATCATAGAAACCGTGGATCCTTGGAATTCTACCTTGCTTAACCTTGATCCAAGTTGGTCGGGTAGCCCCTTCTAAACGCTTTCTTCCAATTTTATCTCTGACAGCTTGAAGAAAACTCAATGTTTCCTCGATATAATCATCAAAGTTGATATGATGGGGTGGCGAAATTGGCTGCTTCATACATAGAACTTCTTGCTCCTCATTGCCGTCCCAAGCTTTGGCAACGAACGGCTGGAAAACTGTAGTTTGGGAATTGTAGTGCACCTGCTTTGGTTGCCTCTTAGCCCGGCGAGACTTTGAGACCTTTACGGACCTTCGAGATCGAAAGAGGAGAGTTCTTTTGTATCGGTCGCTGAGTTTCTTCATTTAATTCAGTTATGCCTCTTTGCGCTGGTTGCGAACCACCCTTGTTGAATCCGTATGAACGGCTGATGTTTGTTGAGTTCTAAAAGTGGAGTGGCTTGCCGCCTCCATTCGTTTAAGTAGCTAACGCGATACGTATGGGGGTGCAAGATTTCAATCATGGGCTGTGCATCCCATTCGGCAAGCTGAAAAACTTTTGGTAGAGGTAGTGGCAAATGAAGGATAGCGTCATATCAATGACGTGACCGCTGCTTCCCTAGGCCCAAGACGTCATGTGCAAACCACCCGTACAAGTTCGGCGCTTCACCAGCTTGGCGTTGCGACAGTCTGAAAAGGTAAAGGCAGCGTGGTGGCCTCCGCAAATGTGAAAAACGGGCTCGGCTGATTGCTAGTCAAATGAGTCGACAATGTCGGCTTCCTCGATGAATCGCTGACTTTGCAAAGTCGGCAAACTGCGCTTAGCAGACTCTCTGTCAGCCAAATTTCAAACGCCTAATCAAGGCGCTTGGCCAGCTCTTCGGCACTTTCATTATAGTACACCCGCAATTGCCGCAAATCTGTGTGTCCCACCATCCGAGCAAGCGCCAGCACATCTAGCTTGGTTGAAAGTGCCGTAATGGCCGCATGGCGGGAATCATGAAAAGTCAGCCCCTTCACACCTGCCCGGTCCCGCAGCTTTCGGAACAACACATCCAACTGACGAGACGACAGGCCAAACACGGGATCCAATTCCGGCAAGGCTCTTATGAGCTCGACGGCCCTGGTCGACAAAGGCACCTCGCGCGGCCTGCCGTTCTTGGTGTGGGTCAGCAGAGCCACCCGGCGATCCAGATCGACGCGATCCCACTCCAACCCTGCGATTTCTCCCGCGCGCATGGCGCACTCCATCGCAAATTTGAACGCATGGAATGCGCGCGCAGTGGCCTTGCTCAGATCCTCACCAGCGCTGAACTGCATCGCCTCGATCTCGGCAGAGGTTGGCAGTCGATCACGCGGCTGAGGCTTTGCAGGTTTTCGCACATCGCTCAGCGGGTTTATTGAAATCAGCTCCCAATCGCGCCGCGCGACAGTCAGAACCGAAGACATGAGCTGCATTTCTCGAATGACGCTTGCCGGGGCGACCTCCTGCAACCGCTTGTCCCGCCACTTGGCAAAGTCTTTGGCAGACAGATCCTCCAGGCGAATTTGAGCAATAGGATCTCGCCCAAACTTCTCCAGCCTGATGACTTCCCATCGGTGACCACGTTTCGATGGCGACACCTCTCGGGCATAGCGGTCAAACAGCTCACCCAATTTCAGCTTGGCAGCGATCTTATCGCCGTGCAGTATCTCATATTCTGCCCGCGCAGCCCAATCCTTGGCTTCTTGCTTTGTCGGGAATACCTTTGACTTTCGGATACCCCTGCGGGCAATCTCTGCCCGGTATCCTGATTTGAGCTTACGAATAGACGCCATGAATTACGCACCGTGCGGAAAATATGCGTAAACCAATACACACTTCTGTACATCATGGGTAGTCACTCAACTCTGAGAAACCCGTAACACTCTTATTTTATATGGATAAATGTTCAAAACCGTTCATATCGGTTTAAGTGATGGTGCGGGTGAAGGGACTCGAACCCCCACGCCTCGCGGCGCCAGAACCTAAATCTGGTGCGTCTACCAATTCCGCCACACCCGCACGTTTCGCAAATCACTCTTTGCGTGTCGCGGTGGATAGCAAAGGTTGCAACCGGATGCGAGCGCTATTTTCATCAAAATCACAACAATGCATGAGCGCAACAATCTGGAAAAAATGCGTGTATTATGCACGCACCAAAAAGAAAGAACGCGACCTGTTCATTGATCTCGCCTAGCTTGGTTCAAAAAAACTGAGGCAGAAAAAGAGTACAATATCATGACATCGCAAGCCCTAAGGCCTGCGGGGGTAAAAATTGAATCTGCGCCCCTGCACCCACGCCAATCCTCCCCTGTTCAGACCTCATCTATCGGCTTTCTACCCGGCACCCAGTTGCTGACGCGGCAAGGCGACTGCAGGGCCGAGTCAATTCAGCCCGGCGACGACATCATCTCGCGCGATCTGGGGCTAGTACGCTGTTTGGGAGTAGAGCAGTATCTCTGCACCAGCAACGCCATTTGGTTCGCCCCCGGCTCGCTTGGGGATAGCCGCCCGGACTGTGACCTGATCCTGCCTGCCGAACAGCAGGTATTGCTGCGCGACTGGCGGGCCAAAGCCATTTTTGGCTCTCCCCAGGCCTTGGCCCGGGCAGGCTCTCTGGTCGATGGGGAGTTCATCTGTGACCTCGGCCCGCATGAGATGACGCTGACCGTTCTGCGCTTTAGCCGCCCCAATGTCATCTATGCTGGTGGGTTGGAAGTTGCCACCGCCAAGGCCTCCCTCTGCGCCCAACCACAGTCCACCGGATCACTCAGTTAGCCGTCCCGTTCCAGCCGCCTCAACACGGCTGGAAGCTGCTCTGGCAAATCTTCAGAGATCAGGCCGGGCCCAAATTCTCGGGCGCATTCCACGTGCAACCAGGCCCCGGCCTCCGCTGCGGCCTTTGGCGACATGCCGCGCGCCAAAAGCCCGGTGATAAACCCAGCCAAGACATCCCCCGCCCCGGCAGTCGCCAGCCATGGCGCTGCCCTGTCATACTGCGCCGAATTCACCGAACAGCGCCCCGTGGGATCTGCAATCACCGTATCAGCCCCCTTGAACAAGACCACACACCCCGCGCGCGCCGCAGCCTCGCGGGTGGCATCCACCTTGGAATAGGCCGGGCCGGTTTGCGGCCTCTGCGCAAGTTTTGCCGCCAAATCCGGGAAGAGTTTTGCAAACTCCCCCCCATGCGGTGTGAGCACGCATTGTTCATGCAGTAGATCAAACAACACCTGTGGGTTTCTCTCAAACCGAGTGAGCGCATCGGCATCCAGAACGGTGGCGCGCTGCGCTTTCAAAGCCGCGATCACCACCGCCTGGGTATCCATCCCCCGCCCCAGCCCCGGCCCGAGACACACCGCATTGAGCCGCTTGTCTTCCAGCAACTCACTCACCCCATGAGCGCCATCAATCTGATGCAGCATGATCGCTGTCAGCTGCGCCGCATTTTCAAACATCGCCGAACGCGGCGACCCCAGCGTCACCAGCCCCGCACCAATCCGCAACGCACCTCGTGCCGCCAGCCGTGCCGCACCAGTTTTGCCATGCCCCCCCGAAAGAACAAGGGCGTGACCATGGTTGTATTTGTGCCCCCCTCGCTTCGTTTGGCCCAACACTCCACCCGCCTCCACAAGGGTCACGCGCCCTTTGGCGGCGGTCTTTTTTATGCCAATATCTACAACACGTAGCCTGCCACAGTTATCCGAACCACCATAGCTGCCACAGTCCTGAGACATGTAATGGCCAATTTTGGCGGCGTGAAATGTCACCGTGAGATGGGTCGGCAAAGCCCCGAAATCCTTGCCACTATCGCTGCACATTCCGCTGGGAAAATCGATCGCCACAAAGCGATCCCCGCCAGGATCACGTCCATCGCTTACGATTGGCGACGGCATAAATCCGCGCCACATCTCAGCAGTATCATCCGGCATAGGCCGCGTCAGTCCAGTGCCAAAAAGAGCGTCTACAACCAGAAAACGGCTTGTGGCATCCCCCTCGTATACATCCCTTATTTCACGGTCCTTCCAGGTCCTTACCTCACCCACCGCGGCCCATCTGCGATAGTTTTCTGCAGCATCCGGCGGCAGATCGATCGGGTTTCCATAAAGGAAAACATCCACTTGCCAGCCCCGCGCCTGCAACAATCGCGCCACGACAAAGCCATCGCCACCATTGTTTCCAGGCCCACAAAGCACCAGGGCTTTCATCTTGCCCAAAATACCTCGGGGGGGATCCGCAGGATCGGGGGCAGCGCCCCCTTCTGGGCCGCCCTCTTGCCCAACCCTTTCCAGCTCCGGCCACTCCTCAAAGATGGCCGCGACCACGCCGGCGCCGGCGCGCTCCATCAGGTCCAGCCCGGTAACCTCCCCCGACTCAATGGCCTCATGTTCAATGGCGCGCATCTGGGCCGCAGTTAGCAGTTCCATCATCCAGGGCCTCCTTCTCCCAAAGATCTGACGATTCACTTCTGCACATTTTTTGTGCGGATAGACTATCTTTTAATCATTCGCCTTCAAATCGACCAGCGCGCTCCCCCTGAGACAGCACAGCGCATTGTCGTCACTGATAAGAAATGATCTGAGAAGTTTCGACAAGGTTGTGAGGAGCCCAAGGCATGAAAAAGATCGAAGCCATCATCAAGCCGTTCAAACTGGACGAGGTGAAGGAAGCGCTACAGGATGTAGGCGTGCAGGGCCTCTCCGTCATCGAAGTCAAAGGTTTTGGTCGCCAAAAAGGCCATACCGAACTGTACCGCGGTGCAGAATATGTTGTCGACTTCCTGCCCAAGGTGAAAATCGAGGTAGTGCTAGAGGCCGATCAGGTCGATGCTGCCATTGAAGCCATCATTGATGCTGCCAAGACCGACAAGATTGGCGACGGTAAGATTTTTGTCTCTCCCGTCGAGCAAGCGATCCGTATCCGTACCGGCGAGTCCGGCACAGACGCGCTGTAAACAGAATTACCTGACATTAAAATCAGAAGGACCAAGGGAATGAGCACAGACGCAGTTCTCCAGATGATCAAAGACGAAGATGCCGCCTATGTCGACATCCGCTTTACAGATGTGCGCGGCAAGCTGCAGCACGTCACCGTGGACGTGGACCTGGTTGACGAAGACTTCCTCGAAGAAGGCTTCATGTTCGACGGCTCCTCGATCGCCGGCTGGAAATCGATCGAAAACTCCGACATGAAACTGATGGCAGACACCACCTCCGCCTATGTAGATCCGTTCTACGCCGAAAAAACCATCTGCATCCATTGTTCCATCGTTGAGCCCGACACCGGCGAAGCCTATGAGCGTGACCCACGCGGCACGGCACAGAAAGCTGAAGCCTACCTCAAGTCTTCCGGCATTGGTGACGTGGCCTACATGGGCCCCGAAGCAGAATTCTTCCTGTTCGACGACGTGCGTTACTCCAACTCGATCAACAAGGTTTCCTATGAGGTCGACGCAACAGACGCCTCCTGGAACACCGACACCGAGTACGAAATGGGCAACATGGGCCACCGCCCCGGCCTCAAAGGTGGTTACTTCCCAGTGAACCCCACCGACGAGTCTCAGGACCTGCGCTCCGAAATGCTGTCGACCATGAAGCGTCTGGGCATGAAAGTGGACAAGCACCACCACGAGGTTGCCTCCTGTCAGCACGAACTGGGCCTGATCTTTGACAGCCTGACCAAACAGGCCGACGAGCTGCAGAAATACAAATACGTGATCCACAACGTGGCCCACGCCTACGGCAAATCCGCCACCTTCATGCCCAAGCCGATTTACGGCGACAACGGCACCGGCATGCACGTGAACATGTCGATCTGGAAAGACGGCAAGCCGCTCTTTGCTGGCGACAAATACGCGGATCTCTCGGATGAAGCCCTGTACTTCATCGGTGGTATCCTCAAGCACGCCAAGACCCTGAACGCCTTCACCAACCCAGCGACCAACAGCTACAAGCGTCTGATCCCTGGCTTTGAAGCCCCCGTTCTGCGTGCCTACTCCGCCCGTAACCGCTCCGGTTGTGTGCGTATCCCATGGACTGAATCCCCCAAAGCCAAGCGCGTTGAAGCCCGTTTCCCTGATCCGGCCGCCAACCCCTACCTGTGCTTTGCAGCTCTGCTGATGGCTGGTCTTGACGGCATCAAGAACAAGATCGACCCCGGTGAAGCCATGGACAAAAACCTCTATGACCTGCCTGCAGAAGAACTGGCCGATATCCCAACCGTCTGTGGCTCCCTGCGCGAAGCGCTGGAAGCTCTGGAAGCCGATCACGACTTCCTGACACAGGGCGACGTCTTCACCAAAGATCAGATCGAAGGCTATATCGCTCTGAAAATGGAAGAAGTTCAGACCTATGAGCACACGCCACACCCTGTTGAGTATGGCATGTATTACAGCTGCTAATCCCTATGGGTTAGACAGAATTCGAAAGGGCGCCCCATCTGGGCGCCCTTTTTCTGTGTCCGCTTTGGTTCGCCCAACACGGACAGGCCGCAAGACGCACAGCCTGACGCGGACTAAGCTGCATCAATCCACAAATGGGGTCGATCCATCCCAACCAGCACTGTTGCCAACGGTTGTGACCACTGGCGCTGTTGAGACTGGCAGGGCTTGTGCTGTCGGCCTGCTGAGAAGCTGGTTTTGCGGCCCTCTTGCAGCACTCAGTCCCTCTGCCCCTGAGGCACAACGCCCTGAAAAAATCGTGTACTCTGGCGCCGAGGGCAACACAGAGACCCGGAAATCCGCAATAGGGCCATTGCCACAGGCGTGACCAGAAATCTGGGTTTTAATTTCTTGTGGCGTCCAATCCGCGCCAGCGCTGCCGCTGAAGCGGCCATTGCCATCATCGTCGAACGAAATCTGGTTACTGGCAGGCACACCGCCACAGGCCGCAAGCAACGCGCAGCAAGCGATAGGCAAGAAGAGTTTCGCAGATTTTGTGATCATGGGGTTTTTCTCCTTTTTCCGGGGCACCTTACCCAATCGCACCCCCATGACAAGAGCTTGAACCGCCCTCCTCAACCACGCTAGATCCATTTCACCGCCTTCCTCTTGAAGCCAAATGTTGGCTCCTATAGATAGGCGCGTTCCATCGCCCAAAAGGAGCCCCCACCATGACCGCCACTGCTATCTGCCCCAACACCTTGGGCATCGATTTTGGCACCTCAAATTCTGCGGCGGGGATTGCGGTTGGCGACCGTCCCTGGCTGGTCGAGATGGAACCCGGTGAAACCACCCTGCCCACGGCGGTGTTTTTTGAACCCAAACGCCCCATGCGCATTGGGCGCTCAGCCACCCGGGCGCTGATTAATGGCGACGAGGGCCGGTTCATGCGGGCGCTCAAAAGCCTGCTGGGCACGCCCCTGTTGCGCGAAGAACGGCGGATCAACGGCGAGGTTACAGATTTTATCCAGATCATCGCGCGCTTCCTCTCCGAGGTGAAATCCCGCGCTGAGGCCGCGACGCACCAGACATTCACCCACGCACTGTCGGGGCGCCCGGTGCATTTTCACAGCAATGATCCTGCCCGCGATGCCCAGGCCGAAGTCGACCTGCGCGACTGTTATTTGGCAGCGGGTTTTGAGGGCGTGCGCTTTCTCTATGAGCCTGAGGCCGCTGTGCGCTCTGCAAGGCCCTCGGCGGGGCTGGGGCTGATTGTCGATATCGGCGGTGGCACCTCGGATTTCACCCTGTTTGAGCAGGACGCCACCGGTGCAACCCGCATTCTGGGCTCGCACGGGGTGCGCCTGGGCGGCACCGATTTTGACCGCCAGATCAGCATAGACCACGTGATGCCGCTGTTGGGACGCGGCAGCCAGATCCGCAATGCCTTTGGCAAAGAGACCCTGCCCGCACCCAACCGGTTGTTCAACGATCTGGCCACCTGGCAGATGATCCCCTTTCTCTATGCCGCCGACAGCCGCCGTGCCGCGCGCGATTTGGCAAAATATGCGGTGGAACCCCAAAAGCTGAACCGGCTGGTGTCCGTTCTGGAAGACGAACTGGGGCATGACCTGGCTTTTGCGGTGGAACGCGGCAAGATCCAGACCAATGGCGTAAGCGGGGCCAGTGAGGAGAAAGGCGCAGACCCCCGGATTGACCTGCGCATTCTGGAACGCGGCCTGTCTGCACCGCTTTCACCAGACCTGATGCAGCAAAGCCTGGCCAAAATGATGACACAGATCGCAGAAAGCGCCGCTGAGACCCTAGAGGCCGCAGATGTGGCCCCGACCCGGATTGACCGGCTGGTGATGGTGGGTGGCTCTTCGCTGCTGTCTTCGCTTGAAACAGGGCTGCGCCAGCTCTGCCCCAATGCGACGGTGGAGAACCGCAATGCCATGACGGCGGTGGCAGATGGGCTGGCGCTATCAGCGGCCAGTGCCTTCACCTAACCTGTGCCTTTACCTAACCTGTGCCTTTGCCTAACCTGTGCCTTTGCCTTTGCCTTTGCCTAAAAGGCCCGCGTCAGAAATGAGACGCAGACCACAGTTTTCCCGTTAGACTCCGCCCGCCAGCCCGCTAGAGTCTGATCACGATTGTTTTGCTTGTTTTCAGGATCAGTATTATGCGCCTCATCGCCTCTGCCGCCCTCGCCCTGACCCTTTGTGTCTCCAGTTTTGCATCGCCTGCCATGGCTGCGCCCTGCGGCAACAGCTCTGCCGGGTTTGACACCTGGAAAGCGGATTTTGCCAAACGCGCACGCCGTGCCGGGGTGAAATCAGCCGGGCTGCAGGCCCTGGCTCAGGCGCAATATGCCCGTCGTACCATTGCTGCAGACCGAAACCAAAAGAGCTTTCGCTATAGTCTGGAAAAGTTCATGCAGATCCGCGGCTCGGCCACCATTGTGGCCCAGGGACGCAAACGCCTGGCGCGCCATGCAGATTTCTACGCCGCCCTGGAACGCAAATACGGCGTTCCAGCCGGGGTGTTGATTGCCATCCATGGCATGGAGACCGCCTTTGGCAACTACATGGGGGATAGTCAGATTGTCTCGGCCATTGTCACCCTGACCTATGATTGCCGCCGCTCTGAGTTCTTTGAACCCCATGCCTTGGGCGCGTTGAAACTGGTGGACCAGGGCGCCATCACCTCGGCCACCCTGGGGGCAAAACACGGTGAGCTGGGGCATACCCAGTTTTTGCCCGGCAATGCGCTGAAATACGGTGTCGACTGGGACCGCGACGGGCGGGTCAATTTCTATGACTTGCAGGACGCCCTCGCCTCAACCGCGCGCTATTTGCAAAAACGCGGCTGGAAACGCGGTAAGGGCTACCAGCAGGGCCAGCCCAATTTCCGGGTGCTGAAAGAGTGGAACGCCGCCACAGTCTACCAGCAGTCACTTGCCATCATGGGGCGTCAGATCGACAACTAGCAGATCGACCGCGCACCGGAGGCCTTTGGCTGCAGATAAAGCCTGAGGGGATTTAAGGCGCGCATAGATAGGGCGTTCACTGTTGCGATTGCATCCCCAGCCACCGCCAAGAATGGCCCTATTACTTTTCCGTCTGGAACAATCCCACCGTTTGGTGCGGATTGTAGGCTATGCGGCATCAAAGTGTCCATTCCGCGCCCACTTGTTGCCCCATTCCAGCAAAAATTAGGTCAGCCAAAACCTTTAATCACTTGTTAAAAAACAAAAATTTAACCTCGCACAACAGCGAAGTGAAATCTGAATTTTTCTTCATCTATTGTCTCTCTCCGCCTCACTTTTGAGCCAGATCCCTGAGTATTGTTGCTACAGAGCACCCCGAATGGAGGACCCTGACGGTGGCACAGGTTAAGCAATACAAAGGCAAGCTGGGGTTTGAACACCGCAGCGAAGAGAAACTGACACTCGCACTGACAGAGCTGCTGGATACGCTGGAAGAATTTGGCCATCCGGCACTACAGATCAATGCCCGCGATCCCCACAGGATTGGCTTGGACGCTGACCAATACCAGATCAGCCTGCGCCTGCGCCGTATCCCATTGCGGCTTGGTGTGCGCACCCCGCCCGGCGTTCCTGCGCCGACGGCCTATATCGAGCTGGCAATGGCTCCCTGTTTCCCTGATGCATGTGATCAGGAGGTCTCGGAAATTCTGCTCGCCATGATCTTAAAGCGGTTGACAGAAGCATTGAATCCTTTGTTGATTTTCTGGCAAGAAACCAACAAAGCACTGACACCAAACCAATTCCTCGGAGCCTTCGCCCCGATGGAAGCGCCTGTCACAAAAGAGATGTTTGCCTCCGCGGCCATGGTTGACACCGATGCAAAGGCTGCGGTTTTGGCGGCGGATACACTGCTGGAGCAGGTTGTGGCCGATGCCGCCACCGCCCAAAAGACAGCAGCCTCAGCATCCCTCACGGCCCAGCCTATGGTGACAACAGCGCCAGCCAAGCCCACCCAAGGGCCAATCCTGTCTGCCGCCACATCGCGCCTGTTGATGGCGGATCGCGCCCGTGCGGAAGCCGAGGCCGAGCGCGCCCGTGGTCAAGCCCGGTTTGGCTCTGCCGATGCGGCAACTCCAGTTCTGGAACAACAGTGCGACGCACTTCAAGACACGCCCCGGCGCATCAAACCACGCGCAAAGACATGGCGCAAACTGCCCGTATCAGAAGCGCCCTATACCTCCTACCGGACGGTGTTTGGCCAAAGCCGCCTCAACTGGATTTTTGCCCTGCCCCGTTGGGTTCTTTCAATGACGGGAAATGCCATTCGAAGTGTCGACCTGGTGCTTTCTGTACGCGCATTGTTGACAGGGATGGCGATCCTGTTCTTGCACGGCTCTGGCATGGTACAGGCCGCAGCACGGGTATTACTGCCACACTAAGACCGCCCCCTTTCCTGCCAAGGCAAGGCATTAGACAGGGGCAAGAAATTGATGATGGGGCCGGGCAATAAACATGGCTGCCCCCGTCGTTTTGGCAGCCAAGCCTGCGCCTCATCGGTCGTTCCGAGCCATTTCAGCTGTGTCTACCGGGTTGCGCCCTTTGCGCCCCACTCAGCCATGACCTCATCGCGATGCACCATATAGGTATGGATTGAAAACACCACGGAACGGCATTTGGGCAGGCGTAGAATGACCTGCTGCTCGCTGCGCAGATAGGGCGCGTCCTGGCCATGGCTTTGGTCTCGGGGGGCATGTACTGAACGCGGGGCGTGCAGCTCTGCCGAGTGATACCAGAGCGCATTGAACCGCCACAGAGGCCGCCCCACCTGCACCCCGTCAAACAGACGCTGAACCCGTGATGCCATTTTGCTATCGTAGCTGTCGACGGTATCATGGATCCCGATCAGGGGCCGCATGAACTTTTCGCCCAGCGTCCAACTGGCGGGAAAACACAGAACCGCACCGGTCAAAATATGCTCTGGGCTGCCGTCGGGGCGTTCAAGAATACAGAAATCTTCCTGACAGATCTGCCCCAGCGTCGCCAATGGCTGCTGCCAGTCAAGCGTGACGCTCACGCCATCCGGGCGGATCACATGATCCCGTGCACCGCCATAGCGATGATGAAGCACCAGTTCCAACAGCTCCTGCGCCGCGCTCTGCGCATCGGGATGCATCATCAGCACCTTGTCGCGGCGATTGGACAACAGCTCAGCCCGATAGGCCAGCTGCTCGGAAAAAGCCTCGTCCGGGCGCAGCCAGTCAGCAAGATCCATTGGTTTGATCCCCGGCAGCGGCACCTCTTCAAGCGGGTTATACGGGAGGAATTTTTGCAGTATCATTCCAGGCCTTTAGATAAGTTATTCGGGGCTATCAAATTGCAGGCCCAGGATTGCAGATCAAAACAACGCGCTGCCCCCAGGGGCTTCAGCCACTTTAGGCGAGACTGCGGAACAAAAGCCCAGAGGCGACCAGCACAACCAGAAAGCCGGCGCCAATTTCCAGAATGGGCACCATCTGCGCCGCGCGGCCGGACCGGGCAAAAATAGCTAGGGCCCCACCGCGCAGGCCAAGCGCGGCAAGCCCCACCGTGATCGTCACCAAAGCAGTGCCAAGCGCCATTGCAAAGGCCCCAGCGATGCCAGCCAAGGCAATCCCCATCTGCCAAGTGATGACCAGAACAAAAAGCGCACCAGTACAGGGCCTTACAGCAATGCCTGCAATCAGAACCATGGCTTCGCGCCAGGTCTGCAATCCGCTGACCTCTTCCAGACTGGGGCCATGGCGGTGACCACAATCGCTACAGACCTCGGATGTGCCATGGTCGTGATTGTGGTCGTGACTGTGGCTGTGCGAATGACCATGACCTGACATTGGTTCGGTCGAACCGCCCAGATCATGCCCCCCCTGAGAGCCAACGCCGGTGGCGCGCCAGAGCTTGCGCGCGCCCCGCAGAAGCAACCACAGGCCAATCGCAGCAATGGCCCCATAGCTAAGAGGCGCCATCGTCTTTTCCGCCACTCCAATCAGGCTGTCGCGGCCCAGCTGCAACAGGGAAATGGCTCCATAGACCAAGACAATCGCCGTAACGGCCTGGCCCAGGCTGGACAACAGCGCCACACCGCCCAGACGCAGCCAGGGCGTCTTGCGTGCCAATCCATAGCCGCCAACCAGAATTTTTCCGTGGCCCGGCCCGATGGCGTGAAAAAAACCATAGGCAAAACACACCAGCATCAGGGCCATAATCGCGCCGGGCTCCCCTGCCCGCAGCGCCCGCAAAGATCCGGCGATGCGGTTTTGAAAGTCGCGTTGATGCGCCGCTGCCCAGTCCCCCAAGGGCGCCAGGCTTCCCCGGGCCAGCCACCAGATACACAGACACAGAGCAAGACAGGCGAGGCCCAGAGCCAGGGCTTTTAGGATGCGGGGCATGTGACCAGGATCTCCGTGGCAAACTCACCGCCCATCAGCGGAATGTCATTCTCTTCGAGATCGGCATCGGCGTTCAACCGCAGCAGCTGGGCTTTCATCAAAGCCAACCCGCCAGCGATATCCGGCTCGATCCGCTCCAGCAAGCACAGCCCCTGCAGGTGATCCGACAGCGTCACTGGCAGCTTGATCTCATAGGCGGTGTAATAGGATGGATCAAAAGCCTTGATCGAAAACGGCCCGTCTTGCATCGGTACGGGAGGCTCAATTTTCCGCACATGGGTGCTGACGATCCGCCCCTCAATCAGGTCGGTGCCGGCTTGCATCGGGCCTGACAGAGCCAAGAGCTGACCCCCAGCGTGAATTTCCAGATCTCCGTTAAAGCCTTCATCCCAGTTGGTATCGAACCCAATCAGACGCTGACGTTCATCCGGGGTAAGCTGGCCGTCTCCATCCTTGTCTAGAAACAGGTCCTCGGTGATCAAAAGAGAATAGAATTCATCATATTGCCAGGTGACCTTGATCTCGACCAATTGGTTATCTTCATCAAAGCCCAGGGTGAACCCAGTATCCACAAAGATATGAGGATGCGCCGCAACCAGGGCCGGAGATACCAGACCGCAGATCACCGCAGGAAGGAGGAGCAAGTGTTTCATGCCCCGGACCTTATGAGCAGACACTCTGCTGTGCAATTGCTTCACCGCCGCTAGATGCGCGCAATCGGCAGCTTCATGCTGAACCGCGCAGACTGCGCTAAACCGCTTTCCCAGGATGCCTGCGCCAGACATGTGCCGCTTTGGCGGTCTCTTTGCATCACCTTCCCGTGACGTTTCCCCCGGTGGCCTTGCCCTGTACTCCCTCGCTGCGCACATTAAGACACCCCTAGCAATAAGGCCTTTCCTCATGGCAACCGAACGCATCACCTTTCCCGGCCACTCCGGTGTGCCCCTCTCCGCGCGGCTAGATTTGCCGTCTGGCCCCGTGCTGGCAACTGCACTATTTGCGCATTGTTTCACCTGCTCCAAGGACATTCCCGCCGCGCGACGTATTGCCGGGCGGCTGGCCTCCATGGGCATTGCCGTGCTGCGCTTTGATTTCACCGGGCTTGGACATTCTGAAGGGGAGTTTGCCAATACCACCTTCAGCTCGAATGTGGCTGATCTCATTGCAGCCGCGCAGTACCTGGCCGGACGCGACATGGCGCCATCCCTGTTGATCGGCCATTCCCTGGGCGGTGCGGCCGTTCTGCGCGCCCGGGTGGGCATCGCCACCATCAAGGGCGTCGTGACCCTGGGAGCGCCTTTTGATCCGGGCCATGTCTCCCATCACTTTGACGCCGCCCTGCCCGAGATCAAGGCCAAGGGTCAGGCCGAAGTCTGCCTGGGCGGGCGCCCCTTTGTCATTGGTCGTGATTTTGTCGAGGATATCCAGGCCGAGGTTCTGACCCCCGCCATCCAAGAGTTGAATGCTGCCCTGTTGGTGATGCATGCACCGCTGGATGACACCGTAAGCGTGGACAATGCGGCAGAGATATTTACCGCCGCCAAACATCCCAAAAGCTTTGTCACCCTGGATGAGGCCGACCATCTGATCAGCAAGGCGCGGGACGCAGAATACGCCGCCGAGGTCATCGCAGCCTGGGCCGGACGCTATATTGACCTGACCCCGCCTGCACCGCCCCCCGGCGCGCCCGAAGGCGTCTTGCGGATCACCGAAGCGGATCCCAATGGTTTTTTGCAGGACATCCAATCCGGTCCGCATCATCATGCCTATGCGGATGAGCCCCAGGCCTATGGCGGCACCAATCGTGGCATGTCGCCCTATGGCTTTGTCTCGGCGGGCCTGGGGGCCTGCACCTCGATGACCATTCGCATGTATGCTCGCCGCAAAGGTTGGCCGCTCGACAGCGTCAGCGTTGATATCTCCCATGACAAGGTCCATGCGCAGGATGTTCTGCCGTCGGGGCCAGCCAAGATTGACCAGTTTATCCGCACCATTCGCATTTGCGGCCCCCTGAGCCAAGACCAGCGCGACAAGCTGCTGGAGATTGCCGACAAATGCCCGGTACATCGCACCCTGGAACACAGCTCCAAAGTTCTGACGACACTGGAGGAAGAGCATTCAATGATGTGAGCCCTGCACTCTCCTCCCTGCCCCTTGGTTGAGAGCTTGCGGCCCGTGTAGGGATGCGATCAAGCTGGCTCAAAAAAATGATATTGATACATATCAAAGTCAGCCTGCGCATTTCCTGCCATCTTGCCCGCAAGACACTGGGCATCAGGCCACACTGAGGAGACGCGCATGGGACTTTTTTCGAAACTCGGGCAAAGCACCGACTTGGTTGAGGGCATGGCTGATCGCCTTGGGGTTGATTTTGCCACCAGCATCGCCAAAGATCCAGAGGCCGAGGCGCGTAAATTCAGACGTGCGGTTATGGCGTGCAGCCATTGTGACAATCAGGCGGGCTGTGCAAATTTGCAGGCTGCAAACAGCCAGCTGGACGAAGCCCCCAGCTATTGCCGCAACCACGACATGCTAGCGCATCGGCCTGAGGCCTGACCCAGATCCACAACACATTAGGTTTTATTCAGCGGCGCCTTGCAACAGGCGCCGCATTTTTGTCCACCGCCCCCAGTCCAATCAACACGGCATAGCGGCCTACATCCTACGACATTTTTCATATCCACCTGCCCGGACTTGCTCAATTGGCGCGCCTCCCTTATGACCCGCCCTATCAACTGGACAATCCCATAAAGGTGCTTTCGCCAATGATCCCTCGTTATTCCCGCCCCGAAATGGTCGCCATTTGGTCGCCCGAGACCAAGTTCAAGATCTGGTACGAGATCGAGGCCCATGCCTGCGAAGCAATGGCCAATATCGGCGTCATTCCCCGCGAAAACGCTGATGCCGTCTGGAAAGCCAAGGACGTCGAATTCGACGTCGCCCGCATTGATGAGATCGAAGCCGTCACCAAACATGACGTCATCGCCTTTCTGACCCACCTGGCCGAACATGTCGGATCAGAAGAGGCCCGTTTTGTCCACCAGGGCATGACCTCTTCCGACGTGCTGGATACCTGCCTCAACGTACAGCTGGTGCGCTCGGCCGATATTCTTATCAAGGACATGGAAGCCCTGCTGGCGGCGCTGAAAAAGCGCGCGCTGGAGCACAAAGACACCGTGCGTGTTGGCCGCTCCCACGGGATCCACGCCGAACCCACAACCATGGGCCTGACATTCGCGCGTTTCTATGCTGAGATGGACCGCAACATGGCGCGTCTCAAACTGGCGCGGGAAGAAATTGCCACCGGCGCAATCTCTGGCGCGGTCGGCACATTTGCCAATATCGACCCCGCCATTGAGGAACATGTCTGCGCCGAGCTGGGCCTGAGCCCCGAGCCGATCTCCACCCAGGTGATTCCACGCGACCGTCACGCCATGTTCTTTGCAACGCTCGGCGTGATTGCCTCCTCCATTGAAAACGTCGCCACCGAAATCCGTCACATGCAGCGTACCGAAGTGCTGGAAGGTGCGGAATTCTTCTCGATGGGCCAGAAAGGCTCTTCGGCGATGCCGCACAAGAAAAACCCGGTTCTGACCGAAAACCTCACTGGTCTTGCCCGTCTGGTGCGCTCGGCTGTGATCCCGGCGATGGAAAATGTTGCCCTGTGGCACGAGCGTGACATCTCGCACTCTTCGGTTGAGCGCGCGATTGGCCCCGACTGCTGTGTCACCCTGGATTTTGCCTTGGCACGTCTAACTGGCGTGATCGACAAAATGTTGGTCTTCCCTGACAACATGCTGGACAACATGAATAAATTTCCCGGCTTGGTGATGAGCCAGCGGGTCCTGTTGGCCCTGACACAGGCCGGTGTGTCGCGCGAAGACGCCTATTCCATGGTGCAGCGCAATGCTTTGAAGGTCTGGGAAGAACGGCTGGATTTCCGCGAACTGCTGCTGGCCGATGCCGAAGTGGTCGCCGCGCTGGGCGCTGACGGAGTCGAAGAGAAATTCAACATGGACTACCACACCAAACATGTTGATACGATTTTCAAACGGGTCTTTGGCGCCTAATTGCCAAACGACACATCGCACAGGATCAGGCGCGTCTCCGATGGAGAGGCGCCTTTTTCATGGGCCATTTTTTGCTGCTTTCTCTCGCAGCGTGGGACCGGATGGCCCAAGGAGAGTTGTAAACAAGACAAGGTTCTGCGCTACTATGGTCCAGAACACCTTTTTGCCCGGAGTTGATTAATGCGTTTCCTCGTTCTTGCTGCCGCACTGACCCTACCGCTTCCTGCACTGTCCGCCGGGGGTGGTACCATGACCCCGCCAACGCCGAGCGAGACAACCAAGACCTGTAAAGGCAAACAGGTCTGGGACGAAGCAAAGGGGCGCTGTGTACCGCCCAAAGAATCTTCGCTGAACGAGGATGGCTTGTATGATGCCGTCCGCGAGCTGGCCTATGCCGGGCGCAACGAAGATGCTCAGGCTGTCCTCTCTGCGATGGCGGATCAGGCGGATGCGCGGGTGCTGACCTATTGGGGGTTCACCCACCGAAAGCTGGGCAATCGCGCCCTGTCGCAGGCCTATTACGACCAGGCAATCGCTGCCGACCCTGACAATCTTCTGGCCCGGTCTTACATGGGGCAAGGCTTTGTCGAGGAAGGTCAATTTGGTTTGGCCCTGGCAGAGTGGAAAGAAATTCGCGCCCGCGGCGGCGTTGGAACCTGGCCGGAAACCTCTTTGCGTCTGGCGCTGGAGACCGGTGCCACAACAAGCTACTGAGCTTCAGCTTTTCTTTACCGCTTATGGGATAGTTACTAGTGGACCGAAAAAGAATCTTTTTGGCTAGGGTGCTAGAATGCTGCAAGACGATATGTTGGCGCTACCGATGACCACCGACGGTGGTGGGATGGGCGATTTTTCTGCTCCGGCTCCGGCCGGGATGGGCGGAATGGGGGGCGGCTCTGTGTCTGCGCCAAAGCTCAGCGGGAAAGCCAAAGCTGCCATTGTTGTGCGCCTTTTACTCAATGAAGGTGCGGATATTCCCATCGAAGACCTGCCTGATGAGTTGCAAATGGAATTGACTCAGCAGATGGGTAAGATGCGTCTTGTCGACCGCGAAACGCTCTATGCTGTTGCCGCTGAATTTGCTGAAATGTTGGATAATGTCGGCCTAACCTTTCCCAATGGCCTGGCCGGCGCCCTGACGGCCATGGATGGGCGGATCAGCCGCCAAACCGCCAGTCGGCTGCGCAAAGAGGCCGGCGTGCGCCAGTTTGGCGATCCTTGGGAGCGCCTCAAAGCCCTCCCCCCTGAAGATCTTGCCTCCCTTGCCGAAGCCGAAAGCATCGAAGTTGCAGCGGTTCTGTTGTCCAAACTTGACACCGCAAAAGCTGCCCAGATGCTTGTTCACTTGCCAGGAAATGTGGCGCGCCAGATTACCTATGCCGTAAGCCATACCAGCAATGTCACCCCGGATACCGTTGACCGTATTGGGCTTTCTCTTGCCGGTCAGGTCGAGGCACGACCTGATCTTGCCTTTGCGACCACGCCAGGCCAACGGGTTGGCGCAATTCTGACCGAAGCCGCAGCCGCAAAGCGCGAAGAAGTTCTCATTGCGCTGGAAGAAGAAGACGAAGCCTTTGCCACCGATGTGCGCAAAGCCATCTTCACCTATGGCCTGCTGGCACAACGGATGCAGCCACTGGACGTGCCCAAGCTGATGCGCGTGCTGGCTATTCCAGACCTAGTGACCGCCATCGCCTTTGCCACCGACGAAGAAGATATCGCCACCAATGATTTCCTGCTCGACAATATGTCCAGCCGTATGGCCACCAATATTCGTGAAGAAGTGGCAGAGCGCGGCAAGGTCAAGCGCAGCGATGGCGAAACCGCCTTTGGTTTGATCGTTTCGGCAATGCGCGACCTCGTTACCACCGGTGAGATTGAGCTGATCTCCGACGAGGACGAAGAGTAAACCCAGCCAATCGCAGCGGCCCATCGCTGCCACGCGCCCATCGGAGCGGCGTTGTGCCCCCTTGGGCATTGGCATGGTCTTCGGTTGTGCCCTGTTTCACCAAAGGTTATGGTCCGTTTCTGATCCATATCCCTGCAGGCAATCCGCTCTATGCCCCTAGATCCTTCGCAACTGACGCAAAAACAACGCGTCTCTTATTTCGTCGAAAATATCGCTTTACGCGGGGTCTTGGGATTGGCCGGGTTTGTGCCCTATCGCTGGCGCATTCCGCTGATTGGTAAACTGGTAAGCGCCCTGGGACCACTGGTGGGATTTGATCGCAGAATTCGTGACAATCTGGCCCTGACCTGCCCCGAACTGACCAAGCCCGAGGTTCATCGCCTGTGCCGTGAGGTCAGCAACAATGCCGGGCGCACCATTGCCGAGCTCTACGCGGGGGCGCCATTTGTGGACCGCGCCAAGGCGGCGCCGATCAGCGGCGACGGACTGAAGGCCCTGGAAGAGACCCGTGCCTCCGGGCGGCCGGTCATTCTGGTCACCGGCCATTTTGGCAATTACGACGCTGCCCGCGCCGGATTGATCTCACGGGGGTTTTCCATGGGCGCGCTGTATCGGCGCATGGCCAATCCCTTTTTCAACACCCACTACGTGCGCACCATCAGCCACATTGGCACCCCAATGTTCGAACAAGGCAGGCGCGGCATGGTGGAAATGGTGCGACACCTGAAAAAAGGTGGAATTATTGCAATTGTCGCCGATCTGCATGTGCATGACGGAGAGCTGATAGATTTCTTTGGCACACAGGCTGTCACCTCAACGGTCCCGGCTGAGTTGGCCTTGAAATACAATGCCGCCCTGATACCGGTCTACGGCGTTCGCCAGGAAAACGGCCTGGATTTTGAGATCATTCTGAACCCTGAAATCCCCGCTTCGGACCCTGTCACCATGACACGGGCCATATGCGATGATCTGGAAAGCATGGTGCGCCGCCACATGGGACAATGGTTCTGGATTCATCGGCGCTGGAAGACACTTGGCTTTACCCCTGCGCCCAAGAAACCGTCAAAAGGCGAAACCTCGGCCAAGCCGCAATCCTGACCATTCCCTTATTATTCAACCGCCTAGAATTTCCTTTTAAACCAAAAGTCACATTTCTAAATGCGGTTACTCGACCTGAGCGGCGGCCAATACTGGCCCAAAGGGGCCCTGCTGCACCAAAATGGCCGCGGGCTGCGCCCCGTCATAATCAACTGTATAGGCAGTAGTTTGTTGCCCGTCCCAGATTGCAACCTGCTGAAAGTCATTGACGATATTGGCATAGTCGATCTGACGACCTGCCAGTTCTCCCCGGGTAATATCCACGGTTTCCAGGGCTGTGTAGCGCACCAGCTGAATGGCAATCGGCCCCTGCGGCAAAGCTCCCTGTGGCGCCACTGTTACCGTGAGACGTCCCCCCTGGCGCTGCAGCGCAAGCGCCACAGGACGTGGGCGCGCCTGATAGGCTGAAATGGCTTCAGCAAGCCCCATGACGTCGTTACCAGAAACATCCTGCTGTCCCATGACGATCATTTGCGGCGTGTAGATCATCCTGCGCCCGTTGACCTGCGCATAGCCCTTTTGCCTGTCGGTGTTGGACGGGCTGGCAAAGAAATCTTTCCAGCCGATGTAGTCCCAATAATCAACATGCAGCGCCAGTGCGATGACATCTGGTCGCTGTGCCAAATTTTTCAACACCGCATCTGCCGGCGGGCAGGACGAGCACCCCTGCGAGGTGAACAGCTCCACCACCACCGGCTGCGACGCCCTGTCGGCAGCCTGTTGCGCCAGGCCTCCATTTGGCAAGGCAAGACACAGGACAGCTGACAGAGCCACAGAGAGGGCTGTGACAAGGGGTGGTTTACGTCTCATAACGAATACTTTCTGCTACTGGCCTGTTTGATCTACTGCGCAGAGACAAGCAACGCCAATCAATCATTCTTGAGCCCGTCGTGGGCCTCGGCGTTGTTAGCCTGGGCATTTGGTAGCCTTGTCACTGGTTTGTCATCGTTTTGGCGCGCCTCTGCTATTGTGTGTCATCCGGTGCAATGGCACAAAAACAGAAGAGAATTCCGTGTTTCATGCACCAGAGGGAGGCCAAGATGCCCATTACCGTTGGACAAGACACCGCCAAAACCCGTCGCACACTCCGCTCCGGCGACAGGTCGATCTCTTATTATTCAATTACTGCCGCCACCGAGGCCGGGCTGGGTGATTTCTCCAGACTGCCCGCCGCCCTGAAGGTGGTGCTGGAAAACATGCTGCGGTTTGAGGACGGTGGCTTTTCGGTGTCGACCGATGACATCAAGGCCTTTGCAGAATGGGGCGCCAAGGGGGGCAAGAACCCGCGAGAGATCGCCTATCGCCCTGCCCGCGTGCTGATGCAGGATTTCACCGGTGTGCCCGCCGTGGTGGATCTTGCCGCCATGCGCGACGGTATCAAGGCCCTGGGCGGCGACGCCCAAAAGATCAACCCGCTCAACCCTGTCGACCTGGTCATTGACCACTCGGTGATGATTGACGAATTTGGCAATCCCCGCGCGTTTCAGATGAATGTGGACCGCGAATATGAGCGCAACATGGAGCGTTATCAGTTCCTGAAATGGGGCCAGGGCGCCTTTAACAACTTCCGCGTCGTGCCCCCCGGCACCGGCATCTGTCACCAGGTAAACCTGGAATACCTGTCCCAGACCATCTGGTCGGACACCGATCAAAATGGCGAAGAGGTTGCCTATCCTGACACGTTGGTTGGCACCGACAGCCATACCACCATGGTCAATGGCGTCGCCGTGCTGGGCTGGGGTGTTGGCGGCATTGAGGCCGAAGCGGCGATGCTGGGCCAGCCGATCTCGATGCTGATCCCAGAGGTCATTGGTTTTGAGCTCACCGGTGCGATGGTCGAGGGCACCACCGGCACCGATCTGGTACTCAAGGTCGTGGAAATGCTGCGCGCCAAGGGTGTGGTTGGAAAGTTCGTCGAATTCTTTGGCGCCGGTCTGGACCACCTGCCACTGGCCGATCGCGCCACCATCGCCAATATGGCGCCCGAATATGGGGCCACCTGCGGCTTTTTCCCGATTGATGGTGAAACCCTGCGCTACCTGCGCAACACCGGCCGCGACGAAGATCGTCTGGCGCTGGTGGAAGCCTATGCCAAGGAAAACGGACTGTGGCGCGGTGCCGATTATGCGCCGATCTATACCGATAGGCTGAGCCTGGATATGGGCACCATCGTGCCTGCAATCTCCGGCCCCAAACGGCCACAGGACTATGTGGCGCTCAGCGAGGGGCAAAGCGCCTTTCGCCGCGAAATGGAAGAGACATTCAAGCGCCCCATGGGCAAGCAGGTTGCGGTCAAAGGCGAGGATTACACCCTGGAAAGCGGCAAGGTGGTGATTGCCTCGATCACCTCCTGCACCAATACCTCCAACCCCTATGTGATGATCGGCGCTGGTCTGGTGGCGCGCAAGGCCGCCGCCCTGGGGCTGGACCGCAAGCCCTGGGTCAAAACCTCTCTGGCGCCGGGCAGTCAGGTGGTCTCTGCCTATCTGGAGGCCGCAGGCCTGCAGGCGGATCTTGATAAGATTGGCTTTAATCTGGTGGGCTATGGCTGCACCACCTGTATCGGCAACTCTGGCCCGATCCAGACAGAACTGTCCGAAGCAATTGCAGCTGGCGATCTGGTCGCGACCTCGGTGCTGTCGGGCAACCGCAATTTTGAGGGCCGGATCAGCCCCGATGTGCGCGCCAATTACCTCGCCTCGCCACCGCTGGTGGTGGCCTATGCCCTGGCTGGCACCATGGATATCGACCTCAGCCGTGATGCCATTGGTCAGGACCAAAACGGCCAGGATGTCTTCCTCAAGGACATCTGGCCCTCGACCAAGGAAATCGCGGACCTGGTCGAACAAACCGTCACCCGCGAGGCTTTCTTGTCGAAATATGCCGATGTCTTCAAAGGCGACGAGAAGTGGCAAGCGGTGCAAACCACCGCGGCCGAGACCTATGACTGGCCCGCCCAATCCACCTATATCCAAAACCCGCCCTATTTCCAGGGGATGGGGCCGACCCCCGGCAGCATCACCAATATCACCGGTGCCAAGGTGCTGGCGGTGCTTGGCGATATGGTCACCACCGACCACATCTCTCCGGCGGGCGCCTTTGCAACCACCACACCTGCCGGCCAGTATCTGCTGGAGCTTCAGGTGCAGCCCCGTGAATTCAACTCCTACGGCTCCCGCAGGGGCAACCACGAGATCATGATGCGCGGCACCTTTGCCAATATCCGCATCAAGAACGAAATGCTGGCCCAGACAGACGGCAGCCCGGTTGAGGGCGGCTATACAAAAGGACCAGATGGGCAGCAGACCTCGATCTATGAGGCCTCAATGGCCTATCAGGCGGCAGGCACTCCGCTGGTGATCTTTGGCGGTGAACAATATGGCGCCGGCTCCTCGCGGGACTGGGCCGCCAAAGGCACTGCGCTCTTGGGCGTCAAGGCGGTGATCGCTGAAAGCTTTGAGCGCATCCACCGGTCCAATCTGGTGGGCATGGGGGTGATCCCCTTTGAATTCACCAATGGCGACAGCCGCAAAAGCCTCGGCCTTACCGGGGAGGAAACGGTTTCAATCTTTGGTCTCGACACCATCCAGCCGCTGCAAAATGTGCCCTGCGCCATTACCTTTGCTGATGGCACGGTCAAAGACATTACCCTGAAGTGCCGCATAGATACGGCGCCAGAGATCGAATATGTCGAAAATGGCGGCGTGCTGCACTACGTTCTGCGCAATCTCGCCAAATCCTGAGACAGTGAAAGCCCTCTGATCCTGACCGGCGCTCTGGTAGAGCGTTGGTCAGGAGAGAGGTTTTGAGGAGGTCACAGATTGGTCAAAACTGTGCTGATCACCGGCGGTGCCCATGGTATTGGGCGCGCCATTGCTGCGGTGTTTCACCCGGACAATAATGTGGCGCTGACCTGGTGCCACCGCGCGCCGGATACAACTGTGAATGACAACCAATTGTTTCTGCAGGCAGATCTCACCCAGGATGGCAGCGCAGAACAGGTGGTAAAGGCCACCATGGCACGCTTTGGCCGGATTGATGTCATCGTAAACAACGCGGTTGTGTCTCGAATCTGGTGGAAATTCTCTGGCGGCGTTCTCCGAGCATGTGGATTTGGGCCTGATCAGGCCGCGAGGTCAAGTCTGATCGGGGCGATGGGCTGAGCCAAGGTTTCCCAGCCATCGACCTTTCGCAT
>CAJQNB010000040.1 GCA_905479575.1 uncultured Pseudophaeobacter sp.
CGGGCTGTGTGCGGTTTGCGGCCAGCGAGCTGAGATTGACAATGGTGCCGGCATCGGTTGATTTTTCCGGGTCGTTTTCGGCCTGAACGATCATCCGCCGAGCAACCGCCTGGCTGAGCCTGAGCGCAACATTCAGGTTCTGGCTGAGCGCATTTTCGACGCTGGTGTCATTTGGGTCCAGCGGATCCGTCGTGGTGAACATGCGGGCCGCGTTGATCAGGATATCCACCCGGTCGAACGCGTCCAGGGTCGCGGATAACAGGTTGGCAATGTTCAGTTTTTCGCGCAGGTCGCCAACAAAGAGCCGTGCGTTCTCATGCTCGGCCAGATGGTCGCATTCCGACTTCAGGCGCTTTTCGGACAGGTCGGCGAACACCACATTGGCGCCCTTGTCCAGAAAATGCTGCGCGATGGCATAGCCGATGCCGGCCGCGGCACCGGTGATGATCGCTGTCTTGCCCGAGATCGAGAAACTCATGCGCGTCGCCTCGTTCGTTTGGCCGGGTGGGTCGGAGCCGTTCGCGCAGCGGTGTGCGTGCGCAACGGGCCTTCGGCGTGGAACAGTTTGAAACCGGGCAGCCCCGGCAATTCGACATGGCTGCGAAAGCAGGCCGCCAGTGTCGGCTCATAGGGCAGATGGCGGTTGGCGACCATCCACAACTGACCCGAGGGTCTGAGCATCGCCGCCGCCGCGCGAATGAACGCCGTCCCCAATTGTGGACGCGCATCGCGGCCCTGATGAAAGGGCGGGTTCATGATCACGAAATCAAGCGCCAGGCGGGGCAGGGGCGTGGTGGCATCCGCCCAATGAAACCGCGCGCGCGGGTCCGTGACGTTGACCCGTGCGCTGTCCAGCGCCCGGCTGTCGGAGTCGATCAGATGCAGGGTGGAGACCCCGGCGGCCCGCTTCAGCATGTGCCACGAAAGATACCCCCAGCCCGCGCCCAGGTCGGCGCCGACGCCCTTCAAACCGGCGGGCAGGGCGCGAGCCAGCAGGGCCGAGGCCTGATCGATCCCATCCGACGAAAAGACACCCGGAAGGGTTTGAAACGCGTGGCCCCTGTCGTCGATGATCTGCGCCGGGCTGACGCGCCAATCCTCGAACTTCGCGCCAGCGGCTTCGCCGGCCGGGAACCACGCGGCCTTGCCGTGGCCCTTGGCCAGAGTGGCGCTCAGCCTGACCCGCGACTTCAGTTCGCGCAACGTGGCATCGGCGCCGTCGGTTTTCTGGCCGTCGATGATGACCGGTCCATTCGTCAGGCGGGCGGCCATGGCGATCAGATCCCGGCCCTCGGCGCGGCTGCGGGGCAGGCAGACGATGGCGGCGGAAAACCGGCCCTGCGGCGCGACGGTGCAGGAAAACCCCTGGGCCTGAAACGCGGCATGATCGGGTGCGTGCGGTGTGATGACCTGCACACGGTCGCGCGGCAGGGGGGTAAGCGATTCACCCGCGCGCGGGTGAAAGACGCCGATCGCACCCGCGTCGGGCAGGGTCAGCCCGGCATCAAGCAAAAGCTCCAGCCGCAGGGCGCGCGGGGCCGGGTCGGAATGCGACATGCTCATACAGCGGGCGCGGGCGCGCCTACTCCTTTTCCAGGGTGCATTGCAAAGGATGCTGATGGCGGCGCGCGAAATCCATCACCTGCGCCACCTTCGTTTCCGCGATCTCATGGCTGAATACGCCGACCACGGCCAGGCCCTTCTTGTGCACGGTCAACATGATCTCGAACGCCTGGGCATGGTTCAGGCCAAAGAACCGCTCCAGAACATGCACAACGAATTCCATCGGTGTGAAATCGTCATTGAGCAGCAGAACCTTGTACATCGGTGGCCGCTGGGTGCGGGTCCGCGTCTTGGTGGCAACGCCGGGATCCCCGTTGTCGGGGCGGTCATCATCATCATTGTCTGTCATGGTTGGAAAGACGTGCATATGCTTCGATGCGCCCTGACTGGCAGATTCGGTTCACTGCACAGTATATAGCGTGCGACGCGCCCAAGAAAACCCTGCCGGACAAAAGGGACACAGATGACCATCACGACGATTGGCCTGGATGCCGACGACACGCTTTGGCACAACGAGCGGTTTTTCCGGGTCACCCAGGACCGTTTTGCTGAACTGCTGCAGGATCACACCCCGCCCGATCTGGACCGCCCGGCGCTGGAGCGACGCTTGCTAGCGGCGGAGAAACGCAACCTTGGGCGCTATGGTTACGGGGTCAAAGGCTTTACCCTGTCGATGATCGAAACCGCCATCGAGGTGACCGATCAACAGGTGCCTGCTGCCGTCATCCAAGAGCTGATCGTGGCGGGGCAGATGATGCTCTCCTATCCCATTGACCTGCTGCCCCATGCCCAGGAGGCAGTGACGCAACTGGCAGCAAACCACCGGGTGGTGCTGATCACCAAGGGCGATTTGCTGGATCAGGAGCGCAAACTGGCGCAGTCCGGTCTGGGCGATTTGTTTGACGCGGTTGAAATCGTGTCGGAAAAGACCCCTGAGGTGTACCGGGAGATTTTCAACCGCCACGGCGACGGCATCGCGCGCGCCATGATGGTTGGCAACTCCATGCGCTCGGATGTGGTGCCGCCGATCACCGCAGGTGGCTGGGGAACCTATGTACCCCACGGCGAGATCTGGGAGCTGGAACATGCAGAGCCCCCGGACCACAGCCCCCGCTATAACGCCATCGCGGATCTCAGCCAGCTGCCACAGCTGGTGTCGCGGATTGAGAAAGACCGCCCAGCATTGTAAGCCCGCAGCAGACGCCACAGCAAAAGACCAACAGGAGCAGACAGCCGATGCCACATGCAGAGATCAAATACTCAAGTGACCTGCAGCTCGACAGCGCTGCGATTCTGGCTGAGATCGAGACCATCATCCTGCGTCACGACGGCGGTGCCGGTGCCTGCAAGGGGCGCGCCTACCCCACAGATGAATTCCACCACAGCCATGTCACCGTCAGCGTCTCACTGCTGGTGAAACCACACCGCGATGCTGCATTTTCAGCCGCTCTGCTCAGCGCCCTGGAACAGGCGGTCAGCGCTATGCTGCCCCGCCCCTGCGAGTTCTCCTTTGGGCTGCATTACTCTACGCCCCATTACGTCACCCGCAGTCTCAAAGCCTAGGGGAGCACAGCGGCGCTGGTTGGGGTATCTCTGATCTCTGCCTCGCCAACACAGAAAAAATCCCGCTGACCTGCGCAAACAAACTCAGCACCTGTTGCCCAGAGGTCGCACAGAAGGCGAATCGCACTTTGCCATGCCGGGGTCTGACAGGATTTAAGCCTGCGTTTCTGTTTACACTTCTTTAAGACAATCCCGATTTAGCCGAAACCCGCCGCCGGGCAACTAAATCTAGGGAAAGTCCTTTCTCAGCTCTGCTCACCCGCCAATCGCCAAGGTTTCTTCCGGCCATCTAATATGCTAAGCTTTCTGCATAGCAGGCAAAATCGTCAGCCGGAAAACCGGCGGCAAGAGGCAAAAATGGCAGATATCGTGCAGATCAGGTTTAACCACCTGGTTCGCGGGCAGCGGGCGTTGGCCCGGACTGTGCCGTGGATCATGGGTGTTCTTCTCTCTCTTGGGGTGGTGCTGATTCCCCCGACCCAGGTACAGGCGGCGGCCTATGCCGCCGTGGTTGTAGACGCGCGCACCGGCGAAGTACTGCATTCGCGCAATGCCGATGCCCGGCTGCATCCCGCCTCTCTGACCAAGATGATGACCCTCTATATTGCCTTTGAAGCGGTCCGAAACGGCGAGATCTCGCTGGATCAAAAGGTGCTCATCAGCAGAAACGCCTCTTCCGAACCGCCCTCAAAACTGGGGTTAAAAACCGGACAGCGTATTGCCTTTCGCTATCTGATTCGCGCTTCCGCTGTAAAATCCGCCAATGATGCCGCCACCGCCATTGGGGAGGCCATTTCCGGATCCGAAGCCGCCTTTGCCCGCCGCATGACCCGCACCGCCAAAGCGCTCGGCATGACACGCACAACATTCAAAAACGCCCATGGGCTGACCGAGGCGGGGCATTTGTCCACCGCCCGCGACATGACAACCCTGGGTCGCCATATCCTGTATGACTACCCCGAGTATTATCACCTGTTTGCGCGCAGATCGATTGATGCGGGCGTCAAAACCGTTCCCAATACAAACCGACGCCTGCTGGCCTCCTACAAAGGTGCCGACGGCATCAAGACCGGCTATACCCGTGCTGCGGGCTCCAACCTGGTCGCCTCGGCCAAACGGGGCAATGAGCGCATCATCGCAACCGTTTTTGGCGGTAAATCCTCCACCTCGCGCAATGCCAAGGTTGCCGAACTGCTGGATCTCGGTTTTCGTCGCGCCCCCTCCCGGGCCCGCGTTCAGGCGCCGGGACGCCCCGCATATGTTGGCAATCGCGGCATTGGCGCCACAACCCAGGTTGCAGGCAACGGCGGCGCCGGTAAGACGGTCCGCGTCACTGGCCTGGTAAAAACCAGCCTTCGCCCCCTGGCCCGCCCCGGCCCAATTGTCGACCCGGACGTCATCGCCGAAGCGGTGCAGATTGCCACCGCCACGCAAGCCGAGACAACCGAAGCGCAGACCGCCGAGACCCAGGCCGCCGCAGCACAGGCCGCCGAAGCACAGGCGGATACTTCCCCTGCGGAGACCGGCACCGGGATTGATCCCGATATTCTGCAGGCCAGCATCACCGCAGCCATTGCAGAGGCCAAGGTACTGCCAGCCTCTACCGGACCGGTTCCCAGCACATCAGAACAGACCGCAGGGGCTGCAACTGTAACCGCCGCCGTCGCGCAGTCCTCCGCCCCCGTCAGAGTGCAAGCCCGACCCTTTACCGGGCTGCGGCCCATGGCGCGCCCGATCAAACTGGCCAATGCGGCGGCGCCCAGCCCCGAACAGCCCGTGGTGGTGACCCGGCTCTCGACCTCGGGCGGCAGATATTGGGGTATCAATGTCGGGCGCTACACCAGTGCCTATCAGGCGGAAAAAGTCCTGCTGCGTACTGCCCTCTCCGAAATGGAGACCCTGAACGGCACCCTGCGCAAGGTGGCAAAATCACGTCTGGGCTATGACGCCAATTTCCTCGGCATGACCAAAGAACAGGCCGACCTCGCCTGCCGCCGCTTGAGCGCCCGCAATGTTGCCTGCGACACGCTAGGCCCCTCGTCCTAAGGCCCCCTATCCAAGCGACCATGGGCTTACCTCTCGTATCAGGTCGCAAACAAAAGGCCCCTCCAAAGAGGGGCCTTTTGAGTGTTTAACAGTGCCCAGTTAGAGCCCGAATGGTCCTGAGGATACTAGTTTCGGCACAACACGAGGGCTGGGCAAATGCGCCCAGGAACATCCGAGATCTCTTTCCCCATGGTAACGCCGAGATCCGGCCCAACCGTGACATCGGCGTGATAGTATTCGGTCAGTTTCCCGGTCCTGGTGGAACTGCGACCGCAATGTCGACAGGTAACCGTCTTGGTAAATTTACGTGGTTCCCGTGTAGGAAGCGTCAGCACTATGCGCGGGTAAACCTCGTCTGGTGTCGCCACCTCTTTGACCGAAGCGGTGCGCCCTTCCAGAAAACATGAAATGTCCAGATGGGATACTTCGGCTTCCGAAACGGGATCATGCAGCGCAAACGCGATGTTGCCACCGCGACAAGGTGTGTTCGACAAGGACTCCCGGTACAGTATCAGACCGGCAACAAGGATTTCGGAATCCGTCGAGAGCATTCGGATCGCATCGCCACTGTCACTGTCAACAATCCAATGCTCGCCGCGCAGCAGGGCCAGTCTGTATGCGCCATCGAACATGGGCTCGCGCCCCTGCGGCTGGCTGTCCGGATTTGTCCCCTCGGCTCGGTAGCCACGCACTGCCGGCCCTGCCGCCCTCTGGATCAAATCGGCATCAGCGACAGCCTGTTCATAGGGGCCGTGATTATCACCAGCGCGAAGCTCTTCGGGCAAACTGGATAGCTTTATCAAAACCTGTTCAAGTTTGCGTACTCGCTCTTCCCATACTTTGGAACTATCGATCGACCCGGAGTTCTCGGCCACAAAATAGGCGTCCGTCCAGCCACCAGAGATTCCGCTCGCATCGACGCCGTAGCTCCGCTGCAAACCATCAAGTACACGCTTGTAGGCAGTCCCGAGCACGCGATACTCCTCGCGTGCGCCGTAGAGCCGGACATAGTCTTCGTGCAAGTGATACAGGCTGATCGTCGCGTCCTCTAACACGACAGAAACCAGACTCAGCCCATTTTTGACCGCTGTTTTTGCAGTGTTTTCTGAAACAAAAGCATCCTGGCCGTGAACCCGAAAAAGCCGCTCCCAATCCGGACTGCCCGGCACGTTAAACGACCATCGGCCGGGAGGCCCGGTCACTCCCACATCGGCAACGTGATCAAGCAGGCTTACCCCGTCGCTGAACGTCATTCTAAGTTTCACATCGAGCAGCCGCGGATGTTGGCGCAGATCCACCGGGAGCTGCGTCAAATGCACGGGACGATAGGACCGCCCGCTTGGCGTCAATTGCGGTAGGGTCACTATTCCGATCGGATCCGCCCAAATAAAACGCACAGAAACTACAGGCTCTCCCATGAGCAGCCCAAGTCGGATCTCCGCCTTCCAATCGAAACTGAGCGTAGCCCCCTCGGTAGTGTCCCGATCGCCATCCAAGCGGGCGTTGCCATCAATCGCTTCCTCCACGACAGCTGCGGAGAAAGCTGGGCTCGAAAGGATGAGGAAAAGAGCGGCGGCCAGAATCCTGATCACTTCAGCCACTCCGCGATCATCGCCTGGCGCTCTTTACTCAGCTCCTGCCTCTCGCCGGTGTCCACCGCGTCAAGGCTCTGCAAGGACAGGTTCTCCAGCGCCTCGCCTTGAGCTGTAGATGCGCGCTCAAGGTGCTCTCGGGACAGCGCTATTAGGACATCGGGCGTTCCTGCACCCACGAGCTCAAACCCCCGCGCTGCATTTACTTTGACAAACTCCTCGATGTTTGCGTTGCCGTGGAGGTTGCCGCCTCCACCATAGGCTATCAGCTCAATCGTTTTTTGCTCAGAGAGTTCACAGATCACCACGGGGCGCGACAGAGCATCGGCAGGCCAATCCGGCGTATAGACGCTATCGCGGCATTTCTGCCCATACCGCATTTCGCGATGCTCTTCCCATTGGGCACCGACGTCCTCATCAGGGACCATTCCCTGACTTTGCGACAAGGTTAAGTAGTCGTAACCGCGCGCCGGCTCCGCGACACCGGGTGGCCAATAGAGATGGCGCTCTTTTATGCCAAAGGAACCGGTGCCTCCTCCGCCGGAAAAATAGACAATTTCGTACTGGCCGTCACCGTCGATGTCTTTCGCGAGCACATCGCGAACGCACCAATCGTCCGACGTCCAGCCGACCCCCCCTTCGTCCGTCTCGCGAAAGAGCGCAAGGCCGAACCCATTGGCGCAGAAAAAGGCAAAGTGGGTGTCAAGCTCTGGGAGGTAGCCCTGCTCCCTCGGGGTGCCATAGCGTGTAATGAACTCTGCGAAATAGTCATTTGCGCCCGCGGAAAATGTCGCGGAAGACGCCTCGAGGTAACGGGCACTTGCCCAACCAGTGATCGATGGGTTGTCAGCCAGTGAAAGCCTGGCCCAACCTTCCCGGCGCGCCAAGATTTTTACCAGTGTCCCCTGATGCATCTTATGGATTACGGGGTTGGATGTGCTCGGCCCGCTGCGGAGATTCAATTGTTCAGTCACGACTTGCGCAGTTTCTCCCAGCTCTTGGGCGCGCACCATTGAAAAGCACCCTAAAGAAAGAATGAGCGTAACCAGTAAAACGGGAACCTTGCTAAAAAACACCAATTCCCTCAGGCGGGTACGCGTTTCATTGTCGTCGAGCAGCAATTTTTCTACCTCCAAATAACGCACTCAAAAATCAATTTCATCCACAGAACGCGCTAAATCCAGACTATGGGACCACGTACTGCAACGATCAGCGTAAGATTTTTAGCATTGGATGCAATGGATTCGAAATGCACACGGCGTCCTTAAGGGGCGCGGGATTCAGAACGCACGCCCAATGAAGGGCGGGCTGCAACAGTTTGATGTCAAAAAGGAAAACCTCCGTGCGCCGAAGGTGAATGACAAGTATGGGACGGATCTGCCGAAAATCGCGCCGCGCGGCCTCGACCTTTGCCAAACGGAGCTTTCTGCGCTTGGCCCCCCCTCGAGCGAGAAGCAACATCGCCGCAGCAGTTTGGGTCGGCTTTAAAGTGAGCGATCCGCAAGACCTTCGCTCTGGCACAAGTGTTTAGCTGCCCAGGCCCAACACTTGTGCCAGGGTTGGAAGCCGTCGTTGTTACCCGTCTCACAGACCGCAGTTTGTCCAGCATAGGAACCCTTGGGCCGTCCCAGCGGTTTTGCCGCCAGGTGTCTTTGTCTCAGAACAGTGCTCAGGGTTTGGGATGATCGTCCCATTCTTCGCTGAGGATACGGCGCGAGTCGCCTTCGGGGTCGTCATATTGGTTTGAGCGCACCGTGTAGACAAACGCCGCCAAAGCGCCGCCACCCAGCAGCAGCGAAATGGGGATGAGATAGGCAAGGACGCTCATGGCAAGGACACTTTTGTCGGGCGCGGCGCGGGTTATTTCAGGCGTAGCGCATTTAGGGATACGGTAATGGAAGAACTAGACATCGCCAGCGCCGCGATCAAGGGGGTGGCAAAACCAGCAATGGCCAGGGGCACCGCGATCACATTGTAGAGTGTGGCTATGCGGAAGTTTTCGCGGATGCGTTTGGTCGCCTTGCTGGCCACCACACAGGCCTCGGCGATGGGTTCCAGATCCTGCCCCAGCAGCACAATGTCAGAGGCCACGCGGGCGGCATCCAAGGCAGAGGCCGGCGAGATAGAGACATGCGCCGCCGTCAGCGCTGCGGTGTCATTCAGCCCGTCGCCCACCATCAGCACCTTGCGGCCCTGATCAGACAGGGCCTGGACCCGCGCGGCTTTGTCCTGCGGCAGCGCCTCGGCCAGCCATTTCTGGATGCCCAGACGATGGGCCAGATCCTCCACCGCAGCGGTGGTATCGCCAGAGATCAGCAGCACCTCTTTGCCCGCTGCATGCAGCTGCGCCACGGCCTCTGCTGCACCGGGGCGCAGGGCGTCGTGGAACAAAAAACCCCGCGGGGCCGTGCCGTCGCCGGTGTCCAGCCAGGCCGCCGTTTGGCTGCCCTGATCGGCGCCCAGCCAGGCGGCGCGCCCCAGGCGCACTGTGCGGCCCTGATACTCGCCTTCGGTGCCAAATCCGGGGCGTTCCTGCAGCTCTGTGACCTCAGCAGGAGCAATGCCCGCAGCACGGGCCGCAGCGGTCAGGGACCGTGACAGGGGGTGCGATGACCCCTCGGCCAGGGCCAGGGCAATTGCCAGCTCGGCGCGGCTAAAGGCGTCGAGGTTTTCCAGCTGCGGCGTGCCCGCCGTCAGGGTGCCGGTCTTGTCAAACACCACGGTATCCACCCCGGCCAGACGCTCCAGCGCGGTGGAGTGTTTGATCAACATGCCCTTCTTGAACAACCGCCCCGAGGCAGCGGTGGTCACTGCGGGCACCGCAAGACCCAGCGCACAGGGGCAGGTGATGATCAGCACCGCAGCGGCAATATTCAGCGCCATGCGCAGATCATAGGTGTAGAGATACCAGCCAATAAAGGCCAAGGCCGAGAGGATATGCACACCAGGGGCATAGAGCTTGGCGGCACTATCGGCCAGCGAGGTATAGCGCGAGCGACCAGATTCAGCGATGGCAACCAGATCCGCCATCCGGTGCAGCGAGGTATCTTCGCCCACCGCTTCGGCGCGGACCACCAGCGGGCCGGTCAGATTGACCTCCCCTGCAGAAACCTGGGTGCCCGGCTCGGCAAAGACCGGCAGGGTTTCACCCGTAAGCAGCGAGCGGTCCAGTTCGGACTGGCCGGTGGCGATGACCCCATCAACGGGCATCCGCCCCCCAGGGCGCACCAGGATAAGATCGCCAATGGCAAGCTCCGAGACCGCAACCTCAACCTCCCTGTCGCCTTCCTCCATGCGGATGGCACGGGGCACTTCAAGCGCGGCGAGCTCTTCGGCGGCAGATCGCGCCACGGCACGGGTGCGATAGTCCAGATAGCGCCCGGCCAGCAAAAAGAAGGTCAGCGTCAGAGCCGCGTCAAAATAGGCATGCTCCCCCGACAGGCTGGTCTCCCACAGGGAGGTAATCAGCGCCAGCGCCAGTGCCAGAACAATCGGCACATCCATGTTGAGCCGCCCCACCCGCAGGGCGCTCCAGGCGTTGATAAAGAAGGGCTTGCCAGCAAAGATCACCGCCGGAAAGGCAATCGCCGCCGAGATCCAGTGGAACATATCGCGGGTTGCATCCGATGCCCCGGACCAGACCGAGATCGACAAGAGCATCACATTCATCGAGGCAAAGCCGGCAACCGCCAGCCGCATCAGCAGATCCCGCCCGGCCCGGTCGCTTTGGGTGGCGGCAAGCGTCGCCAGATCCAGCTCATGCGCCTCAAATCCCAGACCTTCGAGCACCGGGATCAGATCATCTGCGCGCACCTCAGGGTCGGCTTCGATCAGGGCGCGTTTCAGCGTCAGATTGACCCGCGCCGAATGAATGCCGGGATGGGCGTTCAACCCGCGCTCGACCTTGGAAATACAGGCCTGACAGTGGATTGTCGGCAGCGACAGCGCCAGACGCGCCTCTGTTGGGGCGGTGTCCACCGCCTCGCTTTGGGCGGCAACGCAGCCGGGGCATACGGCCATGGCAGGGCGCATCTGGGCAGTCATATCTGGTCTAGCCTCTTACGTGCAGGATCACCCGCTGGGTGAACTCAACGCCATTTTTGGCTCGTGCCACCATGCGGATGTTCCAGTTGCCCGGCCCCAGATCAGCCGGGGCCACATAGGCGGTCCCGTTGAATTTGAACTCTGGCTTCTGATCATCCTTCACATGGGTCGCCCGGCCCAGTATCGCGCGCAGCTTTGCCACCTCAACAGGGTTTCCCTCGGCGTCAGAAATCTCCAGCGTGACCTGGTTTTCCTGGGCTGAGGCATAGACCGACCAGCCAAGCGACTGCTGCGCATCACGGCGCAGGTCGAATTCCTGGCTGGCCACATAGGAGTTCTTTACCTCCAGGCCGGGGAAGGTTTTGACCGCATTATAGGCCAGCGCCAGGTTGACGCTGATGATCACCCCAAATGCGCCGCACAGGACCATCAGCATATGACGACCGGTAAATTCCCGCGTGCCCTTTGCCATGATCAGTTTCCTTTTCCGTTAAAGGTGGTGTCTTTATAGGCCCGCTCACCATTGGTGAGATCTTCGACCCAGATACGAACCGGCGTCGATTCCGCCTCCGAAGCCGCAGCGTCTTTGGGTGTCACGATATAGACCCTTTGAAGATAGGCGGTATCGGCCGGAACCTCAACCGAGGCATAGGGCGTGCCCTCAAGCTGCACCCGCATCGCCGGATCGCCTTTGAGCGACAGTTTGAACGGGCGTGGCTCCCCATGTTTGTTGCGCAGACGCACATCATAGGTGTTGCGCACAGAGCCATCCGACAGGGTGACAAAAGTGGGGTTACGCACCGGCGCCACGGTCAGATCGATATCAGATCGGATGAACAGGGCAAAAACCAGCGCCAGGCCCACAAATCCCCACATCGAGGTATACATGATGGTGCGCGGACGCAGGATGTGTTTCCAGATGTTTTTTGGCGGCTGGCCGGCGCGTTCATGGGCCTCATCCGACAGCGCCATATAGTCGATCAGACCACGTGGCTTGCCGATCTTGTCCATCACATCATCGCAGGCATCAATACAGAGCGCGCAGGTGATGCATTCCAGCTGCTGGCCATCGCGGATATCAATCCCCACAGGGCAAACATTGACGCAGGCCATACAGTCGATGCAGTCGCCTGCTGGCGGATCAGCGACCTCAGCCTGGCCCTTTTTCTTATGCAGCTTGCCGCGCGGCTCACCGCGCCAGTCGCGGTATCCCACCACCAGGGTGTCTTCGTCCATCATCGCGGCCTGAATACGGGGCCAGGGACAGGCGTAGATACAGATCTGTTCGCGGGCAATACCGCCAAAGAAGAAGGTCGTCGCAGTCAGCACCAGCATCGTGGTATAGGCAATGGGGTGAGCCTGACCAGTGACCAGATCCACCAACAGCGTTGGCGCATCGGCAAAATAGAACACCCAGGCACCACCGGTGGCCAGACCAATCAACATCCACACGGTCCATTTGGTCAGCCGCAAGCGGGCTTTGCGGAAATCCATCTTCTTTTGCCGGTGCAGGCGCAGACGGGCGTTGCGATCGCCCTCGATCCATCGCTCCACCAGAATAAACAGATCGGTCCAGACCGTCTGCGGGCAGGCATAGCCGCACCAGACCCGCCCCAAAGCAGAGGTGAACAGGAACAGCCCCAGGCCCGCCATGATCAAGAGACCGGCAACAAAGTAGAACTCATGGGGCCAGATTTCGATCCAGAAGAAGTAGAACCGCCGATTGGCCAGATCCAGCAGAACCGCCTGATCCGGCAGCGATGGGCCGCGATCCCAGCGGATCCAGGGAGTTATGTAGTAAATCCCCAAAGTGATCGCCAAAATGTACCATTTCAGGTTGCGGAATACGCCCGATACGCGCCGTGGAAAAACGGGTTCCCTGGCGGCGTAAAGGCTGGGGGCGGGATCGGAATCACTCACGGACTCACTCCACTGAATTTGTGTCTCTCTAGCTTGGTTCTTTCAAATCTCTACGTCTCGCTCTTTGACGTGGATCAAAAAGAGCATTGCACAAGCATCTTTATCTATCACGTTCTAGATCTTTGGCTTTTCGGTGTCGTCGCAGCCAGGAGACAAACCGCCGCGCCTGCACACGCTGCACGCCGGGGCGGGTGACGATGTGATAGCCACGCCCCTCGCTGCCGGTGAACAGCTCGACCAGACGCCCGGCCTCCAGATCTTCGCTGACAAAGTCCCGCACGCTCACCGCGACCCCCTGCCCCTCGCGGACCGCCTGCATCAAAAGGTTGCCGGGCAATTTCAGACTGGCGCCGCGAATAACCTCAGCCACCCCACGTGAGCGCAGCCAATGCGCCGCCTCTGTGGTGCCCAGCTCTTCGAGCCAGGGCAGATCCAAAAGATCCTCGGGCGCCTGTACGGAACGATCCTGCAAAAGACTGGGATTTGCCACCACCACCATGGGTGAACACAACAGGATCTCAACCTCCAGCCCGGCCCAGTTGCCGTCTCCGTAGCGCAAGGCAATATCGACGCCGCCGGGCTGCAGCGCGACAACTTCGCCGCGCGGATCAATCACCAGGTCAATTTCCGGGTGCTGCATGCGAAACTCTGCCAGACGCGGCATCAGCCAGTTGGCGGCAAACATCGGTGTGCAGCTGATATGTAAGGGACGCGCCGCACCCTGGGCGTTCAGATCCTGCACCGCCGACTGGATCGCCCCAAACCCCAACAGCACCGCCTGCGCCAGATGCTTGCCGTCCTCGGTCAGCTCCAGCGCCCGGCCACTGCGGTCCAGCAACGGCGTGCCCAGGTAGTCCTCCAGGCTGCGCAGCTGCTGGCTGATGGCAGCATGGCTGACATTCAAAGCCGCCCCTGCTTTGGCAAGATTTCCATGTTCCGCATAGGCAGAAAAGGCCCGCAAGGCGGCAAGAGGGGGCAGGGAGAGCCAGTCCATATGTAATCCTGACTTACATAATTGAATTTTTCCTGAGTCGCATCTTGCGCCCTTTGCAGCGACAGTCAAAGGCAGAAACACCAGCACAGGAGATTTCAACATGCTGATCAATATCTACGCCCGCTCCATGATGACCGCAGCCCGCCAGCCCTGTGTGCTGGTTCGTGACATCCCGCCAGCCACAGTCACCGCCGCTGGACCCGATAAAAACGCCACCCCAGGTTGGTTTGCCAAGATGCTGCGCCTGTTCCAACTGCGGGCCACAAAAGCCCGCCGGGCGCGACAGCCCCTGCGCTGCGTCGATCTGCAAAACCTGTAGCAAAACGCCAAAGCGCAGCGGCTAGATGTAAATTTCTGGGACAAACCAGCAGAGACTTATGGGCGTTGGTTTTCCAGGAAACGCGCGAACAGATCGAAAATCCGACGCCCAATCCCCACGACCTAGCACGTCAGGCAGCGGGAATTCTGTGCTGGCCCAGATCCTCTTCCCCCAAAGAACGTAAAAGGATCTGCCAGCTTATCTCTGTCTTTGGGTATTGAAGCAGCCTTTGGCCCGGCACACCTTGACCCTAATCAAACTGGCAAAGAAATGACCGCAGCAGGTCAAGAAAATTGGGCTGACATAGGGGCTGATCTGACATCCGATTGGGTCCGGTTCCCGTGCCTGCGCCCGTGCCAATACTAATGCCAATGACCTGAACAAAAAAAGGGCCACCCCGATGGGGCAGCCCTTTGTTTTGAGGTGCGAAACAAAAGGTGGCTTATTCGCCGCCGCCCAATTGGTGCACATAAGACGCAACCGCACGGATCTGCGCCTCGGTGAGGCGGGTGTTCCAGGCCGGCATCACACCGTAACGGGCATTGTTAACGGTCTCGCTGATGGCGGCGTAGTCTCCACCATACAGCCAGATTGCATCCGCAAGGTTTGGCGCCCCCTGGCTGCGATCACCAGTGCCGTCGTCCATGTGGCAGGCGGCACAGTTGTCTTCATAGACCACAGCACCGGCCTCCACTTTGGTGGCATCCTCTGCGTCACCGGACAAAGACATGACATAGTTTACAACCTGGTCGATCTCTTCTTTTTCCAGCAGTTCGTCACGACCAAAGGCAGGCATCTCGGAGTAGCGCGCATCGTCGCTGTCCTCGTTACGGATACCGTGGGAGATCGTCATATGGATGTCTTCGACGGAACCGCCCCAGAGCCAGTCATCGTCCAGCAGGTTGGGATAGCCTTTCGCGCCAGCGGCACCAGAGCCATGGCACTGTGCACACCAGGTCTTGAATACAGCAGAGCCCGAAGACACAGCGTAAGATCCAAGCTCGGCATCGCCGGCAATTGCTGTCAGCTCGGCGGCTTCCAGTTTGGCATTCATTGGCGCGTTGGCTTCTTCAACCGCTGCGATCTCATTTGCCACATCACCCCGTGTTGACCACCCGAGGATCCCTGCAGTGGCAGAGTTCACCATGGGCCAGGCCGGATACATGATGGTGTAGCCAATCGCCCAGACGATGGTGGCATAGAGGGTCCAGAGCCACCAACGGGGCATCGGGTTATCGAATTCTTCGATCCCATCCCAAGAGTGGCCAGTGGTGTTTGGGTCGTCGTCGTACTTTTTGACGGGTTTGCTCATGTCCTCGCCTCCTTGTCTGCGGCGGGTGTCGCCTCGCCCTCAACCGGGGCAGGGGCGTCTACGTGGCGAAAGGGAATGCTGGCTGTGTCTTCATAGACCTTGGAGCTGCCGGGCCGAAAGGCCCAAGCAACAATAGCCATGAAAAACACGAACAGAAACAACAACATCCAGCTGTCTGCAAATTCGCGCAGGAGCGTATAGATTTCCATCTGTTCCTCTCCTTAGCGGTTTGCGTCGGGTGTGAAGGTCGAGAAATCAACCAGCGTACCCATCATTTGCAGATAAGAGATCAGCGCGTCGGCCTCGGAAACACCGGGTTGACCGTCAAAGTTACTGACGCTGACACTTTCACCATAGCGTTCCAGCAGCCCGTCATAGTCGCTGTCAGGGTCTGCCTGGGCCTTAAAGTCAGCCTGGGCACTTGCCAGCATGTCCTCTGAGTAGGGCGTGCCAAGCATAGCGTTCACCGCCATGACGTCACCGATGTATTTGCCATCGATCATCTTGCGCTCAAGGAAGCCATATTTCGGCATCACTGATTCCGGCACCACAGACTGCGGGTCACGCAGGTGGTCGACGTGCCATTCGTTCGAATAGCGGCCACCCACACGGGCCAGGTCAGGCCCGGTACGCTTGGACCCCCACTGGAACGGATGATCGTACATCGATTCTGCCGCCAGCGAGTAGTGGCCATAGCGTTCGACCTCATCGCGCATCGGGCGGATCATCTGGCTGTGACAGACGTAGCAGCCTTCACGAATGTAGACTTCACGGCCCGCCAGTTCGAGAGGGGTGTAAGGGCGCATGCCCTCCACCTTCTCGATGGTGTTTTCCAGCCAGAACAGAGGAGCGATCTGAACCAAGCCACCAATAGACACAACCAGGAAACTGCAGATCAGCAACAGGGTCGCATTGGTCTCGAGGATTTTATGTTTGTCGAGAATTGCCATTTGCCATTCCCTCCTTATTCAGCCGGAACCGCGACAGTAAGGCTCGACTCTTTGGCCGGAGCTTTACGGACGGTCATCCACAGGTTGTAGCACATGACAAGCGCACCGGAGAGGAACATAACGCCACCCAGACCACGTACCACATACATCGGGAACTTCGCTGCCACGGTATCGGCAAAGGAGTTCACCAAGAAGCCATTGGCGTCAACTTCGCGCCACATCAGGCCTTCCATGATCCCGGTCACCCACATCGACGCGGCATAAAGAATGATGCCGATAGTGGCGAGCCAGAAGTGCCAGGACACCAGGCTGAGGCTATAGAGACGCTCGCGCTTCCACAGAACCGGAACCAGGAAGTAGAGCGCACCAAAGGTGATCATCCCGTTCCAGCCCAGCGCACCAGAGTGCACGTGACCAATGGTCCAGTCAGTGTAGTGGCTCAGCGAGTTCACCGCGCGGATCGACATCATCGGGCCTTCAAAGGTCGACATGCCGTAAAAGCCGATCGAGATAACCATCATCCGGATAACCGGGTCGGTCCGCAGCTTGTCCCAGGCGCCAGACAGCGTCATCAGACCGTTGATCATACCACCCCAGGACGGCATCCACAGCACGATCGAGAACACCATGCCAAGGGTCGAAGCCCAGTCCGGCAGAGCGGTGTAATGCAGGTGGTGAGGGCCAGCCCAGATATAGAGGAAGATCAGCGCCCAGAAGTGGATGATCGACAGTTTATAGCTGAACACCGGACGTTCGGCCTGCTTTGGCACAAAGTAGTACATCATGCCGAGGAAGCCCGCCGTCAGGAAGAAGCCCACGGCATTGTGGCCATACCACCACTGCACCATGGCATCCTGCACACCGGACCAGACGATGACCGATTTGGATCCCCAGATGGACACAGGAATGGTCATGTTGTTGACCAGGTGCAGCATCGCAACGGTAACGATAAAGGCCAGGTAGAACCAGTTGGCGACATAGATATGCGGCTCTTTGCGTTTGATCACGGTGCCGAGGAAGACCGCCAGATAGGCCACCCAGACAATGGTCAACCACAGGTCAACATGCCATTCGGGCTCTGCGTATTCTTTCGACTGAGTGCTGCCAAACAGGTAGCCGGTTGCCGCCAGAACGATAAACAGCTGGTAGCCCCAGAACACGAACCAGGCGAGGTTGCCGCCCCAGAGGCGGGCGGCGCTGGTGCGCTGTACCACATAGAAAGAGGTCGCAATCAAAGCGTTGCCGCCAAAGGCAAAAATCACCGCCGAGGTATGCAGCGGACGCAGGCGGCCAAAATTGGCAAAACCCTGGGCCCACTCAAAGTTCAGCGCTGGAAAGGCCAGCTGAAAAGCGATGAACGTCCCGACGAGAAACCCCACAACACCCCAAAAGGCTGTGGCAACCACGCCAGCGCGCACAACGCTGTCAAAATATTCATTTTGCAGGCTGCCAGCAGCCGGCTTTGCCTCGCCTGTACGGCGCAGCGTGTATAGAAAAAGACCACCAGCAACGAGCATGACGATTATCGCATGCACCTGGTAAGCCAGATCCCGCGCATAATTGGTCCCGATCATCGCAAAAAGCGTGACCAAACCAAGCGCTATCAGCTTGATATAATTAGACATATTGCGTCCCTTCACCATGTCCCCCGCGATTCTTAGCGTCGCGAAAAACCCATTTATTCCTCGAACTAGATGCAAAACATGCGCTCCGAGCGCATTGATCTGCATCAAGACACATACCAAACAACTGTGACAGACCAAGCAGAGTGCGGCTACACTAACAGGCGTTCTTGTTAGAGCTCTGAATTCTTTTTACCACATGAGGTGAAACATGACTTACAAGACCATTCTCACGGTCCTGACCTCGCAGGACACGGCCGAAACTCCTTTGTCACAGGCAGCCTCAATGGCCGGATCCTTTGACGGCCATACCGATGTTCTGTGCCTGGGCGTTGATCGCACCCAGACCGGGTATTATTATGCCGGCGCAAACGCCATGGTTCTGCAAGAAACCATGACCCGCGCCAAGGAAGACGCCACTGCGCTGCAGTCTTATGCAGATGAGTACCTGAAAAAAGCCGGCGTCCAGTTTTCAACCGATGCAGGTATTGCGCAAATTGCCGACATGGGACGTCACGTGGCGCGACTGGCACGGTTTTCTGATCTGGTGGTTCTGGGCCAGCCCTATGGCAAGGGCAAAGGTGTCGAAGCCGAACCAGTGGTCGAGGCCGCGCTTTTTGAGGGCCGCACGCCGGTTCTGGTTGTTCCAGATGATGCCAAGCCCGTCGGCCAGCCCAAAACCGTCCTGGTCGCCTGGAACGAAAGCATCGAGGCGATGACCTCCATTCGCAAGGCCATGCCGCTTCTCATTGGCGCCGACCTGGTGCGCATTGTGGTGATCGACCCGCCGCAGCACGGGCCAGAGCGCTCGGACCCCGGTGGTATGCTGGCGCAGATGCTGGCCCGCCAAGGGGGCAAATGTGAGATTGATGTGCTCAGCAAAACCATGCCGCGGGTCTCTGACATCCTGATCCGCCATGCCGCCGATACAGATGCCGGCATGATCGTGATGGGGGCCTATGGGCATTCCCGCTTCCGCGAGGCGATCCTGGGCGGAGCGACCCGCAACATGCTGGAAAATGCAACCGTGCCAATCTTCCTGGCCCACTGATCGCAGCTTGGGCTGATCCAGCTTGATCCTGAAAGTTTACCCCGCCCAGCTGCAACCAGCCGGGCGGGGTTTCTTATTTGACCGATTGGCAAACAGCCGACCAAAAAGATCTGTTTCCGCCTCAGTTGCGGACGTACTGCAGGCCCTGGAACCGCGCCCGCATCTGGGCGGTTTCTTGCGCCACCCTTTCGGGATCATTGCTGGTCAGCCCGGCGGCGATCAATCTGGCCAGCTCAGCAGCCTCCGCAGGGGTGACGCCCCGGCGCACCAGCTCAGGTGTGCCAATGCGCAGCCCGTTCATATCGCCCTCCACCGGATCAATCGGCAGGCCAATGCCGCAGGCCAGAAACCCGGCCCGGCGCAGTTTCTTGGATGCCGCTTGGCCACCGCCAAACCACGCCGCCTCGATGGCAAATTGATGCGAGCTTGTCGCCAGCCCGCCTGCGGCCCCCTTTGGCTTAAACACCGGCATCCCCAGCGCTTCCAGTTCATCGGCCAGCGCCTGCGCCAGGGTGATCATCGCCTGCGCATAGGCCGGACCGTGGTCGACCCAGTCCAGCAGGCTCAGCGCCAAAGAGGCGGATTTTGCCGCGTCAAAATTGGCCGTCATACCGGGAAAGGCAATGGCATCCAGGCGTTCGGCGATCTCGGCGTCATTGCTGACAATCAATCCCCCCGCCGGACCGCCAAGGCTCTTGTAGGTGCTCATGGTCATCACATGCGCCCCCTCGCTCAGCGGATTCGCCCAGGCCTGCCCGGCGATGATGCCGCATTGATGCGCCGCATCAAACAGCACCTTGGCCCCGACCTCATCCGCAATGGCGCGAATCTCACGTACCGGATGGGCAAAGAGGTTGAGACTGCCACCGATGGTGATCAGTTTGGGACGCTCCCGCAGCGCCAGGACCCGCAGGGCCTCCAGATCCACCGTATAGCCATCGGCATTGACCGGCGCCGGGTGAGAAATCAAACCATAGAGCCCGGCGCAGCCATCCGCATGATGGGTCACATGGCCCCCAATCGCAGCAGGCGGCGCGATGATGCTATCGCCGGGTTTGGTCAGCGCCATGAACCCATAGAGATTGGCCAGCGCGCCAGACGCCACCCGGATCTCGGCATATTTGGCGCCAAAGACCTGCGCCGCCAGCTCGGCGGCCATGACCTCTATTTCCTCGATGGCCTCCAGTCCCATTTCGTATTTGTCGCCCGGATAGCCCAGCGACGGGCGACTGCCCAGCCCGCGTGCCAGCACCGCCTCGGCGGCCGGGTTCATCACATTGGTCGCCGGGTTTAGGTTGAAACACTCCTCGTCGTGGATCGCGCTGTTGCGCTGTATCAGCGCCTCAATCCGATCGGCTGCCGCTGCCGGAGCCATGTCAGCTGTCGCCGCAGCAATCGTCTGAACCCGGGTTTCGCAAGAGGCAGGCACCCAGGGGCGGCTGGCAAGATGGGGCATGGTAGAACTCCTATAGGGCTTGGCTTAGGGCCGATCTTCGACCGCAACTTTGGTCCAGTTGATCCCGGGCCAAGCTTGCGCGCAAATCAGTTTTCTGAAAATCTAGGGTTAGAAAAAGTGAGTCTAACAATGGCCGTTTCGCCCCCCCGTCCAAAATCCTTTGCCATGACCGCCCTGCGCGCGTTTGAGGCCGCCGCCCGCTTGGGCGGGTTTTCAGCAGCGGCCACTGAGCTGGGCGTGACACCTGGTGCCATCTCCGCCCAGATCAAATCACTGGAGGCAGAGCTTGGCGCGCCGCTGTTTCAACGCACCGCAAAGGGCGTGGTGCTAACACCGCTTGGTGCCCAATCGCTGCCAGCTTTTGGTCAGGCCTTTGATCAGCTGGGGGAGGCCGTGCAACGGATGCGCGATGCGGCGGCGCCTCGGGTGGTCCATATCGCAACCCTGCCAGCCATCGCCCAGTTCTGGCTATCGCCGCGGCTGCCGCGCCTGCGCGCAGAAATGCCCGGCACCGAAATCTCCATCACCGCACTGGAGCAGCCGCCAAACCTCAAGCGGACCTCCTATGATCTCTGCCTGTTTTTTTCTGATACCGACGGCACGGTCCTGGCAGAGGATGTCATCTTTCCCGTCTGCGCCCCTGCCCTGGCAGAGCGGCTGGAATCCCCGTTGGATCTGCTGACTGTCCCCTGTCTCTATGACACCAGTTGGGAAGAGGACTGGGAGCATTGGCTGTCCCAGGCCGCCCTGCCGCACCATATCGCGCCGCGCGGCCCGGTCTATTCGCTCTATGCCCTGGCGGTGGAAGAGGCGCTCAACGGAGCCGGGGTCTTGATCGGCCATGAGACGCTTTTGGCCCCCTATCTGGCCAGGGGGCAACTGGTGGCGCCCTTTGGACAAAAGGCCACCCTTGCACGGGCGCTGAGGCTGTGGAGCATGCCTGGGCGCAGCGCTGGCTCCGCCAGTCATCAGGTGTTCAGATGGCTGACACAGGCAGGAAAAGCGCTGCCACACCCAGCCTAAACCCTCTCAACTACTGACATGAACCGCGGTAAAATTTCTATAGTTCCACGGCTTATCAGCGCCCTAGCTCATAAATCCGCCGTCGCTGTCGTCGCCCGCTTCTTCGAACAGCCGCCCCATATCAGGCACGGATACCCGGCGCTTACCCTCCAGCGAAATCACCCCGTCCCGTTTCAACGCCGACATCTGGCGGCTGACGGTCTCCAGTGTGAGGCCAAGATAATCCGCCATGGCTTCGCGGGTGAGTGGCAGATCAAAGGTCATGGAATTGACCGCCCCACGCGGCGTCAGCGAGGCATCGCGCCGGGCAATGATGGTCAGCAGGCTGGCAATTTTTTCCCGCGCGGTCTTGCGCCCCAGAACCAACATCCACTCGCGGGCGGCATCCAGTTCATCCAAGGTCATCTCCAGCAGGCGGTGGGCAATATGCGGCGTTTGCGCCATCAGCTCTTCAAAGGGCTTTTTGCGGAAACAGCACATCACCATATCGGTGGTCGCAACCACATTATAGGCCGCGCCATCGCGCCCCGGGCGACCGACAAAATCGCTTGGCAACAACAGGCCAACCATCTGCGTGCGGCCATCCTCCATCGTCTGCGTCAGCGTCGCGATACCCGAAACCACAGACCCGACAAAGTTCATCACATCGCCGGACCAGATAATTGGCTGCCCCGCTTCATAGCTGCGATAGTATTTAATGGCATCCAACGCCTCCAGCTCGTCAGACTCGCAGCGCGCGCAAACAGCACGGTGGCGGATGGGACAATCAGCGCAGCTGATATGGGAAATGGTTGGGGCGTTCATGGGCAGTCCCGTTTGATCCAGGTCAAAGTTCGTTCGTGCGAATACTGGCTAGGATAATGATATGTGTCAGAAATCACAATTGGCGAAGCTCGGTTTATTCGATGCCAAAGTGCCGCGCTATACCAGTTACCCGACGGTGCCGCATTTTGCGCCGCACATTGGGGCGGCGCATTTCCAATCCTGGTTGGCGCAGATTCCAGCAGCAAGCCAGATCTCCCTTTATGTGCACGTCCCCTTTTGCCGCAGCCTCTGCTGGTTTTGCATGTGTCGCACCCAGGGGACCAGATCTGATGCCCCTATCGTTGCCTATGTTGCGGCGCTGAAACAGGAAATTTCGCTACTCAAATCCCATTTGCCAAAAGATGTCTCCCTGGCGCGGATCCATTGGGGCGGCGGCACGCCGACCATTTTACCCCCAGACATGATTCGCGATCTCGCTGCTGCACTGCTGGATATGGCACCGCTCGCTGCCGGCGCAGAGTTCTCGGTTGAGATCGATCCAAATGAATTCGACCAAGCCCGTTGCCAGGCCTTGATTGACGCTGGTCTCACGCGCGCCTCGATTGGAGTGCAGGGGTTCGACGACACAACTCAGCAGGCCATTGGCCGCAGTTTAACCTTTGACAGGGTCGCTCAGGTGGTTGCTATGCTGCGCCAGGGCGGTGTGCAGGATCTGAGCACAGATCTTCTTTTTGGCCTGCCGCACCAGACGCTTGCCCAGATCCGTCACAGTACCCGCCAATTGCTGTCGCTGACACCGGACCGGGTGGCGCTTTATGGCTACAAACATCTGCCCGCGATGGTCCGCCGCCAGACGATGATCCCGTCGGAAACCCTGCCCAAACCAGAGGACCGTCTGGAGCTGTTCAGCGCCGCCAGGGCCATCTGCCTGCAACAGGGCTACCAGCAGATCGGTCTCGACAGTTTTGCCCGGCCCGGCGACAGCCTGTGTGCTGCCCGCGCGAATCAGAGCCTCAAACGGGGATTCCAAGGCTATAGCGACGATCCGGCAGAGGTTCTGATCGGCCTCGGCGCCTCGGCCATTTCGCGCTTCCCCCAGGGGTATGCGCAAAACGCCCCCAGTACCGCGCGATACATGGCTACTGTCCAGGGCGGGAGCAAAGGCGGGTGTTTTGCCGCCGCGCGCGGCCATGCCTTTGAGGGCGAAGACCAGCTGCGCGAGCATATCATCAAGGCGCTGCTCTGCGGGTTTTCGATTCCCAGCGACCAAATCCTGCACCATTTCCCGGATCAGAAAGCACGGTTTGACACCCTGGTCAGCCAGGCCTGTGCTGCCTTTCCCGGTATTCTGGTGCAAACCTCAAATGGCGCTGTCGTGACAGAAAGCGCCCGCGCCATAACCCGGGTTGTTGCACGCCATTTCGACACCTATGAGGCCGCAGGCGCCGACAGCCTCCCTATCACAGCGCCAGACACGCGGGCCTCCTCGGCCTGAGATCCTCCCCTGTCCAGATAGAGCTGCAGCGCCGCGACAGCGGCGCCACCCCCAAGGGTGTGCCTTTGCCTTTGGCAAATGCTAAGCGGGCGGGAGCCCCCCCCTTTGTGGCCTATCGGGCGGCGGCCAGCAGCTCGCGGGTGTAGGCCTCTTTTGGGTGTTCAAACAGCGCCTCGGCGGCGCCGGCCTCTACGATATCGCCCTGTTTCATCACCACCACCTGATGCGACATCGCCCGCACCACATTCAGGTCATGGCTGATGAACAGATAGGCCAGCCCATAGCGCTTTTGCAGATCCCGCAGCAGCTCGACGATCTGCACCTGCACCGTCATATCCAGCGCCGAGGTCGGCTCATCCAGCACCACCAGTTTGGGCCGCAGCACCATGGCCCGGGCAATGGCGATGCGCTGACGCTGACCACCGGAGAACTCATGCGGGTAGCGATCCATCGTCGCCGGGTCCAGACCGACCTCGACCATCACCTCCGCCACCAGATCGCGCGGGGCGCGGTGCTGGTCGACCCGGTGAATGGCCAGCCCTTCGGCAATGATCTGGGCGCAGGTCATCCGCGGGCTGAGCGAGCCAAAGGGATCCTGAAACACGATCTGCATATCCTTGCGCAGGCTGCGCAGCTCCCCCGTGGACCATTGCCGCAGATCGTCGCCGCAAAACCGCACTTCGCCCTCAGATGCAATCAACCGCATGATCGCCAGCGCCATGGTCGTCTTGCCAGAGCCGCTTTCGCCGACAATGCCCAGAGTTTCGCCTGCCCGCACGGAAATCGAGGTCGGATTGACCGCCTTTACATGGCCTACGGTGCGTTTCAACAGCCCCTTCTGGATCGGAAACCAGACTTTCAAATCCCGGGTTCGGATCATCTCCGGCGCCTCAGCCGCCACTGGCTCCGGGATGCCAGAAGGCTCTGCCGCCAGCAGTTTTTGCGTATAGGCATGTTGCGGATTATCAAAAACCGCCGCTGCCGGGCCTTCCTCGACAATCTCGCCGCCCTTCATCACGCAGACCCGATCAGCGATGCGGCGCACCACGTTCAGATCATGGGTGATGAACAACAGCCCCATACCCTCAGATTTCTTCAGCTCTGCCAGCAGCTCGAGAATCTGCGCCTGGATGGTCACATCCAGCGCCGTTGTGGGTTCATCCGCAATCAACACCTCTGGCTTATTGGCCAGGGCCATGGCGATCATCACCCGCTGGCGCTGACCACCAGACAGCTCATGGGGGTAGGCGCTCAGGCGGCTTTCGGCGTCGCGAATGCCAACCTTCTGCATCAGTTCCAAAATGCGCCCCCGCGCCGCCTGCCCCTGCAATCCCTGATGCAGCGCCAGCGATTCCGCCAGCTGCTTTTCGATGGTGTGCAGCGGGTTGAGCGAGGTCATCGGCTCCTGAAAGATAAAGCTGATGTCATTGCCACGCACCTGCATCAGGTGCTTTTCCGAAGCGCCGACCATTTCAACCCCGTCATAGGTAACCGAGCCCTCCACGATGGCGCTGTCGCCCAGCAGTGACACGGTGGACAGTGCCGAGACGGATTTGCCAGAACCGGACTCGCCCACCAAGGCCACGGTCTCACCACGTGCAACCGAAAACGAGACACCTTTAACGGCTTCGGTGATCTTGCCATCCTGACGGAACGACACACGCAGATCGCGGACCTCTAGTACGGCACTCATGAAAAGGTCTTTCTTGGATCAAAGGCGTCGCGGATACCTTCAAAGATAAAAATCAGCAGCGACAGCATCAGGGCGAAGGTGACAAAGGCGGTGAAGGCCAACCAGGGCGCCTCAAGGTTTTGTTTTGCCTGCAATGTCAGCTCCCCCAATGAGGGCGCCGAGGACGGCAGGCCAAAGCCGAGAAAGTCCAGGCTCGCCAAGCCGCCAATGGTGCCGGTGATGATAAAGGGCAGCATGGTCAGGGTCGCCACCATGGCATTGGGCAGCATGTGGCGCAGCATGATGGTCATATTGCCCACTCCCAGGGCCTTGGCCGCGCGGACATATTCCAGATTGCGCGCCCGCAGGAATTCCGCCCGCACCACGCCCACCAGCGAGGTCCAGCTGAACAGGATCATCAGCCCCACCAAGAGCCAGAAACTGCGGCCTAAGATGGCAAACATGATGATGATGACATAAAGCGAATTCACCGAGCCCCAGACCTCGATCACCCGCTGAAACACCAGATCCAGCCAGCCACCAAAATAGCCCTGCACCGCACCGGCAAGAATACCAATCACCGTGGCCGCGCCCGTCACCATCAGGGTAAAGACAATCGACAACCGAAAGCCATGAATGACCCGCGCCAGCACATCACGTTTGGCGTCATCTGTGCCCAGAAGGTTCTGCCCATTGGGTGGCAGTGGCGCAGCCCCTGGGCGGTCCACATTGGTTTTGTAGGAATAGGGAATAAGCGGCCAAATCGTCCAGCCCTTGTAGAACCCTTCAGCCGCGTAGCTGCCGGCCGCGATCTCCGTGATGACCGCCTCCGGCTCGTCAAAGCAGTCCTCAACCCCGCCGGATTGGATCAGGCATTCCACCTCAGAATCGCGATAGCTCGCCTCAGTTTTGAAATCACCGCCAAAACTGGTTTCGGGGTAGAACTTAAAGATCGGCGTGTAGATCTCGCCGCGATAGCTCACCAGGATGGGTTTGTCATTGGCCAGGAACTCAGCAAAGAGCGACAGGCCAAAAAGCACCGCAAAAATCCACAGGGACCAATAGGCGCGTTTGTTGCGGCGGAAGGTATTCCAACGACGTTGGTTCAGCGGGGAGAGTGCCATGGTTCAGCCCTCCCGCTTTTCAAAGTCGATACGGGGATCAACCAGCACATACATCAGATCGGAAATGATCCCGACCACCAGGGACATCAGACCAAAGATATACATGGTGCCAAACATCACCGGGTAATCCCGCGCCACCGCGGCCTCAAACCCCAGGCGGCCCAGACCATCCAGCGAGAAAATTGTCTCAATGATCAGGCTGCCGGAAAAGAATATGCTGATGAACACCGCCGGGAAACCGGCAATCACAATCAGCATGGCATTGCGGAACACATGGCCATAGAGCACCCGGTTCTCAGACAGCCCCTTGGCCCGTGCGGTGATGACATATTGTTTTTTGATCTCATCCAAAAAGGAGTTCTTGGTCAAAAGCGTCAAGGTGGCAAAGGAGGCAATGGTTGAGGCAATCACCGGCAGCGCGATGTGCCAGGCGTAATCGTAGATCTTGCCAAACAGGCTGAGGCTTTCCCAGTTGTCAGAGGTCAGGCCGCGCAGGGGAAAGATCTGCCAGTAGGAGCCACCCGCGAACAGAACCAGCAGCATGATTGCAAACAAAAATCCAGGGATGGCATAGGCAGCGATGATGATGCCGCTGGTCCAGGTATCAAAACGCGAGCCATCGCGCAGCGCCTTGCGAATCCCTAGGGGGATCGAAATCAAATAGGCGATCAGTGTCGACCACAGCCCCAGAGAAATCGACACCGGCATCTTTTCCAACACCAGCTCAGTCACGTCGATCTTGCGAAAATAGCTCTCACCAAAGTCAAACCGCATGTAGTTGACCAGCATCAGGCCAAACCGCTCCAGCGGTGGCTTGTCCAGGCCAAACTGCTCTTTCAGCTCCTCGATGAGTTCCGGCGGCAGGCCCTGACGGCCTGCGTAGCTGTCATTGGCTTCGATCACCGATGATCCACCAGAGTCCCCGCCGCCACCGGCAAAGCCCTCAAACACATCACCGCCGCCCTGCAGCTGCGCGATCACCTGTTCCACCGGACCGCCGGGGACAAATTGCACCAGGGTAAAGTTCACCACCATGATGCCAAACAGGGTTGGGATCACCAGCAGTAAACGTCTAAGGATATAGGCTGCCATGTCGCGCCCTTACCGCAAGGCGCCCGAGGCTTTCAATTCAGCCTCGCGTTCCGCATCCACCCACCACAGGTCCAGCAACCCGGTGTCATAGGGGGGCAGGTTTGCAGGGTAGGCATATTGTTTCCAATGGGCGATCCAGCTGACGTCCAGATACCAGGTTGGCACCATGAACCGTTTTGCCCGCAGCACCCGGTCCAGCGCACGGGCATTGGAATAGAGTTCTTCCTGAGTTTTGGCGTCAACAACATTGTCAATCAGAGCATCCACTGCCGGATCCGCCAGACCCGCCGGATTAAAGACCGAGAACTTATGCGCCTCGGCCCCAAAGAACTGATACAGGCCGGTCGATGGCTCCAGTGACATTGGATAGGCAAAAGAAACCATGTCAAAATCCTTTTCCCGGCGGCGGCTGGTGTATTGCGCGTAATCCACCCGATTGAGCACCGCGTCGATGCCCATTGCCTGCAGGTTTGACACATAGGGGCCGACGATACGTTCCAAAGTCGGGCTATCAAGCAGGAATTCGATCTTCAGAACCTCGCCCGCCGCGTTCTGGCGCATGCCCTCGCTGTTCACTTCCCAGCCTGCCTCATCCAGCAGCTTCATGGCGCGGCGCAGATTGCGGCGATCATTGGGGCGTTTGGGTTTCGAGGCATGGGCCATCACCGGCTCAGAGGTCAGAATCGCCGGATCAATCTGGTCGCCCAGCGCGGTCAGCACCTCCAGTTCGCGCCCCGTCGGCACGCCCTTGGCCTCCAGATCGCTATCCTGCCAGAAAGAACTGCGATGGCGGAACAGCCCGTATTGCAGGCTCTCATTGGTCCATTCAAAGTTGAAGGCCAGCTGCAGGGCCTCGCGCATCCGAATGTCCTGGAACTTGGGCCGCAGCAGGTTCATCACAAAGCCATTGGCCACAGGCACATTGCCGTCCGGGATCTCATCTTTGATCACATCGCCACGCGCAACCGCGTCAAAATCATATGAGGTCGCCCAGCTTTTGGAGTTGTTTTCAGGCCGCACCGTATAGACACCGGCCTTGAACCCCTCCATGGCGGCAATGGCATCGCCAAAATACTCGACCCGGATGGCATCATAGTTATGGCGACCGATGTTGACGTTCAGATCCTTGCCCCAATAGTCGGGGTTGCGACGGTAGGTGATGCGCTGGTTGATCTCGGCCTTGTCCAGAATATAGGGGCCAGAGCCAATACCCGGATCCAAGCGGGGTTCATCCAGGCGACGATTTTCGGGATCGGCCTCAAACCAGGCCTTCGAGAAAACCGGGGTGCCCCCGACCTGGGTGATCATGGCCCGGCGGGGAAAATCCGGGGAGAAATAGAATTTCACCTGATGCGGGTCCAGCGCTTCGGCCTTTGGGATGCGTTTGCGCACCGCTTCGGCGTAGGATTGCAGGCCCTGATCCAGCAAAAGGTTATGGGAAAACACCACATCCTCCGCCGTCACCGCAGTGCCATCCGAGAACCGCGCCTCGGGGCGCAGGTTAAAAATCACCCAATCCTGGCTTTCGGGATACTCTAGGCTTTCGGCAATCAAGCCATAATAGGACCCCGGTTCATCATAGGACTCCACCAGCAGACTTTCAAAATGTGATGAGGCCAAGGCGCCGGCACGTCCCTTGCGGGTAAAGGGGTTCATGCTGTCAAAGGTGCCCACCGCCGAAATCGACAGCTCGCCACCCTTTGGCGCCTCTGGGTTCACATAGTCAAAATGGGCAAAGCCTTCGGGGTATTTCAACGCGCCAAACTCGGCAAAGCCATGGCTTGTGATCACCTCCTGCGCGGAGCCCCGTTGTGGCAGGGCAAGACACAAGGCCAGGGCCAACCCCAGAAGCAACAGGTAAACTGCGTTTGCAGGGCCAGATTTTGCAGAGGCTGATGGCGCCACCTGTACCTGCGCCTGTACCTGCGCCTGTGCAAAGCTTTGGGCGCCGCCGCGTCGTGTCACCTGATTACCTGCTATCCGGGATGTCATCCGTCACAACCTCCATTGCCCGGCCTTGTACTGGTCCGGTGTTTTCCTGTCTCTCAAGCTAAAACCCGCAGGCGGTAACATTCAAGCTGAGATTACCTGATCCCGGCACTCATCAGATCGCAAGCGCGTGATCCTGCCATGAGAACAGGGCATTCCGCGCCCGCCGCATAAGCAAAAGGCCGCAGCATCCGCCACGGCCCTTTGAAATCTGTGTGCTGGTTCAGGAAACCAGGCCCGGATCAGTCGTCGAGACTGTCCAGATAGGCAATGAGGTTTACCCGGTCTTTTTCTTTCTTCAGACCAGAGAACGACATTGAGGTGCCGGAAGCATAGGCCGAAGGCTTTGCAAGGAAGGCGCTCAGTTCTTCTGCTGTCCAGGTCCCGCCCAGTGCGGTCAGGGCGCCGGAATAGCCAAAGCCATCCATGCCGGCCTGGGCGCGGCCAACAACACCATAAAGCGAAGGACCGGTGCCGTTCACACCCTCTTCGAGTTTGTGGCATGCAGAACATTTTTTGAAGACCTTGGCGCCTTTGCCAGCGTCCGCTGAGGCCATTAGCTCTTCAAAGCTGACCTCAACAACATCTTCATCGGCGGCGCTCGCATCCGCCACTTCAATTACATAAGATTGCTCACCATGCGCGTCTGACGCATAGAGTACATCCGCGGCCCAGTGGCCCAGAAGAAGCACCAGGAACGATCCGCAAACGCCTGCGGTCGCTTTGGTTAGGGTCATCGTGTCAAACATGAATCGCGTGTCCGTTTTAGCTGTCTGCGTCGTTGTCTAAGGCTTCCACTCGTCAGTGGCAAGGTATAGACAACGCGACGAAATGCCCGTTTGCTGAAGTTTTGCAGGAAAGTCGCACTGATGACCGGAAAAATTGCCATTCAGGGGGAGCTCGGCTCTTATAGTCACGAGGCGTGCCGCAACGCCCGGCACGATATGGAGGTGCTTCCCTGTAGCACATTCGAAGACGTCATCGAGGCGGTGCGCTCAGGCGCGGCGGACCAGGCGATGCTGCCGGTCGAGAATTCCACCTACGGGCGGGTTGCCGATAGCCACCGGCTGCTGCCCCACAGCGGTCTGCATATCATCGACGAGGCTTTTGTGCGGGTGCACATCAATCTCTTGGCCGTGCCCGGCGCCAAACTGGAAGACATCCGCGAGGCGAAATCGCATCTGGTCCTGCTGCCACAATGCGGGGAATTTTTGCGCAAAAACAATATTATGGGACGGGTCAGCCCGGACAATGCCCGCGCCGCCCGCGATGTGGCAGCGGCCGGCGATATCCACACCGCCGCCCTGGCCAGCGAATTGGCCGGCGAGATCTACGGGTTGGACGTGCTGGAGAAAAAGATCGAAGATCGCGGTGACAATACCACCCGTTTCCTGATCATGTCGCGTGAGCCCGACACCACCCGTCGCGGCGCCCATGGGATGATCACCAGTTTTGTCTTTCAGGTCCGCAACATTCCTGCGGCGCTCTACAAGGCCATGGGCGGCTTTGCCACCAATGGCATCAACATGACCAAACTGGAAAGCTATATGGTCGATGGCTCCTTCACCGCGACGCAGTTCTACGCAGATATCGACGGCCATCCAGATGATGCAAACGTGCAACTGGCAATGGACGAACTGTCTTATTTCACCACCAATGTGGAAATTCTCGGCGTCTACCCTGCCGACAATGGCCGCTTTTAAGCGGCACCGCCTCTTCGAACCTACCAGACAGCGCTACTCTGGCGGATCGTACAGCGGCGCGCAGGCGCTGACGTATAGGAACCCAGGGACCACTGGGTCCCGCCCCTAGACTCTCCACCGCATCCTTCTTATCGCTGGGGCACCCCTGCGCGAGTCCACCATGACAGCTACACCACAAGCCACAACCTACCCCAGCGCCAATCCCGCCCATCGCCGCGCCGATATCGTGGTGCATGCGATTGGTCTGACCCTGATTCTGGCCGCCGCTGCAGCCCTGATTAACAAGGCCAGCGCCGGTCTCGATGTTTCACTGATCGCCGCCCTTGGCGTCTATGTCCTCTCGCTGCTGGCCTCTAATATCGCGTCAAGCCTGTACCACTTTGGCCCCTGGCATGACCGCCGTGTTTTGCTGCGCCGCATCGACCATGCAGCGATCTATCCCAGCATCACCGGCACTTTCACGCCCTTTTTTGTGCAGGCAGGCACCGTCTGGACCTGGACACTTTTGTATCTGTGCTGGGGACTGACAGCGCTGGCGATCTGGAACAAGATTACCAATAAAAACGTCAAGTCCCGCTGGTCGACGGCCTCTTATCTTGGGCTGGGCGCGCTGGGACTGTGCGCGCTGCCGGATCTGACCATGGTGCCTGACACCAGCCTGTGGTGCATCCTGTCTGGCGTCACCAGTTTTGTAATCGGGATCGGGTTCTACGCCCGCAAGAGCCTGCCGTTTCGCTATTCAATCTGGCACGCATGGGTCAATACTGGCGGCATTCTCATGTTTACGGGTATCTGGATCGCCCTTTTCTGATCTCGGCGCCCCTGCACCCTGGTGCAGCCCTGACCAAGCGCATCGCGCCAGCAGCCCAACAGCCAGGTAGTATTGGCGCAGAGCGCACCAGTGCCGCCAGAGCTCGGCTGCGGCCTTTCAATTTGATTGACAGTCTCAAGATTGAACTCATACATGGCCTAGATGGTTTTTACCGGGGTCACTCCGGAAAAATGAAAAGGGAATACGGTGTGGAGTAGCCAATAGGCGCCAAATCCGTGACTGCCCCCGCAACTGTGAGCGGAGAGCACTGCTGCAACACGCCACTGCCCCCTGGGGTGGGAAGGCGCGGCAAGGCCTCGACCCGCAAGTCAGGAGACCTGCCATCCATTTGTTCACTCAACCCAGGGCGGGGAGTCCTGAAGGAGGCTTAGATGGCACAGAATAACTGGCGCCCCAGGACCGGCACCTGCTCTCTTCGTGCGTTTACCAGCGAGGCGGGACATGACCAACACCAGTGATCATTCCATATTGATTTGCGCCACCTGCAAAGGGCCGGGAGCGGCGCGCGAACTCCGGGCAGCATTGGCTGAACGTGTGTCAAACCGGTTCGCGTTGCGGGCTGTCGACTGCATGGCGGGCTGCGAACGCCCCATCGCGGTCGGACTGCAGGGGCCGGGCAAGACGCAGTATCTGTTTGGTGAGATCGAAGCGCAGGCAGATATCGAGGCGATCGCCTGTTTTGCCCGGCAATTTTTGGCAAGCGACACCGGCTGGAGCACAGCTTCGGAGCGGCCGGAGCGGTTGTACGACAAAACCCTGGCACGGCTTCCCGCCTACAGGCCGGAGGTCAAGACATGACCGGATCTCCTCCTTTATCCCAACCTTTTCTCTGCGTGCGCGATCTGGAGTATTTTGCCCTGAACGGGGATGCGCTGGTCTCGGGGGTTTCCTTTGAGTTGCAGCAGGGATCAATCCTCGCCATCGCCGGGCCAAATGGGGCGGGCAAATCGACCCTGCTGAACCTGCTTTCAGGATGTGAACCGCTGGCGGTCGGAGAAGTTTTTATAGGTGGTGCCAGCCTACGCCAGATGAAAGCACAGGACCGGGCGGGACGCATTGCCCTTGTCAGCCAGCAAAGCTCGCCGGATGGGCGGCTGCGCCTTCAGGACTATGTGGCCCTTGGCCAATTGCCAATCGCGGCGCGCCGGTCAACAGATCAAAACACCAAAGCCGTTGAGGCCATTCTGGATCTTACAGGGCTTTCGCGGATGGCGCGCAAGCCCATGGCACAGCTGTCAGGAGGGGAGCGCCAACGGGCTCACATCGCCCGCGCCCTCGCCCAGGAGCCCGAGCTTTTGTTTCTCGATGAGCCAACCAACCACCTGGACCCGGATGCCAAAGGCCGCATTTTGTCCCTGGTTGCCTCGCTGGGGATCACCGTTGTCATGGTGGTGCATGATCTGGTGATGATCCCGGAGTTTGCCACCCATGCCGCCTTGATGAAATCAACGCGACTGGTGGCCTTTGGTCCCGCCGCCGAGGTGCTCACCCCTGAAAATGTCCAGGCGACCTTTGGGGTCAGCTATCTGAGCTTTCCCCATGAGGGCCGGATGATCCCGGCTCTGGACATTCGTAAAACAGACTTTCAAAATCCGAAGGAAAATTCACAATGAAAACGCTCTGGTCTGCTGCTCTCCTGCTGAGTGCTGCAAGTAGTGCCGCCGCATATGACGTCAGCGTCGACAACTGCGGCACGCCGCTGGTTTTTGAAACCATGCCGGAACGGCTGGTTGTGCATGACATCAACATGTCCGAAATGGCGTTTGCACTTGGCCTGCAGGACAAGATGGTCGGCGTCACCGGCATCAGCGGATGGTATAAGACAAGCCCCGAATTCGACAAGGCTCGCGGCGACATCCCTGAACTTGCCCCCAAATATCCAAGCGTCGAAAACCTGGTTTCGGCCTCTGCGGATCTGTTTTTTGCCGGGTGGTACTACGGCATGAAACCCGGCGGAGATGTGACCCCGGACACGCTGGCGCCTTTTGGGATCAAAACCATGATCCTGACCGAAAGCTGCGTGCATCTGGACAAGGATCGCCCAGAAGCCAGCATGGAGCTGTTGTTCAATGATGTGCTGCGCCTTGGGAAAGTCATGCAGGTGGAGGACAAGGCAGCAGAGCTGGTGGCAGGCTGGCAGCAGCAGCTGGCCGAGATTGAAGCCAAAACCGCAGAACAGCCCAAACCGCGTGTTTTCCTGCTGGACGGCCCGGCAGATGCGCCGTTCACTGCTGGCCGGTTTGCCATCCCCGACGCCATGATCGCGGCTGCAGGGGGCGCCAGCGTCACCCATGATCTGGACACCAGCTGGGGGCGCACCTCTTGGGAAGCGGTCGCGGCCGCCAATCCAGAATTTCTGGTGTTGCTGGATTACCAAAACGGCAATGGCGCCGAAGACACCTTCAAGTTCCTGCAGGAACACCCGGTTATGGCCCATACGGATGCGGTTAAAAACCAACGCTGGGTGGGCCTGCGCTACGAAGAGCTGACCCCTGGACCGGCAAATATTGCCGCCATCGAGAAAATGGCCAAGGCCATGCATCCGGGTCTCAACTGATATGGGCCGTTTTGGCCTTTCGCTGATATTGGGGGCGGCCGTTTTGGTCGCCCTGCTTTTACTCTCCGTCCTCTATGGGTCCACCGATGTGCCGGTGGCCGAGGTCTTTGCCGCCATCTCTTCGGGATTGGGGTTCAGCAGCCTGGAGCCAGAGCCCATACATCGGATCATTTTTGACCTGCGCCTGCCGCGGGCGCTGTTTGCCGCCCTGATCGGTGCCGGATTAGGTCTGGTCGGCGTGGTACTTCAAACCACAACCCGCAACGACCTGGCGGATCCGTTTTTGTTCGGCCTGTCCTCTGGTGCCGCCGCCGGCGCGGTTCTGGTCATCACCGTCACCGGCGATTTTCTGGGGCTTTGGACCCTGCCCCTTGCCGCCTTTAGCGGTGGGCTTGTGGCCTCTGGTATCGTGCTGCTGCTGGTGCGAACTCTGCAAAGCAGCGCTCCGGAGAAGCTTATCCTGGCCGGGCTGGCCGTCTCGTTTCTGTTTGCAGCAATCACCAATTATTTGATCTTTTCTGGCGATACCCGCGCGGCCCATTCGGTGATTTTCTGGATGCTTGGTGGGCTTGGCCTTGCCCGCTGGGAGACCCTGCCTCTGGTTGCTGCCGGATTGGCGCTCATCGCGACCTATGCCGTTTGGCGCAGCCGCTGGCTGGACGCGCTCCTGACGGGGGACACCACCGCGAGCAGCCTTGGCGTACCGGTTGGCGCGCTACGCACCCGCATGTTTCTGATCTGCGCCCTGGCCACCGCCGCTTTTGTTTCCGTCGCCGGCGTTATCGGCTTTGTCGGCCTTATGGTGCCCCATATCGCCCGTGGGCTTGCCGGGCCGATGCATGGGCGCCTGTTGCCCATGGCCGCCATAATCGGCGCGGTTCTGCTGACCGCTTCCGATATCGTGTCGCGCTTGCTTCTGGCGCCGCAAGAATTGCCCGTGGGGATCGTCACCACATCGGTTGGGGCGGCTTTTGTCTTTCTTTTGCTCCTAGGCACACATCGGCGGGCGGCCTGAAACAGACGCGTCGATCCAACCCGTCGCCTGTGCCAAAGCAGCCCGTGAAAAAGCAGCCTGCCGCAAGGCCGCTGAGATAGACAGCAGATCTCGCTGGAAATTTAGCATCGGTATTTTAGGGGATAAGGTGAGAGGTTGGACATCGACCCAAGCGGGGCTCGTTGTGGCTGCTTCCTTCCGGATCTGACCAGGTTGGCGAGGCGCCTGCCCGCGCCAACCTCTCGAATCCCGATATAGGCAGAGTTTGCCCCGATGACAAGAGCGATGCGGTCATGGCCTGCAGCAAACATAAGCCCCTTGGCGGGTTTGCAGCTGCTCAACTCCTCAGCTCACTTGCTTTCAAATAGCCCCATCAGCAGGCTTGGCCAGAGCGGGCAGTGTTAAAGGCTCAGCCGGAGCTTTAGAAACCCATTTGGCGTCACCCCGCGGTCTTCAACCAGACCCTCGGGCAACTCAGCCAGGTAATTGCGCGCGACCGGCCCGGTATAGACGTCCACCCGTGTCTCTGGAAGCCGACTGAGCCGCCAGGGGTAGTCGGCCTGAGCCAGTGCATCTTTGGGCAGGCGTCCTGATACGTAATCGCAGATCGCATCGCGGATTTTGATCCGGGGCAGGTTCAGTTTCTCTGCCTCCTGCACCATTTTGAAGTTGCCGCCGCCACTGGCCCGGTAGCTGTTTGTCGCAACTGAAAACTGCTGCGTGCCGGTAACCGGTGCCCCGTTCCAGCGCAGATTTCGGATCCTGTGCGAATCCGGGTTGATCACCAGACCAGAAGACGAAAAACGCGGTGGCTGCGAGACATCAATTTCGTACTCCACGCCAAATATCACATCAAAATTATGCCCAGCGCGCTCTAGGTTGATCAGCTCAGTGTCGCGGCTTTCCGGGGTGACCTGATTGAACATGCCAGCAGACATTTCCAGCCAATCCCGCAGCTGATCCCCGGTGACGGTCACGCCCCAGATGGCATTGGGGAACACCTGCAAATCCACAACATTGCGCATGCAGAGATCCCCCGCCGCAATATCCGTGTAGTTTTCAGGCCCTGAGCGACCGCCAAATTTGCCCGGTGACACCGCCGACAAAAGCGGCAGATCCCCCGCCCGGGATCCGGCCAGCAAAGGGCGCATCGCAGCCATCTGCGCGCAGGCCGTCAGGGCCAGACCATGGTCCTGACCAAAGAAAATAAAATACGAATGCAGAGCGTCGGAACTATATCCAACCGGTTCTTTCATCCGGGCCTGGGTCTGCGCGTTCGCCTCTGCCAGGATCTCGACCAGGGCGGGGTCCTCCTCCACCAGAGGCGTCAGCCTGCCCCAGGCATCCCGGCGGGAAATCGGCAGGGCACTGGCCTGCCAGGTCTCCATCTGCCAGCCGTCAGGCCCATACCGCAGGTGCAGGTCGATCTGCCCCAGGTGGGAGCCATGTGCCCCGGGCATCACCACGGGTTTTGCAAAGGCATGTTCAGGGTCAGGCAAAACCAGGTGCGTATGGCCACCAATCACCGCATCAATGCCAGCCGTGGCCACAATCGGACGCAGGGCGTTTTCCATATTCGGAACAGAAAGCTCCCCGCCAACCCCGGTGTGCGCCAAGGCAACGACCAGATCACATCCCGCCGCCCGCAGCTCTGCGGCGCTGGCTGCGGCAGCCCGAACCATGTCTTGGACCTGAACCTCGCCTTCCAGCAAATCCGCATCCCAAATCATCGTCTGCGGAGGCAGCACCGACAGAATTCCGATCCGCAGACCTGGCGCCTCGGGCAGCGAGGCCAGATGCCGTTCGATAATCTTCGTTTTTACAAAGGGAAGCGCACGACCGGGCGAAACCGCGGACATGTTGGAGCATACCACCGCACAAGGTGCATCTTTCAATACATCCTCAAGCACCGGCAGGCCAAAATTGAAATCATGGTTGCCCAGCCCCAAGGCATCATAGTTCAATGCCGCAAAGGCTGACATCAAAGGATGCACGGCAGCGCTGCAGGGGGCGGAGCTTTCTGGGTCGAGCTTCAGGGCGGTTTCCCCAATCGGCGAGCCCTGCAAGGCGTCCCCGTTGTCCAGCAAGAGGCTCGCACCCCCCTGAGCCTGGACCTCGTTGCGGGCGTCCGAAATGAGACTGGCCAGGCGCGACAGGCCAACGCCCGGGTCCTCGCGGTCCGCGTAGTAATCTCGGCTGAGAAGGTTACAGTGCAGATCCGTTGTCGCAAGAATGCGCAACACGCCGGAGGCTTCTGATTTGGAAGAGGCCAAATCTGTCATTGTGCTGATATCACAGCTGTCACTGCTTGGTCCAATCTCTTGCTTCACCAGCCCCCCTTCTGAGAACCGCCACCCATTTGAAACAGCGTTTCACAAATTTGCAAAGCCTTCAAACACATCATCTTTAAGAAAAATTAACCAAGTTGCAGGGGAGCTAGCCCCAGCGCAACCAAAGTCAAGACAACACTCCGACAGCCCCTGAGGCGCAATAAATCAGAGATACTCTGGTATTTCGTGCGCCAAGGCGTCATCACTTTGGAGAAATGCGCCAGATCGCGGGATAGGCCCCCGTGTCTCTGGCATCACAGTCAATGCGGGGAGCGGTGGATGAAACGAGCAGAACAGGTAACCTTTGGCGGTGGTGGCGGTTTGGATCGCAAAGCGCAGCTGCGAGAAGATCCCGCCGCACTGGAGACCGCCTGGGCCGCCCCGGAAACGCAGGTTCTGATGACTTGGCGCGGCAAGGTTCTCAGCCAGCGCTCTGACCCGGATCGCGGGCCGGATAGTCTGGCCTGGATTGCGTCCAGCCACCCCGTGGCCATGGAACACCGCAGCGCGGCACTCTATCTTGGCGCCAGCCCTGACGGGGCAGAACGATTTGCCTGCGACCTTGGCGCCTGGCAGCCGGATGCCCTGGATGAAATGGCCCTGGCCAGTTTTGCCGATACCAGCGAACAACAGCACCCGGACCTGCCGGCAGGCTATGCCTTTGCCGAGCTGCGCCGCATCATGGCGCGCCTGTCGCCGCTGGAGGCAGAGCTGGCTGCCACCGCCAAGGCCCTGCTGTCCTGGCATCAGTCGCACCAGTTCTGTGCCCGCTGCGGCAGTCAAAGCCTGGTCACGCAGGCCGGCTGGCAGCGCCAATGCCCCAGCTGCAAAGCGCTGCATTTCCCCCGCACCGACCCGGTTGTCATCATGCTGATCACCCATGGCGATGACGTCCTGATGGGGCGATCCCCTGGGTGGCCAGAGGGCATGTATTCGCTGCTGGCTGGCTTTGTGGAACCCGGAGAAACACTGGAGGCTGCCGTGCGGCGGGAAGTATTTGAAGAGACAGGCGTTTCTGTGGCTGAGGTTGGCTATCTCTCCAGTCAGCCCTGGCCCTTTCCCATGTCACTGATGTTTGGCTGCAGCGGTCGGGCCACCAGCCGCGACATCACCATCGACCCCAAGGAAATCGAAGATGCAATCTGGGTAAGTCGTCAGGATATGATGACTGTCTTTGCAGGAGAACACCCTGTCATCAAACCGGCGCGAAAAGGAGCAATTGCACATTTTCTTCTGGAAAACTGGCTTGCGGACACCTTGGATTAAGGAGATTATTCTATCACCAAATCCTACACTACTCTCTAAGGGCTGACGACAGGTCAGGCGGCATATCATGGAATTAACGAGTAAAGAGGACGTCGACACGCCTCTGGCTGAAGTCTTTGAAGCAATTTCCGATTTTGCCAGCTTTGAACGGTCGGCAATCCGGCGCGGCATCGAGGTACAGCGGCTGAGCGATGACCCGACCCCTCAGGTTGGCATGGCTTGGGATATCCAGACCGAGTTTCGCGGCAAACCGCGTAAATTGCACCTGAAGCTTTCCAGCTATGAGCCCACAACCTTGATTGGGTTTGATGGCGAGAGCCCCAGCCTGTCAGGCAAGGGCCAGATTGAGCTCCTGGCGCTCTCTCCGCGGCGGACCCGTCTTTCGGTGAAGGTCAATCTGCAGGCCAAAACCCTGTCCGGGCGTCTGTTGTTGCAATCGCTCAAACTGGCGCGCTCCAAGATCAACACCCGTTTCAAGCAACGTGTGGCAGAGTTTGCCAGCCTGACCGAAGACCGGGCAAACCGCAGCGCCTGATCCCGGTCGCAGCCTGCCAGACAGTGTCCCCTGACCAGCAGCAGGCCAGCCTATGCCTGCACCTGCGTGCTTGCTTCTGCTGGCTGGTTTCTGTGTGTCAGTTTCTGTGTGCCGATATCGGCCGTCCTGACCAGGCGCTCAATTCGTGATTGACGACTCATATCTGTCAGCGATAGCGATTGGGGGATGGTTTCTGCGATGCATAACCTTGTGTCCAGGATGAAAAGGGAACGCGGTGCGGCCAGGCTTTTGCAGCCCTGCCAACTCCGCGACTGCCCCCGCAACTGTAAGCGGTGAGCGCTTCGGGTGAACCACTGGTACAGGGATGCAATCCCGGCCGGGAAGGACCGAAACCGTATCGACCCGCAAGTCAGGAGACCTGCCATCACCAATGTAACTCGAAACTGGACGGGGAGTCCGGGCGGGTGCATGAGGTGGTTGCGGGTAACGCCCCCGGTCTCATGCCTGCGCCTGTCAATTTCCCCGCCAGCGCGCGGAGGGCGCATCATGACACCGATGGACCAGACAACGACCAAAGAAACACATCACTTTTCCCAAAGCATCTGTATGCACCTGGGCAAGCCCTGCCCGGCCCTAAGCCGCATGCTCACAGCGCTTGCCGGGGCGCTGGATAAGGCCCGCCCGGTGACATCCGCCGAATTTGAGCTCTGCGGAGACAGTCTGCTGGATGGCTGCGCCCGTCATTGCCCAGCCCGGTTCATTGCCAGCCATGACCGCATTCGGGTGTTTTGTGACGTCAGCGAAGCAGCTGATACAGCAACCCTGGATCTGTTTGCTGATACCCTGTTCCAACCAGACAGCCGGGCGTTTTCCACCACCAAACTGCATCAGCCCCCCTGTGCCATGGGTGAGGCCCTGCCAAAACCCCTGCCTCAACAGACCGCAGCGCAAACCGTCTACCCTGCCCTGTAGCCCCGGCATCGTCGAAGCCTTTAAGGAGGGCGTCTCGCCCTCCTATTTGTTTCTGGCTTTCCGTGTCCCGGCGCGTTTTGCAGCGGCCAGCGCCCAGGTCATCTGCTCCTCGGTCTCGACCGCGCAGGCGCGCACAGCACGCAGTCGGCGCAGGGCCTTATCGGGGTATTCCCCGGCCTCGATCATCAGGCGTAACACCACCATACCAGAGCGCCCGCAGCCGCCCTTGCAATGCACCAACACCCGGCCGCCGCCGCGCAGCGCCTGCAACGCCAGCGCGCTGACCTCGGGCCATTGCGCCAGCATAGCCTTGGTCGGAGCAGAGAAATCCGGCAAGGGCAGGTGGATCCAACGCGACCCCATGGCCTGAAAATCCTGCCCCAAAGGCGCGGCACCCGCACCCACATGTTCGACTTCGGTTGTCATCGAGATCACCAGCCCTGGCTGCCAATCATGCAGGTGATCCATGTCCCCCCTATAGTCGCCGCCGCTGCCCGGCAGCGGGCACAGCGCCAGAATGCCATCCGCCACGCTCAAGGCATGCAGGGTCAGGGATCGCACGGATTGGTCAGTGCGATGATCATCCATGCAGCCCCCTTTCCCACTGGTAAGCAACGCAGGTAAGCGGTCCCAAGCGGCGCCTGCGAAACCCGGTATTTTCAAACAACCCGGTGTTTTTAGACATTGGCATACTCATACTGAAACATCCCAGGAAGCACGGGCCCAGAACCCTGATCAAAAATACTGGTTGAAAACAGGGGCCACAAAATCCGCAAAATCGCCGCCACACGGGCGCGCACCCAGTGCCAAATCCGGCACCGCCCCCAAAGTCTGACCCGTGGAGCCCCAGTTGGTCAACAGCGGTGGACGAAGCCCGCCAGCCCGCGTACCTTGCGCGGACGCGATCCCGCCTTCCGAATCCGGCAAGAGACCCATGAACGACAGCACAAGCGACAGCAGCCAGCCCCAGTATCAAGTCCTGGCGCGGAAATACCGCCCCGAGACATTTGCCGATCTGGTGGGTCAGGACGCCATGGTCAGGACGCTGAAAAATGCGTTTGAAACCAATCGTATCGCCCAAGCCTTTATCATGACCGGCATTCGCGGCACCGGGAAAACAACCACGGCACGGATCATCGCCAAGGGGATGAACTGCATCGGCCCTGATGGCAACGGTCAGCCCACCACCGAGCCTTGCGGGGTCTGCGAACATTGCACCGCCATCATGGAAGGCCGTCATGTTGATGTGATGGAGATGGATGCCGCCAGCCGCACTGGCGTCGGCGACATTCGTGAGATCATCGATTCGGTCCAATATCGCGCCGCATCGGCCCGCTATAAGATCTATATCATCGATGAGGTGCACATGCTCTCCACCAGCGCCTTTAATGCGCTGTTGAAAACACTGGAAGAGCCGCCCGCCCACGTCAAATTCATCTTTGCCACCACCGAGATCCGCAAGGTGCCGGTGACCGTGCTGTCGCGCTGCCAGCGCTATGATCTGCGCCGGATTGAACCGGAAGTGATGATCGCCCTGATGCGCAAGATCGCCACCGCTGAGAACGCCGAGATCAACGAGGATGCCCTGGCCCTGATCACCCGCGCCGCCGAAGGTTCGGTACGCGATGCCACCTCGCTGCTGGATCAGGCCATTTCCCATGGCGCCGGCGAAACCACCGCCGATCAGGTGCGCGCCATGCTGGGGCTGGCCGATCGGGGGCGGGTGCTGGATCTGATGGACATGATCCTGCGCGGCGATGCCGCCGGTGCCCTGACAGAGCTGGGCGCGCAATATGCCGAAGGCGCTGATCCCCTGGCGGTCCTGCGCGATCTGGCCGAGATCACCCACTGGGTCTCAGTGGTGAAAATCACCCCTGACGCGGCAGAAGACCCCACCGTCAGCCCGGATGAACGCGCCCGTGGCCAGCACATGGCTGAGGCCCTGGCGATGCGGGTTCTGACCCGGATGTGGCAGATGCTGCTGAAAGCACTGGAAGAAGTCGCCGCTGCACCAAATGCGATGATGGCGGCTGAAATGGCGGTGATCCGCCTCACACATGTGGCCGACCTGCCCAGCCCGGAAGAGCTGATCCGCAAATTGCAGGACACGCCTCCGCCGCCCCCTAACGGCGGCGGCCCCGGCGGTGGAATGGCGACGACTGGCTATGGCACAGGCGGCTCTGGCATAGGCAGCTCTGGCCCCATGCAGGGCATGGGTGCGCCTGCGGCGGGCGGCGGCGCTCCTGAAGGAGCGCCCATGGCATCCGGTGGCGCGCCTCACGGCGCGCCGGTTGCGCAGGGTGGCAACGGCACCGCAACAGCGCTGGCGCCAGAGACCCTTCAGGCCCTCGCCCGCTACCCAAGTTTTGAGCATGTGGTCGATCTGATCCGCCAGCGCCGCGACGGGTTGTTGCTGGAATATGTAAAAACCTATCTGCGTCTGGTTTCCTATCAGCCCGGGCGCATTGCCATCCAGCCAACGGCGGACGCCCCCAAGGACCTTGCCGCCAGACTGGGGCAACAGCTGCAAAACTGGACCCAGGCCCGCTGGATCATCTCGCTGGAAAATGACGGCGGTGGCGACACCATCACCGAACTAGAGAACGCCGCTGAAAACGCCCTGCGCGCCAAGGCCAGCGAACACCCGCTGGTACAGGCCGTGCTGGAGAGCTTTCCCAAGGCAAAGATCACCCGCATCCGCACCGCACAAGAACTGGCCGCCGAAGTCGAAGCCGAGGCCCTGCCAGAGGTGGAAGACGAATGGGATCCCTTTGAAGAGGACTAACCCTGTGCTGCACTGTTCTGTTCTGGCCGGCCCCGTTGCTGCAGGGCCAAGAGGTTGCCGATGGCAACCTCCTGCCTGCGTAGTCTAGCTTCCGAAGGGTGGATCGCAGCGCGTCAGGCTATCAGGCCTTCAGAACCTCAGCGGTTGAAACAATCCGCGCATAGCTCATGGCGAGAGGCGCCATAAAGGCCGCATGGACCTGCTGGGCGCTTAGCTCAACACCGCCAAACACCATGGCCCGCGCGGCGCAGGCATCTTCTGCCACAGTAACGTCAAAGCCAAGATCACTCGCTGCCCGCGCTGTCGCATCAATGCACATCTGGCTCATGGCGCCACAAAGGGTCAACGCCTCAATCCCGGCCTCTTGCAATAGATCCAACAGGCCCGTGTCGACAAAGCTATTGGGCCGCGCCTTGGTCAAAACCGGCTCACCTGTGGTGGGGGTAACGGCGCTATGGATGTCAGCCCCGTGGCTGCCCGCACGAAAGAACGGCGCCTCGGGCGACGGGTTTTCATGGCGGATATGCACCACCATCTGACCAGCCTCACGGGCCGAGGCAAGCAGAGAGGCGGCCTTTTCCGCCGCCTGCTCCATCCCATGCAGCGCCCAGTCGCCAGCTGGGAAGTAATCGTTCTGAATATCCACCAACAGTAATGCAGTCTTGCTCATCTTGAGCCTCCTTTTGATATCATGACCTTTGTAATGCCCGGGCTTGACTGCAAAACACATTGGCGCGTACGACAATATATATGCAGGAACTGCCAAATATCTCTCTTGCGCTGGTTGATTACCCCGGCGTGCAGAAATCCGCGCTTTGGGGACTGGCGGATCTGTTTTCGCTGGTGCCACGCCTGGCCCCGGATGTGCCCGGGCCAGAGATCACCCTGGTGAGCACCGCCACCCTGCCCGAGCAAAGCTTCACCGCCTTTGTGTTCCCACCCTCGCTGGAACAACAGCGTGGCAGCCCGCAGGACCCGCTGGCCCATTGGGCCAGATCCCAGCACCACGGCGGGGCGATTGCCTGTTCGGTCTGTGCCGGCGCCTTTTGGCTGGGCGCTGCTGGCCTGTTGCAGGGACGTCCCGCCACCACTCATTGGGCATTGGAGCAGGAGTTTCAGGCACGGTTTCCGCAAGTAGACCTGCAGGCAGAAGAGATCCTGATTGATGACCACGATGTGATCACCGCCGGCGGGCTAATGGCCTGGCTGGATCTGGGACTGCACCTTGCAGGGCTATGGTATGGACCAAGCATGGTGTCAAAGCTGTCGCGGCACCTACTGGTCGATCCGGCCGGGCGGGCGCAGCGGCATTACTCCAGCTTTCGCCCCAACCGCACCCATGGCAACAGCGGCATTCTGAAGGCCCAGCGCCACATGGACCAGCATCTTGCCGCGCCCCTGGCCAGCGCCGATCTGGCGCAGGTTGCCGGCATGAGCCTGCGCAGCTTCAGCCGCCACTTTGACCGGGCCACCGGCTATACTCCTGCGGCCTACCTGCAAAGCCTACGCATTGAAAAAGCCCGCAATCGGCTGGAGCAAAGCACCGCCACGGTTGCCGAGATTTCCTGGTCCGTCGGCTATGCGGATCTGCCAGCCTTTTCGCGCGCCTTCAAAGCCGTCACTGGCCTCACCCCCGGTGCCTATCGCGACCGGTTTCGCACGGCGCCGCAGTCTCGCAGGCCTTAGGAGCACCTCCCCTTTAATCACGCGCTTACCCTTGTGCGCCTGGCCCTGGCTTCGTATTTAGGACCCAACAGAACTTTTTAGGAGAAGACAGATGCTCAAAGGCCTCGGCGGTCTTGGCGATATGGCCAAGATGATGAAATCAGCACAGGAACTGCAGACCAAAATGGCAGAGATGCAGGAAGAACTGCACAATGTCATGGTGGTGGGCGAAGCAGGGGCTGGCCTGGTCAAAGCCACGGCCTCGGCCAAGGGTGAGCTGAAAGAGCTCGATATTGACCCGTCGATCTTTTCCGGGGATGACAAAGAAGTTGTCGAGGATCTGATCCTGGCCGCGATCAAGGATGCCCAGTCCAAGGCGGCGCTGAAGGCGCAGGAAGAAATGACCAACCTGACCGAAAGCATGGGCCTGCCCAAGGATATCAAGCTGCCCTTCTAACTGCGCAGCACATGACCCAAGCTCAAAAGGCGGCCCTCAGGGGTCGCCTTTTGTCTGTCTGCCGCTTTGACCCTGAGCCCGCTGGGCCATGCGCAAAAGAAAAACGCGGCCTCCAAAGGAGACCGCGTTTTCAGAATTCTGGCTCGGAAAAGGCTTACGCCAGTTCGAGGTTCACAGCGGACTCACGACCGTCACGGCCGGGTTCGATGTCAAAAGTCACTTTCTGGTTGTCGGCCAGACCGGTCAGACCGGAACGCTCAACAGCAGAAATGTGAACAAATACGTCTTTGCTGCCGCCATCGGGTGCAATGAAGCCGAAGCCTTTGGTCGAGTTAAACCATTTTACGGTGCCTGAAGCCATGTCCGTAATCTCCTATTAAATGCTGCCCGCGTTGGTGCGGCAGCCCGGCGTTGTAGGTCTGGATCGAAGACTGAACGCCGTAAACGGGAGACAGTGGGTCGAAAAAGAAAAACGTTAGCAGTGCCTATATGCGCGGAGGTCGAATTTTTTTCAAGGGTGAATATACGTCCAAGGCTGTTTAGCGCCTCTGCAATCAAAAATGGTGTTTGCCCCTGAGCAGCGCCTATCCTGCTAAAAATATGGCAAAATCTGCGTTTTTGCCCAACTTGCGGTCGTTTTCTGGCGCCTCACCTGTTCTTTGCCCAGCCTGCCCGCCTCCTCTGGTGCCAAAGTTTTTTTCGACCTTTTACGCAAATGGCAGAAACTACCTGGCTAAAACCGCTGTTGCTGGGGCTTTTCAGGGCTTCGCCGGGTCTGGTTGCGCCCATTTGCCCTTGATTCGGAAACCTGTTGAGGCAGGTTTCCCGCCTTGCCCGCCTTATCTGTCTTGATCTTGACCACACCCGGAAACAAAGCCCGCGCGGTTGCACCATGGGTCTTGCAGCGCCGGGGTGCTTTGCGCCTATATGCAGCAATCGCAAAGGACCCAAGACATGAACGACGACAGCATCAGCGAGATCGAGCATTTGATTGCTCTGATGGCAAAACTCCCGGGTATGGGGCCGCGTTCAGCCCGTCGGGCGGTGCTGCATCTGATCCGCAAACGGGCGCTGTTGCTTACACCGCTTGCCGAAAGTCTGGGACAGGTGGCGGCCAGCGCGCGCGAATGCCTGAACTGCGGCAATGTCGGCACCCGTGACATCTGCGGCATCTGCACCGATGAGCGGCGGGCCAACGGAGAGATCTGCGTGGTGGAAACCGTCTCGGATCTTTGGGCGATGGAGCGCGCCGCCAGCTTTAAGGGCCGCTACCATGTGTTGGGCGGCACCCTGTCAGCGCTGGATGCCATTGGCCCCGAAGACCTGCGTATCCCGCGACTGGTGGACCGGGTTGCCAGCGAAGGCGTGCGCGAGGTCATTTTGGCGCTCAACGCCACCATCGACGGCCAGACCACCGCCCATTACATCGCCGACCAGCTGGAGGATCGGGTCCAGCTCACCACCCTGGCACAGGGCGTGCCAATTGGCGGCGAGCTGGATTATCTGGATGACGGTACAATCATTGCCGCGCTCAAAGCCCGTAAACAGCTCTGAGATAACAGTACGATGTCGACCACCGGTGAGACCTGTCGGGGTGTCAGCCGTAAAACTGTTGCACAGCCTGGGTCACCAGTTCCAGCCCTGCATCACTGACATCACGGTGCAGCACCAAACGGATCGGCCCGGTTTCCCCGGTGCCAATCACCACGCCGTTTTCGGCCAGATGCGCCTGAAGATCCATGTTGCGCCCGTCGCCGGGGGTAAAGAAAACCATGTTGCTGGCCTGGGTTACCGCGCCAGATTGCAGGTTCCCAAGCGTTGCGGCCAGGGCTGCGGCCCGCGCGTGGTCTTCGCTCAGACGGGCGACATTGTGGTCCAGCGCATATAGCCCCGCCGCCGCCAGCAGCCCGGACTGCCGCATGCCGCCGCCCAGCATCTTGCGCCAGCGGCGCGCCTTGCTGATCAGATCCCTGGGGCCCACCAGAACCGATCCTGCAGGTGTGCCGAGACCTTTGGAGAGACAAATCGAAATGGTATCAGGGATCTGGGCCAGATCCTGCTCGGCACATCCCAGCGCCGCGATCGCGTTAAAGAACCGGGCCCCGTCCAGATGAACCGCCAGCCCCGCCCGGCGCGCCGCGTCGGCGGCGGCTTGGGTCTGCGCCAACGAAACGGCCTGGCCGTTATGGGTGTTTTCCAGCGACAGCAACCGGCTGATCGCCATATGGCTGTCATCGGGTTTGACCGCAGCAGCAATTGCATCCGGGTGCAAACTGCCATCTTCTTGGATCGGCAAAGGGCATAGCGCGATGCCCCCCAGCACCGACGCCCCGGCGGCCTCATATTTGTTGACGTGGTAATCGACGCCCACCAGAATTTCTTCGCCGCGCCCACAATGGGCCAGCAGCGCAACCAGATTGCTTTGAGTGCCGGTGGGCAGCAGCAGCCCAGCCTCTTTGCCCAGACGTTCGGCAAGCAGGGCCTCCAACCGGTTGACGGACGGGTCTTCACCGTAGACGTCATCGCCAAGATCCGCCGCAGCAATCGCAGCCATCATACCTGCATCCGGTCGGGTCACTGTATCACTGCGCAAATCACACAGCGGCTGATTGCGCCCCAGGCTGGGGCTCGTGCCTGCATATTGGTTCACTTTGCGCTCTCCTGTAGCTAATCCAGTGCGAAACTAGGGGCGGGCAGGCCCAAAAACAAAGAGATTATTGTTTCGGTCACAATGACCTTTCCCCACCGGCGTCAGCCACGCAAACCGGGCAGCAAAAAAGGCCACACCCAGGGGGCATGGCCTTTGAACCTCTGCGCATCAGAGCAGATACGATTAACCGCGTGGGTCATCCGAATTGTCTTCGCCGTCTTCGTCATCCGCATCGGGAAGGTTAAAGAAGCTATCCGCATCGACCATAGGATCAGCTGAGGGGCGCTCATTGCCGCCACCCAGAGTAAAGGTTTCGAGACCTTCAATCCCGGCAGGGATCTTGGGTTCGGCCTCCGCCCCCAAAGACTGCTCGGTGGAGACCAGCTTACGGCGCTCATCATCGTTCATCACGCCGCCTTCGGCGGCCTTCTTGGCGGCGGCCTTTTGTACAATCGAGTCCAGTTCGGACTGTTTGCACAGACCCAGAGCAACCGGGTCAATCGGCTGCATGTTGGAGATGTTCCAGTGAGTGCGCTCGCGGATCGACTGGATCGTCGGCTTGGTGGTGCCCACCAGTTTGGCAATCTGCGCATCCGACAGTTCCGGGTGGAACTTTACCAGCCAGAGGATCGAGTTGGGCCGGTCCTGGCGTTTGGACAGGGGCGTGTAGCGCGGGCCACGGCGTTTTTCTTCGCCAGCAGCTGCAGCGTTGAATTTAAGCTTCAGCTTGTACAGCGGGCTGGCCTCGGCCTTATCGATCTCGTCCTGGGTCAGCTGATTGTTGGTCACCGGATCAAACCCTTTGACCCCAGTGGCCACATCGCCATCCGCAATGCCCTGAATTTCCAATTCGTGCATGCCAACAAAATCCGCGATCTGTTTGAAGCTGATCGTTGTATTGTCCACCAGCCACACAGCGGTTGCCTTGGCCATCAATGGTTTTGCCATGTGCTCATCTCCTAAACTGCACCCTGTCCCAACATACAACTTTCCCGCCGCCTGAATTAGGCTGCCCCGGTGATTTGGGGTCGGTTTCCATTGTCGGGGAACTTCAATCCTATATAGTCGCGCTGTTTTCATAAGGAAAGAGGCGATGCACAGGTTCTTGTTCGCAGCTATTTTGGCTCTCACCGGGGTATTTGCCCCCGCCGCCTGGGCAGAGGGCGACAAGGCGGGTGAGTTTGACTATTACGTACTGGCGCTCAGCTGGTCGCCCAACTGGTGCGAGATCGAAGGCGATGCCAAAAACTCCGATCAATGTGATCCGCGCCATGATCATGGCTGGACCCTGCACGGGCTCTGGCCACAGTTCCATCGCGGCTGGCCCTCCTATTGTAACACTGGCGAGGCCCCACCACGGCGCAGTGATACTGCACAAATGGCTGATATTATGGGAACTCCCGGTCTGGCCTGGCACCAGTGGAAAAAACACGGCACCTGTTCCGGCCTCAGCGCACAGGCCTATCTGGACCTGTCACGCGCCGCCTATGACAGCGTCAACCGGCCCGCGATCTTTCGCAAGCTGGAGCGCCCTGTGACCCTGCCTGCCACATTGGTGGAACAGGCGTTTTTGCAAGCCAACCCACAGTTTGATGCCGACAGCGTCACCGTGACCTGCCGTGATCACCACATCCAGGAGGTCCGCCTGTGCCTGTCCCGCAACCTGCAGCCGGTGCCCTGCGGGCGTGACGTGATCAAGGATTGCTCGCTGAACGACGCGGTCTTTACCCCTGTGCGCTGAGACCAAAACGGGGGCATAGAATCACAGGATCAATCAGCACGGGGCCAATCAGCACGGGGTCAGATACAAACGCCAAAGGCGCGCTCAGGGGTTTTGAGCGCGCCTTTAAAGTCTCTTACAGTGTTTTAGTTCAGGTGAGATCGCCAGCGACCTTCAGCACGATCTTGCCGATATGGCCTGAGCTTTCCATCCGGGCATGGGCGGCGGCGGCCTCCTCCAGGGGGAATTCGCTGTCCATTACCGGTGCCAGTTTGCCGGATTCAATCAGCGGCCAGACCACCTCGAACAGATCCTGGGCAATGCGCGCCTTGGCCAGATCGCTTTGTGGCCGCAGGGTGGATCCTGTCACCGTCAGGCGCCGGGCCATGATCTGGGCAAAGTTCAGCTCGGCTTTGGGACCGGACAGAAAGGCGATATGCACCATGCGGCCATCATCGGCGAGGGTCTTGATATTGCGGGGAATGTAGTCGCCGCCCACCATGTCGAGGATCAGATCGGCACCGCCCGTCGCGCGCAGCACCTCGACAAAATCCTCGGTTTTGTAGTTGATCGCCCGCTCGGCGCCAAGATCCAGACAGGCCTGGCATTTTTCATCCGACCCGGCGGTGGTGAAAACCCGCGCGCCCAGCGCAGTGGCCAGCTGGATCGCCGTGGTGCCAATGCCCGATGATCCACCGTGCACCAAAAACCGCTCGCCCGCTTTTAGTCCGCCACGGGTGAAGACATTGGACCAGACGGTGAAACAGGTCTCTGGCAGGCAGGCCGCCTGTTTCAGGCTCATACCACCCGGGATGGGCAGGCAATGCGCCGCCGGGGTTGCCACATATTCGGCGTAGCCCCCGCCGGGCAACAGGGCGCAGACCCGGTCGCCAATTTCCAATCCGGTGACCCCAGCACCCAGGGCGACAACTTCGCCTGAAGCCTCCAGCCCTGGCAGATCGCTGGCACCGGGAGGCGGATTATAGGCCCCGGCCCGTTGCAGCGCATCCGGACGGTTGACCCCTGCGTAGGCCACTTTCAGCACCACCTGACCATGCGCGGGCTGCGGCATTGGCCGTTGGCATAGGGTCAACACCTCTGGCCCGCCGGGGGTGGAGATTTCAATGGCACGCATTGTGTCGCTCATATCTGGATTTCCTTATTGCTGTGGTCCGGTGGTCAGCTCCGGCCGCTATCTTGATTTGCACGCTAACCTGATCGCTTTGCCGGGCAAAGCCCAGCCGGATCCTGCGTCACAAACCGATGGCGCTGAATTCAGGCCTAAACCTACCCCGCCTCCAGGCCCCTGGCCCTAGTCCTGGCGCCCCGGCAGATCATCCTGCGCCGCAGGTGGTTTGATCTGGGAGGACAGCCATTCAGGCCCCGCCAGCAGCGGCTTGAGCAAAGGATTTTTGCGCAGGCCTGCCTTTACCTTTTCAAACTGCATCACGTTGTCGATGCGCCGGTCCAGAAACTCCCAGGTCGCCTGATGGTCAGGGCTATCGTCCCCCAGCCAGTACAGCAGCGTCGAGGAATAGACCCCCGACAGAATGGTGCGCTTGCTGTACCAGTTCAGATCATCCGAGGCGTCGCCCAGCGCTGTCCAGATCGCATCACAAGTGCCCCAAACGGCCTTGGCCCCCGCTGCGGCATGTTGCGGCAAAGCAAACAGCGTCACCCCCCGGCGCACCGCTTCTTTATCGTCGGCCACCTCTAGCCGATAGCGCACCATGGCAGCGATTCGGTCACGGAACCGCAGCGCCGACAGGTCGCTCTGCGCCAGACGCGCCAACATCATCTGATCACCGCGCCGGTGATAGGCCAGGGCCAGATCCACCGCGCCACGGGGGCAGATCGCCCGCGCCAACACCGGGTTGGTGCCGGTGTCGGCAATCGCCGCCTCAAATGTTGCCTCGGACCAGCCATCAAACACCACATGCAGCAGCGCTGCATCCAGCAATTGGCTCATCAGATCGCTCGGCTGGTCTGTCTGATTTTCCTGGCTGCTCATGGGGGATCTCCCGAAATGAAAGTGATGAAGCCCCCGGTATCCGGGGAGTCGCGCCCTGATATCACAGTACTAGACAACATACAGGAGCTTTGCTATATGGCCACTTCCTGCAAATCCTTGCAACTCTATCTAGAAAGGTGGTGAAAACCACATGCAGGTCAGCGTTCGCGACAACAACGTCGATCAGGCTCTTCGCGCCTTGAAGAAAAAACTTCAACGTGAAGGCGTTTTTCGGGAAATGAAGCTCAAGCAACATTACGAAAAGCCGTCTGAGAAGAAAGCACGCGAGAAAGCCGAAGCAATTCGCCGTTCCCGCAAGCTGGCTCGTAAGAAACTCCAGCGCGAAAACGGCGGTTAAGTCCGAGTTTTCAAGCACTAAATAAATTACCCCCGCAGCCAAGGCTACGGGGGTTTTTTGTTTTTGGCACCGACTGGAACCACTTAATCAGAGGGGAGGCCGCAGGCTTCGTGGCAAACACACGCCACTTGAACTGCAGGTGAAAAAGATAACCTACTCACAAAACTCACAGTTTAAAGAACTTAGTAAACATCCCCCCAAGGAACTCGCTACTCTGCCTGTGAGTCGTATACTGACAGACCGTTAACCACTTCGCGC
>CAJQNB010000041.1 GCA_905479575.1 uncultured Pseudophaeobacter sp.
TGATGAAAGCACAGCCGCGCGCGTGGCGAAACTGGCCCGGATCAAGGTCGCCCCCGAGGCGCTGCCCGCGCTGGCACAGGAATTCAACGTTATTCTGGGCTTTATCGAGCAATTGAGCGAAGTGGACGTGGACGGTGTGGAGCCGATGACGTCCGTCACGCCCCAGCGTCTGAAACGCCGCGCAGATGTGGTCAATGACGGCAACCGGCAGGCGGCTGTGCTGAAGAACGCTCCGGACGCGCGCGAGGGGTTCTTTGCCGTGCCAAAGGTGATCGAATAATGTCTGATCTGAACAAACTGGGGCTGGCCGATGCCCGTGATGCCCTGCGCGCGGGCGACACCACGTCGAAGGAACTGACCGAAGCCTGCCTGAAAGCCATCGACGGGGCAGGGGCGTTGAACGCCTTTGTGCACCGCACGCCTGAGATTGCCATGGCACAGGCCGCGGCGGCGGACGTGCGACTGAAAGAGGGCGATGCCCCTGCGATGTGCGGTTTGCCCATCGGGATCAAGGACCTGTTCTGCACCAAGGGCGTGCCGTCACAGGCGGGCAGCCGTATCTTGCAGGGTTTCTTGCCGGAGTATGAAAGCACGGTCAGCCAGAACCTGTTTAATGCAGGTGCGGTGATGCTGGGCAAGCTGAACATGGACGAATTCGCCATGGGGTCGTCGAATGAGACATCCGTTTACGGCAATGCGGTGAACCCGTGGCGGCGCGGCAATGATGCCAGTGCCTTGACGCCGGGTGGATCATCCGGTGGGTCTGCGGCGGCGGTGGCGGCTGACCTGTGTCTGACCGCAACCGGCACCGATACGGGCGGCTCCATCCGCCAGCCTGCGGCCTTTACCGGAATCGTGGGGATCAAACCGACCTACGGGCGCTGTTCGCGTTGGGGCATCGTGGCCTTTGCTTCGTCTCTGGATCAGGCCGGACCGATGACCAAATCCGTGCGCGATGCGGCCATCATGCTAGAGGCGATGTGTGGCCATGACCCCAAGGATTCGACCAGTGCCGATCTGGCCGTGCCTGATTTCGAGAAGGCGCTGACCGGCGATGTCCGGGGCAAGAAGATTGGTATCCCCCGCGAGTACCGCATGGACGGCATGCCCGAAGAGATCGAGACGCTTTGGCAGGACGGCATCGCGATGATGAAGGACGCAGGTGCCGAGATTATCGACATCTCGTTGCCGCACACCAAATATGCGCTGCCGGCTTATTATGTGATCGCACCGGCCGAGGCGTCCAGTAACCTGGCGCGCTATGACGGGGTGCGCTACGGCAACCGTGCCACGCTGGAGGCCGGCGATGGCATCACCGAGATGTATGAAAAAACCCGCGCTCAGGGCTTTGGCGACGAGGTGCAGCGCCGTGTCATGGTTGGTACCTATGTGCTGTCGGCAGGCTTTTATGACGCCTATTACAACCGGGCACGCCGGGTGCGCAGCCTGATCAAGCAAGACTTTGAAAACGTCTTTGCAGCGGGTGTGGATGCGATCCTGACTCCGGCCACACCGTCGGCCGCCTTTGGTCTGGGAGAGATGTCGGATGCGGATCCAGTTGCAATGTATCTGCTGGATGTCTTTACCGTCACAGTGAACCTTGCAGGGTTGCCGGGCATTGCTCTGCCAGCTGGGCTCGACAGCCAGGGATTGCCGCTTGGCCTGCAGCTGATTGGCCGTCCTTGGGAAGAGGGTGACCTGCTGAACACCGCCTATGCACTGGAGCAATCCACAGGATTTGTGGCAAAGCCCGGAAAATGGTGGTAAAGATCCTCTCAAAGAAGAGCAGATAAACAGGTAAAGCCTATGCGTGTCGTTGTTACACTTGTTGCCCTTGGCAGTATTCTATCCCTCGCAGCATGTAGCCCACCGGTACCAGATAGCGCAGCGGGCGTCGGCATTGATGGCGACCCCTTTGCCCCGCCGCCCGCGGCGGGGACCACCATCACTGGCGATCCTCTGGTGCCGCCGGCTCGGATTTCCAGCGAAACTCTGCCACTCGCAAATGAGCCGTTGCCCACTGCGCCACGCAGCCCTGCCAGCAGCAGTGTCGCGTCGAGCTATGGATCGGGCAGTGGCAGCACTGCGGCGGCTGATATCGCGGCAGAAACCCGGGCCGCCCTACAGGCCGCCGGAGCCAATTCCGGGCAGGCACCGGTAGAGGCAAGCCCCTCCAATCCGGCACCCGCCTTGATTGGCAATCCGGGCATTTCCGATGAAAACAATTTTGACGCGGTCGCCGCGCGTCAAACAATTGAAAGTGACGCGCAACGCTTGGCCAATCAGCGCTCGCAATACCAGCAGGTCGCGCCCACGGCCTTGCCGTCTCAGACTGGCAGCCGCGACCCAAATATCGTGCAATACGCCCTCAGCACCTCCCATCCGGTTGGGACCAAAGTCTATAGCCGTGCCGGGATCAATCTGCGCAGCCGGTCTGCACGTAATTGCGCCGGGTTCCGCTCGCCCGATCAGGCACAGATTGCCTTTCTTCAGGCGGGGGGCCCAAAGCGGGATCGTAAAGCGCTGGATCCGGATGGAGACGGCTATGCCTGCAGCTGGGATCCCAGCCCCTATCGGCTGGCAGTACGCGGCAAGTCCTGATGCCCGATCTGGGGGAGGTTTCGGTGGACGGTTCTGGCGCGGTTGGTGCGGTCCCTCCACTGCAGGCCCAGTGGTGTCCCAGCCCCAATTTTGGGGCGCGACGGGACGGGCTGCGCCCCAGTCTGGTTGTGGTGCACTATACCGCAATGCAAAGCGCTGAGGCGGCTTTGGCGCGCCTCTGTGATCCAGCGGCTGAAGTCTCCGCGCACTACCTGATTGGGGGCGATGGGCGTCTTTGGCAGATGGTGTCTGAAGACCAGCGCGCCTGGCATGCTGGGGCGGGAGAATGGTCCGGGTTGGATGACATCAATTCCCGCTCTATCGGTATTGAGCTGGACAACACCGGTACGCATCCCTTTTCTGAACCGCAGATGGCTGTGCTGGAGGGCGCGCTGGCTCAAATCCTTGCGCGTTGGTCGATTGCGCCAGAAGGGGTGATTGGTCACTCTGACATGGCACCGGGGCGCAAGGCTGACCCGGGCCCGCGCTTCGACTGGGCGCGGCTTGCGAACCTTGGATTGGCGCGGGCGGTCCCGGCAACTCTTGGAGCAAGCCTGCTTGACCCTGGCGTTGCACTGGAAGATATGCTCCGCCGCTATGCGCGCGATCTGGGATATACCGCTGCGGTTGATGATATGACGCTCTTGTCTGCCCTGCGATCCCGCTACCGGCCCTGGGCGACGGGGCCGTTGGTTGCGGAAGATCTGGCACCTTTGGCGCAATCAGAGATCTGGGTTTAAGCGATATGCGGGGCTTTGCCGCGCGCTGCGAGATAGTATTGGCCAACGCAAATCCCAAAACCTATTCATTGGACCAAAGGCCAAGAGGGGCAGAGCCCCTGTTCGCTTACCGCTTGACGCGCGTTGCCGGGGGGAATAGGCGGGCAAGGCGCAGAAGGCTGGACGGCCGCGCTGAGGGCTTGCCCTTCGCGAGGAAAGTCCGGACTCCCTAAAGCAACGGTGCCGGGTAACGCCCGGGCGGGGTGACCCGACGGATAGCGCCACAGAAACAAACCGCCACGCCGTGGCTGCCTTCGGGTGATCACTTTGGCGTGGTAAGGGTGAAACGGTGGGGTAAGAGCCCACCGCGCCGCTGGCAACAGGGGTGGCAAGGCAAGCCCCACCGGGAGCAATGCCAAATAGGGTCCCCGCGCAGGCAGGTCGGCACCAGCCGAAACCGCTGCTAGGCTTGCTTTAGCCGAGAGGGACCGGGTTGGCAGCTAGAGGTGCATAGCAATATGCATCGCAGAGGAATGGTCGTCTAAGGAGCGCAAGCTCTGGGACAAAATCCGGCTTACAGGCCTTCTGCGCATTTTCCGACACAGCAAACCTCCTAAGGGGGAGCGGCAGCACGGCGGCTGTCGCGGCCGGTTTTGGGGAACAAGAGGCAGAAAGAAGAGCTGTATGGCGAATTCCAGGGCAAAGCTGTGGGAATCCTATTGACTCGGAGGCTGTGACGGGTACAAGCCACGCTCGTATAGGAATTTACCGAGAGGCCCCTGCCTTTTCGGACGCAGGAGAAGCACCATGGCGAAGCCTACCACAATTAAGATCCGCCTGAACTCGACCGCGGGCACTGGCCACTTCTACGTGACCAAAAAGAACGCACGCACCATGACCGAGAAAATGGTTATCCGTAAGTATGACCCGGTTGTGCGCAAGCATGTTGAGTACAAAGAAGGCAAAATCAAGTAAGCCTTTCTTGTTCTTTCAAGGTATTAAGGGTCACGCAATGCGTGGCCCTTTTTCGTTTTCGACCTTATTGCGCCCTGAGGCCCCGCCATTACCTGACTGCACCTTTTGCGCGAAGGGCCTGTTGAGGCGGCGGTTGGTGCGGGTGTGTCCAGCCATCTGGCCATCTGAGGGTCGCTAAAATTCAATTGGAAACAGCTGAAAAAGCGCATCATTCTAAATTTGGTAAGGCCTGATTTTGCCCCATTCTTTGCCTAGGTAGGTGGGGTGGAATGGTGAAAATGGGTGTTGTCATGGTAAAGAGTATGTTGTTTAGCGCCGCGTTTGTGTTTGCGGTTGGTCCCGAGGCTATCCCGGTTTCGGCAAATGTTGTTCCCCTGCCCATGGAGGTCGCGGCCACTGACCTGCAGGTTGGCGGGCCGCAAACAAATCTGGACAGCGTGGCGGTGCAGCCCGTCCGAGGAAATGAACCGGTTGCCTCTGGCAGTCAGCAGCGGGTGGTGCAGGTTTTGGGGCGGTCGCTGTCTCTGTCTCTCATGCGGGCAGATCGCATGGGATTGGCGGTTCTGAGCGTGCCAAAGCGCAGTGTGATTGCCAGCCTCCCCAATCTAGAACCCGATGCCTTTCGCAGTCTTGTGGCCGTAGAATCGGGCTGTCGCCCGGTTGGGCGGGTGCAAGTGGTCGGCGGCAGAGGTGGCACACTGGCGCTGGCAACAGGGCTGTCCTGTAGTTAACAGCCCAGGCGCTTCCCTTCCCAACAGGTTTCGGCCTGCGTTCGCCCTAGGGTCGCCCTGAGGTCGACCCTGGCTCAGCGCGGCCAGCTCGTTAGGCTCGCCATTCAGCCATGGTCACGACCGGCTGCAAGCCCAGACCTTCAAACAGGCCCGCCGAGGCGCTGTTGAAGGGGGCATAGGTGGTGGCAATGGTGCTGACATCTTCGGCCTCTGCCCGCTGTTTGACCGCCGTGAGCAAGGCCTGGCCAACGCCCATGCGGCGAAACGCCTTGGCGGTGGCGATGTGATGTACCATCACGCGGGTCTCCTCAAATCGGATGGGCAGCGGCGGGCGGTGCTCGATGCCAAAGATGGTATAGCCCAACAGCGCCCCCTGGGGGCTCTCAGCGATCAGGGCGGTGATCGCGTCTTCCTGTAGCCAGCCCTGCAACCACTGCTCAAGCGCCGCGTCTGAGGGGGCTGCCGGGTAGCGGGCGGGCTGATGTTCAACATGCAGGGCATGCAGCTCTTGCAAGAGCGGGACAAGGCGGCTGGCCTGGCTGGGCGGCAGGTCTAGAATTTCCATTGGTGTTCCTAAGTCTCAATAAGGGGATGAAATAATCTGCAAAAACAAAAAGGGCGGATCCTTGTGATCCGCCCCTCGCTTTAGGTCTTGGAATGTCTGTGTCGCTTATTCGCGGTTTCCAAGCAGCTGGAGCAGCATGACGAAAAGGTTGATGAAGTCCAGATAGAGGCTCAGCGCGCCCATGATCGCGGCCTTGCCCAGCCATTCCTGATCGCCGGTATGGGCCATCTCAAGGTAGGTCGTCTTGATCTTTTGCGTGTCATAGGCGGTGAGGCCGGCAAAGATCAGCACCCCAATGACGGAAATCGCAAAGGCCATGGCGCCGGACTGCAAGAACATGTTGACGATAGAGGCAACGATCAGACCGATGAGTCCCATGATCAGGAAAGCGCCCATTGCGCTGAGGTCCTTTTTAGTGGTGTAACCCACCAGGGACAGGCCAGCAAAAGAGATCGCTGTGATCAGGAAGACCTGAATGATCGACTGACCTGTGTAGACTAGGAAGATCGAGCTGAGCGACAGGCCCATGACGGCGGCAAAAGCATAGAACAGCAGCTGCACACCGGCGGCGGGCATGCGGTTGGCGGCGGCACCAAAGCCAAAGATGAAGGCCAGCGGTGCCAGCATGATCACCCATTTCAGCGGCGACAGGTAAATCGCATTGCCAAAGCTGGTCAGGTATTTGCCCTCGGCGATCATGGCTGTGGCGTTGGCTGGGTCAGAGGTCACCGCCAGGTTGGACAGGGCCCAAGCAGCCAGAAAGGTGATAAACAGGCCTGCGGACATTGTGCCGTAGACCTTATTCATATGGGCGCGTAGCCCCGCGTCGATTTGAGCAGAGCTTACCCCTGCTGCGGATCTCATCGTATCAAACTGTGCCATGTATCATGGTCTCCGTTCCAAATTCTCCCTCGCCGAGCCGAGCCCGCGTCATAACGGACCAAGTGGCGTTCCCGCTAAATATCGGGTGTCTTGGGCAAGCGTTCAAGTCTTTGTGCAGAGAAACAGCTTAAAAACGTAAAAAGACCTGCCGCATAGATTGGGCAGGTCTTCGTGTTGGTTTGGTTTTGGGGTCACTCGCTGTTTGATCAGCTTGGAAGCGGAAAAACGGCCTGACGGCTTTTGCCAAGATAAACGGCCTGACGGTTCCAGCCAAGGTGTGTTGGATCAACGGGTTAGTCTTTCCAGCTCTCAGGGGCATCCCAGACCGAACGGCCGGCCTCTTGCAGGGCGTCGCGGCGGCTGATGCCGATATCTTCCAGGGCGCGGGCATCTAGGGCGCGCAGCGCGCGACGCTGACGCAGCAGCTCAAGGCGGGTTGTCACAAAGGACAACAGGCTCAAGCGGGCGGGTGCCTTTGTACCTGGCAGTGCTTGGGCTGAGTGGTGGGCGTTTACGCTATAGGTCATCTTTCTTGTCCTTTCGTTAGAATTTGATATGTTTCTGGGTCTGCATCATTTCTGTTGATGTATATGCGCGCTTATGATCTATTTTGAAAACGAATGTTTTTGATGAAACACATCAGAGGTTGTGATGGCGCGTAATTTGGATATCACCACGCTGCGGTCTTTTGTTGCCGTGGCAGACTATGGCGGCGTAACGCGGGCGGCGGGGTTTTTGCATCTGACCCAGTCGGCGGTCTCGATGCAGCTCAAGCGGTTGGAAGAGCTTCTGGGCCTGGCGCTGCTGGATCGCTCGGGACGGACCATCGCCTTGACGCCCTCAGGGGAACAGCTGTTGGGCTATGCCCGGCGTATGGTTGCGCTGAATGATGAGGTCATAGGGCGTTTGACGGACCAGGCCTATGAAGGCGAGGTGGTGTTGGGGGTGCCCCACGATGTGGTCTACCCGGTCATTCCCCAGGTGTTACAGCGCTTCAATGCCAGCTTTCCACGGGTGAATGTCAATCTGGTGACATCTAATACCCGCGATTTGAAGGCTGGCTTTGCCAAGGGGACGTATGATCTGATTCTGACCACCGAAAGCGGTGCCAGCGAGGGCGGCGAAACCATCCACGAGATGCCCCTGCGCTGGGTTGGCGCCCCTAATGGCTCTGCCTGGCGGCAAAAGCCGCTGCGGCTGGGGTTTTGTCGCGCCTGCATCTTTCGTCCGGTGGCCACGGCTAAACTGGATGAGGCGGGGGTCGAATGGGATATGGCGGTCGACAGCGAATCTGATCGCACAGTAGAGGCCACGATCAGCGCCGATCTGGCGGTTGGCGTCTTGCTGGAGGGGACAATCCCCGCCCATCAAGAGGCGATCGACCACGGGGGGCTGCTGCCAGAGCTGCCGATCCAGCATATCAACCTTTATGGGGCGGCGAGTGTCAGGGCCAGCTATGTTGGGGATCTTGCCCTGGTCATCCGCCAGGGCTACGCTGCCCTACGCCCGGTTCAGTTGCGCTCTGCAGGCTAAAGCTAGGCCGCCAAAGCGCCTGCAAGCCTACATATCGGCAACAGCGGGGCAGCGCAGCAGGGCGCTGTCCGGTCTGCCCCATTTTGCGCTTCTGCCTGTGCCCGTCCCAGAGCTTCCGCGTCTTTCCCTTGGTAGGGCCGCGGGTCCTGGCTGGGATTTCAGCGGCCAGGTCGGCCAGGTCAGTCTGGGTGGTCAGGGGGTGATCACCACTTTACCAGTCGAGGCGCGGTTGCGCAGCAGTTCCATGCCCTCTGCGACCTGCGCCAGCGGCAAAACATGGCTGATATGAGGGGAGATGCGCCCGGCGCTGTGCCAGTCCATCAAGGTCGACAGCGAGCGCTGGATGACTTCTGGATGGGACTTCATATAGCCACCAATGTAAAACCCGATCACCGTGAGGTTCTTGACCAGCAGATGGTTTGCCGGGATTTGCGGCACCTCGCCACTGGCAAAACCAATGGGCAACAACCGGCCTCCGGGGTTGGTGGCACGAAAAGCAGCCTTCCAGACCTCTCCGCCCACCGCATCATAAACCACATCCGCACCGCCCAGGGATTTTACCTGGCTGCGCAGGTCCGAACTGGCGTCAATCAGGTGATCCGCACCCGCGGCCCGCGCCACTTCCAGTTTTCCCGCTCCGCGTGCATGGGCAATAACACGGGCGCCCATCAGTTTGCCGATTTCCACCGCCGTCAATCCAACGCCACCCGCAGCACCAGTGACCAAAAGAGTCTCTCCTGGCTGCAGGCGCGCGCAATGGTCCAGCGCCACGTGACTGGTGCCATAGGCGATCTGCAAGGCTGCGGCATCCTCAAACCCCATATCATCGGGGATGGGGATAACACGGGCTGCATCAAAGACGCCTTCCTGCGCCAACCCCCCCTGGCCACCAAACACTGCTACCCGGTCACCAGGGGCCAGATTTGTCACCGCTGATCCACAGTCCATCACCTCCCCGGCGGCCTCTAGGCCCGGAGTGAAGGGCAGGGCGGGGGTGTCTTGGTATGTGCCTTTTTGCAAAAGCAAATCCGCAAAGTTGAGACCGCAGGCGCGGATCCTGATCTTGACCTCATGTGCCGCAGGAGTGGGGCTGGCGATCTCTTCCAGAAGGGGAGGAGTGCTAAAACTGTTGATGCGATAGGCCAGCATGATTTTTGTCCGTCTTTCTTCCTGTGTGCAGGTGATTCGCTGTTGAACGAACCGAACTGTGCCAATTTATGCACCTCGCTATTTATGGGGAGGCGCAAATACCTATCCCAAAGTATATATGACCCCACCAAAATGATAGGTAAAATCATACATTTGCCTCATTGTAGGTGCACGGGTGAAGTGTCAGGCTTGAATTCAACTGCGAAGGTCTTACTGTTGGGGCTGAGGTTGAGCTCTGATCGTGATGGTTGAGTATGTCACTGGTGCCGGGTGTTTTGAACACCTGCGTTGCTGCTGAAATATGATCCCATATCCGGGCAGGGATTTTTTGTTTAACTAGGAGATAGCGAATGGCTCATCCTGTAGATGTTCATGTTGGCAAACGTATTCGACACCGCCGGTGGCTTATTGGGAAAACCCAACAACAGCTGGCCGAACAGGTTGGTATCAAGTTCCAGCAGATCCAGAAGTATGAAACCGGTGCAAACCGCGTCAGCGCTTCGCGGCTCTGGGACATATCGGATGCGATGGATGTTCCTGTCAGCTTTTTCTTTGAAGGGCTTGATGAAGAGGGCAAGGCCGGCGGAAAATCCGCAGTGCCTGACGATCTGATGGGCGATAAAGAGGCTCTGGATCTGGTGCGCTCTTACTATGCAATTCCAGAAAACCAGCGTCGGCGCTTGTTTGAACTGGCCCGCGTCCTGAGTGACGTCGCTTAATCGTCCCGGCCTGATGCGTTTTGCATGAAGCAGCCCGGTGGCTGCAAGACCCAAGGCCGTTGCATATTTTGCTTGAACCGGCGTCACGAGAGTGGCACCGGTTTTTGCATGACTGATTTGGCCTAACTGGTTGGGCATGGCTGCTTTGCCGGGCTGTTCTGAGGCCGGAGTATTTCAGATAAAAATGTTTCAGGTGGATAGATGACACAGACAGCTTTGAGCGACATGCAGGTTGCGCACCAATTGGCCGATGCCGCTGGTAAGGTGATCTTGCCGTATTTTCGCAGCGGCGATCTGGGTGCGGAGAACAAGCTGAGCGAAGGATTTGATCCGGTTACAATCGCGGATCGGGCGGCAGAACAGGCAATGCGGGCCCTGCTGGCCGAGCTGCGGCCACAGGATGGTATCCTGGGCGAAGAGTTTCCGGCCAAGGCTGGCACGTCGGGGCGCACCTGGGTGCTGGATCCAATTGATGGCACACGCGGCTTTATCAGCGGCACACCGACCTGGGGGGTATTGATCGCCTTGTCGCAAGATGCGGGACCCATTCTGGGGGTGATTGATCAGCCCTATACCGCTGAGCGCTTCTCTGGCAGTGCAGACCTGGCCGAAATGACCGGGCCATTGGGACGCAGGCCGTTAAAAACTCGCTCCATACAGGATCTGAGTGAAGCCATTTTGTTCACCACCTTTCCAGAGGTTGGCAGCCCTGAAGAGCGCGCAGGTTTTGAACGTGTGGCGCAGCAGGTCAAGCTGACCCGCTATGGCATGGATTGCTATGCCTATGCGCTGCTGGCTGCCGGTCAGGTTGATCTGGTGATCGAGGCGGGGCTCAACGCTTATGATATTCAGGCCCCCATTGCGGTGATCGAGGCGGCGGGAGGGCGCGTCACCGATTGGCAGGGCGGGCCGGTCCACGCAGGCGGGCGGGCGTTGGCCGCCGCGACGCCGGAATTGCACGCGGCGGCCCTTCAGCGCCTGAACTGGCAGGGCTAAGCTGGTAGGGAGAGGGTGGCGCAGTTGGGGCTCTGCCCCCGCGGCCCTGAGGCCGCTCCCCCGAGATATTTGGGGAAAGATGAAACCTAGAGGGGCTAGGTGCGTCGGTTTTCAGTCTTGAGGATTAGGCTGGGTCTGGGGTAGCTTTGGCTCAGGTCGAGTCCTTTGCCCGTTCTCTGTCGGCCTTGTTGCAACTCCATGAACCGAGTCGGGCCTTTATGGAGTATGCTAAATGGGCGAGATCCTCATTCAAAATGCCGATACCATCCTGACCATGGATGATGATGAGCGGGTAGTGCACAGGGCAGATGTGTTGATCCGCGACGGTGAAATTGCTGCCGTGGGGCAGGGGCTTGCCACGTCTGAGCGGGGAGGCGCGGCGCAGGTGGTTCGCGGTGAAGGCTGCGTGGTGACGCCGGGATTGGTCAATACCCACCATCATCTCTATCAGAACCTGACACGGGCGGTGCCTGGGGCTCAGGATGCTTTGCTCTTTGGCTGGCTGCAGCGGCTTTATCCGATCTGGAGCAGGTTTGGCCCGGAGGAGATGTTTGTCTCGGCTCAGTTGGGGTTGGTTGAACTGGCCCTGTCCGGCTGCACGCTGAGCTCGGATCATCTGTATCTCTATCCCAATGGCGCCCGGCTGGAGGATACCATCCATGCTGCTGCTGAGGTGGGGCTGCGGTTTCATCCGACCCGGGGTGCCATGAGCATTGGCGAAAGCAAGGGCGGCTTGCCGCCGGATCATCTGGTGGAGGCAGAGGCGGCCATTCTGAACGATATGATCCGGGTGGTGGATGGGTTTCACGATGCGGGTGAAGGCGCGATGTGTCGGGTGGGGCTGGCGCCGTGTTCGCCCTTTTCGGTGAGCCGGGAGCTGATGCGCGACACGGCTGTATTGGCCCGCGACAAAGGCGTGATGTTGCATACGCATCTGGCTGAAAACGATGAAGATATCGCCTATAGCGAGGCGCAGTTTGGCTGTCGTCCCGGCCAATATGCCGAGGATCTGGGCTGGACCGGGCCGGACGTGTGGCATGCCCATTGTGTCAAGCTGAACCCGGCTGAGATTGATCTCTTTGCCCGCAGCCGCACCGGGGTGGCCCATTGCCCCTGTTCCAATTGCCGCCTGGGATCGGGCATCGCGCCGGTGCGCCAGATGCGGGATGCGGGGGTGCCGGTGGGGCTGGGGGTTGATGGATCTGCCAGCAACGATATGGCCAACTTGATGGGGGAGGCGCGCCAGACACTGTTGTTGCAGCGTGTGGCCCAGGGGGCTGACGCCATGAGCCCCTATGAGGCGCTGCAGATTGCCACCCGTGGTGGTGCCGATGTATTGGGGCGCTCGGATTGCGGGCGGCTTGCGCCGGGGAAGCGTGCTGATGTGGCGATCTGGGATGTCTCGGGCGTGGCCTCCAGTGGCAGCTGGGATCCGGCGGCGCTGTTGTTGGCGGGGCCTTCGCAGGTCAAACACCTTTTTGTGGAGGGCCGCCAGGTGATCAACAATGGCGAGGTAACGACGCTGGATCTGCCGCGCTTGTTGGAGCGTCATCACCGTTTGGCGCAGGCTTTGATGTTGGCGGGATGATATGAAACCCCTTTCTAAATCTGTGATCAGCCTGGCGCTTTGCCTGAGCATGGGCACTGGGGCTGCGCTTGCCAAAGATGTTGATCGCCAGGCGGCATTGCGTGGTCTGAATGATCTGCGTGCCCAGCAGGGCCTGGCACCGTTGGGCTGGTCGCCCAGGCTGGAACAGGCGGCCCTGGGGCATGCAACGGACATGCGGCGGCGCGGCTTCTTTTCACATCAGGGCAGCTCCGGCAGCCGCGTCGGAGACCGGGTGCGCAAGCACGGATATGGTTGGTGTGTGGTTGCTGAAAACATTGCCAAGGGCCAGCCAAGCCTGCCCAGTGCCATGAACAGTTGGCGGCAGTCTCCAGCCCACCGCAGGAATATGCTGCACCGGGACGTGAGCGAGTTTGCGGTGGTGCGCGCAGAGGGCAACATCTGGGTGATGGTCTTGGCACGCCCGGGATGCTGAGAGGTAGGGGGCTGGGAGGGAGGCCCCCGCCATTTCATCCAGATGCCTGCGTGGTTACTGGCGCACGCCGTTGATCCAGACCTCGGCAATGGCGCGGTCGTCCCCCATCATCAGCGTTGGGAACACCGCCTCCCAGAGATCGCCAGCACGGGCGCTGCGCTGGGCAATGGCGGGGGTGGAGGCGAGGTCCAGAACCACCAGATCGGCCTCCAGCCCAGGGGCGATATTGCCAATCTTTTCTTCCATGCGCAAAGCGGTGGCTGACCCTTGGGTGGCCAGCCAGATCAGCTCTGCGGCATGGAGTGGGCGGCCCCGCAATTGGCCGATCTCATAGGCGGCGGCCATGGTGCGCAGCATCGAAAAGCTGGAGCCACCGCCAGTATCTGTGGCCAGACCAATGCGCTGGCCCTCTGTCATCAAGCCATCCATGTCAAACAGGCCAGAGCCGATAAAGGTGTTGGAGGTCGGGCAATGCACCAATGCAGAGCCATATTCGCGCAGCCGGTGGCGCTCTCGCTCTTCCAGGTGGATGGCATGGCCATAGAGCCCACGGGCGCCGAGCAGGCCGAATTCTTCATAGGTATCCAGATAGTCCCGCGCCTGGGGGAACAGGGATTTGACCCACTCGATTTCATCAAGCTGTTCGCTCAGGTGGGTTTGCATCAGGCATTCGGGGTGTTCGCCCCAGAGCGCCCCCATGGCCTCTAGCTGCTCCGGCGTGGAGGTGGGGGAGAACCGCGGCGTGATGGCATATTCCAGCCGGTCCACCCCGTGCCAGCGCTGGATCAGCGCCTTGCTGTCGTCATAGGCGGACTGGGCGGTGTCGCGCAGCTCTGTGGGGGCGTTGCGATCCATGCAGGTCTTGCCGGTGACCACCCTTTGGCCACGGGCCTGTGCCGCACTGAAGAAGGCATCGACGCTTTCGGGGTGGATGGTGGCAAAGCTGCAGACTGTGGTGGTGCCATTGGCCTGGGTCAGATCCAGATAGCGGTCTGCGATCTCGCGGGCATAGGCCGCGTCGCCAAAGCGCATTTCCTCGGGAAAGGTATAGCTGTTCAGCCAGTCGATCAGCCGTTTGCCCCAGCTGGCGATAATGGCGGTCTGCGGGTAATGCACGTGGGCATCGACAAAGCCGGCCAGGATCAGCCTGGCCCCGTGGTCGATCACCTCGGCCTGTGGTTGCAGGGCCAACATGTCTCCAAATGTGCCACAGCCGACAACCCGGCCCTGTGCCAGCGCCACGGCGGCGCTGATCTGCACTGCCTCCTCTGGCGTTGCCATCGCAAAGGGGGAGGCGGTAAAGGACAGCACATGTCCGCGCAGGATAAATTCGCTCTGCATTTTGGGGCGTCCTTTTCTTGCCAAATCGCAGCCCGCAGGATACGCGCGCTCACAGTTCCGGTAAATTATCGTATTGTCATTGTTTTCTGGTAACTGCTTCTAGTAATTTGCAACCAATCTTAGCAAAGGGCAGCACATGAGCACAGGCAACGATACCCTCGGCAGTGATCAGCCCAAAGACGAAGGGTATGATCTCGACAGGCGACTCGTTGCAGGTATCCTGTTTGCAGTTGACCGCGATGACAAGGCAGCGCTTACCACGCTGATGGAGGATCTGCACGCGGCGGATATCGCCGACCTTCTGGAGCAGATCAACAGCTATGACCGGACCCGGCTGATCCGGCTTTTTGGTCGCGAATTTGACGGCGAGATCCTGTCGGAACTGGATGAAAGCATCCGAGAAGAGGTGATTGCCACGCTGAACCCAACGGTTCTGGCGGATGCGGTGCGCGAGCTGGAAACCGATGATGTTGTGGATCTGGTCGAAGACCTGGAAGAGCCACAGCAAGAGGCCATTCTGGAGGCGCTGGAGGATTCCGACCGGGTCGCGGTTGAGCAATCGCTGAGCTACCCGGAAAATTCCGCTGGCCGCCTGATGCAGCGCGAAGTGGTGATGGCGCCCGAACATTGGAACGTCGGCCAGGCCATCGATTATATGCGCGAATCCGAGGACCTGCCGGAACAGTTCTACCACATGGTACTGGTGGACCCGCGACTGCGCCCCATCGGCAATGTGACCCTTGGCCGGATCATGGGCACCAAACGCGAAGTGCCACTCACGGATCTGCTGGAAGAGACCTTTCAGGTCATTCCCGCCGATCAGGATGAGGAAGACGTGGCCTATGCCTTTAACCAGTACCACTTGATCTCTGCGCCCGTCGTGGACGGTGACGGGCGTCTGGCCGGGGTGATCACCATTGATGACGCCATGGCGGTGCTGGATGAAGAACACGAAGAAGACATCCTGCGTCTGGCGGGTGTTGGCGATGAAAGCTCGCTGGCGGACCGGGTGATCGAAACCACCAAACGGCGGTTCCCGTGGTTGGCGGTCAATCTGGTGACTGCAGTGCTGGCTTCGCTGGTGATTGCCCAGTTCGAGGCCACCATTGCCCAGTTTGTCGCTCTGGCGGTGTTGATGCCGATCGTGGCCTCAATGGGGGGCAATGCGGGGACACAGTCGCTGACCGTGGCGGTGCGGGCGATGGCGACCCGCGATTTGACCGGCTCCAACGTCTGGCGGGTGATCCGGCGCGAAGTGCTGGTGGGGCTGGTCAACGGGGTGATCTTTGCCGTTGTCATGGGCGTGGTTGGCGTTATCTGGTTTGGCTCACCGAGCTTGGGCGGGGTGCTAGCTGCCGCAATGGTGATCAATCTTGTCGTCGCGGGGCTGGCAGGCACCGTGATCCCGGTTCTACTAGAGAAAATGGGCGTTGACCCGGCCCTGGCTTCTGGTGCCTTTGTAACAACCGTGACGGATGTGGTTGGGTTCTTTGCCTTCCTGGGGCTGGCGGCCTGGGTGCTTTTGTAGCCCAGGGTTTTGCAGGTCCTGATTTTTACGCAGGCGAGCAACTTTCAAGAGGAGAGCGTGATGAGCGACCTGACCGAGATAAAGGCGGCAGCCCGCAAGGCTGCTTTTGCGCGGCGCAAGGCCGCTTTTGACCTCAAAATTCCAGGTGCGGCCGGGCATCTCTCCGAAGTGCTGGCGGGATATCGCGGCGTGCCGCTGTCTGGATTTCTGCCCATCCGCACCGAAATCGACCCGCTGCCCGCCATGGCAGAGGCCGCAGCCCATGGGCCGGTTGGGGTGCCGGTGATCCAGGGACAGGGGCTGCCGCTGAAATTCAGCCGCTGGCAGCCGGATTGTGCCCTGCGCGATGGTCCCTTTGGCGCAGCCGTGCCAGAAGTCGACGACTTTTTTGAACCGGAAATCCTGATCGTGCCGCTGGTGGCGTTTGATGCCCGGGGCGGGCGTCTGGGCTATGGTGGTGGCTTTTATGACCGCACGCTGGAGCTGTTGCGCGGCAAACGCGCCACATTGGCCATTGGGTTTGCCTTTGACGCCCAGGAAGCGGCAGAGCTGCCCCTGGAAGAGACCGACCAACCCCTGGATATGGTGGTGACAGAAAGCCGCGTTGTGCAGTTTTAGCCTCCCCATTTGTGGCTTTGGGCCCAAGCACATGGAATTTGGCCCGGCGAGAATGCCGCAGGAGAGTCAAAAATCCGTGGGTAACATGCTCCGGGCTCTTGTCCTGCCAGGCTGGGCGGCCTAGGACAGCCCAATGCGAATTTTGTTTCTAGGCGATGTGATGGGCCGCGCCGGGCGCCGCGCTATCACCGAAAACCTGCCGCGGCTGCGTCAGGAATGGCGGCTCGACTTTGTCGTGGTCAATGGGGAAAACGCGTCCAACGGTATGGGGCTGAGCGGGGCACATGCCAAGCTGTTGCTGGATGCCGGCGCGGACTGTCTGACCCTGGGCGATCACGCCTTTGATCAAAAAGACATGCTGCAATACATTGAAAAAGAGCCGCGTATCATCCGGCCTTTGAATTTTGCCAAAGGCGCGCCGGGGCGGGGACACCGCCTGTTCGATGCCACTGGCGGGCGCAAGGTGCTGGTGACACAGGCGCTGGGCCAAGTGTTTATGAAACGGGCCTTTGATGATCCCTTTGGTGCGGTTGAGGCCGTGCTCAAGGCGCATCCGCGCGGAGGTCTGGCTCAGGCTGTGATTGTTGACATGCACTGCGAAGCCACCTCCGAGAAGATGGCCATGGGGCATTTCTGCAACGGCCGGGCCTCGCTGGTTGTAGGCACCCATACCCATGTGCCAACAGGCGATGCGCAGATCCTGTCCAATGGCACAGGCTACCTGACTGATGCGGGCATGTGCGGCGATTATAACTCGGTGATTGGTATGGAAAAAACCGAGCCCCTGCGCCGGTTCCTGACCGGGATGCCCAAAAGCCGCTTTACGCCGGCCGAAGGTGAGGCAACCCTGTCGGGGGCGTTGATCGTGACGGATGATCGCACCGGCGAAGCCAAGGAGATCCATATGGTGCGCAATGGTGGTTTGTTGCAACCCTCCGGCCCGCAGGATTGAACCTGCGGCGTTTGGCTTTGAGGAAGAAATTCTCTCACCGTACCGTTTTTGTTGCATAAAATCCTTTTGTGCCGCGATTGCATCGCTGTTGCGGCATGAAACCATTGCTCCGCCAATTGCGATGAGAGAAACTCGCTGGTGGCAGAGTTTGGCGCCGATGTGTCGGCTCAGCCAGGGCAATTGGGGACAATCGATAAAATGGATCTGATCAGTTTTTCCCAGAACGGCAGCGCTTTGCTGTCCCTGGCCATCGTTGGGCTGATGTTTGTCGCCTTCCTGCGCGAGATTTATCCAACTGAAGTGGTTGCGATGACCGGGGTGTCGTTGATGCTGGTCACCGGGGTTCTCCCTTATGACCGCGCCATTGCGGTGTTGTCCAACCCCGCACCCTGGACCATTGCGGCGATGTTCATCATCATGGGGGCCTTGGTGCGCACCGGGGCGCTGGATGCCTTTACCGCCCGGGCCCGCAAACAGGCGGAAATCAGCCCCAAACGCGCCATTGCCTTGTTGATGGTCTTTGTGGTCGCGGCCTCTGCCGTGGTTTCGAACACCCCTGTGGTGGTGGTGATGATCCCGGTCTTTGTGCAGATTGCCCGTACCCTGGGGGTGACGGCGTCAAAAATGCTTATCCCGCTGAGCTATGCCGCCATCCTTGGTGGTACGCTGACCCTGATTGGCACCTCCACCAACCTGTTGGTTGACGGTGTGGCCCGGGCCCAAGGGTTGGAGCCTTTCTCTATCTTTGAGGTCACGCCTTTGGGCATCGTTCTGGTGATTTGGGGGATGATCTATCTGCGTTATATCTCGCCCCGTCTGCTGCCGGATCGTGACAGCATGGCTATGTTGCTCAGTGATCGCTCGAAAATGAAGTTCTTCACCGAGGCGGTTATCCCCCCCGAAAGCAACCTGATTGGCCGCGAAGTCACTGGGGTGCAGTTGTTCAAACGCCCCGGCGTGCGATTGATTGACCTGGTGCGCGGCGACGTCTCGCTGCGGCGCAGCCTCAAAGGTGTCGAGCTGCAGGTGGGTGACCGGGTGGTGCTGCGCACACAGATGACAGAACTGCTGAGCCTGCAGGCCAATAAGGAACTAAAGCGGGTGGATCAGGTTTCGGCAGTTGAGACCAAGACCGTAGAGGTGCTGGTGACGCCGGGCTGTCGTCTGGTGGGGCGCTCTCTGGGGGCCATGCGTCTGCGGCGGCGCTATGGTGTCTATGTTCTGGCGGTGCACCGACGCAATCAGAACATTGGCGTCCAGCTGGATGATCTGGTGGTTCGGGTTGGTGACACGCTGCTGCTGGAAGGCACTCCGGGTGATATTCAACGATTGGCAGCCGACATGGATATGGCGGATGTCTCGCAGCCGACCCAGCGGGCCTACCGGCGCAGCCACGCGCCTTTGGCGATTGTTGGCCTGTTATCGATCGTCGGGCTGGCGGCACTTGGGGTGGCGCCGATCCTGTTGCTGTCTATTGTGGTTGTGGCCCTGGTGTTGGTCACCCGCTGCATCGATGCGGATGAAGCCTTTTCTTTTGTCGATGGGCGCCTTCTGGCGTTGATCTTTTCCATGTTGGCCATTGGCGCTGCCCTAGAAAGCTCGGGCGCGGTCAGCCTGATTGCTGAGGCAATAGCCCCGGCGTTGACAGGTTTGCCGCCCTTTGTGCTGGTCTGGGCGATCTATCTGCTGACCTCGGTACTGACCGAGCTGGTGTCCAACAATGCTGTTGCGGTGGTGGTGACGCCTATTGCGGTTGGGTTGGCGCAGGCCATTGGCGTTGACCCGCGCCCACTGGTGGTGGCGGTGATGGTGGCGGCCTCGGCCTCGTTTGCCACGCCCATCGGTTATCAGACAAATATGCTGGTCTATGGTCCAGGTGGCTATAAATTCACCGATTTCCTGCGGGTTGGCATTCCACTTAATCTCAGTATTGGGCTGTTGGCCTCGGCGCTGATCCCTTACCTCTGGCCCCTGTGAGCCGAGCCTGAAAGGCCGCTAAGGCCCAGCTTGAGAGCGGATGGCTGAGGCAGGATGTTGCCGAAAATCTGCGGCAAAAAGTGAAATTTGTAATCTTCGCCCTATATTAGATGGATAGATATTTTTGACGAGGGCGTATTGATGAGTTTTAGACGTGGATTTTTGGTTTTCTTGTTCGTTGCTGCATCCGGGATCGCACTGCTGTCCCAGGCTATGACATGACTGGGTCATGACATGCTTGGGCCCGGACACACCTTGGCCATGGCATTCCGCAGGCATGGCGTAACCCCAGCGCTTTGTGCGCGCCAATCTGCGCTGTCACAGGCGGCGCAGGAGCACAAGACTGCAGACGGCGCGATTGCACAGCTGAAATGTAGCGGTGTTTTCGTTCCTCGCAGGCTTCAGGCAATCAAATCAGATCGTCCAGCCTGGCGACCAGAGAACAGGCAACCGCCGAGAAAAGTCCCCTCCAGCGCGTTGTAGCCGTGATAGCCCCCGCCGCCAAACCCTGCTGCTTCGCCGACTGCAAACAGCCCCGGCACCGCCGCCCCGTCGGCGCCGACCATCTGGCTGTCCAGATTTGTCTGCAGCCCGCCCAGGGTCTTGCGGGTGAGGATGTTCAGCCGAACGGCAATCAACGGACCATTCTTGCGCTCCAGTATGCGATGCGGTTTTGCGGTGCGGATCAGCCGATCGCCACGATAGTTGCGGGCGGCATTGATGGCAATCACCTGGGCATCTTTGGCAAACGGATTGTCTACCTGGGCGTCGCGGGCCTCGATCTGGCGGCGCAGATGGGTTTCTTCCAGCGGCACCTCGGCGATCCGGTTCATGCCCTCGACCAGTTCTGCCAGTGTATCGGCGACAACAAAATCCTGCCCGTGTTTCTTAAAGGCTTCCACCGGGGCGGGGGCACTGCCGCGCGACATCAGGCGGGCGCGGATCACCTCCAGCCATTTGCCTGAGGTGAGGTCGGGGTTCTGTTCCGATCCTGACAGGGCAAATTCCTTTTCGATGATCTTTTGGCTCAGCACGAACCAGCTGTAATCATAGCCGGTTTTCAGGATCTCTTTCAGGGTCGCCAGGGTGTCAAAGCCGGGCAGGCAGGGCGCCTGCAATCTGTTTCCAAGCGCATCGAACCACATCGACGACGGTCCTGGCAGGATGCGAATGCCATGGTTGGGCCAGATTGGATCCCAGTTGCGCAGGCCTTCGGTATAGTGCCACATGCGGTCGCCATTGATCACATGTCCGCCTGCGGCCTCGGCAATGGGGATCATCCGCCCATCCACATGGAAGGGCACACCCGCCACCATGTTTTCTGGCGGCGCGCCCAGCCGGTCACGAGGCCAGTTTTTGCGCACCAGGTCCAAATTGCCACCAATGCCGCCTGAGGCCACGATGACCGAGGGCGCGTAGACCTCGAATTCGCCGATTTCCTTGCGGTTTGTCTTAGCGCCTTGTGGGGCGGAATCTGCGGCCAGTACCTCGCCAGAGACACCTTTGACCTCTCCTGCCTGCACGATGATATGGCTCACCTGATGGCGAAACCGGCAGATCACGCGCCCGGCAGCGACATGGGCCTGCAGCCGGGTGGCAAAAGGCGCCACAACGCCGGGGCCTGTGCCCCAGGTGACGTGAAAGCGGGGAACCGAATTACCATGGCCTTCGGCGCCGCTGCCGCCGCGTTCCGCCCAGCCAACGATGGGAAACCAGCGCATGCCCATCTCATGCAGCCAGGGGCGCATTTCACTGGCGGCAAAATCCAGATAGGCGCGGGCCCATTGCTTTGGCCAGTCGTCCTCGGCGCGGTCAAACTGAGCACTGCCCAGCCAGTCCCGCCGGGCCAGGTCGTGGCTGTCGGTGATGCCCATGCGCCGCTGTTCCGGCGTGTCGATCATGAACAGCCCGCCAAGGCTCCAATGGGCCTGTCCGCCCAGAAACTGCGCCGGCTCCTGGTCCAGCAGGATCACCCGCTTGCCGCGATCGCCCAGTTCGCAGGCGGCCACAAGCCCAGCAATGCCGGCTCCAACAATGATCACATCTGCATGGGTATCTATACTGTCGCTCATCTGCCCCTCCCGCTTCGGTTTTGTTCAGCCTATGCGCAGCCCGTGATTCAGGGCAATTCTTTAGGGGCTGTGCCGTGAGGTCAGCATCACACCTGCCGGCCGCCTCACAGGTTAGGTTCGGTCTCCATTGGCCGGGGGGGGCTACATTGGCCAAAAGACCAGGATTGACGGGATCGAAACGGCGATCACCAGGATCTCCAGCGGCAGCCCCATGCGCCAGTAGTCACCAAACTGATAGCCACCGGGGCCCAGGACCAGGGTGTTGTTCTTATGCCCGATCGGGGTGAGAAAGGCCGCAGAGGCGGCCACGGCGACCGCCATCAAAAACGGATCGGGAGACACCCCCATTGCATTGGCCATCTGGATGCCAACGGGGGCAGCAACAATGGCGGTGGCGGTATTGTTCAACACATCAGACAGGGTCATGGTGACCACCATCAGAACCGTCAGCACCATCCAGGAGGGCAGGCCCGCGGTAAGGTCGATCAGCCCATTGGCAATCAAGGCGGTGCCGCCGGAAGCATCCAGGGCGGCGCCAAGGGGAATCATCGACCCCAATAAAACGACCACCGGCCATTCCACGTGATCATAGATTTCCGCAACCGGCAGCACCTTGATCAGCACATAGCCAACCACCACCAGCCCCAGTGCGACCGGCAGGTAGACCAGTCCCAGCGAGGCGGCGAGCACGGCCAAGGCAAACATCCCGATTGCCGCCCAGGTCTTGTCATCGGCGGTCACAGCCAGACCGCGCTGAGCCAAAGGCAGGCAGCCCAACCATTCGGTCACATCGGCGCCGCGATCCCGGGGGCAGAGCAGCAGCAGGATATCGCCGGCCTCGATTTCTGTCTGACGGATATGTTTGGTCAGGCGTCGCCCCTGCCGCGACAGGCCCAGCAAAACGGCGCTTTGCCGCCAGGCCAGCCCCAGCGCCTGGGCCGAGCGGCCATTGATGCGGGAGGTTTCCGGCACCACCACCTCAATGACTTCCAGCCCTTCACCGGCGGCGGTGAGCTTTTCCTGGCGCGCGGCGTCAGAAAAATTCAGCGACAGCGAGGTGCGAAACTCGTCCAGCGCCTCGGGTCTGGCTTCGATCACCAGGGTATCGCCAGCCTGCAGAACCGATCCGGCGGAGCGGCCATAGCGGCGCTTGCCATCGCGGATCAATCCCAGAATGGCGACATCCGCCTGTTCGGCGTCTTTGTCGAGCATGCCAAGCCGTTTGCCGATCAGCTTTGATTCATCAGGTATTGTGAGTTCTGCCATGTAATCAGCCAATTGCGCCTCGGTATTGCCCGCGCCAGTTTCGCGCTGGGGGATCAGGCGCCAACCAATCAGGGCGACAAAGGCAAGCCCGGCAAGGGCTGCAATGCCGCCCACCGGCGCAAAATCAAACATGCCAAAGGGTTCGCCCATGGTCTCCTGTCGGATCGCGGCGATGATGATATTTGGCGGCGTGCCGATCAGCGTCGCCATGCCGCCCAGGATGGTGGCAAAGGACAGCGGCATCAGGCTCAACCCCGGTGCGCGTCCGGCCTTGCGGGCGGTCTGTATATCCACCGGCATCAGCAGCGCCAGCGCCGCGACATTGTTCATAAAGGCCGAAAGCACCGCACCGATGCCGCCCATCAGCCCGATATGGCTGCCAAGCGTGCGCGAGCTGTCCACCAGGGTTCGGGTGATCAAAAAGACCGCCCCCGAGCGCACCAGCCCGGCCGAGACGATCAGCACCAGCGCCACCACCAGCGTCGCCGGATGGCCAAAGCCGGAAAAGGCCTCCTTGGTGGGGACCAGGCCCAGCACCACAGCGATCATCAGCGCTGAGAAAGCGACGATGTCGTAGCGAAAGCGTCCCCAGAGGAACATGCCAAAGACGGCGGCGAAAATGGCAAACAATGCGGTCTGTTCAAATGTCATGGCGCCACTCTAGCCATTGGCGCAACAGGGGCAAGGCGACACTGGCGTTGTTGCCGGATATTGCCCCGGATTCTGCTTGCCTGTCAGCAGTGCTTGAAAGCTGCCCCTGCCACAGGCTATATGAGCGCCAATTCAAGCATGCACGACACAAAGGATCTACCATGGCAGGCCATTCAAAATGGGCAAACATCCAGCATCGCAAGGGCCGTCAGGACGCTGTGCGGTCGAAACTGTTTTCCAAACTGGCCAAGGAGATCACCGTGGCCGCCAAGATGGGCGACCCTGATGTCGATAAGAACCCCCGTCTGCGTATGGCTGTCAAAGAGGCCAAAAGCCAGTCGGTGCCCAAGGATGTGATCGAACGTGCGATCAAAAAGGCGATTGGCGGCGACGCTGAAAACTATGATGAGATCCGCTATGAGGGCTATGGCCCCAGCGGTGTCGCCGTCATCGTCGAAACCATGACTGACAACAAAAACCGCACCGCCTCCACTGTGCGCTCGACCTTCTCTAAGAACGGCGGCAACCTGGGCGAGACGGGGTCGGTTGGCTTTATGTTCGATCGCAAAGGCGAAGTGACCTACAAGGCGGAGGTTGGCGATGCCGACACGGTGATGATGGCCGCGATCGAGGCGGGCGCCGAAGACGTGGAATCCACTGAGGATGGCCACACGATCTATTGCGAAGACAGCGAGCTCAACGATGTGTCCAATGCGCTGGAAAAAGAGCTGGGCGAATCTGAGAGCACCAAGCTGGTGTGGAAACCGACCACCACCACCGAGCTGGACCTTGAAGGCATGCAAAAGCTGATGAAGCTGGTGGATGCGCTGGAAGACGACGATGATGTGCAGCGCGTCACCACCAATTTTGAAGCCTCTGACGAGGTGATGGAGCAGCTCTGATCTGCTCTGCCTTATTGGCTGTCCAAACCCTGGATACTCACGAAAGCCTCCGATCCTTCGGGGGCTTTCTGTTTGTGGGTGACCTCTTTGTGGGGGAGGGAGTGGGTGGGGGATTGAATGGTCTAAGGCGCACTGCGCAACATGCCGCCAGCCCATAGCAGCTCCGGGCTGGGCCGCCAAAGCTCTGTTGGGGCAATGGCGTAGATCTGCTGGATAAAACCAGGGGTGACACCCTGGTCAACAAGGAAATCCCCGTCCTTGCGCTGCTCCGCCATCAGGTCGATCTGCGGCAAACCGCCAAATATTTCAAGCGAGTAGCCATGAAATCCCAGCTGTCCCTTGGGGCCCAATTGACGCGTGGTTCCAGCAGCAAATATCAGGGTACAGGCCGAGGCACAGAGCCCGGGTGCCAGGGTGGAAATCCCCTGCACCCGGATCAGCTGGGCCACCCCGCGAGCCTCATAGATATGGCCGCCTGGACTGGTAAGCTGCAGCTGCTGAACCTCGGGGTGCAGCAGCAGCTGCGCCTTGATGGTCTTGGTCAGTCCAAAGGTTACCTCGCCGGAAAAAATCAACGCGCGCCCATCCTGTGACAGGGTCAGACTGTAGCGATCCGCATGGTCCTGGGCACGCTGTTCAGAATAGCTGAGCCCTTCGGGCGGGCGGTTGGCGATCAGCAGGGCCTGCCACCATAGGGACAGTGAGGCGAGCACCGAGAGCAGCAACAGCAGATAGCCGCCCCAGATCGGCGCCATGGCCCCAGAGCTGAGCATATGGGCGTCGGCGACCCGCAGATAGGCACGGCTTACCCAGAGCAGGCAGAGAAAATCCGCAGCGATCAGCCCCCAGACCAGGCTGGGCGGCATTTGGATCAGGTGATTGCCCCCCCACCACAGCAGCAGCGCCAGCCCGCGTGGCAGCAGGATATGCCACAGGAGGCTTGCGCCTAGGCTGCGCGGCTCAGCACTCATCTAGCCAACCAAAGCCTGGGCGGATGAGGCGTCTCATTCAAAAACCGTCGAAATGTCTTGCAGGGGCTTTTTCACCTTGGCAACGCTGGGCACCTTGGCGTCTGGGCTGGGATGTCCTACGGCGATGATCATCGTGGGCTTTTCCGAGGCAGGACGCCCAAGTGCGGCATTGAGAAACTTCATCGGGTTGGGGGTATGGGTCAGACTGCACAGCCCGACAGTATGCAGCGCGGCCAACAGAAATCCGGTGGCGATATTGACGCTTTCGGGAACGTAGTAGTTTTTGTAGCGGGTGCCGTCGTCAAACTCTCCCCAGCGCTGGGCAAAGACGACGACCAGCCAGGGCGCTATGGTCAGATGCGGCTTTTCGGCAGTGGTGCCAATGGGCTCCAGTGCCTTGATCCATTCGTCCCCGGCGCCACCGGCGTAAAACCGGCGCTCTTCTGCCTCGGCCTCCTGGCGGATCTGTTGTTTCAACGCGGGGTTAGCAATGGCGACAAAATGCCAGGGTTGATGATTGGCCCCCGAAGGCGCCGTACCGGCGGTTTTGATACATTGCTCAATCACCGTGCGGGCAACCGGCCGCGTGGTGAAATCGCGCACTGTGTGGCGTCGCTGCATATGCGCGAGGTACTCTGCTGCTTTGGTTTGCATCTCCGCATCAGAGTAGTCCGCACGATCTGGCAGCGGCACCGGCGCGTAACTGAGGGCAGATTTTGCGAACATGTTGGGTGCTCCAGAGCGGGGACGGGGGGCGATCTACTCCCCCCTGCGGGGGGGCTGGATCAGATGTTGTTTGGCCGAGCCTAACACTGCCCGTGTCAAAGGCGCCAGCGCTGAGGCCATAACACGGCTCACCTGCCATGTGAGGTCAATTTTTAGTGCGCTGTTGGGCAGCAAAGGCACCAGGGCGCCGGAATTCAGCGCGGGCTCAATCAGTTGAACCGGGTTCATGCCCCACCCCAGGCCTGCCTGCGCCCCGTCGGCAAACCCCTGTGTTGAGGGGATGAAATGGCAGGGGGCGGTGATCTGGCGCCCAAACTGCTGCTGGACCCAGCGCTGTTGCAGGGCATCCTTTGCATTATAAATCAGCTGCGGCGCCTGGGCGAGCGTTTCCGGGGTGATGCCCTGACCAAACCATTTTTGCATGAAGGTGGGGCTGGCACTGGCCTCATAGGGCATCGCGCCCAGGGGCTGGGCATTGCAGCCGGTGACCGGGGCGCTGTGGCTGGTGACGGCGGCGGAGACCTCGCCGCGTTTCAGCCAATCGGTGCTGTGGTCCTGATCATCAATGACCAGATCAAACAGCAGCCCCGGCGTGGCCGCCATGGCAGAGATGAACCAGGTCGCCAGGCTGTCGGCATTGACGGCAATGCGCAGATGCGGCGGCGTCTGTGGGCTGTTTTGGTCCAGCGCCAGGGCGTTGGACACCTGACCCTCCAGTATCGCGACATCTTCGGCGTGTTTTGCCAGCCGCAGCCCGGCTTCTGTGCCGGTGCAGGGCAGCCCGCGTTTGACCAGGGCCGTACCCACCCGCTCTTCCAGAGCCTTGATCCGCTGTGACACCGCCGAGGGGGTGACAGACAGATTATGGGCTGCGGCCTCAAAGCTGCCCAGGCGCAGGACGGCGGCCAGCGCCGAAAGGTGGTTGGGGTCAAATTGCATTAGAATGTCTTACTTTGGGTGAGTGTAATTAATTTTACTACGTTATTGGTGCAGGGTAGTCAAAGTCAGGATCGGGGGCTGAGGCCGCCAGCGATACCAGACACCGCACAACCGAAAGTACCCAGTTTATGCCGCTACTGACGTCTCTCCCGCCCAGCCTGTTTGCCGGCTTTGGTCTTGGCTTTAGCCTGATCCTAGCGATTGGCGCACAAAATGCCTTTGTGTTGCGCCAGGGGCTGCGGCGTCAGCATGTGTTCTGGGTCTGCCTGGCCTGTGCCGGATCTGATGCCTTGTTGATTGCTGCTGGTGTCCTTGGCTTTGGATCCCTGGCTGTGGCCTTTCCCTGGTTCGAACCGGTGATGCGGTTTGGTGGCGCGGCGTTCCTGGCCTGGTATGGCGCCCGCAGCCTGTTGGCCGCTTGGCGCGGCGGTGAGATGCTTGACGCTGGGCAGGACGCTGGCAAAAGGCCGCTTTTACCCGTGCTCACAACGGTTCTGGCCCTGACCTGGCTGAACCCACATGTCTACCTGGATACGGTTGTTTTACTGGGGTCTATTTCCGCACAATATGCCGACCCGCTGGTTTTTGGTCTTGGCGCCATGCTGGCCAGTTTTACGTTTTTCTTTTCTTTGGGCTATGGCGCCAGCCTGTTGGCGCCAGTTTTTGCCCGCCCTGGCGCCTGGCAGGTTCTGGATGTCCTTGTTGGCCTGACCATGTGGGCCATTTCGCTAAAGCTGCTCTTGATGTGAGAAGTGGCGGCTTGCGCAGGGGGGCGGTCAAGCAATCTCATTTGAGGTGATTTACTTGTGAAGGGTTGTATGGCGTGCCGAATGTGTGTTCTGTCGGCGCCATGAACAGGCAGATTGAAAATGACTAGGCACGTGGCAGAACCCGAGAGCAGTAAACATCCAATGCTTGGTGTTTTCTGGATGTTTGTAACGGGTCTATGCTTTGTGGCGGTGACGGCTCTGGTGAAATACCTTGGCGACCGTATCCCCCCGGCTGAATCTGCTTTTTTGCGCTATCTGCTGGGATTGGTGTTTCTGATCCCATTGATTGGAAGTCTGCGCAAGACAGCGCTAACGCCAAAACTCTGGCTCCTGTTTGTCGGCCGAGGCGTGGTGCATTCCGGCGGCGTTATGTTGTGGTTTTTTGCCATGACCCAGATCCCCTTGGCCGAGGTGACGGCAATGAACTACCTGTCGCCGATCTATGTGACCCTGGGGGCGGCCGTATTTTTGGGTGAAAAACTGGCAGCGCGACGGATCGCAGCGGTTGTTGCAGCCCTGATCGGCGCAGTGATCATTCTGCGCCCCGGGTTCCGAGAGATCTCTCCGGGACATATTGCCATGATGTTTACCGCCCTGGCCTTTGGCGCCTCATACCTGCTGGCCAAGTTTACTGTCGACGACACCAACCCGGTGATGGTGGTGGCCATGCTGTCGATCTGGGTGACGCTGGGGCTGGCCCCCTTTGCGGCGGTGGTTTGGGTCACTCCGAGCCTGGGAGAACTTGCCATTCTCTTTGCTGTGGCCTGTTTTGCCACTGCGGGTCATTTCACCATGACGCTTGCCTTTGCGGCAGCCCCGGTGACGGTGACACAGCCGGTTACCTTTCTTCAACTGATCTGGGCGACGTTACTGGGAGCCTTGGTGTTTTCCGAGCCAGTGGACATCTGGGTCGTTTTTGGTGGTGGGCTTATCCTGGCTGCCATCAGCTTTATCACCTGGCGCGAGGCAATGCTAAAAAGGCGGGCGATTACGCCTCCTGATGCTGCAACAAAGGTGTAGGGCTCAAGACGGTGCTAGAGTTTGGAACTGACAGGGATGCCTGTGTAATGCGTGGGGAGCTTTACCCATAATTTTGCAGAAAAAAATAATTCTAAGTGCGCTTATCTGTCTGTTCAGCGGGTTGATCAGCCCAGCCCGGGCTGAGCTGATGATCTGCAATGACACTGACCTGCCCCACGAAGTGGCGGTGGGGTTCAAACAAGACGGGCACTGGGTCTCAGAAGGCTGGTGGACAGTGGACGCCTCGGACTGCGTGACGCCGATCCATGGCGATTTGCAGTATCGGTTCTACTATTATCACGCCCGAAACCCGGAGCGGACATTCCACCACGACATGCTTTCCTTTTGTACCCAGCCAGAGCTTTTCACCATCGGCGGGGACAATGATTGTGAGGCACGTGGCCATGACAAAACCTATTTTGCAAAAATAGATACTGGCCTTGGCAACAAGAATTTTCGCCAGAACCTGAGCACGCATTCCACCCCCTTGGAGGTGCGCGCCAGTCGAGAGCCGGGAACCTGGGGGGGCCCGTTTTCCGGGGAGGTCGTGTTTCTAGATTGCAGCGTTATGTTTCGGGGCAGATTCCAGTTTTGCAGGTTTATCGGCTCGGGACGGGTTTTCACCGTGGTCGAAGACAACAGGACACCGCCAGAGGTTTTTGCGACCTTACGGGGGATGGCCAAAGCAACGCCGGTGCAGATCGAAGGAGACTGGGTCGGGCTCTTTGACCATTCGGTCGAGATTGCCTTGCGATCGGTAAAGGTGCGGGCGCCAAACGAAGAGGACAGGGTGCTTAAGCAGTTGCAGGGGAACTGGTTTTCCGAGACCGATAGCAAGGATCAATTTACAATTATCGGCAATGAGAGGCAGAGCAACTACGGCGGTGCGCTGACCTCTTTGGAATATCTGTCGGTGATGCCGTTTTGCGATGAATTTGACGGTTTTGGCCCCTACCTTTATGCGTGGGACAGTCAGGGTGGCACCGGGTTATGCTACGAGATCAAAAAGGTGTCCGAGACGGTTCTGGAGTTGATCTACTTGCCCAGGCGCACAGAACATCGGTATTTCAGGCATTCATCGCCTTGACCCCGCCAAGCTGGTAGTCTCGTTCTGGCACCAGAACACTGTCGAGTGGGCAGGCCTTGGCTGAATGGGGCTAGGAGAGGGACAGATCAACCACCCGGTGCGCTGCCAGGCGGGCAGCTTTGGCGTCGACACTGCTTTCTGATTGCGCAGCTTGCAGCCAGACGCCATCCATATAGCACTGCAGGGCGCTGCGCGCTGTTTCGATTTGCTCAGCGGGCAACAGATTGGCCAGCTCAGCCCGCACATGGCTGCGGACACGGGTGCGATTGATTCGATGCAGCCGCGCAAGGCGGGGTGAATAGGGGGCGTTGGCCCAGAACTGCATCCAGAGACTGCACTGCGGCACAGTAAAAAGCGCATCCGAGAAATTGGCATCCATTACCGCATAAAGCCGCTCTTCCGGCGTTCTGGCTGCGCTGTAGCCAGCAATCATCGCGGTGCGCAATTTACGCAGCAAATGCCGCATAGTGGCCTCCATCAGGCCTTCCTTTGATCCGAAGTAATAGTTGATCGATGCCGCAGAGGCACCAGCCTCTCGCGCGATTTCTGCCATTGTAACAACAGAGTAGCCGCGTTTGTGAACAGCGACAATGGTGGCTGCGATCAGCTCTTCGTTGCGAATGTCTCTAATGCGTTTTCTTCCCATGACGAAGTTTTGCGCCACTTGGAGGCAGGTTTCAACTGTTGATGTCTCAAACTAAACTTGAATGACCATTCAAAAATATGTTTGGAGGGGTAGGTTTTCATGCTAGAAGGCCTTTCGATGTCCACAGGGCCAACTCCGCGGGGCCAACTCCGCGGGTCCAGGTTCAGGGGCCGGGTCCACGGGCGCAACAACCATCATGGGAGCCTTGCTCCATTGACAGGCTTTGACTTGCCGCCTTTGCACCGTCGACAAGGAGGTGGCGCGTCAGAAAGTGACGTAAACAAAGTATCGCTCCGGTGTGGGGCTAAGACGAACGGAACAAAATGGGGTGAAGCCCCTGAAAACATAGGACGCAATGCAGATGACAAAGCCAAATATTCTGGTTCTTATGGTTGATCAGTTGAACGGGACACTGTTTCCGGATGGGCCCGCGGACTGGCTGCATGCGCCAAACCTGAAAAAGCTGGCGGCGCGCTCAACCCGCTTTGCCAATGCCTATACCGCGTCGCCGCTTTGTGCGCCGGGGCGTGCTTCGTTTATGTCGGGGCAGCTGCCCTCGCGCACTGGCGTTTATGATAATGCGGCTGAGTTCCGCTCTGATATTCCCACCTATGCCCATCATCTGCGCCGCGCCGGCTATTACACCTGCCTGTCGGGCAAGATGCATTTTGTCGGCCCCGACCAGCTGCATGGGTTCGAGGATCGTCTGACCACCGATATCTACCCCGCCGATTTTGGCTGGACGCCGGATTATCGCAAACCTGGTGAGCGTATTGAGTGGTGGTATCACAACATGGGCTCGGTCACCGGGGCCGGGGTTGCCGAGACCTCGAACCAGATGGAATACGATGATGAGGTCGCCTATAACGCCACCGCCAAGCTGTATGAGCTGTCGCGCGGGTTGGACGATCGCCCCTGGGCACTGACGGTCAGCTTTACCCATCCCCATGATCCCTATGTCGCCCGCAAAAAATACTGGGATCTCTATGAGGATTGCGAGCATTTGCTGCCGCAGACCCCGGCGATGGACTACGCGGATCACGACAACCATGCCAAGCGGATCTTTGACGCCAATGACTGGCGCAGCTTTGACATCACCGAGGACCATATCAAACGGGCGCGCCGCGCCTATTTTGCCAATATCTCTTATCTGGATGACAAGATCGGGGAGATCCTGCAGGTGCTGGAAGACACCCGGCAAGAAGCCACCATCCTGTTTGTCTCGGATCACGGCGATATGCTGGGCGAGCGGGGCCTTTGGTTCAAGATGAGCTTTTATGACGGCTCGGCGCGGGTGCCGCTGATGATTTCCTCGCCCGACCTGCCTGCAGGGCTGGTTGAAACTCCGGTGTCAACGCTGGATGTGAACCCGACCCTGGGGGCGCTGGCCGGTCTGCCGATGGAAGAGATCGCCCCCTGGACCGATGGCGAAGATCTGTGTCCCCTGGCCAAAGGTGTGGAGCGCAGCGCTCCGGTAGCAATGGAATATGCCGCCGAGGCCTCTTATGCGCCGCTGGTGTCCCTGCGCTATGGCAAGTGGAAATACAACCGCTGCAGCCTGGACCCGGATCAGCTGTTTGATCTGGAGGCCGACCCGCTGGAGCGTCACAATCTGGCAGATGATCCGGCCCATGCAGGCACCCTTCAGACGCTCAAGGCCAAGTCCGAAGCGCGCTGGGATCTGGCCCGGTTTGACGCCGATGTCCGCGCCAGCCAGGCCTGTCGTTGGGTGGTCTATGAGGCCCTGCGCCAGGGGGGGTACTACCCCTGGGATTACCAGCCACTGCAAAAAGCCTCCGAGCGCTACATGCGCAACCACATGGATCTCAACACGCTTGAGGACACCAAACGCTTTCCCCGTGGCGAATAGCCCGAAATTTAAATCCCGCCAGTTCATTTGGCCCCAAATATCCCCGCCGGAGGCATAAAATCATGACTCATCCCGCCCAACCCAAAGCCAGCCATTTCATCAATGGCGCCTATGTCGAAGACACCGCCGGAACGCCAATCCCGGTGATTTATGCTGCGACCGGCGACCAGATCGCCACGGTACACGCCGCAACCCCGGCCATCGTTGAACAGGCCCTTGCCAGTGGCAAGGCTGCTCAAAAGGCCTGGGCCAAGATGAGTGGGACTGAGCGTGGCCGCATCCTGCGCCGGGCTGCTGACATCATCCGCGCGCGCAATCACGAACTTTCGGTGTTGGAAACCTATGATACCGGCAAGCCGCTGCAGGAGACTCTGGTGGCGGATGCCACTTCTGGTGCCGACGCATTGGAGTATTTTGGCGGCCTGGCTGGCAGCCTGACCGGAGAGCATATCCCACTGGGCGAGGACTGGGTCTATACCATGCGCGAGGCCCTGGGGCTTTGTGTTGGGATTGGGGCCTGGAACTACCCGACGCAAATTGCCTGCTGGAAGGGCGCGCCTGCGCTGGCCTGTGGGAATAGCATGGTGTTCAAACCCTCTGAGGCCACGCCGCTCTGTGCCTTGAAGGTTGCCGAGGTCCTGCATGAGGCCGGGCTGCCAGCCGGGGTTTTTAACGTGGTTCAGGGCATGGGCGAGGTGGGTGCCGCGCTGGTGACAGATCCCCGCGTCGACAAGGTTTCGCTGACCGGATCGGTGCCCACCGGTAAGAAAGTCTATGCTGCGGCCGCTGCCGACATGAAACATGTCACCATGGAGCTGGGTGGTAAATCGCCAATGATCGTCTTTGATGACGCGGATATCGACAATGCCGTGGGCGGAGCCATTAATGGCAATTTCTACTCCTCCGGGCAGGTCTGCTCGAATGGCACGCGGGTGTTTGTTCAAAAAGGCATCAAGGAGAAATTCCTGGCGCGTTTGGCGGAACGGACCGGCAATGCGGTTATTGGCGATCCCATGGATGAGGCGACCAGTTTTGGTCCCATGGTCAATGAAAACCAGATGAATATCGTTCTGGGCTACATTGAAAAGGGCAAAGCCGAGGGGGCGCGGCTGATCTGTGGCGGCGCACGCTGCGACATGCCGGGCTGGTACCTGCAGCCCACCGTGTTTGCCGATGTCACCGATGATATGACAATTGCCCGCGAAGAGATTTTTGGCCCGGTCATGTCAGTACTGGATTTTGACAGCGAAGAAGAGGTGGTGGCGCGTGCCAATGACACCGAGTTCGGCCTGTCCGCCGGGGTGTTCACCAAGGATTTCACCCGCGCACACCGGGTGATTGGCAATCTGGAGGCCGGCAGCTGCTTTATCAACTCCTACAACGACGCACCTGTTGAAGCGCCCTTTGGTGGGGTCAAGGCATCCGGCGTGGGGCGTGAGAACTCCAAAGAGGCGATCAAGCATTTTAGCCAGGTGAAATCGGTTTACGTGCGTATGGGCGATGTTGAGGCGGCGTTCTGATTGCCCATTCAGGCAACGCCCACCCACCCGCCCCGTTGCCCGAATGGGCAAAGACAAGGGGCTGCTGAGGCCGCGATGCCTGCCTCAGCAGATCTCAAGCCAATGAAGAGGCGATTTTGGGCTGCCTCAAGGACGAGCCCGCGCCGGCGCGCGGGGCCTGACGGCTGTCTTGACCAGCCCCAAATGCGCGACGGAGAGAAGTGATGAAAGCGGATTATGTGATTGTGGGGGCGGGCTCGGCGGGCTGCGCCATGGCCTATCGTCTGTCTGAGGCGGGGAAATCCGTTCTGGTTATCGAACATGGTGGCACGGATGTCGGGCCGCTGATCCAGATGCCGGGAGCGCTGTCTTATCCGATGAATATGTCGCTCTACGACTGGGGCTACAAATCCCAGCCCGAGCCACATTTGGACAATCGTGAGTTGGTGACACCGCGCGGCAAGGTGGTTGGCGGCTCTTCTTCTATCAACGGCATGGTCTATGTGCGCGGCCACGCGGGCGATTACAACCATTGGGCCGAAAGCGGCGCCCAGGGGTGGTCCTATGCGGATGTGCTGCCCTATTTCAAACGGATGGAAACCTGGGACAGCCGCGGGCAGGGCGGCGATGCCGACTGGCGCGGCACGGATGGCCCGCTGCATGTGACCCGTGGCCCCCGCGACAACCCACTGCATGATGCCTTTGTATCGGCAGGCGCGCAGGCGGGCTACCCGGTGACCGAAGATTACAACGGTGAGCAACAAGAGGGCTTTGGCCCTATGGAGATGACCGTTTACAAAGGCCAGCGATGGTCAGCCGCCAATGCCTATCTGCGGCCTGCGCTCAAGCGGGACAATTGCGAGATGATCCGGGGGTTTGCCCGCAAGGTGGTGATCACCGAAGGCCGCGCCACCGGGGTCGAGATTGAGCGCGGCGGCAAGGTTGAGGTCATTGAGGCCGAGATCGAGGTCATTCTGGCCGCCAGTTCAATCAATTCGCCGAAACTGTTGATGCTGTCGGGCATTGGTCCGGCGGAACAGCTAGCGGAGCATGGCATCGAGGTGGTTGCAGACCGTCCCGGCGTTGGGAAAAACCTGCAGGATCACCTGGAATTCTATTTCCAATATGCCTGCAAACAGCCCATCACCCTGTTCAAATACTGGAACCTTTTGGGCAAGGCCTGGGTTGGGGCCCAGTGGTTCTTTAGCAAGACCGGGCTGGGGGCCTCGAACCAGTTTGAAAGCGCGGCCTTCATCCGGTCCGACAAAGGGGTCGATTATCCAGATATCCAATACCATTTCCTGCCCATTGCGGTGCGCTATGACGGTCAGGCTGCGGCTGAAGGGCACGGGTTTCAGGCCCATGTGGGGCCGATGCGTTCAGAATCGCGTGGCGAGATTACCCTCGCCAGCGCTGACCCCAAAGAGGCGCCAAAGATTTTCTTCAACTATATGTCGACGGAACAGGACTGGATTGATTTCCGCAAATGTGTGCGCCTGACGCGAGAGGTCTTTGCACAGGAGGCCATGACGCCCTTTGTGAAGCACGAGATCCAGCCTGGTGACGCTTTGCAAAGCGATGCGGAGATTGACGGCTTTATCCGTGAACATGCGGAAAGCGCCTATCATCCCTGTGGCACCTGTAAAATGGGCGCGCTGGAGGATCCGATGGCAGTGGTTGATCCTGAATGTCGGGTGATTGGCGTCGAAGGGCTGCGCGTTGCCGACAGTTCCATTTTTCCACGCATTACCAATGGTAACCTGAACGGCCCCTCAATCATGACAGGGGAGAAGGCGGCAGACCATATTCTGGGACGGCGATTGCCTGCCTCTAATGCCGAACCCTGGTTCAATAAAAACTGGCAGGAGAGCCAACGTTAGGGCTGTTTTGCAGTCCACAAAGGCGGCAAGCCGTCGTTCCTGTTGTTTGGGAGCGGCGGCTTTTTTCGTCGGCGGCTGGGCTGTTTGCCTACGGGATTTGGGGCAGAAAAAATGCCGCCATATTTGTGTTTTCAGATGTTTGTTTGATCCGCGTCAATGTGACGGAGGGCTGGGGGCAATAGCCTGTTCTTGACCCAAATATAAGGAGCGAACAGATGTCCAATACCCCCCATGAACTGGCAGAAGAATTCCCCGACAAAGTGGAAGCCATGAGCCAGTTGAAACAAAACGATGCGCATTTTTCCAAGCTTGCGGATGAGTACCATGAGGTCAACCGCGCGGTACACCGCGCCGAAACCAACGTCGAGCCACTGGAAGAGCTGGCCGAGGTGGAACTGCGCAAAAAGCGCGGCGCATTGAAAGACGAGATCTGGAACATCCTGGCCAAGGCCTGATGTCTGCTAGGGCTGCGAAGATCTGAAACAGATGGAGGCAGCGCAGTGATATGTTCAGTCACGAGTATCAGGGGGGCGTTTGACGCCCCCCATTTTTGTTGTTCAGCTCTGGGGGCAGCTGGTCTTCAGCTTACTTCGTAGGGCAGAATGCCGCGCTGATCATTGTTGATGCTGAGGCGGCGTTCCAATGGCGGAACCGAGCGCTGATGGCAGGTTTTACGCTCACAGATGCGGCAAGAAATGCCGATGGGCTCATAGGCGGAGGCATGGCTCATTTCCAGATTGTCAGCATAGACCAGGGCCTGAGCATGACGCACTTCGCAGCCCAGAGAGATGGCGTAGCGCCGCACGGGCGAGCCAAAGGAGCCGCCTGATTTGGACACATCCCGCGCCAGCGAGATATAGCGCACCCCGTCCGGGGTTTCGGCCAATTGCCGCAGGAAACGCCCAGGCGTTTCAAAGGCGCGGTGCACGTTCCACAGGGGGCAGGCACCGCCAAAACGGGCAAATTGTAGCCGTGTGGCAGAGTGGCGTTTGGTGATGGTGCCTGCCTGATCCACGCGGACGAAGAAAAACGGAATACCCTTGGCGCCGGGACGTTGCAGCGTTGAAAGGCGATGCGCCACCTGTTCGATTGAGGCACCAAACCGGGTGGCGAGGCGCTCCAGGTCGTGACGGTCCTCTTGGGCGGCAGCAAGAAAGCGACCATAGGGCATCAGCGCGGCCCCGGCGAAATAGTTGGCGAGGCCAATTTTGGCGATGGCTCGGGCCTCATCGCTTTGGAAGCGGGCAAAATCCAATGTCGCCTCCAGCAGGCTTTCCTGGCTAAGCAGCGCCACCTGCAAAAGCAGCTGAAACACCTGCGTCGGCGGGCTGGACCGATTAGAGAGCCGCAGCGTACGGGTGCTCGGATCATAGCCGCGCAGCCCGTCCATATCGGTGATGGAAATGGTGATGCCGGCGTTTTCCAGCGCAGTTGTGGCAGCAAGCCGCACATCTGCGGACCCGGCAAAGCGTTCGGCGGCCCGGTCCATGGCATCAATGTAGTTGTCGCAATAATGGAAAAAGTCGCGCACTTCTTCCCAGGGGCTGGCCTGAATGCGGGAATCCTCGCGCCCCAGGGCCTCATCCAGCGAGGCAAGCCGTTCATGGGTTTGGCGATAGGCGCGATGCAGGCTGAGAAAGGCGCGGGCCAGTGCAGGGGCATTGGAGGCCGTGAGCCGCAGATCGGCCAGGGGCGGGGGCTCATCGGCAAAGACCGGATCAGCGATGGCTTCGCGCATGTCACTCACCAGCCGCTCGCTGTCGCCTGTCGACAGCTCCGTCACATCCAGGCCAAACTCCTGCGCCAGCGCCAGAACGACGGTGGTCGATACCGGCCGGTTGTTGTTTTCCATCTGGTTGAGGTAGGGCAATGACACGCCAAGCTTGGCTGCAAATCCTTTTTGTGTCAGCTCAAGCCGGGTCCGCATTTCGCGCAGTTTTGCCCCTGCATAGAGTTTCTGTGTCGCCATTGGAGATACCTTTGCAAACCTGCTATCCAAAGGCAGTATAATTGCAAAGTTACAGGCGCGGCAAGTTCGGCTCCGGATGAATGGATCCTGAGCCTAGCTGTTCAATTGCTTTTCACGCAGGATTACCAGCAGGATCGCCACCAGCCCGGCGATGGCGGTGGCAAACATCAACAGCAAGAGGGGCACAGCCGTAGAATCGGGTTTCAACAGAAAGCCGGCATAGGCGCTCAGCGCAGCGCCGGCGCCAATCATAATGGCGCCGCTCAGGCCGGAGGCGGTGCCCGCCAGATGCGGGCGGACGGAAATCGCGCCGGTGGTGCCATTGGGAATGGCCATTCCATTGCCCAGGCCGACAAAGCACATAAAGCCAAAGAAGGTGAGGAAGGTATCAGCACCTGCCAGGGCGATAATGAGCGAAACGAGCACGCCAACCCCATTGATGATACAGCCCCACAGCACCATTCGGTTGATCCCGACCCGACCAGAAAACCGACCCGAGAGAAAGTTGCCAACGAAGTAACCAACAGCCGGCGCAGAGAGGTAGATACCAATTTCCGCACTGCTGAGGCCATAAATCTCGGTGCCCAAAAAGGGCGCACCGCCGAGATAGGCAAAGAATGAGCCAGAGGCGAGGCCTGAGGCCAGAGAGTAGCCCCAGAAGCGGGGAGAGCAGAGCAGTTCAGGGTATTCGGCGAACTGTGCACCCAGCGTTTTGCCGCTTTTATGTGCGGTTTCCCCAAAATCAAAATAGGTAATCGCTAGGGTCAGGGCACCCATCAAAAAGAGCGCCCAGAACACCGCAGTCCAGCCCATCCATTGGTCCAGAAAGCCGCCGATGGCGGGGCCAATCATCGGGACGATGGCCATTCCCATGGTGACATAGCCGATCATGCTGGCTGCGTCATTGGTATCATACATATCCCGCACCGCGGCGCGGCTTAGCACCATGGTGGCGGCGACGACAGTCTGCGCCACCCGGAAAAAGAAGAACACCTCCACGTTGGTGGCAAAGATACAGCCCACCGTCGCCACCAGAAACAAAGCCATGCTGGCCAGGAGCACCGGGCGGCGTCCCATCTGGTCCGAAATTGGCCCCACAAATATCTGCACAACTGCGTTGCCAGCGAGGTACAGCGAAACCGACAGCTGCATCACTCGGTAGTCAACCTCGAAATGGCTGGACATACTGGGCAGAGCGGCAAGGTGCAGGTTCATTCCCAGCGCGGAGAGACCGGCCAGCAGGATCAATGTTGCAATATGCGGTTTGCTCAGTACGCGCTTTGGGGAGCTTGGGGAATTTTGCATATCTTGGGCTTAGATTAGCTTTTTGGGATTGTCTATTCTAAGATCGTCTCAAACGAGAAAGTCATCGCCCAGGCTGTCCAATGTGACATCCTGTAGCAGCAGGCTGTCACCAGCGCCAAACTCAAACAAGAGCCCCTCGTCTGTGTCTCGTGCTTGATCCAGCAGATCCGCGCTAGTGCCATGGCCGATAATATTCAGAAGATCTTTGCCGGGTTTGAAGTCGCCGACGGTATCCGAGCCGCCATTATTCTTGAAGATGAAGACATCTTTGCCGCGTCCGCCGATCAGAAAATCATCACCGGCCTGACCATCCAACCTGTCTTGGCCGCGGTTGCCACTGAGAAAGTCATCGCCACTTCCACCGCGCATCCGGTCGCCGCCACGGCCCCCAAGCATCACATCATCCCCTTGATCCCCCCACAGGGTGTCACCGCCAGCCCCGCCTTTCATCCGGTCGTCGCCGCCTTTGCCCGCCAAAAGATCCCTGCCGCCATGGCCGCGCAGCAGGTTGTCCAAACCATTGCCGATAACCCGGTCATTGCCCTTGGCTCCATAGGCGTTTTCGATCTCGGTGCTGAAGGTTATAATCAGGTCATGCTCCGTATCAAAGGAAGAGAAAGCCCCTTGTCGCAGGTCCAGGGTCACCGGGTGTGTGCGACCCGTTGCATCCAGGGCGTCGATGCCGCCACTGTCCCAGATGCTGTCCACGGTATTGGTCCTGCAGCCAGTGTAGCGGCTGTTTTCTTCATTGTTGACTGCAGCGCCCCAGATGTTTTGCAGGGCCAGCACATCAAACAGCATAAGCGCATCACTATGCGCGCCGTTGAAGGGGTTGGCCCGGTAGGACATCAAAGAAAATAGGTTGCTTTCATATTGGGTCGGCAGGGGAATATCGGCTTCAAATGTATGGCGTAGCCCCATGGCATGTCCCAGCTCATGCAGCAGCAGGTCTGTATGGCGCTCAGACGTCAAGTCCAGTGTTGCGTCATAGGCAACAAAGCCATCCCATTGGGTTATGTTCTTGTCTTGGTAACGAATGCTGTAGCCACCGCTGCCAATGGTGGCGCCGGGTAGGCTGACGGCGGCCACGTTCAAATCCGGGTCACTGGTACGTTTGGTCTGAACAAAATCGACGTTGAGGTAGCTTTCAATATGCTCCAATGCCGCCTCAAAGCTGGCTTTTTCTGCGTCCTTCATGCGGCGCCATCCGTCATAGTCTGCTTGCGTAGGCAGGTCTCCAGGTTCGCTTCCGCCAGCATATTGGTAGGTTATCTTGATCGGGGCGCTGCCCGTGGTGTTGAGCGGGTTGCTGATGTGGAAACGCTCGTATTGCATGGCCTTGATTATTTCATCGCGACTTAACATTGCTCTGCCCGAATTTGATTGAGACGAGCCTGATCCTGCGACCTTGATGCTGAACGAAGGGTGAACGCATTACGGCAAGAATGTGTTGCATTGAATCGAATTTGGAAACAATGCGAGAAGGTTAGCAAATATTCAACTATTCGATATTGATATGCAAAATATTTGCAAATTTGCCATTTAGGCCTTTGGCTTGGCGCCTCTCGGCGGTAGTCTGCGGCAAATTCTATATGGGGATCTGTGCCATGAAAGATATTCTGTCCGAGCTGGAAGACCGTCGCGATGCCGCGCGACTTGGTGGCGGCCAGCGCCGCATTGACGCGCAACACGGGCGTGGCAAGCTGACAGCACGCGAGCGGATCGAGCTTCTGCTGGATGAGGGCAGTTTTGAAGAGTTCGACATGTTTGTGTCGCACCGCTGCACCGATTTTGGCATGGAAGAACAAAAGCCTGCGGGGGATGGTGTCATCACCGGCTGGGGCACCATTAACGGGCGCATGGTCTATCTGTTTAGCCAGGATTTCACGGTCTTTGGCGGATCCCTGTCCGCAACCCATGCGCAAAAGATTTGCAAGATCCAGGATATGGCCATTCAGAACGGCGCGCCCATCATCGGTTTGAATGATTCTGGGGGTGCCCGGATCCAGGAAGGTGTCGACTCGCTGGCAGGCTATGCTGAAGTGTTTCAGCGCAACATCATGGCCAGCGGCGTTGTGCCGCAGATCTCGGTAATCATGGGGCCCTGCGCCGGTGGTGCGGTCTATTCGCCCGCGATGACTGATTTTATCTTTATGGTGAAAGACACCTCTTACATGTTTGTGACCGGCCCGGATGTGGTCAAGACTGTCACCAATGAGGTCGTCACCGCCGAGGAGCTGGGCGGGGCGTCCACCCATACCAAAAAGTCCTCTGTCGCTGATGCGGCCTTTGAAAACGATGTCGAGGCCCTGGCCGAGGTCCGCCGCCTGGTTGACTTTCTGCCGCTCAACAATCGTGAAAAGCCGCCGGTGCGGCCCTTCTTTGATGAACCCGGTCGGATCGAGGACAGCCTGGATACGCTGATCCCGGCGAACCCCAATTCGCCCTACGATATGAAAGAGCTGATTACCAAAGTGGCGGATGAGGGGGATTTCTACGAGATTCAGGAAGACTACGCCAAAAACATCATCACCGGCTTTATCCGCCTTGAAGGCCAGACCGTGGGTGTGGTTGCCAACCAGCCAATGGTGCTGGCGGGCTGCCTTGATATCGACAGCTCGCGCAAGGCAGCGCGGTTTGTGCGTTTCTGTGATTGCTTTGAAATTCCAATCCTGACCCTGGTGGATGTTCCTGGCTTCCTGCCTGGCACAAGCCAGGAATATGGCGGTGTGATCAAACATGGTGCCAAGCTGCTGTTCGCCTACGGCGAAGCCACGGTACCAAAGGTCACTGTGATCACCCGTAAGGCCTATGGCGGCGCCTATGACGTTATGGCCTCCAAGCACCTGCGCGGCGATTTCAACTATGCCTGGCCCACGGCGGAAATTGCGGTGATGGGCGCCAAGGGTGCCACCGAGATCATTCACCGCGCCGATCTGGGCAATGCGGAAAAGATCGCGGCCCATACAGCAGACTATGAGGACCGGTTTGCCAATCCTTTTGTGGCAGCCGAGCGGGGCTTTATTGACGAGGTGATCCAGCCCAAATCCACCCGCCGCCGGGTGTCGCGTGCGTTTGCCTCCCTGCGGGGCAAGTCACTGAAAAACCCGTGGAAAAAGCACGACAACATTCCGCTTTGAGCGGGTGTTGTCGCGGGGGCTGTCTGCCCCCGCACCCCCGAAGGTATTTTTGGAAAGATGAAAAGGAAAGCGTGAGGCAATGACAGGGCTTCGGAAAGATCAGGCGTGCACGGTGTCAGCTGTGGTTTGCGGCGCGCTCGAAGCTGGTGGTCTGCTTGCGGTTTGTGGGCTTGGCGCAACGTGATGCGCGGCAAGTGGCATATCTTTCGCGAAGAGGGCTCTTTGACAGTGGCGCGCCAAGTCCCGCCGCGCTTTGATGTCGCCGTGTCCGTGGTGTTACCTCCAGCGGAGCCGCTGCGACTGGCGCAGCAGATCCGCCAAGACATGTGGCGGGCGGTTCAGGCCGTGCGGGGCTTTTCTCCAGTGGTGAAGGTCGAAGAGCAGGGCGATGGCTTGCTGGTCACAGCGGGTGGTCGTGTGGCTGGGCGGGTTCCGGGTAACTTGGCCTCTGAAATCAAGGCGGTACTGGAGGATGAGGCAAAGCGCAGCCGTTGGCTGCGACATGCAAGGCGAGACAAGAAGCGCTTAAAGAGCGCGCAATCAGAAGTAAAACTGCACAAATCTACAACAGGGTTTGACAAAGAGGCCGAGACTGGACAATGATCTGCCAGCACCAATACCAGACAGCGCGCGCCAGTGGCGCAGCGCCAGCAGCCCCGCCCGGAGGAGCCCAAGTCATTGGGGGGTGGGGTTGCGGATTTGGTGATTGGCTGTTTCCCCCTGTACAAAAGGTCTTTTTTGGCGGTGGCCTTTGTCTGCTGCTTGCGGCTCAGATCCTTGAGGCTGAGGAGGCCGCGCTTTCTGGGGCCTTTGTGCCTGTGACGGTGCCCTCGGGGCAGCAGGTGCTGTTGTCGGAAGTCTTGCTGGACGACAGTCCTGGTGCGCTTTGGGCGCGGTTCCGGTTTGTTGTGCCCGGAATTTCGCGTCAGGCGCCGGAGGGGGCAGAAGCGGGCGTAGAAGCGGGCGCGGATTTCCAGCGCAGCGCTGCGGATATGGACTATCTGTGCGACTCGCTGGCGCTGGACTATTTGGCCCAGCATGCCCTGTCCCCCAGCATGGTGGTGATCTCCTTTTCGGACCGCCCGGTAGAATTTGGCACTCCGGATCCCGACGCAACCCAGTTTTTTGAAGCCTATCGTCCTGGTGAAGGTCGCTGCATTTGGGAGGCTTTTTGATGTCTCTACAACATCTTGCGGCGCACTCTTGCGATGGGCGGTGTTTTGCGGCTTTGCGGCCACAGCCCCCTGTTCGGGATGGTTTTCGATGTGATTCACCCGGTAATCGGGCTATTCTTGGCGCGAATGGTCACAGTACCCTTCGCAAATTGAGGTTGAGGCTGGACAGCGCTGCAGGTCCTGGCGGTCTCTTAAACACATTCAGGAGACAGAAATGTCCAAGAGCATCAAGTTTATCACGCTGGCAGGTCTGCTGGCGATGGTTGCCGCCTGTGGTAACCGTGAAGAAGAGTTCGTTGTGGTCGATCCCGAACCCATCTCGGTTGAGCCAGTATACACCGGAAAATACAAGTAACGACACATGGGGTCCGGCCCTGTGGCCGGCCCCAGCCGTCCCTCGGGGTGCCGGATCGGAGGCACCATCATGCTAAAGCACCGAGGGTTTCCTGGCCGTCTGCCGGGAACAGATTTTCAATTTGTCGTTCGTCGCCCCAATCCCAAAGGGGTGACCGAGCTGACCAAACGCGAACGGTTCCGGGATCGCAAACCGGCAGACCGGCGTGCTGATGCCGCCTTTATGCAGGCTTTGTTGCAGCAGTTTGGCGACCAGCCCTTTGAACGGGGCAACCTGGATGCGGGCCGATTGAGCTGGCTTTTTGGCCGTGAAGTTCTCCCCGCAGAAGATCCCTTTGATCCGGCTTCCTATGAGGCTCTTCTGGTTCTTGATGTAGAGCTGGCTCAGCGGTCCTTTCCGGAAGCCTTTGAGGGGAAAAGCCTGTGATGCGCGGGGCGAAGCCAGGCGCAGGCGACCAGCGGGGGCGGGGCATGGGCACTGTTGTCGTCGGTCGGATTGTGGGCTTCGCCCCGTTGTTTAACCCTGCTGAACAGGCTCGCGGTGCGGGCAGGGCGGCGCCAGTGGCGAAAGCCCGCCGAGCGCGCAGCACCTTTGGGCGCAGGGCTGCTCATTTTTGCGGCTCACACACTGATTTGTTGCCCGCTGGCCCGACAACTGCTTGTTGGAGAAGAGAGCAGCGCTCTCCACAAAAAGGAGTTAAAATACTATGCGGGCAATCCTTTTCACATCTGCGTTGGGGCTTTGCACAGCCCTGTCAGCCTGTGGCGACACCACCGGCGAACAAGTCGCCTTTGGCGCCGGTGCCGGGGCCGTCGGATCGGCTTTGCTGGGGGGGCATTTGCTCACCGGTGCGGCCGTCGGTACAGCGGCCAATCTTATCTATTGCAAGGAAAACCCTGGCCGTTGCTAGGGCGACTACAGCACCAGTTTCACTGATCTGTCAGCCCCTTCGGGCGACAGCAGATACTCACGCAAGCGCCGCCGGCGAGCCCAGAGCTCGCCTGCGGCGTTTTGCATTTCGGCATACAAAAGAACAAGGGACTGCCAATGTTTGAAAAGATCCTGATCGCGAACCGGGGCGAGATCGCCTGCCGTGTTATCAAGACCGCCCGCAAGATGGGTATCAAAACCGTTGCCATCTATTCGGATGCGGATAAGCAGGCCCTGCATGTGCAAATGGCCGATGAGGCGGTTCATATCGGCCCCCCCCCTGCCAATCAGTCCTATATTGTTATCGATAAGGTGATGGAGGCCATTCGCGCAACCGGCGCTCAGGCGGTTCATCCTGGCTATGGTTTCTTGTCGGAAAACTCCAAGTTCGCTGAAGCCCTGGCGGCCGAGGGTGTTGCCTTTGTTGGCCCGCCTGTGGGGGCCATTGAAAAGATGGGTGATAAAATCACCTCGAAGAAAATCGCCAAGGAAGCGGGTGTTTCCACAGTTCCTGGTCACATGGGCCTGATCGAAGACGCCGATGAGGCGGTAAAGATCTCGCGCGAGATCGGCTATCCGGTGATGCTCAAGGCCTCAGCTGGCGGTGGCGGCAAAGGCATGCGGATTGCCTGGAACGACGAAGAGGCCCGCGAAGGCTTTCAGTCTTCCAAGAACGAGGCGGCGAGTTCCTTTGGTGATGACCGGATCTTTATCGAGAAATTTGTGACGCAACCGCGCCATATCGAAATTCAGGTGCTTTGCGATGCCCATGGCAATGGCATCTACCTGGGCGAGCGCGAATGTTCGATCCAGCGTCGCCAGCAGAAGGTTGTGGAAGAAGCGCCAAGCCCCTTCCTGGATGAAGCCACCCGCAAGGCCATGGGGGAGCAGGCTGTCGCCCTGGCGCAGGCGGTGGATTATGCCTCTGCCGGGACAGTGGAATTCATCGTGGACGGCGATAAGAACTTCTACTTCCTGGAAATGAATACCCGTTTGCAGGTTGAACACCCGGTGACTGAGCTGATCACCGGTGTCGATCTGGTGGAACAGATGATCCGGGTCGCCAATGGTGAGCCGCTGACGATTTCGCAGGACGACGTGCAGCTGAATGGCTGGGCGATTGAAAACCGTCTTTATGCCGAAGATCCCTATCGGGGCTTTCTGCCCTCGATTGGCCGTCTGACCCGCTATCGTCCCCCGGCTGAGCTGTCGGGTGGTCCGCTGTTGGACAATGGCAAATGGCAGGGCGATGCACCTGCGGGCGCGGGCATCGCGGTGCGCAATGATACCGGCGTCTATGAGGGCGGCGAAATCTCGATGTATTATGACCCGATGATCGCCAAGCTTTGCACCTGGGCACCCACCCGCGATCAGGCGATCGAAGCAATGCGCAACGCGCTGGACGGGTTTGAGGTCGAAGGTATTGGCCACAACCTGCCTTTCCTGTCGGCGGTGATGGATCACCCGATCTTCATTGAGGGCGCCATGACCACCGCCTTTATCGAAGAACAGTATCCCGAAGGTTTTGTTGGTGTTGATCTGCCCGAAGAGGCGCTGCGCCGGATTGCGGCCTCGGCGGCTGCGATGCACCGGGTTGCCGAAATCCGCCGCACGCGGGTGTCTGGCCGGATGGACAATCACGAGCGCCGGGTTGGCAGCGACTGGGTTGTTACCCTGCAGGGACAGAACTTCCCGGTCAGCATTGAGGCCGACCAGTTGGGGGCCACGGTCACCTTCCAGGATGGCGCGGCCATGCGCATCGCCAGCGATTGGACGCCAGGGGATCAGCTGGCGACAATCGATGTGGATGGCACCCCGCTGGTGCTGAAAGTGGGCAAGATTTCGGGTGGCTTCCGTATCCGGTCCCGTGGTGCTGATATCAAAGTGCATGTGCGCACGAAGCGTCAGGCGGAACTGGCCGAACTGATGCCGGAAAAAGTGGCGCCTGATACGTCGAAACTGCTGCTCTGCCCGATGCCCGGTCTGGTGGTGAAAATCGATGTCGAGGTTGGCGACGAAGTCCAGGAAGGCCAGGCCCTGTGTTCGGTTGAAGCGATGAAGATGGAAAACATTCTGCGCGCCGAAAAGAAAGGCGTGATTGCCAAGATCAACGCAAGTGCAGGCGACAGCCTGGCGGTTGACGAAGTGATCATGGAATTTGAGGGGTGATCACAGAAGCAGGCATAAGCCGGATTTCACGGGCGGGGCAGGGTGCTCTGGCCGCGAAATTCCGGTGTCAGTTGCGACCTTCGGGTCGCGCTGAGCCTGCTTTTTCCACATGCAATGCAGGTGCATGCACCAAATCTTCAGACCTCTGTGCGAGATCAATCCCATTGGTTTATCGCAGGGTGGCACATGTTTCGACTGGCAGTAACGTTGATTTCGGCTTTGTTTCTTCTGTCAGGCTGCGCGCTGGACAAGGAAGAAGAGCTGCGTGTTCAGCTCTCCGAATGGGTCACACTGGGCGATACCTATTTCTTCAAATCCAACGGCACCTGCACGGCGGCAGTGTTTCACACCGACAGCCCACGCATCTCGTCGCTGCTTGGCGCCGCGCGTTCGGTGGATACCGGGCTCAAGATGCTGGCCGATGGGCAGCCGGTGGTGTTCAAGGTTGGCGACAAATCCCCCAATGCGCTGGTCGAAGCGATCATGTCGCGCGATCTGCCCCATGGGATCAGCGTGCTCAACTCCGGCCTGGCCGGGGTCAACTGCATGAGCGAGCTGGTGAAATCCATCTACCATCAGGCGATTATGAACCCCAGCTCGCGCATGGCCTTTATCCCCGAAGGGCACGGCGTAATGATTGTGGATTCACAGGCCAAGGCAGTGATCTACGTGCGCAGCAACGGCTAAACCCCTGGCCAAACGCGCAAACTCCCATGCGTAAAAGGCGCGGCTGGCGCGCGAATGGCTCTCAGTTCTCGCGCCGATCTTCGACCTCTCGCAGACGGTCCTGGAACTTGTCGATGGTGCGCGACAGCTCGCGGACTGTCCAGGGATGTGGTTTGCGCAGCTTCACGCCTCCGTCCTTGCCCACCAGGACCAGCATGAACCCACGCGGGCGCAGTTGCTTGCGCAGCGCCGAGGTGGGTTTTGGGGTGGTATCGGTCAGGACCACGACATCGCGCTCCAGTAAGGCCGCTGCCTCGCTGGTCAACAGGATCATTTGCTCTTTGAACCGGGGGTCTTCCGGGCTGTCGGCAAAGACAACAATTGGGCGCTTGTGCCACAGAAAACTGGACAGATCGACCTCTTCTCCGGGCTGCACAAGCGTGGGGGGCTCAGGCTCTGAAGCTTGGGCTGCTACAGCTAGGGTAAGCGGAAGAAAACTCGACAAAACAAGGGCTAGGATTGGTTTCATAATCTCTCCTGTTGGCCTCAATATATGCGCATGGCGCATAAATGCGATGGGCAATCGGCCTGTTTGCAGAAAAAAAACCACGCTTGTTAATCGCTTTGAGAGGGTCTGTGGACAATGATCGCGCAGTCTCCCTTTTCAGAGGTGCGGAACGCGCCTCCCGTCCAAAGAATTGGAAATGCGATGCAAACCTGTCTTCATCTTGGGGCACACCGCTGTGCCACCACCTCTTTTCAGGAATACCTGCGCCAGAATGCAGCAGAGCTTGAAACGCAAGGGATAGGGTTTTGGGGACCACGACGCACCCGCAATGGCTTGCTGCACGGGGTCTTGCCCACACCTTCGGTGGTGAATTCCACAGCGCTGGCAAAACGGGCGCAGGGGCGGATCAGGATGAACCTGAACCACAGCCGGGAGCGCGGCATTCAGCAACTTATTGTCAGTGATGAAAACCTCATCGGCAGCACCCGCACAAATCTGCGGCTCGGCGGGCTTTATAGTGGCGTCGGGGAGCGGCTGGCACGCTACGCCGAAGCCTTTGATGGCCAGATTTCTTCTGTGGCGCTCAATATTCGCAGCCTGGAAAGCTACTGGACCTCTGCCCTGACCTATGCGGTCACCCGGGGGCACCGCGTCCCGTCGCATTTGCAATTGCAAAACCTTGCCGAGAGCAGCCGCAGCTGGCGCGATGTTATTTCCGATATCGCCTGCGCCATGCCCGGGGTGGAGATCCAGGTCCTGCCCTTTGAGATCTTTTGTGGCCGCCCTGAACTGCAACTGCAACTGCTGAGCAACTGCGAAGCCCCGCGCAACCATGCACGGGTGCGGCTCAACGCCTCCTTGCGGCTGGAAGATCTGCGGGCCCATGTGCTGACAAACACAGCCCTTGAGCTGCCCGAAGGAGAGGGGCGCTGGCGCCCCTTTGACGAGACCCAAAGCGCTATGCTGCGCGAGAATTATTCAGATGATCTGATGTGGCTGACTGCCGGCGCCGATGGGCTGGCGCAGCTGGTCCAGGATCCAGAACACCAGGCGGCAGGACTAAACCTGCCCCAAACAGATATGACAAGAGGAAGACCCCATGACAAGCAAGACAGACGATTGGCGGGCTCTGGCTGAAAAAGAGCTCCGTGGCCGCCCACTCGAAGACCTGACCTGGAAGACACTGGAAGGTATTGAGGTCAAGCCGCTGTATACGGCTGAAGACACCGCCGAGCTGCCGCATATGGGCACGCTGCCCGGCTTTGGCCCTTTTACCCGTGGCGTCAAGGCCACGATGTATGCAGGCCGCCCTTGGACCATTCGGCAATATGCGGGCTTTTCCACCGCCGAAGAGAGCAACGCTTTTTACCGCCGCAATCTGGAAGCGGGCCAGCAGGGGGTTTCCGTGGCCTTCGATCTGGCCACCCACCGGGGCTATGACAGCGATCACGAACGGGTTGTGGGCGATGTGGGCAAGGCTGGCGTTGCCATCGATTCTGTTGAGGACATGAAGATCCTGTTTGACGGTATCCCGCTCGACAAGGTTTCGGTGTCGATGACCATGAACGGCGCGGTGATCCCGATCCTGGCGAGCTTCATCGTGGCGGGCGAAGAGCAGGGCCATGACAAGGCACTGCTGGCGGGCACCATTCAGAACGATATTCTGAAGGAATTCATGGTGCGAAACACCTATGTCTATCCGCCAGAGCCTTCGATGAAGATCATCTCGGATATCATTGAATACACTTCCAATGAGATGCCCAAGTTCAACTCGATCTCGATTTCCGGCTACCACATGCAGGAAGCCGGTGCCAATCTGGTGCAGGAGCTGGCCTATACGCTGGCTGATGGTCGCGAATATGTCCGCGCCGCCACCGAGGCGGGTATGGATGTGGATAAATTTGCCGGCCGTCTCAGCTTTTTCTTTGCCATTGGCACCAACTTCTTCATGGAAATCGCCAAACTGCGCGCGGCGCGCACCCTGTGGCATCGCGTCATGACCGAATTTGACGCCAAGTCCGACCGGTCCAAGATGCTGCGCACCCACTGCCAGACCTCGGGCGTGTCCCTGCAGGAACAAGACCCCTATAACAACGTGATCCGCACCGCCTATGAGGCGATGTCGGCGGTTTTGGGCGGCACCCAGTCGCTGCACACTAATGCGCTGGACGAAGCCATCGCGCTGCCCACCGAATTCTCGGCGCGTATTGCCCGTAACACCCAGCTGGTGTTGCAGGAAGAAACCGGTGTTACCAATGTGGTCGACCCGCTGGCCGGCTCTTACTATGTGGAAAGCCTGACAAACGAGCTGATCGACAAGGCCTGGGCGCTGATGTCGGAGGTTGAGGAAATGGGTGGCATGACCAAGGCCGTGGCCTCTGGCATGCCCAAGCTGCGCATCGAGGAAAGCGCCGCCCGTCGTCAGGCAATGATCGACCGCGGCGAAGAGGTGATTGTCGGCGTCAACAAATACCGCAAGGAAAAAGAAGACCCGATCGACATCCTGGACGTGGATAACGTGGCCGTGCGCGAAAGCCAGATTGCCCGTTTGCAGAAAATGCGCGACGAGCGCGACGAGGCGGCCTGTCAGGCTGCGTTGGATGAGTTGACCAATCGTGCCAAAAATGGCGGCAACCTGCTGGAAGCTGCTGTCGAAGCGGCGCGGATGCGGGCCTCAGTTGGAGAAATCAGCATGGCGATGGAAAAAGAATTTGGCCGTCACCGCGCCGAGGTGAAAACTCTGGCGGGGGTTTATGGCGCGGCTTATGAGGGCGACGAAGGCTTTGCCGAGATCCAGAAAAGCATCGAAGCCTTTGCCGAAGAAGAAGGGCGTCGTCCGCGTCTTCTGGTGGTCAAGATGGGCCAGGACGGGCATGACCGGGGCGCCAAGGTAATCGCCACAGCCTTTGCCGATATCGGGTTTGATGTGGACGTAGGTCCACTGTTTCAGACCCCCGCCGAGGCGGCGCAGGATGCCATCGACAATGATGTGCATGTTATCGGTATCTCATCCCAGGCGGCAGGTCACAAAACCCTGGCACCGCAGCTGGTAAAGGAACTGAAAGAGCAGGGCGCCGAGGATATTCTGGTGATCTGCGGCGGAGTTATTCCGCAACAGGACTACCAGTACCTTTATGACAACGGCGTCAAAGCGATCTTTGGCCCCGGCACCAACATCCCCGAAGCGGCGCAGGATGTCCTGAAACTGATCCGCGAAGCCCGCAGCTGAGCAAAGACACAGGTGCAGATCCGGTCATAGACTGGATCCGCCGGATATTCTGGTCATCAGATCTATGGGCGCGGGTCTTCCTGCGCCCATATGTGTTGCAGCCTTAAACCGGTTTTGGAGCGCGGCCTTGCACTGGCCTGGATCTGGTGTGCGCAGCCGTTTCAGCCCCTCACGCGTAAAAATCGATGGCCGGTTGTGACTTATCATAGCCCGCCTCTTCCAAGGCGGCCAAAACGGTGTCGCCTAAACTCAACGCGTCTTCACTGGTTGAATCATAGGCCTCAACGGTGGCGGCGATCAGCTCGACAATTTCGTCGTCAACGGTCGAAATCCCCTGCCTTTCCTGTGGCGGCAGCGGGCGGTCCGCGCGCAAGGCCGCATCGGCTCCGGATTGGGCTGCCCGCTCGGCTGCCGCGCTGCCTGACCCCGCCAAGGCTGCGTCAAGATTTTTTCCGCTGCCCAGGTCCGGGTCTTTGACCTGAATGAGCATTGTGCGGGCATTGGCGTCCAATAGCTTGTCAGGCTCGAAACTGGACAGAAAGGCTGCGAGCTTTTCTGCTTGCTCACCATTCATCTTTGTCGATTTCCTATTCAGGCTCGACAGTAGTTCCTGGCTCATTGAACCTTGGATCAGCATCAGATGACCTCCTATACCTCGTTCACACGGCACCAGGTGTCCTGGCGCGCTTTTGACACGGACATGGAAGAAGGGGCCTCATTATCTGAAGCCCGCGCCATGCCCAAAGTTTCCTTAATTTCATAGGGGGCAGGCCATAATTCAAGCGCTGGCAGTACCTTATGGTTTCCAAACTATGAATGTCTGCCAGTGATCACCTCCTCAGCTTTGCGCTTGAATGTCGCAAGGGGCCGGCTAGGGTGTGGCCAAAATAGGAGAGCATGATGGAACTGGATCACCTGGCCGTCGCAGGCGCAACTCTGGAAGAGGCGCGGGTTCACGTGGAAGAGGCGCTTGGCGTGGCGCTGCAGCCAGGCGGGCAACATGCGATGTTTGGCACCCATAATTACCTGCTTGGGCTGGCGGATGGGCTTTATCTTGAAGCCATCGCCATTGATCCATCTGCCACCCCACAGCGGCGGCCCTGCTGGTTTGATCTGGACCGGTTTACCGGGGCGCCCCGGATCAGCAACTGGATTTGCCGCTGCACCGATCTGCCCGCACAACTGGCCGGGCTGCCAAAGGGGGCAGGGGAGCCTGTTTCGCTGACGCGGGGCGATCTGAAGTGGGATATGGCGGTGCCGGCGGACGGGATTCTGCCCTATGACAATATGTTTCCAGCACTGATTGAGTGGCATTCTGCCCATCCGGCGCCCAGTCTGCAGCAGCAGGGCTGTCGGCTGCACCACCTGGTGATTTCCCACCCCGAGGCGGGCGCTTTGCAAGAGGTGATGCCCATGTCTGATCCGCGGATCAGTTTTGAGACCGGTCCGATGGGGTTTGAGGCTGAGTTTGACACGCCCCACGGGCGCCGCCATCTGCGCTGAAATCAGACGCTACCGGCGGTGATTTGCCAGTTGCCCGCCGCGGTGTGCAGCGGCAACGCGTGGCAGCACTGACATCGGCTGGGTTTCCAGCTAAGGTATTGATATGACTCTTTGGTCCCGAATCTCAGATGCGCTGTCTGCGCTTGGAAAGGGCGAAAGCCTTGCGGATGTTTTTGACCGCCTGCGCACCCCGCCCGAGCGATCGGTAGCCTTTGCCATTGCGGTGGTGGCTCTGGGCGCCAAAATGGCAAAGGCAGACGGCCAGGTCACTCGGGATGAGGTCACCGCCTTTCGCGAAGTGTTCCAGATCGCCCAAAACGACGAGGCCGGCGCGGCGCGGGTCTTTGATATGGCTCGGACAGATATTGCCGGATATCAGGACTATGCGGCGCGTATCCAACGGATGTTTGCCTCGGACAGCAGCACCCTGTGTGATCTGATGGAGGGGCTGTTCCATATCGCCATGGCAGATGGCTTTTATCATCCCGGTGAAAACGAGTTTCTGGAGGATGTGAGCCGGATCTTTGGCCAGACACCACAGCAGTTTCAGGCGCTTAGGGCGCGATTTGTCCCGGATGCTCCCAAGGATCCCTATACGGTGCTTGGCGTGTCCCCGGATATGCCGCGTGAGGAGATCCGCAAATATTGGCGCAAGCTGGTGCGCGACACCCATCCGGATGCAATGATCGGGCGCGGAGTACCGGAAGAGGCCGTGCGGCTGGCGGAAAAACGCATGATAGATATCAACCGCGCCTGGGATCAGATCAACGGATGTGAAAAACATGCGCCTGGTCACCTATAATATCGAATGGTTTGCGCATCTGTTTGACGATGCTGACAATTTGATGCTCGATGGTGAATCTTCTGGGCGCTATGGCGTCGATCGCTACACCCAGGGCCGGGGTATTGCCCATGTGCTGCAACGCCTGGATGCGGATGCGGTTATGGTCGTGGAGGCGCCTAACACCGGGCGAAATCAGAGCTGTAGAAGAGCGTTGGAACGCTTTGCCGCCGAGGCAGGCCTGCGCACGGATACTGCGGTTTCCGGTTTTGCCACCGACACCCATCAAGAAATCGCGCTGCTCTATGATCCAACGGTGCTGACCGTGAAGGTGGATCCCCAGGTCAGCAAAGACACGCCACGCTTTGATGATAGCTTTCATATTGATCTGGATGTGGATGACCGGATGGACCGGGTCCGGTTTTCCAAGCCGCCGCTGGAACTGCGGGTCAACACCAAAGAGGGCATGACTTTGCGCCTGATCGGTGCGCATTTGAAATCAAAGGCCCCCCATGGGGCTGAAAACGCCAAAGACGTGGTGCGGCTCTCCATCGCCAACCGGCGCAAGCAGCTGGCCCAGGCGATCTGGCTGCATCGGCGTGTCGCAGACCACACCGAGGCCGGCGAACATGTGATTGTCATGGGGGATCTCAATGACGGTCCAGGGCTGGACGAATATGAGCGCCTGTTTGGAAAATCCTCGGTTGAGATCGTCATGGGGACAGAGCTGACCGATCCCCATGCACAAGGTCTGCTGAAACCGCGCGAGATTGTGCAGCCCTCGACCTCCCGGTTTTACAACGCCGCAACCAAGCGCTATTTTGGTGCGCTTCTTGATTATATCATGATTTCCCACGGGTTGGAGGCCTACGCACCGCGCTGGCGTATCTGGCACCCGTTTGAGGATGCCGAGTGTTATGGCGACATTCCCCTGCGGGAGGCGCTATTGGCGGCGTCTGATCATTTTCCGGTCTCATTGGACCTTGGGCTGACTTAATTTTTTACACAGAGAGACTATATTGACCCCATGAAACATATTTTCGCTCCCGCCCTGATCGCCAGTTTTTTGATGGCCTCGCCGCTTGTTGCCCAGGACAGTGTCCCGCAGGATGGCGACAGTGGGGGCTCCAGCCTGATGGAGCGCGGGGCTGAGCTGTTTTGGAAAGGCTTGCGCGAAGAAATGGCGCCTTCCCTGGAGGAGCTGGAAGGGCTGATGTCTCAGATTGGCCCCTCAATGCAGAGCTTCCTGGCGGAAATGGGCCCGGCATTGACAGAAATCGCGGGCAAAGTCGAAGACTGGAGCCGCTATGAGGCGCCGGAAATCTTGCCCAATGGCGATATCATCATTCGCCGTAAACCAGATGAACCAGACAGCACGCCACCTGAAGGTGGCTCAGCTGACGGGGCAGGCGACGGGTCCACAGATCTGTGAGCGATAGCACATGCGGTCGCTGCCAAAGCAGAGCTCCCATGTGATCACATCAGCCGACCTTATTTGGTGATCTTGACGCTGAGCTCAGCCTCCAAGGCCTCAGCCAGCGATTTCAGACGGCTCTCGGCCACTTCACCAAACAGATCCTCACAGGCGCGGGGCAGTTCCAAACACAGATGACGTTTGCGGGGCTGCCATTTCAACGTGCCAATATCACCCTCTTCGCTGACCATCAGCATAGCGCCAAAACGCATGGCCTTGCCTAGGATCTCAGCTTCTTTTTGGCCCTTTTCGTCCAAAAGGTCGTAAAGATACTCAAAGGCAGTGCCCTGTCTTTTGTTGCGGTAGCGATGCAGCAGGGCCAGGCCGAGAAAAATCCGTTCAGAGTGTTTCAAGCCGCCAAGATTGGCGCGGGTTGCATTATCAAAACAGACTTCGGCGCGATAATCCGGGTGGGCGCGCCAACTGACGTCATGCAGCAGGCAAGCGGCCTTGATCAGGCGCTTCTGGGCGTGCGGGCCAGAGCTGAACAGCGGCAGAACAAAATCATAGAGCGTTTTGCCAAAGCCTGGCAGTCGCGCGTCTTTGGACTCGGCAAAGCGGCAGGATTCCACCAGCGGGTCCCGGTTACGCAGCCGCTGCGGCATCTGCTCATAGAGCAGGCCTTCGCGAATGCCATAACTGGACACCGCAATATCCTTGGGCTTGAAGGTTTTGACCAGGCGCGACAGTACGTCGATGGCATAGGGCACAAGCGACATCCGCGCGGCAGAGATACCACAGGCGGTGCGCAGATCTTCGATATCATTGGTATCGATATATTTCAGGGTTTCCCGGACATCCCGCGCGGTCATACGGTATTCATGCAAAACCCGTAGGGGATAGCCACGCCGCATCATGTCAACACGGGCAATGGCGCGCCAGCTGCCGCCGACCAGAAACAGGCGATCCGTCTGCCGCCCCATTTCGGTGCTCAGCTCCTTCATGACCGCAGATATATGCGCCTTGCGCCCGCGACGCCCGCCCTTGATGTCACGCAGTTTCAGCGGCCCAAGCGAGGAGGTCATACGCTTTCCAACCTCACCATCGTGGATTTCAGCCAGCTCCATCGAGGAGCCGCCAATATCGCACACCAGCCCATAAGACCCGGGCCAGCCCAGCAACACACCCTGGGCCGACAGCCGGGCCTCTTCGCGCCCGTCAATCACCCAGATTTTCAGCCCGGTTTCCTGCAGGACTTCCTCGCAGAACGCCGGGCCATCCTCGGCGTCGCGCACTGCGGCTGTGGCCACCACTGACAGGCCCGGCAGCCCCATGCCCTGGGCAAGATGTTGGAACCGGCGCAGCGCTGCCAGCGCCCGGACGCGCCCCTTGGGGTTCAGCTTGCCCGTTTCTGACAGGCCCGCGCCCAGGGCACACATGATCTTTTCGTTGTAGAAATAGGCCGGGCTACGTGCAGCGCCGTCAAAGATCACCATACGAACCGAGTTGGAGCCGACATCAACCACGCCGACTCGCGATAGGGCGCGGGCGCTGGGGTCTTCAAAAACGGGGCGACCAAAAGGGCCTCCATCGGGGGCGGAGCTGGCCTTGGCTGGGGTCATGGTCGCCTCATCAATTCTGCTTTGTGTTATCACGATGGGCCATGCCCAGATTTGGGTCAATCGCTGGTATATGCTACATTTTTGGTTACTTGTAGCGGATCATTTGGAAGGTCTTGTGACATCAGCCTGACCGCAAGAGGGCGCGACAGGGTGCGTCCTTCGGAGAGCGCCAGACTATCAAGCTGTTTTACGATGACAGCCGCAGCTGCAAATGAGCGATCCATATGGGCTACCAGATAAGGTATAACATCAGGTTTTGGCGTTACCTGCCTGTCGTTAAACAGTTTTGCCAGAACCACGGCAAGCAACGCATCATCCGGGGCTTGCAGCTCGGCGTGGGTCGCGGCCTGCACCCGGCTTTGCAGATCTGCCAGCGACAGTTGCCAAAGATTCGGCGCAGCCCGCCCCGTCAACATCAGCGCATGGCCATTGGACAGAACCAGATTGTGTAGGTGGAACAGGGCGTTTTGGGCCTCTGGGTTGCCAGCAATGGCCGGAACATCTTCCACCACCACCGGCGCCTGCGCCAATTTGGGCACCTGCTCTTCCCGCAGGCTGCTGGCCTGCAGGATCTTGGCACCGGTCTGACTGGCCCAGACATGGGCGAGATGGGTCTTGCCAGAGCCGGCAGGGCCGGTCAGAACCAGTTTGCCGCTGGGCCAGTGAAAGGAAGGGTCCAACAAGGCCACAGCCATAGCATTGGAGGGGGCGACAAAAAAGTCATCCCGCCCCAGGGCCGTTTTGGCGGGCAAATCAAAGCTCAGCTGTTGGGCCATTTCAGGTCTCGTCTTTTTGCTGCAAGGCCGGGTGTTCCAAGCCCCGGTACAATCGGCTGTCGAGATACTGTTCTACCAGGAAACGCGCAACCACCCCGAGCGCGGCGGCCAGGGGCACGGCGACCAGCATACCAACGAATCCAAAAAGGGCGCCAAAAACCGACAGCGCCAGCAACAGCCAGACCGGGTGTAATCCGACGGAGTTGCCCACCAGTTTAGGGGTAAGATAGTTGCCTTCGATCACCTGTCCAAAAGCAAAGATGGCGCCGACGATGCCAATCGACCACCAGTCGCCCCAGAACTGGAACAGGGCCAGGCCAATGGCCAACGCGCCGCCAATCAGCGCTCCGAGGTAGGGAATGAAGGTGACCATTCCGGCAATAAAGCCAACCGCCAGGCCAAAGTTGAGGCCGACAAGCATCAAGGTGACAGCGTAGTAGCTGCCCAGAATCAGGCAGACGGTGCCCATGCCGCGAATGAAGGAGGCCAGAACCGCGTCGATCTGCGACATCAGGCGGCGGATGATTGGGGCGTGATCACGCGGCAGCAGTTCGTCCACACGGGCTATCATACGGTCCCAGTCGAGCAGCAAATAGACGGCAACCACTGGAACAATGATAAACAATACCAATACATTCAGAAGCGAAACTGCGGATCCGGCGATGCCCTCAACCAGTTCAATCCCTTTGCCCTGCAAGGTGCCAACAATCGAGGCAATGGTTTGTTGCGCCCGGCTGCCTTCGGTAAAGACAGAAGGGAAATGAGTCTGCGCAAAGGCTCGCAGATCCCGAAAGGCCTTGGGCAGGGTCTCGGTCAGATCAATCAGCTGATTGATCAGCGTCGGCAGCAAGACAAGCAAAGCCAGCAAAAAGATCAGCATCAAGAACACGACAATCACAGCCGTGGACGTCGACCGACTGAGCCCCATGGTTTCCAGTCGATCAGCAACAGGGTCGATCAGATAGGCAATGGCCGCGCCCAGCACAAATGGCAGTAAAACGTCGCCCAGCGACCACATCACAATGGAAAAAATCAGGGCGGCAATGCCCCAGTATTTGAACTGTTTTTTTGCCGGAAGGGCCATGACTGCGCTGCCTTTTTGCGGACTGATCCGTAGGATCTTTGCTCAGTCATCGCCCAAGGCCGCGCCCCTTGCAAGAGGAGCGCGCGGCTCTGGGGTTAATCTGAGCTGTTTTTTTGCGCCGAAAGTCCTACTTTGGCGCGTGCTCCGGTCCCTGCGAATCCCACCCAGGCTGTGTTGCCGGGGTGGTGTGGTCCTGCCCAAGGCGAGAACAGCGCCGGGATGGGGCAGGTCACTCGATCCTGACGCCTTGGCGTTTCAGTTCCGCCTGCAAAGCGGTGATGTCCACAGCCTCCAGCGCGCAGTCTGACTTGACGGACAGGGCCGCAGCAATGCCTGCGCCTTGGCCCGCGACGGCACAACAGGCCATGTTGCGGGTGGCGGCATGGGCGATTCTGTCGCCACCAATGGCGCGACCGGTCACCAGCAGACCTTCGACTCCCTTTGGCAACATGGCGCGATAGGGGATCTGCATGTAGCGTCCGGTGGTGGGCAGGATCAACACGCCATAGCCATCAATGAATTCCGGATAAATCCCGATGCTATCGTCAAAGCGGCCCTGGTTGCGGGTCTCATCCTCGGTAATATTGTGGTGGGCGTCGATCTTGCGGGTGTCGCGAATGCCGATGGTCATGCCAAAATTGCGCAACCGCGCCGCTTCGCAGCCCGGCGTGTAGGCATTCAGCGCTTTTATCGCCAACATGGCCTGTTTGCGGCCTTCGATTTCGCCAATGGTCATGCTGTCGGGGTCGGTGCCGTCGATGCCTGCCAGATGCACCAGGTTCATATAGGTCATCTCGCCACTGTCATGCACCGCGCCCCAGGTGCCGCCAATGGTGTTGAGATGCGCGGGGATCACCCCGTCGCGGATCGCTTGTCCAAAGGGTTTGGCCAAAAAGGGCGAATACATCTCGTCTTCTTTCCCGGAGGTTTCGACCTGCCATTCGCCAGTGGACCAGTCAGCATAGGTCTGCGGGTCGGCCTTGACGCCCTCGATGAATTTTTGCTTGTCGACACCTGCGATGTGGAACATGACGCTGGCCGCCTGCATTTCCTCCACCGGGGTTTTCACTGTAGGCGCCCCCATCATATGGGCAATGTCCGCATCCCCAGTGGCGTCGATCACCCGTTTGGCCAGCACCGCTTCGCGGCCTGCCTTGCTTTCGACAATGACGCCGGTGACACGGCTGCTTTCCCGGATCGGGGCCACAAAGACCCGGTGCAGCATGGGGTGGATTCCGGCCTCTTCTACCAGCTTATCTGCCACCAGTTTGAAGCCCTCGCTGTCCAGCTCATAGGACAGGGATTGGCTTTCGGGTACGGCGGCGCCCATGGATTTGGCACGGTCTTCGAATTCCCAGCCTATCCCCCCGGCCTCAACCGTTTGCTCGTGACGATACCAGGCAAAGCCCTCCACGCCGACGGTGGTGATATTGCCACCAAAACAGCCAAACCGGTCCAGCAGAGTCACGGCAACACCAGCCCGTGCCGCAGCCAATGCTGCGGCCAGCCCGCCGGGGCCAGAGCCCACCACCAGTACCTCGGTTTCATGGATCACCGGTATCTCACGGGCTGGTTCAAGAATGGTTTTGGTCAAGTCTTTCTCCTTAAAGACAGCGAAGCAGCTCCGGGCTGGTCGTGAGGTTTCCGCTAACAGATATATTCTTGTATGGTCGTTCAAGTTATTTTTGCGCTGCTCGGATGGAAAAGTGACAACATCGCGCTGACAGGCCGGTAAAAATCACTTGGGTCGGGCCGACGGCTTGCCAGGCGGTCCGTGCTTTCGTGCCTCTGCTCTTGCTCGCCTTCGTCGCAGCCACTACACCGGGCGGGATCGCGAAAACACGAACCACATCAGCTCTGGAGCCATCATGCGCCTGTCCCGCTATTTCCTGCCTGTTCTGAAAGAGACCCCCTCCGAGGCCCAAATTGTCAGCCACCGCTACATGCTGCGCGCCGGAATGATCAAGCAATCCTCTGCTGGCATCTATTCCTGGTTGCCGCTTGGCTTCAAAGTGCTGAAAAAGCTTGAAGGCATCGTGCACGAAGAGCAGCAGCGCGCCGGCCACATTCCGATGCTGATGCCCACCATCCAATCGGCGGATCTGTGGCAAGAGTCCGGTCGCTATGATGACTATGGGGCCGAAATGCTGCGCATCAGCGACCGCCATGGCCGCGATATGCTGTATGGTCCCACCAATGAAGAGCTGATCACCGATATTTTCCGTGCCAACGTCAGTTCCTACAAGGATCTGCCGCTGACCCTCTATCATATCCAGTGGAAATTCCGCGATGAGATCCGTCCGCGCTTTGGCGTGATGCGGGGGCGCGAATTCTACATGAAAGACGGGTATAATTTCGACCTCACCCAGGAGGACGCGCTGCACGCCTATAACCGTCACCTGGTCAGCTACCTGCGCACCTATGAACGCATGGGCCTGCAAGCCATTCCGATGCGCGCTGACGGCGGGCCAATTGGTGGCGATTATACCCATGAGTTCCTGGTGCTGGCGGAAACCGGTGAAAGCGAGGTCTTTTATGATAGCGCCGTCACCGATCTGAGTTTTGGGGATCGTGAAATCGACTATGACAGTGTCGAGCAGTGTCAGAGCGTGCTGGAGGAGTTCACCTCAAAATATGCCCGCACCGATGAGACCCACGATGCGGCGCTGTTCAACGAGGTGCCAGAAGAGCGCCGCCGGGTGGCGCGCGGTATCGAGGTTGGCCAGATCTTCTATTTTGGCACCAAATATTCCGAGGCCATGGGCGCAACCGTGCAGGGGCCAGACGGCAAACCCACCCCGGTTCACATGGGCTCGCATGGCATTGGTGTGTCGCGTCTGTTGGGCGCCATCATCGAAGCCAGCCATGACGACAAGGGCATCATCTGGCCCGAAGGCGTGACGCCGTTCCACTGTGGTATCGTCAACCTCAAGCAGGGCGATGACGAGGCAGACGCTGCCTGTAACCAGCTGTATGCGGCGCTGACCGCACTGGGGCTGGAGCCGCTTTATGATGACCGTAAAGAACGCGCCGGCGGCAAATTTGCCACCATGGATCTGATTGGCCTGCCCTGGCGCATCACTGTTGGCCCCCGTGGTCTGAAAAACGGTGTGGTTGAACTGACCTCGCGTCGCAGCGGCGAAAGCGAAGAGCTGAGCCCGGAAGATGCGGTGAAAAAGATCGCCGCAATCTATGCCAAGCACGGGGCCACCCGGGGTTTCTGATCCCAGATTGGGCGGCAAGACTTACATGGCGTCTAGGGGAGGCGGGCCAGATGGCGCGCCTCCCCTTTTTTGAATTTACGGTATGTTCCGCGTTATGAGGCGCGGCTGAATTTGGCATCCGCTGGCATGTGGGCATCAAACAGGCTGGCAATAATCCGGGTCATCGGGCGTCCATCTTCGGTGATTTCCAGCTTTGCATCCGTCAGGCTGACCAGATCGCCAAAGCGGCCAACCACCTGGTCCAGATCCGCGTCCAGCCCGGCGGTCAACGTGCCAAATTGCTGCGTGAGAGCCTCTCGATCCAAGGCAAAATCACACATGATCATTTCAATGGCGCGGGCGCGCATCAGGTCTTCCTGCGTCATCTCGTGGCCTCGTGCGCCAGCCAGGTGCCCGGCTTCGATATGTTTGATATAGGCCGGAGTGGCCGCGGCATTCTGCACATAGCCACCTGGAAGCCGCGAGATGGACGAGGCACCAATACCAATGAGGGCGGGGCAGATGTCTTCTGTATAGCCCTGAAAATTGCGTCGCAGATGACCGCTGCGCGCCGCCTTGGCCAGGCCGTCGTCCGGCAGGGCAAAGTGGTCGATACCAATGGCTTGGAACCCGGCTTCGGCAAAGGCGGTTGCCGATTGTCCCGCCAGGGCAAAGCGCGCCTGATCATCCGGCAGAACCGTCTCATCAATCAGCTTTTGGCGCTTGGCAACCCAAGGCACATGGGCATATCCAAACAGGGCGATGCGGTCGGGCTTGAGGCTCAGCACCTTGTCCAGCGTATCCGCCATGCGAGCCGGGGTTTGATGCGGCAGACCGTAGACCAGATCGGCATTCAGCGAGGTAATCCCGGCAGCGCGCAGATCTTCGACACAGGCCAGGGTTGCCTCATAGGGCTGCTGGCGGCCAATGGCCTCTTGCACCAGGGGATCAAAATCCTGGATGCCAATACTGGCCCGGTTCATGCCCTCGGCGGCAAGGGCGGCGATTTTGTCCCGGTCCACCAGGGTTGGGTCGATTTCCACCGAGAACTCCCAGTCCGGTGTCTGCGCAAACACGTCTTTGACGGCGCGCGCCAGCCTGTGGATCAAAGCAGGGGGCAGAATGGTGGGTGTGCCACCGCCCCAATGCAGCCGCCCCATGCGCAGGCCCTTTGGCAGGGTGTCTGCCAGCAAGGCCAGCTCGGCCTCCAGCGTGCCTATATAGCTCTCAACCGGGCTCAGCGATTGGGTGCCCTGGGTGCGGCAGGCGCAGAACCAGCAAAGGCGTTCGCAAAAGGGGATGTGGATATAGACCGAGACCGGAACCTTTGGGTCCAGGGCTGCCAGCTGTCGCTGTTGCGACATCAGCCCGATATTGGGGCTAAACACCGGCGCGGTGGGATAGGAAGTATAGCGGGGCACGCGGCTGTCAAAAAGCCCAAGCGCAGCAAGGCGATCAATCTGTTTCATGACTCCCATTTGTCCCTTAATCCGTGATCTCGCTTTGCGCAGGATCAAATAGGGAAGAAAATTTGGTCCTCTTACTTCCCTCTTTACCCGCCCTCTGACCTCCCTCTGGCTGGCGGGATAAGCTGTTGAAAAGAAACCTGACTATGAAAACCTCCCCGGATCCTGCCTGCTATTGCACGGTGTCGTGATTTTTTATGGCCCTAGCTTCGCTTTTCCGTTTGACGCCCGCCGCGCATCGCCTTATACGGCCCCAACACGACACCTGCCCAGGTGGCGGAATTGGTAGACGCGCTAGCTTCAGGTGCTAGTATTGGCAACGATGTGGAGGTTCGAGTCCTCTCCTGGGCACCAAGATCACTCCCCTAAAAATCAACAAGATATGTTTTTTAAGGGGTTTGCCATTTTGAGTTCTCAAATTGCCCCACAAACTGCTCCACCTTATGGGGTCCGCATCCCGACCAGAATCTACTCGCTGAAGCTGCGAGGGCGGAGACCAAAGCGACAGGAAAATCCTCCGCATACACTGGCTACGAAATGCGCCTCTCGACAACCGTCTGACAAACCCAGGCCATCCTCGACAACTGCACCGCCCCGCTATCCGGGTTGGCCCAGAATTGCGTTCTCCGCGGTATCACCGCCGATTTCTGTCAAAAGGCGTGCCGACGCTTGAGCAGCAGAAGGTATGGGTGTCGGCACGCATGAGATTGGTTGTCTAAACCAGTCCCTGGGCATCTCTGCCCTCAAGATGACGGCGCCGATGATAGGCGCCGTCTTGGCTCATTCTTGAAGAAGATCGTCAATCAGACGCTCCGCTTTCGCATAGTCGATGACTTCGGTGGCGGCTTCGTACAGGCCGACCGGATTCCCGACAGCGACCGCCAGAGAATGTGCGCGCGTATCGAAATGGCGCTCATGATGGCCGCCATGCACTTTGTGCTCATCGGCGATCCACGTTGTCTGAATACCTTTTTCGATTTCTACCCGCATGAAATCGATCAAGATCTCCAGGTCGCGCAAAAGTGGCTCAGTGAGCAGTGCATCCGCATGCAGGTGGCGTTTCACTGCCTCGGCAAGCACGCACCTATGCGGAGGCAGTGACGGGATGATGACTTCATGGAGCTGGTCACGCACGATGCGCGCTTGCATCACTGCATCCGCAGTTAACGCCAACAGAAACTCTCGGTGGGAAAGTTCTGCGCTCATTTCAGGTCTCCCATTTTTTGGGCTTCGACGCTGTAATGAGGACCTTGTGTGCCATTGACATCAATCGAACAGCCAAGAAGTCCCGAGACGGTCGGAGAGTTGCGCAATGCTTGGGCCAGACCCTCCGCCAGCAGGCAGATATCCTCGACGACCGGATCGGCGGGGTCAATGGCCGCGAAGACCCCTGATTCAATCCGACCAGGATCGTCGACGTGTTCGAGAAAAAGGATTTCCCGCAGCTGCTTGAGCAGACCTGCAGTCCTACGCGACGGCGCAAGCTCCCGGCTCAAGGCCGAAGGCGAAGGCGAGTGGAATGCTCGCAAGCAGGGTGGTCCAAAACGTCGGCTCTGGCGCAAGATACACATAGGAATTGACAAAGAAATGCCATGACGCGAGTGCCGCTCGTGGTGCCCATGCTGTCCTACCACCACGCAAGAACGCCAAACCGCGGCAACCCACCCCGGCCGGAGCCATCGCTCGGAACGATGCAGTGGATGCCTCGCGCTACCTCGACGAACCATTTGGAAGCGATGCAGCGGATATCACCGCAGGAGCCGCGTCGAGACCAAGATGCACTGTGTGAAGCAATTGGACCAATCCTTGATGGCCCGAGACTTCGAGCGATAGATCGCTGAGATCCAATTCCGGATCGCCGTCTTGAACCACTACACCGCTCTTGGCAAACCTGTCACAGAGCCCGCAGGATAACTCCGTCCGGGGAAAGGGGGATTCTGTCCTTCAGACGATTTGCGTAACAAAGCCGGGCCACTTCACTAAGCCTCCAGGTTACTCGTCTGGTGATTGTGCATGATAGCGAATAAACTCGCCCCATTTCTGGCTAGACGGGACAGTTCCCGGCAGATAATAAATTGCCACTAAACAGGCCGTAGCGAAATCTGCTTCGGGGCAGTGCCAAAAAATGGAGCAGACATGTCAGTAACCCAACTTGCAGATCAGGGCGATTTTGAAAAGCTACAGATTGAAGTCGCTGAATTGATTGTGAAGGCATTGGTTCTGGATGACGTGACTGCTGCGGAAATCGATTTTGATGCTCCTCTGTTCGGTGAGGGGCTTGGGCTTGACTCCATCGACGCCCTGGAAATCGCCTTTGCCATCAGCGAGACCTATGGCTTCAAACTGCGCTCCGATGATGAGCGTAACGAAGAGATCTTCTCTTGCGTGCGTGCTCTTTCCAGTCACATCGCGGAAAACCGCAAGACGTGAGCCTAAATCCAGCAGGCTGGCCTCCTCATCTGAGGGCGGCCGTCACGGGTGCCTTGCTTGTCTCCTGCTGGCTGTTTGCTTCGCCTCTGCTGAATGCTGTATTCATTCTGTTCACCCTGCATGTCTTTTCGCTGTTCTTGCGTGATGTCTGCGGCCTTCAATGGGCCAGACTAATCCTGCTGAGGATCGGGGGGGCCTTGGGGGTACTCCTGGCGTTCTGGAAGCCAGAGCTGCAATTTGTGCCCTATCTCGCCGTCATCGCAATCAACCTGAGCATGGCCTATGTCTTTGGCCACAATCTACTGCGCGGGCAGCCCAGCGTTTTGCTCCAGTTCGTCACCGCCGCTCATCTAGGACCAAACCCATCTGCAGAGTTCACGGCCTACCTAAGGCGGCAATGCGGGGTCTGGCTGGGCGTCGGTCTGTTTTGCGCTGGTTTGGGCCTACTGGCCCTTGGGAGTGAACCCCTGCGCCCCCTTGCTAGCGTGATATTGGTCACGCTTCTGGTTGCTCAGGTGCTGTGGTTTGTCATATCTCATGAAATTGCCCGCCTCCGGTTTAAACGGCCGGAAACCTGGCAGCGCTCTATATCATTGATAATGCAGCGTGATACCTGGAAGAAATTGGACATCTGAACATGTATGCAGCAGACAGAAACCTGTTCTTTTCAAAAGATGGCACTATTGATCAAAAGCAATTTGTCACCGATATTGCTGCCCTGCGCGGTCAGGTGCAGGGGGCGGGATCGATCTGCAACCTGTTTCAGGATCGCTACCAATTCTCCCTCGGCATTGTCGCCGGGTTGTTGAACAAACAAACGATTGTCCTGCCGCCGTCGCTGGCACCAGAGGCGATCCGCTCCGCGATTTCCGATGCGCCCGCCCCAGTTATTCTGAGCACCAACGCAGATCATGACGCGCTTGCACCCCGCCTGTCGTTTGAAGCTGCGCAGCCCGGAGAGGTAGAGGTTCGGGATTTTGCAACACTGCTGCAAGACAGTTCCACAGAAATTCGCGTCTATAGCTCAGGCTCGACCAAGCAGCCAAAATGTAACGTCAAAACCTGGAAGATGCTACGCGGCGGTGCGGCGATAACCGATCAGATCATTCAGGATCTGGATGCGTCCCCATCAGAGGTCGGGCTGCTGGGCACCACGCCGCATGGTCATATGTACGGGCTGGAAGCCACAATCTTTGCCACGCTTGGTTTTGGCCACGCGACCTATCGGGACACCATTTTTTATCCCGCCGACCTGGAAGCGGCGGTTGAGGCGGCGCGCGCCTGCGGAATTTCCAAACTTGTACTGATCACCAGCCCTGCACATCTGCGGTTTCTTGAGGCTGCCATTTTGGCCGCACCGGAAATCATCTGCGTGCTCTCCGCCACAGCACCCTTCCCTCAGGCGCTGGCTCAGAAACTGGCCCGCAGAGAAAACCTGAAGGTCATGGAGATATATGGCAGCACCGAGACCGGCTCCATGGCGCTGCGACAAACCGCACATGAACAGGCTTGGAGCCTCTCGGCTGGGTTTGAGCTGAAAAAGGCGCAGGCAACCTGCCTGGCATTTGCACCGCATCTGCCAGAACCTATCGCGCTGGAAGACGAGATCGAGCAACATCCCGATGGGCGCTTTACCTTGCTTGGCCGCGCCGGCGACATGGTGAGCGTGCGGGGAAAGCGGAACAGGCTTGCGGCCTTGAATGCGATCCTTTCGGAGGTTTCCGAAATATCCGATGGGGTTTTCCTGCACGCCAAGCGCAGCGAGTCCGATGCCCTGGCCATAGCAGTGGTGCCGCCTCTGGACAGTTCCCTGTCAGAAACAGAGATACGCAGCCTGGTGCGCCGCCACCTCTTGCGCCATCTCGACGCGGCCTTTGTTCCTAAAAAGCTGTTATTTTTACCCGAAATTCCCCGCTCTGCTACCGGAAAGATCACCCGCGCAACAACGCTAGAACTGTTGAAAAAAGCCGGATTGCAGAGCTAGCCCGCTGTCTGTGCGCTTTGGCTCGGGTCCGCGAATTTTGGCTCGCAGGCTTATACCTGCGGAGCCATCAGTTTTGCCGCCTCCGTGCGAACGCTTTCTTCCAGCTCTGCTGCAAATTCATTTGGGTTTTTGCCTGCTTCGATGGGCGGCAGAAACCGCAACGTAATCACTGCGGGTGGTTTTGTCGCGTAGCCCGATGGCCAATGAAGACCTGAATCCGTCACAAAAGGCACAACCGGCACACCGCAGTGTTTGTACAGGATCTCAAACCCACGCGCGTAGGGGCGGGTTTCTCCGATGGGAACGCGGGACCCTTCTGGAAAAATGACCATACTCCTACCTTCGCGGATCGAGGTCTTGCCCTCTTTCAACAGGCGGCGGATGTTTTTGCCTGGGGTCTCGGGATCAATGGGGGTCATTGGCGCATGTTTCAAACCCCAACCGAACACCGGAATAGACATAGCAGCGCGCTTGGTCACCATGTTCACATGGGGCACCAGCACCGTCATCATCACAGATTCCCAGGCGGTAAGGTGATTGCCCATATAGATCACAGGCCCAGCGGGAATGTGTTCCCGACCTTCGATCTTGTAAGTCACCCCAAGGATGTATTTGGCACCATAAATATACCCACAGGACCAAAACCGAAGCAATCGGCGCACCAACACCGGCGTTGGCCGCCAATGCAGGTAAAAAATGATGCAGGCGCCTGCTGTAATACTGACCAGGAAAACGAAGGCTTCATAGACACGGGTTCTCAGCCAGGCAGCTAAATATGGCAAAAGCCGTTTTGACTGAACGTTTTCTTCGCGGGCAAAGGTATTCATGACTTCCATCAGCTTGGTACGAGGGCAAAACCGTCTATACACGTCGAATGTAACGCTACAAACACCTTTTAAAACCACTGCGCCGTGTAGGTTTAGCACCTTGCAGGGCTGGCAGGCTTGATTTCTCTACTGGTATAAGTTGCGCTGAAGAGCCAAGGATCTGATTCGAGAGTTTTGGCCGAATATCTAGGCGACAAGGTCTTATCAATGTCCGACGGCAACAAACCAATCGTAGTTGGTGAGTATTACGAGTCACACGCAGAAAAGCAGGCCTTCCTGCGTCAGGTGTTTGACGACACTGCTAAAAACTATGAGGCCATCGCAAAATGGGGCTGGTTCGGCTCTGGCGACTGGTATCGCCGCGAGGCCCTGCGCCGCAATGGTGTGACCTCCGAGATGCGGGTGCTTGATGTTGCCACCGGCACCGGTCAGGTGGCACGGGCGCTGATGACCATTCTGGATGACCCCAAACAGATTGAATGCGTTGAACCCTCGGCCGGCATGATCGCAGAGGCCAAGAAACGTGTTCCGGTGACTTTTCACCAGTCCACAGCGGAAAAACTACCCGTTGAAAACCAAAGCTTCGACTTTCTGACCATGGGGTTTGCCCTGCGTCATGTGGACAGCCTAGATGACAGTTTCACTGAGTATCACCGCGTTCTGAAAGACGGCGGCAAGGTGCTGATCATGGATGTGACAGTACCAGAAAAAGCCATTCCCAAGGCCCTGTTCCGTCTCTACTTCAAGCATATCCTGCCTACAGTGGCGATGATCCTGACCAGAGACCGTAATGTGTTTCGTCTGATGCGCTATTACTGGGAATCCATGGATCAGATGGTACCAATAGAAAACGTATTGGACAGCCTGCGCAAAGCCGGGTTCACAACGGTCGAGCACAACTCGTTGCTGGGCTGTTTTTCCGAATATGTCGCGCGCCGATAGCGGACGCTGATCCCTCATGGCCAGTCCTTTTGCTCTGATCCCGGCACACAACGAGATCCTGACCGTTCGGCAGGTGGTCGAGGAAACCATCCCTTTGGTGGACAAGGTCATTGTGGTCGATGATGGATCAACGGATGGCACGGCGGGCTCCTTATCCAGCACCGGCGCTACTGTGCTGCGTCACGAAACCAACCTGGGCAAGGGGGATCGCCTGGTCGAAGGCTTCCAGTCGGCACTGGACAAAGGTGCAACGGCAGTGATCGTGCTGGATGCTGATATGCAGCACGACCCTGCGGATATCCCCAAGTTTCTGGCGCAGCATCAGGATAATCCCCTGGCCATTGTCATGGGGGATCGCTCTGCCGATATGGCAAACATGCCCGGGTCCCGCCGCAAAGGCATCAAATTTGGCAACTTCTTTATTGGCTGGGCCTGCGGCCGCCGGATCAAGGACGCCCAATGTGGCATGCGGCTCTACCCCGCGACCGCATTGAAGCGGCTGGACATTCCCAGGCGCCATATTGGGGGGTTCAAATTTGAAACCGCCGCACTGCTCTATGCTGCGGAGAAGGGAATTCCCTTTGAATACGTGCCCCTGAAAGCCCGCTATGAGGGCTTTGTCCTGCGCCCAAGCCACTTTGACCCCCTGCGTGACTTCATGCGGCTGTTTGGGCTTGTCACCGAATTTCTACTTCTTAGAGGCCTGCGCCCAATGGGCTTTTTGAAGGCCTTGGGACTTATTGACCAGAAACATAATCGAGGAGAGACGAAATGAAACTTTTGACCTATGCCTTCCTGGGCGCCCTGGCCCTGCAACCGCTGACAGCGACAACCGCGGCGGCTTTGCAGAAAGTCCGGACGTCCTATGTTCAGCTCAGCGAAGTGACATCAAAGAACACCACGATCCGTGGTGTGGAGAATGCCCTTAAAACCTGCAGCTCGGCACGTGGCTGGAAGTTCAGCCGTGTCGCACAAGGCAAATTGATCGGCCAACTGACGGTGCGCGGCAAACATTATGTTGAAGTTGACGTTGAATACAGCAGCCAGGCCTTCAAGATCTCTTACAGAGACTCGAAGAACATGAAATTCGACGCCGAAAAGAACACCATCCACAAACGCTACAACAGCTGGATCGAAAACCTGACCAACGATGTGATCTTTTGCCTGAAGTAACCCCCAACTATCCAATCCGGCACATCTGCTCGGAGGCTTGGCTGTGCAGCTGATCAGATCAGAGGGCGTTGATCCCAAGTCCAGGTGCCTGGACGGCCATTTCCCCGGGAACCCAATTGTTCCCGGGGCGGTTCTGTTGGGTCTGGCCGAACAGGCCTTACGCGACATCGGATATGAGATGAAATGCGTTCAACGCATGAAGTTTCTGCGCCAACTCATCCCAGATCAGCCGTATGAAATCACCTTGGAAATAGGGGCAGGGGGTACCCTTGCGAAACTTGCGTGGATCTCAGGGACAGAAACCCTGGCAAATGCGCGGGTAGAACTGCGGCCGACCAATGGCTGAGCAAGAAACCGGGGTGGACCAGGCGACTGGCTGGACCAAAGCCAGGGAATCTGGGTCTTTGTGGCAGTTGAAATTCATGCGGCTACTGGCAAGCAGACCCCCAAGCCTGATATACGTGCCCCTGCTCTGGGGTATTGCACTGGTCTTTGCGATCGACAAACGACGGTTGAGCACCCGAGCCTCGATCGCCTTTCTCACCCGCATTCTGGGCCGCGCGCCAACGCTGTTGGAACGCATGCGGCACGCCAGGACCTTCAGCCATGCCTTCTTTGACCGGGTGCGGTTGTTGGGGCGCGGGGTTGAGCAGTTTACCGTGTCGACGCGCGGTGCGGAGCCTATTCAAGACCTGGTAAACCAGGGCAAAGGGGCCGTGTTGCTAGGCGCGCATTACGGTAGTTTTGAAGCCCTCAGAGCGTTGGATCGAGAGCTTCCAGGCCTGTCGGTTCGCTATATGATGTTCACGCAACACGCCAGCAAAAGCACCGGCATTTTGGAAGGCATCAACCCGGACGTCAGCGAAAAGATCATCGCTTTGGAAAATGGCCCCATGGCCATGATCCAGGTTTCTGATGCCCTGAGCCGCGGCGAGTTTGTGGCCATTCTGGGGGATCGGCTGCCCGATGCGACTGTACGTGCAAAACAGGATGTCTCATTTCTGGGCGATGATATAGAAGTGCCCCTATCCCCCTACCTGACTGCAATGGCAGCCAGGGTTCCAATTATCCTTAGTTTCGCCAGATGGGAATCCAGAGACCACTATGCCGCTGAATTCACACAGTTCTATGATGGGGCGCCTGTGCCACGACCCGAGCGCGCTGAAGCCGCTGCACATATGGCGCAGGACTATGCAAAGGCTCTTGAAGGCTGGTGTCGCGTCGATCCTTATAACTGGTTCAACTTCTTCGATATCTGGCGCCGCTGAGCCAAGCTGCTCGCAGCCGGCCCCTGCAACGCTGGAGCTCGCCTTGAGGGCTGAGCCCATTTCTGTGGACGGCTCAGTGGCCTACGTGGAAACCATTGTACATCCGGCCTTTGGCACTGCAGTCCAAAATGGCGGTGTCTTTGTCCTGACCCGCGATAAATCCCTGGTGCGGCGGCAAATCACGCCCAAAGCAGAAGATATGACAATCGGCGCCAAGACCATCACCATCCAGCGTGACGGAACAGAGATCACCCGCGCAATTCCCAAACGCATGCATGCGTTTTTTACTATCCTGCAAGCGGCAGTGTTCAATCAGGGCATTTCTGAACTGCCGCCGCTGCCCCATAAGATTACATCCACATCAACGGGCTGGACCGCCCGCATTTCGCTGCGCCAAAATGGCGGCGGCAGCATTGTCTTTTCCGGCTGTGGCGAGACCTTGCAGGCCATCGACCTTGAAATGGCAGGCAATCAAAACCGTCAAATCAGGTTTGTGTCGCAATGACGCGGATTATCTTGGCTGTTCTGGGTCTGATCGGACTGGTGTTGCTCTTGGCGCCCTGGGTCACGATCAGCTCTGACACCGAGGCCCTGACCGTCGGGGACAATGCCGGGCTCCCCTCTCTCACCGATGGTACCGGGCTGGATGTGCTTGTCGCGCTCAGCCACCAGCAGGTCTCCCAGCGCAACAGAGCAGCAAAAGAAATTGCACACCACCTGAGGCAAGACCCTTTGGTCGATGAGGTTCTTGTCACCACGCCGGCCCCCTCGGAAGAATTTGACAGCTGGGTCTGGGAAAACCGGCTCAAGCTGGCCCCGCCAGCACAGTCGGATCTGGAGAGCCAGAGCATGGTTCGGCGGCTCGTAGAGGCAAAAGACTATTTTTCCGATGCGGCGAGCATCGTGTTTGGGGACCGTTTTCTGCGGGATCCAACAGGAAGCTATTGGCGCATCATAAAGCGGTTTGAGAGCCCCGGAGACGCCTTCCCGGTTGTAAACGGCGTTTGGCAATCCAACGATAACTCCGCAGCAATTCTGCATATCCGCTTGGTACAGTTCCCCTTTGACGCCCAGGCGCTACAGGATTGGTCATCGGCACTGCGTGACCTTGCCGCTCATAAGGGGATGACGGCGCATCTGCTAGGGGTCCGGGTGATCGCCGCAGAGACCACCCAGTTCAACTCCACAGCCTCGGCGCGCGCCTCAACTATCGCCAGCCTGCTTTTGGTGATTTGGCTGATCTGGTCACTGCGCTCGGTGGCCTTGGTGGTGCATACCTTTCTCCCCCTCGCCCTGGGAGTGGCCGCAGCCATTGGCGTGGTCAATCTGGCATTTGGCTCGGTGCATATTCTGGCCCTGGCCTTTGGTGGCGTTCTTTTGGGGCTGGCACTGGACTATCCGATCCATGTCATGGCCCATCATGGCAGTCGCCGCAGCAATGCCAATAGGCTGATCCTGCTGGGCGCTGCCACCACCGGGCTTTCGTTTTTGGCCATGGTTGGCACACAGGTTCCCGCATTGGTTCAAGCCGGGGTCTTTATCCTGGTCGGGCTGTCCGTCGCCGCCATTGCCTCCGTCGTGATGCCCGTGCCCAAAAGGGCGGAAATACGCGGCATCGCGCTCAGCGCCTTTGGCTTTTACCTGCCTGCCAAGGCCTGGATCGAGGCCACGCTCATTGGGGCTGGGCTCGTCACAGTGGTACTGTTTAATCAACCACCCCCCATCACTCTCTTTGAACCGCCAGAGCACATCCGCACAGAGCTGGCGGAATTGAACCAAAAACTGGTCCTGCCCTCCAGCACTTATGCCATCGACGTAGAGGGCGAAACGCTCAGCGCGCTGCTTGAAAACGAGGTGCAACTGGCAGCAAAATTGGATCAGGCCATCGAAGACGGGGATTTGCACTCGTATCAGATGCTCTCTCAATGGCTCTCCCCCTCGCGCGCCCTTCACAGCTCAGTTTCCGACTTCCAAGCCGAGGCAGAACTGGCACTGGAGCAGGCAGGCATGGCCGTTGCCTTTGCCGAGCAACAGACCCTTGCGTTTGAACGCGCCCTCCTGGCCCCAGGCCTGCAGCCGGAAGACCTGAGCAGGTTCCCGGAATTGCAGGGCTTGGCCAGGCGGCTGTCGGTCTCAGAGGGGCGCTGGAAGGAAAGGGTTGAACTGGTCTTGCCACAGGGCAGCTCTCAGTTGGATCTGACCCTCACCACCCCAGGCGCTGAGCTGGTCGACCTACTGGCCCCCATTCGCCAAACCATGACAGATCTGCGCAGTCGCATTGCCTCCTGGCTTCTTGCTGGATTGCTCTGCGGTATGGGGGTGCTGGCTGTTGGACTGGGCAGCCGGAGTGAAGCCCTGCGCATTTTCCGCACTTGCTGCGCGGTTCTGGGCGGCAGCGCCTGCATCATCATCGCGGTTTACGGTGCGTTCAGCATCTTTCACATCGTCGCTATGGCTCTTGTTGTGGGAATTGGCGTGGATTATGATCTCATCCTGACCGGCATGAAGGGAGACAAAGACAGCAAGACCTCTGCCAGATCAGTCTTTGTATGCGCGGGATCCACCCTGATCGCCTTCCTTGTTCTTTCTCTTTCTGAAGTTCAGATCCTTCATCAGATAGGTACAACAGTGACTATGGGATTGATGTTGATGCTGTTTCTGACTCTTGCACAGACAAAACGAAATGAAGACCTATGACGAATTTACCAGGTGCCAATAATATCGGCATTTCCCATAGCGCGCTTGTGTCCTGCCTGGGTCGCGGACGTGCCGCCCATGTGACGGCGCTGCGTAATGGCACCTCCGGGTTGCGCGCAGACCATCATCTGGACCTGCCCTTCAGTTGTTTTCTCGGTGAAGTTGATGACCTGGCCGACCTCCGCTTTCCGGTAGAGCTGAGCGCCTATGACAATCGGGCCAACCGCCTGGCCCTGGCCGCACTGGGAAGCGATGGCTTTGATCAGGCAGCACTGGCAACGCGGGAAAAATGGGGCGCGCTACGCTGTGGCATCGTCATAGGCACCTCCACTGCAGGCGTTGAGATGCTGGAACGTGTTTATCGCGCGCGGGATGACGACGCTCCAATGCCCAAAAGCTATTCGATGCGCCATCATGACAGCCAACAGGCTGTTGCGGCTTTTCTGCAGGACTATCTGGATTTCCAGGGTCCAAGCTATTCGATTTCAACCGCCTGCTCCTCCTCGGCAAAGGCGCTGGTTGACGCCTATCAACTCATCGAGGCCGGTCTTTGTGATGCGGTGCTGGTTGGCGGTGTCGACAGTCTCTGCCTGACTTCGCTAAATGGGTTTGAATCCCTGGAACTGATCTCACGCAGCCCCTGTAAACCCTGTGACAGCAACCGTGATGGCCTGTCCATCGGCGAGGCCGCAGCCTTTTTGATCGTCGAACGTGACAGTAAAAACGGCATCCGGATGAGCGGTTTTGGCGAAAGCTCGGATGGAACCAATATGTCCACCCCTCCCGAAGACGGGGCCGGGGCCGCCACAGCAATCCGTCAGGCGCTTCAACGTGCCGACCTTACAGCGGGGGATATCGACTACGTCAATCTGCATGGCACCGCCACGATTGTGAATGACGCGGCCGAAGCTCAGGCCGTCAGCTCTGCGATCGGCGCGCAGGTCCCCGCCTCCTCTCTGAAAGGCGCCATTGGCCATACCCTGGGCGCCGCTGGTGCCGCCGAGGCGGTGTTATGTCTCTACGCGCTGGAACACGGCATCATTCCCGGCAACCCCGGCCTCGAAAAACTGGATCCCAAGGCCCTGCCAAACGTCGCCGCACAATGCCGCAACGCACCTTTGAAACATGTTGTCAGCAACTCGTTTGGCTTTGGCGGCTCCAACTGCGCATTGGTGCTAAGCCGATGACCCAGACACAGATCTTTGTAGATGCCGTTTCGCTGATCGCGCCCTCAAAAGAGCATACCGAGCCCCTGGCGAAATCACTTGCGACCGCCAATTTTACCACCTTCCCCGAAGGCTGGAAACCCAGCCCCGATAGCATCCCTGCACGCGCCCGTCGGCGCTATAGCCCGCAAACGCTTCTGGCGATACAGGCGGCGGAAAACATTGCCCCGGCACTGGCACAGGATGCAGCCTGGGTCTTTGGCTCCGCCTATGGAGAAGGCGAGACCCTACAGCTGATCCTGGAAGCGCTGCGCGGCCCGACCATGGCAATCCGACCCACCCGGTTCCAGAACTCGGTGCATAATGCGGCCTCGGGCCAGTGGACCATTGCACAGAGCATCAAGACAGCCGCCACCAGCATCTGTGGCGCCGATCATACCGCAGGATCCAGCCTGCTAAAGGCCCTGTTGCAGGTGCAGCTTGAACAGCGCCCCGTTGGGGTGGTGCTGTTTGATGCGCCGCTGCCTGCACCGCTTGATACATCACATTTCCTAACCTGCCCCGCTGGTGCCGGTCTGGCCCTGTCCAGCCGACAAAGCCCACAGTCCTTTGCCAGCATCGCCTTCTCGCTGGCACAACGGGCTGAAACACGCCCCCGGACCAGATATGCCCAAGCAGCGCTTGCAACCCTGAACCCGGTGTTTTCCATCCTGCCCCTATTTGAAAAACTAGTCGAAAGAGACGCAGGCGATGTTACTCTTGGGCTCAACGGTGGGATGAATTTAAACCTAGAGGTGACCCTGCTGTGACCTTTGACGACGTATTGGAACGCATGCCCCACAAGGGGGCAATGCGGCTGATTGAACGGATTATTTCGGTCGACGACACGGTAATCCACTGCCTGGGCGTGGCTCACGGTGAGGTAGATTACCCACTGCGGTTAAACGGTATCCTATACGCCGCCAATCTTGTTGAGCTTGGGGCACAAGCAGCAGCGGCCCATGCCTCGATTGGGGATTTGAAAGGCAACCATACTGGCCTGTTGATTGGTCTGCAGAACGTCAACCTCCTGACCTCCACAGTGATTGATTGCTCTGACAATCTGCATATCACGGCCCGTCAGCTGCATTTTGACGGCAACGGTGCCCTTTATGATTTTGAAATCAGCTCTCAGGAGCAAAGATACATCGAGGGTCGCGCAACCCTCAAGATGCAGGGAGAAGCAGAATGAAGCGGGCCTTGGTGGTAGGCGGATCCAGCCCGATTGGGCAGGCCGTGAGCAGTGAGTTGGCGGCAATGGGGATGCATGTCTTTGTTCATGCGAACAAAAATCTGGATCAGGCGCAGACCTGCGTGAACAACATCACGGCAAATGGCGGCAGCGCCGAGGCTCTGCAGCTGGACATTCTGGCCCCCGAGGCCGCCAATCAGCTGGAGGCGCTTGCCACAGAAGGGCCGATACAGGTGGTGGTGCATTGCGTCGGTGGGCAAATCGACAAACCCTTTGCCGCGATGGCGTTTGACGACTGGAAAAATGTCATCGACCTCAATCTGACAAGCTTTTACTCTGCGGTGCGGCCCCTGATCATGCCAATGCTGCGCAGCAGATGGGGGCGCATTATTGCGCTGTCTTCCCTCACGGCTGTGCGCGGCAATCGCGGCCAGACCAACTACGCCGCCGCAAAGGGCGGGTTCCTGCCCCTGATGAAATCCTTGACCCAGGAATACGGCTCGCGTGGCATCACCGCCAATGTGGTGGCCCCGGGGCTGATCGACACCGCCGAAACCACCAACCTCAGCAACTACGACGAATTGGTCAAAATGACGCCAGCACGCCGCGCCGGCACGGTCGCGGAAGTTGCCGCCCTCGTCGGCTATCTGGCCAGCGACAAGGCCGGGTTCATTTCCGGCCAGCAGATCAGCATTGATGGCGGCTGTTCCTAAGTCCCGCTTTGGCGGGGTCAGTATCGTTAATACAACCCTCAAGTTCAGCCAACAGATCTGAGCGGCTTTGTTGCGCAAATCGACTGAAGGACAGACTCCCCCTTTCCCCGGAGGGAGTTATCCTGCGGGTTCTGTGACAGGTACTGCTGGTCGTGACCTCCACGGCTCGCACTTCCAGCGTTTCTTTGTCAATTCCTATGTGTATCTTGCGCCAGAGCTGACGTTTTGGACCACCATGCTTGCGAGCATTCCACTCGCCTTTGCCTTCGGCCTTGATCCCCGTGCTGTCGACAAGGAGGTTTCGTGGGCCCTTGGAACCACGATAAGGCAGGTTCACGTTCAGTGTCTTTTGACCTCGGCTCAATGTGCTGAAATCCGGCGCAGACCAATCCAGACCCGGCAAACGCAACAGGCTCTGAACGACCCCCGTTCGCCAGTGGGCTCGAACCAGTGGCGCCTTCACTGGCTCACTCTGCCGAAGCGGCATTCCGAACAGCACCTTCAGGCTGAGGCCCGCCTGGATCGCCGCATCACTGAAACTCTGGGTTCGCCCGCGCTTACCATTCGGCGGCGGAACCCAGACCATCTCGGAGACGAGCTAAATGGACAGTAATCCGCGCTGCTTCAACTTGTTTCGTCAGCATCGCCCATAGGGCACGCGCCATCTGGTTGGCCAGCGCGCTCGCGACGACCATGCGTGGTTTGCGGGGCAGCAGGCATTTCAGCCAGCCGTTGTTCGGCGTATCAAACCGCTCGACCGCCTGAAGAACGGCCATCGCACCCGAGACCAGCAGCCTGCGGATGTCGCGCTGCCCCATCTTCGGGGTCTGCCCGAGCCGCGGCTTGCCGCCCGTCGAGTGTTGTTTTGGCACGAGCCCGAGCCAGGCGGCAAAATCGCGCCCCCACCCGTGTGCCATGGCGCAAGCTTCCTTGGCTACAATGCACCTCGGATGTTAGGCAATGAACGCGAGCAGCTGAGCCCGTGAAAGCTGCTTGCGGAACATGACAGATCCATCGTCGCGCGCGCCGTGCAAATGGAAAACGCGCTTTGCAAGATCAATCCCGACAATGGTAACTTCGGACATGGTTGCTCTCTCCTTCTGTGATGTCTTCAGAAAACATCACCTTGGCACATTATGATGCCGTCGGGAGGGGGCATCCATGCCATCAACAAAGCCGCGTGACGGTTTTGCCGCCAGCAATGGCGATGACTGGGCAATACATCGCGGTGTTGGCCTGTATGATTGGCCTTTGGCCAAATAGTCACATCCCGTTGAACAGGGGTTTTCTCAGCTTTCGAACAGCGCCATCTTGGATCAAAGCGGCAGGCATCCGGTGATGCCTATGAGCTCCAGGAGAGATAAATGGCAATTTCCTTGCAAGAGATGATGGCTGACGCAAATGCGGCAGTGGCGCGCATTCCGGTGGCCCAGGCGCAGGAGTTGATCGCGCGAGGGGCTTTGTTGCTCGATGTGCGCGACGCCCCTGAATTGGAAGCGCAGGGGCGCGCGACTGGATCGCATCATATTCCGCGTGGGATGTTGGAGTTTCGCGCCGATCCTGCCAGCCCCTTTTATGATGTGGCCCTGCGTGCGGATCGCCCTGTGGTACTGCATTGCGCTAGTGGTGGCCGTGCGGCCCTTGCGGGCAAGCTGCTGAAAGACATGGGGTACGACGAGGTCTACAACCTAGGTGGCTTTGCTGAGTGGAAAGAGGCTGGGGCGCCGGTAGAAGAACCTGTCGATCGCGGCATGGGGCTTTGAGGTGAACTGATCCGGATCAAAGAACGGGTGCGCAGATTTGGGTAAGACATGATTCACATTCGAAACCCAATAGTCGAGGAGGCCTGTATGTTACGCCTTGCATCCATTCTTTATTCCCTGATCGGCAGTAGCCTGGCTGGCGTCGGTGTTATCGCCGTTCTGGTGGCTGGATTCGTGTCGGTAAATGCGATCTTGCTTGCGGCTGTTGGCGGCGCGGTTCTGGGCCTGCCGGTGGCCTGGCTGGTGGCGCGCCAGCTCTATCAGAACGGAGCCCACTAACTGTTTCACGGGACTGATCCACCAATCTGGCAAAAGGTGGCCCCCAAAGCTCACGGACTTTGGGGTGGTCCTGTTTATGGCAGTCAGGCGTTGAGAAAGGCGCGGGCATTGGCCTCAAAGGCGCGCGGCTTTTCTGCATGGAGCCAATGACCGGCCCCGGGGATCTTGGCAAAGCGGGCGTTGGGGAAGCGGGCGAGGATGACGTCGCGGTCTTCGCGCCGCACGTAGTCCGAATTGCCACCAGACAGAAAGAGCACAGATCCCTGCCATTGGGCCTCGGTCTCAGGGAAAGACATGATGTCGGGCATATGCCGCGCCAGGGTGTCCAGGTTGAGCCGCCATCCCTTGTTGGGGATATCTAGGGACTGGGTGAAAAAGCTCTGCAGGGCAGGTTCGACACCCGCTTTTGCCAATTGTTGCTCAACATCGCCGCGCCGTTCCACTTGGTCAAAATTCACTGCGCGCATTGCGTCGATGAATTGAATTTGACTGTGGCTATAGGGCACAGGCGCAATATCGGCGACAATCAGGCGATGCACCATTTCCGTGTGGTTGAGGGCCAGCATCATGGCGGTTTTGCCGCCCATGGAGTGGCCGATCACATCCATATGGCCCCCGTGCGCTGCGATGACTTCGGCCAGGTCTTCGGCCATTTCCGGATAACTGTGGCTGTCGCTCCAGGCGCTTTGCCCGTGGTTGCGCAGATCAACGGCAACAACCTGGCGCTCATCCGCGAGCCGTTTGCAGATCACCCCCCAATTGCGCGCAGATCCATAGAGACCATGGGCAACCAGCAAGGGAGGTTTATCGGTGGGGGTACCATGTAGAATGTAGTTCAGCATGCGCCAGTGATAGCCTTGCGGCCAGGGCATGGCCAGACCCATTGAGGCGCAGGGACGCTTGCGGTAACTACTGGGGGCAGGAAACCGGGGCGAGCACAGCGTCCCAAAAGCGGAGCACAGATCAATGGCGCAAGACATCTTTGCCGATATCGAAGAGGTGCAGGAGTTGTTGAGATCCCATGCCGAGGTCTCGGGGGATCTGGCATCCGCTTTAGGCAAGGCGCGGCGTCAGCTGCCGCGGCGAATTTATAAACAAGGGATGCGTCTGGCCAATGCTTTGCCGATGTTGGAGCATCCAAAGCTGCGCCAGACCCAGGATGAAAAATCCCTGCAACAGGCAGCGCGGGAAGTGAGAAACCACCTGAAAAAGATCGACACCGCAGATCGCCGCAAGGGACGTATGCTCGAGATCCTGGGCAGTATGGCCTTCGCTATACTGGTGGTGTTTGTGCTGCTGGTGACTGTTTTGCGTTGGCGTGGGTTTATCTGACCTGCAGAACGGTCTAGTTACCGGCCTGTTGGGGGATGTTCGGCGCGGGGTCCTGGCAGCAGGCGGCTGTAGCATCTACCTAATCCAGCTCAACAAATAAGGTTGGTACGCCCGCGTGAAGCTGTCATGGTGGATGCGATAGAGAAACTGGAGATGCGTTGTATGCTCATTGTTGGCTGGCGGGAGCGTGTCGATCTGCCGCTTCTGGGTCTCAGAAACCTCAAAGCAAAAATAGACACCGGGGCGCGTACATCTGCCCTGCATGCGACCGATATCGTGAGCTTTGAACGCGATGGCGTCCCTTGGGTCAAGTTTCACACCCGGTTCGATGATGACGCGCTGGATACGGATGTGGAATGCCCGATTTTCGACCAACGGGATATTCGCAACACCAGTGGCATCCCGCAGTCCCGTGTCGTCATTCGAACCAAATTTCGGATTGGCAGCCGCCTGTGGAAGATCGATCTGTCGCTGACTGAGCGCTCAGACATGAAGTTTCGAATGATTGTCGGACGCACCGCTTTGCGGCGACACAATATCCTTGTCGATCCCAGCAAAAGCAATCTGACGACGCCAGTTTCGGCCCAACACTCTGATGAAAGGAGCTCGCCTTCATGAAAATTGTCATGCTTGCCCGAAATCCGAATCTCTATTCCCATAAACGCCTGGTTGAAGCCGCCGAGGCCCGCGGCCATGAAATTCGAATTGTCGACACCCTGCGGTGCTACATGAACATCGTGTCGCGGCGTCCCGAAATCTATTACAACGGCGAAAAGCTGACAGGCTATGACGCGGTAATCCCTCGGATTGGCGCATCCATTACCTTCTATGGCATGGCAGTGTTGCGGCAGTTTGAAATGATGGGTGTCTATCCATTGAACGAAAGCGTCGGCATCGGCCGCTCACGTGACAAGCTGCGCTCAATGCAGCTGTTGGCGCGCGATGGTATCGGCCTGCCGGCAACCACATTTGCCCATGATCCCAAACAAACCGAAGAAGTTCTGAAAGTGGCAGGCAGTGCGCCCTTGGTCATCAAACTGCTGGAAGGCACCCAGGGCATGGGCGTGGTTTTGGCGGATACTGACCGCTCTGCCAAATCCGTGATCGAGGCCTTTCGGGCGACAAAAACAAATATCCTGGTACAGGAATTTATCAAAGAGGCCGGCGGCACCGATATCCGCGCGATTGTAATTGGCGGTAAGGTGGTGGCAGCGATGAAACGCAAAGGCGCCGAGGGCGAATTCCGCTCCAACCTTCATCTCGGGGGCACAGCTGAGGTGATCAAGCTGTCGCCTGCCGAACGTGCCACTGCGGTTGGCGCTGCCAAGTCGATGGGGTTGAATGCCTGTGGCGTTGATATGTTGCGCTCTGACAATGGGCCGCTGGTGATGGAAGTGAACTCCTCTCCCGGTCTGGAAGGTGTCGAAAAGGCAACCGGCCTTGATATCGCTGGCAAGATCATTGAGTTCATCGAGAAGAGCGCAAAGCCCGGTGCCACCAAGACAAAGGGCAAAGGCTAATGCCCAAACGGCCTGCGTTCGAAATCGGCGGTGAAGTGGTGGCCGCGGGTAGCCGCCAGACCATTGATTTGCCGGTCAGTTCCTTGTCTGATCACACACCGGTCATGATGTCTGTGCATGTGATCCATGGGAAGCTAGACGGGCCCACGGTGTTTGTCAGCGCCGGTATCCATGGCGACGAAGTGATCGGCATCGAGATCGTGCGCCGCTTGCTCAAGTCCTCTGCTTTGCGTGGAATGCGCGGGACATTGATCGTGGTGCCAATTGTGAACTCATTTGGGTTTATCAATAAATCCCGCTACTTGCCCGACAGGCGGGATCTCAACCGATCCTTTCCCGGCAGCGAAGGCGGCTCGCTTGCTGCGCGACTGGCCAATCAGTTTTTGACCCAGATTGTGTCGCGGGCGGATCTCGGTATTGATTTGCATTCAGCCGCCATCCACCGCACCAACTACCCGCAGGTGCGGGTGTCACCGGGTGAAACCGAGATCCGTAAGCTGGCGGATGCCTTTGGGGCGCCAATCATCATGGAATCGACAATCCGCGAAGGGTCTTTGCGGCAGGCGGCCCAAGATCTGGGAACACCTGTTTTGCTCTATGAAGCTGGCGAAGGCTTGCGCTTTGACGAGGTGTCTGTGCGCGCTGGGCAGGTCGGAATTTTGCGGGTCTTGAAATCGCTCAGCATGATTTCAGGGCGTGGCGTTGCTGCGTCCAAGGGGCAGCCGCAGTTTTGTACCGCCAGCAAATGGCTGCGCGCGCCGATGGGCGGATTGTTTCGCAGTCTGAAATCCGACGGTGAACTGGTCCACAAAGGGGATTTGCTCGGTGTTGTCTCTGATCCCTTTGGAGAACTGGAACGTGAGATCGAGGCACCTTTCAGCGGTATCATTGTCGGGCGCGCGGTCTTGCCGATTGTGAACGAAGGCGATGCGGTGTTCCATCTCGCACGGGTTCGGTCAGTAGAACAGGCCGAGGACGCGATGGATGAACATTCAACACAGCTGGCCGACGATCCAATGTTTGATGAGGGTGAAATCATCTGATCGCAGGGTGACCTTGCAACCCCAGCCTCGGCGAAGGTGCAGACAGACGCCCATATTGCCGTGCTCTGTGTCTATGTGGAAGCGCCGCTATAAACGTCGTGGTCGCGTCGAGATCACGTTTAGCAGGTATGAAAAAGGCGCCGCTGAAAGATCCTGCGGCGCCCCTGTCATTACGTTGCTTATCCGACCTTAGAGGTTGGGGTAGAGCGGGAATTTGGCGCAAAGCGCAGAGACCTTGCCACGGACAGTGGCCTCGACCTCGGCATTGCCTTCTTCGCCATTGGCGGCCAGACCATCGACCACTTCGACGATCAACTGAGCAATCTCGCGGAATTCAGCCTCACCAAAACCGCGGGTGGTGCCCGCAGGGGTGCCTAGACGGATACCAGAGGTCACCATTGGCTTTTCCGGGTCAAAGGGGATGCCGTTTTTATTGGTGGTGATATGGGCGCGGCCCAGGGCCTTGTCGACGATGTTGCCGGTCACGCCTTTGGGGCGCAGATCGACCAGCATCACATGGGTGTCGGTGCCGCCGGTGACGATATCCAGCCCGCCTTTGATCAGCTCATCTGCCAGGGCGACCGCGTTGGCGCGAACCTGTTTCTGGTAGTCTTTGAACTCTGGACGCAGCGCTTCACCAAAGGCAACGGCCTTACCTGCGATCACATGCATCAATGGGCCACCCTGGATACCGGGGAAGATCGCCGAGTTGACCTTTTTGGCGATATCCGCGTCATTGGTGACGATCATGCCGCCGCGCGGGCCACGCAGAGTTTTATGGGTGGTGGTGGTTGCCACATGGGCATGCGGGAAGGGCGAGGGGTGCTCTCCGGCGGCAATCAGACCGGCGATATGGGCCATGTCGACCATGAAATAGGCGCCCACGGAATCGGCGATTTCGCGGAACTTGGCAAAGTCGATCTGACGTGGGATGGCAGAGCCGCCCGCAATGATCAGCTTGGGCTGATGCTCGGTTGCCAGCGCCTGGATCTGATCATAGTCGATCAGGTTGTCGCCTTCGCGCACACCATAGTGAATGGCGTTGAACCATTTTCCCGATTGGTTGGGGCGTGCGCCATGGGTCAGGTGACCACCAGCAGACAGATCCATGCCAAGGATGGTATCACCGGGCTGGATCAGCGCCTGGAACACACCCTGGTTGGCCTGCGAACCGGAATTGGGCTGCACATTTGCAAACTCACAGCCAAACAGCTGCTTGGCGCGGTCAATGGCGAGGTTTTCCGCAACGTCGACGTGCTGGCAGCCGCCATAATAGCGGCGACCGGGGTAGCCTTCGGCGTATTTGTTGGTGAGCACAGAGCCCTGCGCTTCCATTACGGCAGCGGAAACGATGTTCTCGGAGGCAATCAGCTCGATTTCGTCGCGCTGGCGGTGCAGCTCGTCGGTGATTGAGCCAAAGAGTTCTGGGTCACGCTCAGAGAGGGATTGAGTGAAGAATCCGGGATCACGGGTGGTCGCTGTCATGGTGGCTCCGCTAAGTAGCAAGTGGCAAGATTGGGTAATCTGAGAGATTTCCTATCGGAAACTTCACAGATCTTAAAGGCTGTAAAGCGGCAATAACGGAACATAGAGCGGCAACACTGGTCTTTGTGGCTCGGCTGTGCTTGTTTCGGAACAAAATGGCTCACTCCGGAAACAGGGTTTTGTGACAATGAGAATCGCCTTCTTGGCCAGTGATGCCCCCGTGGCGCAAACGGCCTGTGACACCCTGGTCAAATTGCACGGCAATGCGCCGCCGGAAAATGCCGATGTGATTGTGGCGCTTGGCGGGGACGGCTTTATGCTGAAAACCCTGCACGAGGCGGTTGATCTGGCCTTGCCCGTCTATGGTATGAACCGGGGCACGGTTGGGTTTTTGATGAATGAATACCATGAGGATGGTCTGCTTGCCCGGCTTGAGGCGGCAGAGGAAGAAATTATCAACCCATTGTCGATGACTGCGATGGACCGCGATGGGGCCGTCCACAAGGCCTTGGCGATCAATGAGGTTTCCCTGTTGCGGGCGGGCCCGCAGGCGGCGCGGCTGAAGATATCGGTCGACGGGCGCCAAAGACTGGCAGAGCTGGTCTGTGACGGGGCGCTGGTCTCTACGCCGGCGGGATCCACCGCCTATAACTATTCCGCCCATGGGCCGATCCTGCCGATTGGATCGGATGTGCTGGCCTTGACAGCAATTGCGGCCTTTCGACCGCGTCGCTGGCAGGGGGCGTTGCTGCCCAGCGGTGCCAAAGTGCGCTTTGACGTGCTGGAAGCAGACAAGCGCCCGGTCATGGCAGATGCGGATTCGATCTCCTGCCCGGATATTCAGTGGGTCGAAATTCAGACCGAACCCAGCATCCGCCACAAAATTCTGTTTGACCCAGGCCATGGCCTGGAGGAACGCCTCATCTCCGAGCAGTTCACCTGAGACCGTCCTTTGGGAATTGTGAAAGGCAAGAAATTTCAAGCGAATAACTGTGACTTTTTTCCCAGCTGTAGAAATCTTGTGCGAAATGCGATCAGGTTATTGTGAAAAGGCTGGCCTGGTCCGCTTTGATTGGGGCATCCTGGCGGTACGGTAGCTGCAGTTTTGGCGTTGTGTGCATTCTGCTGAAGCTACCCCTTGTTTTCAGAGACGATTTTGGCCCTTGGCGAATGATCGTCCTGTGTGAGCTAGTTTTCATGGTATGAAAGGTGCCGGGAATGGACTGATCCATTTCCCGGTTTCTTTTTGTGGCGTCTGGTCCGCAAGGCGTCCGGCGGCACTGCAGTTCGCTGGCAATATACACCCACAGACAGACAGGGAGCGGGCGGCTGATGCACCGCCCGCTCCCTTGGAGTTTGATGGCATGGCTCGGGTCAAAACACCTGCTGCGGCAGGGTTTGGTTTAGGCCATGAGATCCCAAAGGTGTGGACTGAACCTCCCAACGCGCTGTTCGATCGCAATGCAGGCGTCCACCGCCATGTCTTCGCGCCAGCGACGGGCGACGATCTGCACATTGATCGGCTGGGGACCGCTTGCCAGTGGTGCCAGTCGCGCAGGGACGCAGCCCGCAGGCAGGCCGAGATAATTCATTGCATAGGAATAGACGGCGCAGCCCAGAACCTCATGCACGCCTTCCGCACCTTCAGTATCGCGGTCGGGTTTGAAAAACGGCTGCGGCAGAAACGGCGTGAGAACCAGAGGATAGTCCTGCATGAACAGGGACCATTCGCGTGCATAGTGGCTGCGCTTGGCCATCATCTGCAACAGCTCGGTACCGGCAAAGGGCGGGAACTCCTGGAAATAGACCTCAAAGATCTGTCGCACGGTATCGGATCCGGCGGCGTCCACATCCTGCTTCATCATTGCGTAGACTTCGCCCATCAGCGCCCGATAGCCGGTGCGCCCGGCGTCAAAGGCATTAGGGGGCTCGACCTCTTCAACGACATACCCGGAATCTGTCAGCGCATCGCGCGCGGTCTCCAGCGCCAGATTGACCTCCGGGTGCAGGTCATAGCCAAAGGTGTTGCGGGTAAAGGCAACCTTGATCGGGCCGTCCAGAGGCGCGCCACGCCAGGGAAGGGGGGCATGAAACGGGTCGCGCGGATCTGGTGCAATCAGCGAAGGCATCGCCAGATGCAGATCCGCAGCCGAGCGGGTAATCAACCCCTGAACCGACATGGACTGCGCCAGCATGCCGCGTTCGGCCTTTTGGCTGGGGTTCCAGGCGGGCACACGTCCTAGACCTGGTTTAACCGTCACCGCACCATTGGCAGCCGCCGGAAACCGCAGCGAGCCGCCGATATCGTTGCCATGGGCCAGGGCGCCGATGCCTGCCATCACTGCTGCACCCGCCCCCCCAGAAGAGCCGCCGGGGGAAATATGTCGTCCCCAGGGGTTATGGGTGCGGCCAAACAGCGGGTTGTCCGTATCGGCGCGAAAGGAGAACTCGGGTGTATTGGTTCGGCCAATCACCACGGCGCCGGCTTTTTCCAGATTCGCGACCACGGGCGCATCCCCGGGGGCAATCAGGTCTTTCAAGGCTGTCACCCCGTTAGAGGTGGCATGGCCTTCCTGATCGACGTTGATCTTGATGGTGACAGGCAGCCCCTGAAGCGGCCCTGGCGCCGCACCGGCTTCGCGGGCTTTATCGAGTTCCCGGGCACGGGTCAGGGCCTCGGTGCTCAAGTCTTCGACCACCGCGTTCAGGCCGGGGTTCACCGCATTCATCCGGTCAATCGAGGCCTGCACCGCCGCTTCGGCGGAAACATCGCCAGCGCGGGTTCGGGTGGAAAGTTCGGTGGCGCTCAGGCGCCAAATATCATCTGTGTTCATTTTGCTCATCTCCTGCGCGGCAGGGTAGAGCTGTGGTTTGCGGTTGCAAGGGAAACCAGAGGTAAATTCTGTTTCCTTTTCTAGAATTTAGCTCATCGGACAAGAAACCGGCAGAGCTGTGCGTTATGTGGTCGAAAGGTTGGGCTGCCCTTCGACCACAAGGCTCAGCTGTTAGGCCTTTGCAAAGCCAAGGCCCTGAAGGGCGCCGGTGATTTCATCCAGAATTGCCGGGTCATCAATGGTGGCCGGCATCTTCCAGGGGGTGCCATCGGCAATATTGACCATGGTGCCCCGCAGGATCTTGCCCGAGCGGGTCTTGGGCAACCGGTCGACCACAACGGCCAGTTTGAAGGCGGCCACAGGGCCGATCTTTTCGCGCACCAGCTTGACCACTTCGGCCACAATTTCGCTGGGGTCGCGACCGACACCGGCATTGAGGCAGAGGAAGCCCAGTGGTGCCTGGCCCTTCAGCGGGTCAGCGACGCCAATCACTGCGCATTCCGCCACATCCGGGTGGCCTGCCAGCACCTCTTCCATGGCGCCTGTGGACAGACGGTGGCCGGCAACATTGATCACATCATCCGTGCGCGCCATGATATAGAGATAGCCGTCCTCGTCCTTCATGCCCGCATCGCCCGTTTCGTAATACCCGGGGAAGGTGGTTAGATAGCTTTTCTTAAAGCGCGCTTCGGCGTTCCACAGGGTTGGCAAGGTGCCAGGGGGGAGGGGCAGCTTGATGGCAATGGCCCCCAGCTCTCCGGCGGCAACGGGATGGCCGCCTTCGTCCAGGATATCCACCTCATAGCCCGGCATCGGCACCGCAGGGGAGCCAAGTTTGGTGGGCAGTTCTTCAATGCCAAGCGGGTTGGCGGCAATCGACCAGCCGGTTTCGGTCTGCCACCAGTGGTCTACAATTGGCACATTCAGCTTTTCCTGCGCCCAGGTGATGGTATCAGGATCGGCGCGCTCGCCAGCCAGATAGACCTGGCCCAGGCAGCTGAGGTCGTATTTGCCGACAAATTCGCCCTTGGGGTCTTCGCGTTTTACCGCACGGAATGCGGTGGGGGCGGTGAAGAAGCTTTTGACCTTATGTTCCGAGATCACCCGCCAAAAGGTGCCCGCATCTGGCGTGCCGATGGGTTTGCCCTCAAAGACGATGGTGGTGTTACCATGGATCAGCGGCGCGTAGCAGATATAGCTGTGTCCGACGACCCAGCCCACATCGGACGCCGCCCAAAACACATCGCCCGGATCAACGTTGTAGATGTTTTTCATCGACCAGTTCAGCGCCACCAATTGCCCGCCGGTGTGACGTATCACCCCCTTGGGCTGGCCAGTGGTGCCTGAGGTGTAGAGGATATAAGAAGGATGATTGCCCTCCACTGGCAGACAGTCGGCCGGTTCCACACCATATTGAAAGCCGTGCCAGTTGACATCCCGGCCTTCGACGAGCTCGGCAACCTCTTGTTCTCGCTGCAAAATAACGCAGAAATCAGGCTTGTGCGAGGCGAGTTCGATGGCACCGTCCAGCAGGGGTTTATAATGCACCACCCGGCCAGGCTCCAACCCGCAGGAGGCGGCGATGATGGCCTTGGGGGTGGCGTCATCAATGCGCACCGCCAGCTCATTGGCGGCAAAGCCCCCAAAGACAACCGAATGCACCGCGCCAATACGGGCGCAGGCCAGCATGGCCTCCAGCGCCTCGGGGATCATCGGCATATAGATAATGACGCGATCACCCTTCTCGATGCCCTTGGCCCGCAGGGCGCCTGCCAGATTGGCCACGCGGTTGCGCAGCTCCACATAAGAGATTTCGCGCTTGGTGTGGGTGATGGGGCTGTCATAGATGATCGCTGTCTGCTCCCCTCTGCCGGCCTCTACATGGCGATCCACCGCATTGTAGCAGGTGTTGACGCGGGCATCCGCGAACCATTCATAGAGCCCCTCACCTTTGTCGGTCAGCGCTTTGGTTGGGGCCTCCACCCAATCAATTGCCTCGGCGGCCTGCATCCAAAAGGCTTCAGGATCGGCTTTCCAGTTGGCATATATCTCTTTGTAAGACATCGGCGTCCTCCACGCGTTTTGTTCTCAAACGAGTTATGCGTAAGCGTGGCTCTGGAGCAAGTAATCATCATAACCTTGCGTCACAGCGCCGCGCAAAAATTTGCACTATGGCCGCAAAGACCATGCAAATTTTTGCAAACCCAGCGGTATTGCGGACTTTCGGGCAGTTTTTAACAATTTTTGCAAATTTGCTAACCTGGCCTAGCTAAGAATGTGAGGCTCGATTAGGGCGCTACGTGTAGCGGGACACTTCGCGTTGTATGTAGCGGGACACTTCGCGTTGCAGTACGGGACACTTCCCGTTGCAGCAAACTAATTTGGCGAATTCCCTGTTTTCTAACCCCAAATCGAGCCTTTGACCAGCCCATAGCCGCGCGGCTGGTTTGAGGCGGCGAGGGAGGTTTGGGACACTTCCCGTTTCAAACTCCAAAAATCCGCCGCCCAAACCGTTTAAATCATCGGGCGGCGGAGGTCTTTAAAGGGTGTTTAAAGGCTTTTGAAGGTGCTCGGCTTCCAGCTCATCAGAGGTATCTTTCAAGGCCTCCCAGCATTCGGGTTTGAGTGCTGCCCTCAGAACGGCATCGACTTCCGGTAGGAACGAGCACCACATGGGCGCCCCCTCCATTGTTATGTTTGGTTCAAGGCCTTCTAACTTACACAGAGCGCGGGCGGCGCGCTCCCGGACGGGTTTCAATTTGCGCATGGCTTGGATTCCTTGCTGGATGTCACCGCTACAGATAGCATCTCAACCTCGATTGGCGCTAGCGCCTGCTCCCAGCCCGAAGGAGCCCCCAGGCACACCAAGTTCGACTTATTCGATTGCATTCATAATGTGGAACCCTACACTTATAAATCGATTTGCCGATTTGAATAAGCAACCTAAAAGTGGTTCGCCGCGCCACCTTAAACACCACAAAAGGGGGGCACAAACCTTTATGGAAGAGCCGAAATTCCTCAACGAGCTGTCCGCAGAAGAGGCAAGATCATATTTTTGCCGAACCAACTCATACTTCGACATGGAGTTACCGCCATACTTCAATGTCCAGCCCCTTCTTGAATTCACTCTTTCCGAAGTGGAACAGATGACCATAAAGGAGATTACTGCGTGGAAACCAAGGAACCACGAGGGGTTGAACTACACCTTGATGTTCAACAAAGATGGCGACATCGGCTGGCGACCCTTCGAGTTAATGCACCCCGTCATCTACGCTAAATGCGTGGATATCATCACCCAAAAGGAGAACTGGAAACAAATCCAAGACAGATTCGCCCATTTCTCAGGTGGAATCGTGGAATGTTGTTCAATGCCAGTTGTCATTCTAGAAGCAGGAGACAGCCCTAAAAAACAACAGATCCTTAACTGGTGGAAGAAGATCGAACAGCGCTCGTTGGAACTTTCGCTCGAATATAGCCACGTCAGCTTAACAGATGTCTCAAACTGTTATCCATCAATCTACACCCATGCCATTGCATGGGCGCTGCATGATCGGGCCGATGCCAAGGCGAACCGTGGGAAACCCATTCTCGGAAACGAAATTGACAATCTGATAGTAAGTTCAAGAGAAGGACAGACAAACGGCATTCCTCAAGCCTCACTGCTTTCACATCTGCTTGCAGAGCTGATTCTCGGCTACTGCGATACATACATCAAAAGGAAGCTGCAGGGTAAAACAGGTATCATCATTCTAAGGTACAGAGATGACTATAGGATTTTTGCCAACTCAGATGCGGACTGCGCTGAAGGTTTGAAAGCCATTTCTGAATGTCTACATATGTTCGGCATGAAGCTGGGTGCATCGAAAACACTACGCTCTTCAAACGTTGTTCTAGGGGCTGTAAAGCAGGACAAAATCGACGCCCTGTCGCTAACCCGTCGCCAAACAACGCTTCAAAAAGAACTTCTGATCATTCATCGCTTCAGCAACAAGACGCCAGGGTCTGGCGCAACAAAGTTCCTAATCAGGGAATTTCTGGATCGTCTCGAACGACGTTTGCCTAAAAACGCTTGGAAGATCGAAAACCCAACAGTTCTTTCCGCAATCCTTCTTGATATTGCGGCCAAGACACCAGCGGTTTTCCCTGCAGTTGCGACGACCATTAGCAAGATTATGCTCTACTTGGAAACCAGTGAGCGCGAAGATTTGTTTAACTTAGTGGAGCAACGAACAAAAAGAATACCCAACAACGGCTACATGGAAATTTGGCTTCAACGGATTGCCCAGCCTAACTTCATTGGTTTCCTAAGCGTTGAGCCTATGTGCAAACTCGTGGAGGACGAGGGCGCTCAGTCCCTGTGGCCGAACGATTGGATCGGTAGGCAAGAGTTCCGTAATGCTCTTGATAAATTCTCAATCATTGACAGGGCAATCTTAGAAAACCTGCCGCCCGATATTCAGAATGAAGAGTTTGACGCTTTCTGGAAGGAATACGGATAATTTTTTATAAGCGTAATCGCCACCGTTTGGGATCCACCGCACCAGCGGATTTATTTGCCCTCAAAGGGGCCGATTTGGCGACTTTGCAAAGGTCACTAACTGCGCATAGCGGCCGTCCCGAGGGACATACGGCAATTGTGGTTCCCGGCCTAAGCCGGGAATTCTTTCTTTAGCTCAACAAACGCGCGTGCTGCAGCCATTGGGACCACCCCGTTACCGGCTGCAGCGGATCGGTCCACCCCACAGGCCACCCCATCATCCAGTCGCTGAAGGCAGGGTTGGGCTGGAAAAACGCTTTCCCTTTCGAGTGTGCGTCCCCAGCCTGCAAAGTCACCAGGCATCGGGGGGAAGAGGCCAGGGGGCCTGGCTGCCACCCCGTTGCGGTCAATAATTCCCACATCACAGTCCAGCACGTTGCCGCGGTCCTCAGTGAGACCTGACCGCCGATCTGGTTCTGGTCCGCCACAAAGAGGAAGCTGTTTGGCCCCATTCGGATTGATGTCTTGTTGCCTCCCTGTTTGACCGTTGGCGTGGGCCAGAATGAAGAGCCTTTGCCTGATATGAGACCCGCCGACTTCAGCCGCCGATTGCACGCGCGCTGCAACGCTGTAGCCCACGCTCTGAAGGTCTCTGACGACGTCTTGCAGGCCAAGGGTGAGATGGCCGACGACATTTTCGAAGAAGCACCATTCTGGCCTGACTTCGTCAACGATCCGGGCGACGTCTGGCCAGAGGTGGCGGGGGTCATCCTCGCCTTTTCGCACGCCGGATAGTGTGAACGGCTGGCAGGGATAACCGGCAGTGATGATATGAACGCGGCCACGCCACGGCTTGCCATCGAAGGATTTGAGATCGTCCCATATAGGAGCCGGAGCCAGGGACGTGTCTGCCATCCGCGCCACGAGAGTGGCCGCGGCGAAACTGTTTCGCTCGACATAACACACAGTTCGATACCCGGGTTCTGCGAGATGTAGGCCGAGGTCAAGTCCTCCGACACCGGCACAAAGGCTGATGCCGAGAAGGTCGTTAGATCGGTTGGGGGAGTGAAGAGCCACACTGTGGGTCCTTTCCATCGCGCTCCTGGCGCTTTGGTGAAGGGCTCTGTGGCCTCAGGGTGTTATGTGCCTTGCATCTTGGGCACTTGATAGAGAGCGCGCCGCTTAATGCGCCAGGCTCAATTTTGAATAGCAATCTACGGCATTCGCCGCAACGCTGGTCTTGCAACGTCAAGTGGAATCACCTCATGAAGGCCGGGTCCTCGAGGACAGGGAGCGGCCATGAAGAATTCGCTGGTCGGCGGGGTCATTGTCAGAATTTGGACCCGTGTTAAGGGGTGTTGTAGCACCCTTTAACCTCCCATTACTGGGAGGCGTTTAAAGCCTCTTCAAAGGCGGTTTGAAGGTCGAAGCCCGTCAAATCATCCTGGGCTTCAATTTGCTCCTGGACGGCGCGCTCAGCGGCAAAGCTGGCTTGCACGTGAGCTGACACGGCGGCGGTGATCGCTTCGAGATCCTGTTGCGACAGATCCGTCCAGCCTGCGGCCATCTTCCAGGCAATTGGAGCCTGCATTAGCCCATTTGATAGCGAGTTGACCGCCTCGGTCAGAGCGGCGCGGGTTTCGCGGTCGGTGCGGACTATTGCCCCGTCTGGCAAGGTGAGGCCGCCCACTTCATGTTTCCAGCGGGTGTTAGCCAGATCTGTTACTAAGGCAGCACGCGCGGTGACGGCGATTTCTTCGGCGGTGGTGATAGCAAGGGAAAAGCTCATGGGTTAGTCCTCGTCTACTGTGGGGGACTGCGGCAAGCGAGTGACCGGATCTGGGACCGGCCCCGAGGTGACAGTCAGAACCGGCGCTGTGGCGGGCTGGATCGGCTCTGCCGTGGCAGCGTCATAGTGCCAGCGCAGCGCAAGGTGCAGAACGCCCCCCGTGCGCTCAATGCGCCCCGCAAACGGATGATCGCCCTCTGGCTCAGCAAAGCCGCCTTCGGGCACGGAGGACAGGTCAAAGGCGACGCTATCAACGGTAAGAATATCGCCGCTGACGCTGGCGATGGTTTCCAGTTGGCCGGGTAGACCGGCGATGCATAGGCAAGTGATTTTCATCATGTGTTTCTCCTTTAGAACCATCGGCCAATGGCGATGAGGCTGGCGGCCAGAGCAACCCTGTCGCCGTTAAGATTGACGGCCCGAACGGCCACATCAGTCGCAACGGTTCCGCTCCCCGCGATCCCACCGATCGACAAAAAAGCTGGCGCTGATGACAGGGCAGAGACAGCCCCGGAAACAGCAGGCCGCCCAGGTGACGCGGGAAAGAGGAAACTGGCAGGATAGGTCCAGGTCGTGTCGGCAGTGTCGCTGGTTTGGAAGGCCTGATTGGTGCAGATCTGGGTGCCATTCGGAAGCCTTACCCACTCGCCATTTGCGTTGCTGCCGGAGGCCGCGTTGAGAGCTTTCCAGTCTGACCAAACACCGGCGTCTTTGATGCGATGGTAACTGAGGTTGTTGCCGTGGGAGAAAAACAACTGCGCCGCATTTGAGGCGTTGTACTGGAGATGCAGCAGGCAAGAGCCAGATGAACAAGGAGGAATATCTGCGGAAGCCGCAATAACCTGAGCGTTTATCAGATAGTTCCCAGAGGCGACAATATTGTCGATATTATCATTCGGAACTGGCGCAGCAATTTCACCCCAGCCAAACCCGCCGACTAGCGGTATCTTGCCCGGCGTCACATCCAAAGGGCCGCTCTGCACCGCCGCGCCACTGGCAACCCCACCCGCGAGCATGAGCTGAAGAACGTCACCGGCCTTGAGGCCAATGGCGTTTCCTGCGGGGTTTGTCATGCCGGTATCGCGGTCGGCGTCAAAGACCACGTCGCCTGGGAACCGGCCCTGACCGGCCTTGTCATAGATGCCTTGGTAGTTGCTGATCAGATCCTGCAGCCGGGCCGTTAGATCATGCGCCAAAGACTGCGTGGGAAAGGCCGCGTAGGTTTGCCCGGCTGCGGTGGCTCCCATATAGGGGGAGGCCAGAGTGATTTGCGTGGCGCTCTCAACCGAAAACACCTCGTAGGTGCGGCCATCTGGGCCGACAAAGCCCCAACCTGTCTGCAAGCTGCCGAACCAACTGGTGCCGGTGCCGGTCACCACGGCAGAGCCGTTTTCAACTGATACAGTACCTGTCTTTACCCATGCCATGACGGGGCCTCCTTTAGGTTACCTGGAACACGGTCCATTCGATTTTGGGGTTGCTGAAATAGACGCCTTGGGTGGCCTCCAGATCGATCTTGAGAAAGACCCGCTGGTCGGTGCCGCTGGACCAGTAGGGCGTCACCAGCTTGTTCGGGTCTTTTTGCCAGTTCGCTGATGGGTCAGGATTGACCCCGCCAAATCCATTCCAGCGCGCGCCCGGCTGGATGGATGCGTTCAGGGACCACAGCGCATTATTTGGATCAAACCCACCGGGAGCGGTTGCTCCAGTCGTCACCGAAGCAGCCGCGACCAGGGCAACCGAGCTGGCCTGCCAGACGTCGGATTTCCCGACACGGATGCCAGTGTTCACAAAGGCCCATTGGTTGCCGTCTTGAATGTTGCCGGTCAGGGTGAACGACCCTTTCGCCAGGACCATTGGGCGGGACAAAACAACGCCCGCCGCTTTGACTAGGCCCGTTGCAAAATCCAGCTTCAGCCCGGCCGTCGGAATGCCGTCGGCGTCTTCGGCGTAGTCGTCGCTCTGGATGGTGTCTTCGATCTGCGCGCGGCCAATACTGGCTCGGCCGAGGAACACGTTTTCCATGTAGACGCCTGCCGGAAACAGCTTGCCGTCAATGGTGCGCGAGCTGGTGTAGACCACAAATGGCGCGGTGCGGTTGCTTCCGTTCGGCCCGACGATTGCGAAACGATCCGATTTGAACACCGTGTCAGAAACAACCGCGCCTTCGTCGTCCAGCTCGGAGCGAACGACCAGGCCGGAGATCACGCCGTTGACGTCGAGCTGCAAAGTGTATTCAGCATTAATGCCGCCGATAGCGGCCAGCGACTGAGAAACTCCGGCGCTGTTGCCGTCCACCTCGGCTTGCACCGCCGTGAGAGCTGTGGCCTGCGCCGCAACCACACCGTCTACAAGCTCAATCTCGGTGGTCAGCTCTGAAATCGCAGCGGAATGGCCCGCGAGTGTGTCACCCGCGCCGTCCAGCTCGGCTTGCACCGCCGTGAGAGCTGTGGCCTGCGCCGCAACCACGCCGTCTACAAGCTCAATCTCGGTGGCCAGCTCTGAAATCGCAGCGGAATGGCCTGCGAGTGTGTCACCCGCGCCGCCCAGTTGTGCGTCCAGTTGTACGATGTCCTGGGCAATGGCGGCGGTCTCACTGGCCCGCGCGGTGCGTTCCGCCTCGATCAGGGCGGCGTTGTCTGCGATCACAGCGCCAAGCGCCGCCGTTTGCGCTGCAAAGGCCTCGCCCTGATCGTCGACGTGGGCGCGCAGGTCCTGGGAGGCATAGGCCAGATCCACGCGCCAGGCTTCGCGGTTTTCATAGCTCTGGAGCAACTGTTCCAATGTGGCGAGGTCCGCAAGATCCTGTGCGGCTTGTTGGTTCCGCGTATCCGCCACTGTTTGGCTGATTTGGGGGCCATCCATGGCGCTGATCTGGATTTCGGCGGATTGCAGGCGGTCTTGCAGACCGGTGAACTCTGACTGCGAGGCCTTTAGCGTGATGGCGGCTTCGGCGGCGTCCAGGTCAAGTTCCGCCTGCGAAAGGCGGGCGTCAATGCCGGTGACGGTGGTTTGAGAGGCCATCAAGGCAAGCGCGGCTTCGGCGGCGTCCAGGTCGATTTCAACTTGGTTCAATTTTAACTGCAGATCATCGACTAGCGGAAGGCCGGACGGATCTAAGGCCGCCAGGGTGATCTGTTGATTTACCCAGGCCTGCGTGGCCGCAAGGTTGATAGTGCCCTCGGCCGCGCTCATGCGGAGTTCAACCTGGCTGATCCGCTCGCCTTCGGCTTCCAGCCCATAAATCCTGACCGCGCCGGTCTCGGAGTCTATCACGATCCCCGCGTCTGCCATCAAACTGTCCAGCCCGGCAAGATGGGTGAGCGCCCAAAGGGATTGCTCCCCGATCTGGTTCAGGGCGTCGGCCTGTGTTTGTTGCGAGACCGCCTGAACTTCCAGCGCGGTATCCAGCGGATCTATGCGGGCGGCGAGCAACTCATCGTCCAGGACAGAGGCCACGTCAAAGGCCGCGTCCGACAGAGTTTCAAAGGTCTCGGTCGAAAGATCAGCAGGGGCGATCCCGACGTCCGGGGTCGTGACCGGTAACCAGGCAGACCAGCTCGTGGCGCGGTTTCTCGCGACTGGTTTGGCCTGGACCACATAGTCTGTCGCGCGGATGGTCGGCGCAAAGACGAACTCACCGGCGCTGACGTCCTGAGTGCTGGCCGTGATGATTTCAGAGGCGCCGACTACTTTGACCCGGAATGCCAGCCCGTCGGTTGCGTCCGCAATGTCGCCATCCCAGACGATACGAATAGCGGGCGCGCGGTTGTTGCCTGCGCCGTCCTTGATCGCTGCCCCATAGACCGCAAAACCGGTGACGCCGCTGTGGGTCGGGGATGGCGTGCTGGTCACCTGAGGGACGGTTGGCAGGGCAAGGGCGGGGTCCGGGTTATAGTCCTCGGGGTCGCATTCGCGCACGCTGATCGAGACATTCAGGGTCAGCAGATCATAGGCAACCTCAGTAATGCGAAAGCTCTTTGAGGTGTATTCGTAGTCTTCGGAGGTGGCGTTGATTGTCTGAAGCGGACGCAGGCGGAAGAACTCTGGCAGCATAGGCCATTTGTGGGTTCTGAAGCGCCGGTTTTCCTTCAGCAGGGCGTCACCAATCTGGCGGCCTTGGTTGGCGTCAAAGACCATGGGCAGAGATAGGTCATAGAGTTTTTCGCGGCCGTCCTCAGCGATCCAGTTGGCCTTGGAGATCGTCTCCAATGTCGACGGGTTCCAAAGCGCCTCAGGAGAGGGGTGCGAGACGATGACGCCATTGAAGGTGCTGTTGAGATCGGGGAAGGGATCATGCGTCCAGGCGTCAGAGACAGACAGATCCGCGTCCAGAACGATCTCCGCCACCGCGTCGCCGCTGTCGCCAACAATGGGATACCAATAGCCGCCGATTTCCACGATCTGCGCGTTGGCCGCCGCGAACAGTTCTTTGAGAATGTCGGCCGGCGGCTCTTCAAACTTGATCTCATAGCCGCAACGCGCGGGCTGCGTATCGCCGTTTTCGTCAATGAACTCCCGTGCGTTCATCGCAGCGAACCAGTCGGGAAGGGGGAGGTCTTCGGCGTCGAAATCCCCGCCATAGATACGCCCGCAAGGCAAAGTGATCCCGCGCAGGATATGATAGGCAATCACCATCGCATTGTCGGTGAATTCCCATGTCTCCGGCGCGTCCCAGCGCTGCGGCCCATTGCCACCGACGGTGCTGTCCTGGCGTGGGTCATAGAAACCGGGGCCGTCCAACTCAAAGAGGTATTCTGGACGGCCATTGGGGTAAAGATAGGCCATGTGGTAGAAAGTCAGAACCGCATAGCAGACGCCGGTCAGGATGTGGTCGTCTGTCCAGGGGCGTTCCGGGTCGTCTTTGAAGCGCGCGACCAATTCCGGGTCAGCGGCGATTTGCGAACCGTCCAGAAAGCGAATGAAACCTGTAAACGATGTCGATGTGTGGCGTTTGGTTTCAATGGGGTAGCCATAGGGCTCTTGCCAGTCGGTGCCGATTTCTGAGATCTCGCCGTCAATCACCAGGCGGCGCAAACGGGCACCGGGGAGGTCCCCGACCTCGACAACGTGGACGTTGTAGATATTGTTCGCACCGAAGCCGTTTTGATAGACGGCGTGGCCGCCTGTGGCGTAGCGGCCGATGATAGTGGCCTGCGGGTCAATGCCGCCTTTGGTCGTGTGAGTGGTGACTAGGCCGGGGTCACGCCGCTTGCTCTTTTGGTATTTCTCCATCAGCACCGAAATGGCGGTGGTGATCAGTGTTTTGAGCGCGGCGGCGACCAGGGCTTTTACTGTGATAGAGGCGGCGAAGGCCTGCCCGAGGGCCACCAGAACACCAATAATGGGCGCCGCGTGGGCGGGTTGGCTGAACAGAAAGAGGCAAATCAGAGCGTAGGACAGTAGGCGGGTCATGGGCGAAACACCCGGTAGGCGCTGGCGGGGTTGAGGTAGTCCAGGCCGTCTAGGCTCAAGACGTGGATTTGCGGGCCGCCAAAGATGCCAAGTGCGATTTCACCAGCTTCCTGAATTGCGGCGATGTCACCGACCTGCGCCTGGGACCAGCCGTCGATTTCGACCAGGTGGTGCGCCGCCAGATCGTCCAGGCTGCAAAAGCCTGCCATGGCGAGCTGGTCGCGCCCCTGATCCAGGCGACGGTACGTTCCGCGCCACTGCGCTGCCAGGTCCTTGCCCGAGCACCGCTTGACCCACTCGGCCGCGAAGAGCGCGCAGTCAAAACGCCCGGCCCGAAAGCGGCGTCCCGTTGCGCGGATTTCGCGCAGGTAGCAAAACAGAAGGGGCGCTCGGTTGTTCATTGTCAGCCCCATCGGATCGACCATTCGCCCGCCACGTCGCTGTATTCGCGGCCCCGATCCAAGGGATTGCGGCGTTGCAATTCAGCGCTTGAACGCTTCAAGGGCAGGCCAAAGGTCAGGCGGCGGCCAGCGGAGACCAGCACCAATTCGGTAAAGCCCGTGCCGCCTTTTGCGGCAATTTCCTGCGGGGCCTGGTTCAGGAAACCTTTGAACATGCGCACGGGCTCGCCGAGGGGGGCGCCGGTGTCGATATCCATCGGGCAGGAATGGATCTGGACGGCGGCAAGGCGTGGCTCATAGGCGTGCAGAAGGGTTTTAACCTCGTCCGTTAAAGGCGGTAATTTGATCCTCAAATTGCGCACAACAAAGCCGGGTTTGGCGATGATTGGGGGCACGTCGATCACATTGCCCGCACCGTAGTAGGTGCGGATTTCGCCCCCGATCAAGAACTCCTGGTGGTCGTCTCCGCTCCAAAGTCCGAGGGCTTCTGGCGCGCCGGTCTCGCGGTTCTTCGCCTGGATCCACAAAAGGGCGTGGCCCTCAGTGCCCCGGCGCTCTTCTAACTGTGCCTGTGCTTCTGGACTGAGATTTGACATTTCTACCTCAAGGTCTGGACCCACTCAAACGACCCGCCTTCGCTGATATTTGAGCGGCTCGCGCCGTAGTTTGCTGATTTCAAAACGGCCTTCAGGACCGGGGTTCCGAGCGTCACAGAAGCGCCAATCGCGGCTCCGGGGCGGATCTTTGGCGTGACCTCGATGTCGGTGATCTCGCCGCCCAGGCTGGCGGTGCCGCCCGTGAAAATCCGGTGATAGGCATAGCGGGTTGGGTTTGCCCCGTAGCTAAAGCCCAGCAAATCGCCCCGTTGCAAAACATACCCTTGTGGCAGGCCAGCGAGAGTCAGTTCCCGATTGTTGACGGAAAGGGCCGAGATATAGGGGGAGGCCGCGCCCAGAATGACCTTGCCGGGGTCAGCAATCGGGCCGGTCATTCGGGGGTCGCGGAACAGAAAAGACGCGCCGGGGTCTTCGAGAACGGAAAGACCCGCTTCAATAGCGGTCCAGAAACCGTGGGCTTCAATGTCCAGGGTGATGCTGCCCTGCCAGAGCCGTGCACCGCGTTTATGGGGAATGATCGATCCGTCCGCGCCTTCGGTGGTCGTGACCGCGCGGCCGGGAAAGGACGTGACCTTTGCAATGGGCAAAAAGTCCATGAATTCAGAGGTGGGGAGGGGCCAGGTTGCGGGCATTAGCCTATTCCATGTGGGTCGTTCAGGGCGCGTCGGGCGGTCTCGGGGGCGGTGTTGCGGTCGTAGTCTTGAAGACCCTCGACGGTGATCCTGCCCGAGACCTCTTCGACGTAGCTATGAAACAGAGGGCTTGGCTGGATCACGACGCGGGCGTAGGGAATTTCGCCCGCGCTGCCCGTGGCCGAGCTGTTCGCCCCAGTTGCCTTGCCTCCGGGGATTTCGCCACCGCTCGCAAAGCCGGGGATTTCGGCGCCGTCATTCATCGCCTGCAGGACAGGGCGGTACTTGCGAGTGGCCTTTGCGTGGACCACGGTTTCGCCTGGGGACAGCCAGGCCGGAACCTTGTCGTCGCGGTTGCCGCCGTCGCCGTGGACCGTCCCGATTCCGACGTGACCCTCAGCCAGGCCCAAGCCGCCGAGAAAAATGCCCACAAGGCCGCCGAGTTCGCCATCCTTACCACCCAGGCCGAAGAGATTGCCCAAGGGGCCGCCACCCAGAAGGAGCGCTTCTAGGGCCGCAGCCGCGATGGATGCCTTAACTTTGTCCCAGGCGTCGGCGGCTTCTTCGCCGCCTCTTACCAAGCCTTCGGTCAAAGAGTGTTGAATGTCACTGAGAACTGACCCGGTAGCCTCATAAATTGTCACTGAGAATTGACCCATGTGAACACATTGCCCTGACGGTTTTGTTCAGGGAGACATGGAGTGATCGACATGGGATTTTTGAGTGTCATAAGACGC
>CAJQNB010000042.1 GCA_905479575.1 uncultured Pseudophaeobacter sp.
TGCGAAAGGTCGATGGCTGGGAAACCTTGGCTCAGCCCATCGCCCCGATCAGACTTGACCTCGCGGCCTGATCAGGCCCAAATCCACATGCTCGGAGAACGCCGCCAGAGAATTTCCACCAGATTCGAGACACAACCGCGCGTACACCGTCGCGATGGTCAAACAGAACGTAGCCCGCGTCTTCGCCCGCGATAACAGGGTTCTCGCGGCGCAGGTCGGCGTAGACAGACAGCGGATTACCCAGAAGATAACGGAACGTATCGACCCAGTGCACAGCCGTTTCGTGCACCAAAAAGCGGGGCATGTTCTGAAAATAGGGCTGGCGGTCCAGGTGGGCCTCCGCGCCTTGGCCGTCGCCGGGGCGCAGGCGGAACGTGACTTGGCGCACCTTGCTTGGTCCATCGCCGCCTTGATCGAGCGATACCATGGTTGAAAGCGGAAATTTTCGTGTACGATGATGGTGGCCCCCGCCGCGTCTGCCTCTGCGGTAATGGCTTGGCCTATAGCGAGATTAACGCAAAACGGTTTCTGGCAGATGATCCACTTGATCCCTGCCGCCAGTGCGGTGCGGATCGTTGCGGCATGAGCCACGGAGGGGAGGATGATATCCAACAGGTCCGGTGTTTGATCTGCCAGCATTTTGGACAGATTGCTATAGGCCGCCAGGCCGGTGACTTTCGCTTTGTCGATGTCGCGGTCACATGATCCGACAAGCACGTTGATTTACAGGAGCAGTCCGTCACCCAAAAACCGCGCGAAGTGGCGACTAAGCTCGGCAAGGTCATCGACACCTTCTTTGCCAAAGGATTTGACGACGCGGAAACCGCGCTTGCGGACTGGATGACCCATTGTGACGAAGTGGCGCTCTACGGCCCAGATGACCCGCTGTTTCCAGCAACCGCAATCGCTGCCAAGTCAAATGCAGGATTTGAGGCAAGCGGCTTTACGCGCGGCCACTGGAAAAGTACCGAACCAGTGCGCAAGATTGTCCGCACCTCTTTTGAAGCGGCGGGCGTGCCTAACTACGGCCCGCACGCCTTTCGTCACATGCTGGCGCGCAATGCAGCCCAAAACGCGAAGTCTGTGGCTGAACTGGTCGCAGTATCTCAGAACCTTGGACACACCGATGTTTTGGCCACGTTGCGCAGCTACGGCCAAATCAGCCGCGATGATCAACGTAAGCTGATAACTGGCAAAAGTCAGATGAAGACTGAAACGGTGCAATCTGAGCGAATGCGCAATGTGGGAACAGCTGTGGGAACGATTTTGGATAATTCAAAGAATTACCAGAAAAATCAATGAATTAATGAGGCGCGGTGGCGGAGACGAAGGGATTCGAACCCTCGAGACCCTTCCGGGCCTACTCCCTTAGCAGGGGAGCGCCTTCGACCACTCGGCCACGTCTCCGCTGACCCGTATATGTCTGGGGATCGGGGGTGACAAGGCCCAAAAAGGAAGGCTGAAGAATTTTTTTGTCAGATCTTTGGTTGGGTAATGCGGCGCCGGCTGTGGAGCTGATGACGGTGCTATGGTGACGGCCCGCAGCTATGCGGGCCGTCGTGTTTTTCGTTAGGCTGCAGCGGTTTTCAGGATCGAGCTTTGGCTCGGGCCTGTTGGTCTTAGCTGGGCAAGACGGCCTCTACGGCGCGTTTGGTTGCGGCGACCACGGTATCGGCCTCGCTGCGGCTGAGGCAGAAGGGAGGGGCGAAGCCCAGGATGTCGCCCTGTGGCATGGCACGGGCGATGACGCTGTCCTGCGCCAGCAAAGTCGCAGAGATCTGCGGGCCGATCTTGTCAGCGGCATCAAAGAAGGTGCGGCTGTTGCGATCCTGTACAAATTCCACCGCGCAGAGCATGCCTTCGCCACGGATATCGCCAACATGGGGGTGATCGCCCAGGGCGTCGCGCATGCTTTGCTGCAGATAGGCACCGGTTGAGCCGGCATTTTCGATCAGGTTCAGCTCATCAATCAGCTTGAGGTTGGCAACCCCGGCTGCCGCGCCGATGGGGTGGGCGGAATAGGTCCAGCCATGGCCGATGGGGCCATTTTCATCGGTGCCTTGCTCCAGCACTTTCCAGACCTTGTCAGAGACGATGGAGCCGGACAGAGGCGCATAGGCTGAGGTCAGGCCCTTGGCGATGGTGATGATGTCGGCCTCCAGCCCATAGTGGTCAGAGCCAAACATGGTGCCCAGACGGCCAAATCCTGTCACAACCTCATCGGCAACCAGCAGGATGTCGTGCTTTTTCAGAACTGCCTGAATTGCGGACCAATAGCCTGCAGGGGGCGGAACAATGCCACCGGTGCCCAGCACTGGCTCGCCAATAAAGGCGGCGATGGTGTCAGCGCCCTCGCGCTCGATCATGGCTTCCAGTTCAGCGACGCAATGGGCCACGAATTGTTCTTCGCTTTGGTTCTGATCTTCGCGGCGGAAGTAATAGGGCGCTTCGGTGTGCAGCACCTGGGCCAGCGGCAGGTCGAACTTCTTGTGGAACAGCTCAAGCCCGGTGAGCGAGCCGGTAACCAGCCCGGAGCCGTGATAGCCGCGCCAGCGCGAGATGATCTTTTTCTTTTCGGGACGGCCCAAAATGTTGTTGTAGTACCAGATCAGTTTGACGTTGGTTTCATTGGCGTCCGAGCCGCCGAGGCCAAAATAGACCTTGGACATATTGGCCGGTGCCCGGTCCAGGATCATCTTGGACAGGGTGATGGAGGCCTCGGTGCCATGACCCACATAGGAGTGGTAATAGGCCAGCTCCTTGGCCTGGGCGGCAATGGCTTCGGCAATTTCCGGACGGCCATAGCCGACATTGACACAGTAAAGCCCGGCAAAGGCATCCAGCAGCTTGTTGCCGTCGCGGTCTTCGATGTGGACACCGCTGGCGGTTTTGATCACGCGCGAGGGGCTTTCACCACGGGCATGCTGAGCCAGATGGGTGGAGGGGTGAAAGAAGTTATCGCGGTCCCAGCTGTCTAGTTGATCGTTCTTCAGCATTATTTTTTCCCGTAGCTGTCGCGTAGAATTTACGCATTTGTGTACAACGGCAAATGAATCACTTGCCTTTATGGTGAAACTTGGCAGTAATCCGGGAGAAACTCCATGATGTTTTTGCTGTTGTACACATCACAACTTCTTATACCTCAGAAAGGATACCGTATTGGCTCCAGGAAATGCCCCGTTCAGCCGCGCTGAATACGACCGCCGTATCGCCAAGACCCGTGCGGCCATGCACCAGGCAGGGATCGAGCTGCTGTTTGTGACTGATCCGTCAAATCAGGCCTGGCTGACCGGCTACGATGGTTGGTCATTTTATGTGCATCAGGGGGTGCTCTTGGGGCTGGAAGGGGAGCCGGTCTGGTGGGGGCGGCATATGGACAGCATCGGGGCAGGGCGCACCTGCTGGATGTCCGCCGAGCATATCCACGGCTACGCCGACCACTATGTGCAATCGACCGAGCGCCATCCGATGCAGGATTTGGCTGACCGTATTCGCGCTCTTGGTTTTGAGGGGGCGCGCATTGGTGTCGAGATGGAGAATTATTACTACTCCGCCAAGGCCCATGCTGTGCTGGTGGCCGAGCTGCCGCAAGCGCAGATGTTGGATGCTACTGCCCTGGTCAATTGGCAGCGGCTGGTGAAATCCGGGGATGAGATTGCCTTTGTGCGCAATGCCGCCCGGATCACCGAAAAGGTCATGCAGGTCGCGATTGAGCGGGCTGAACCGGGCCTGCGCAAAAACGATCTGGTGGCGGATATCTATCATGCCGGGATCACCGGGGTGGATGACCTTTGGGGCGACTACCCGGCCATTGTACCGCTGACCCCTTCGGGTCTGGACGCAACAGCGGCGCATCTCACCTGGAATGGGGTGCCGATGCGCGAGGGGGAGGCCACCTTCTTTGAGCTTTCCGGGTGCTACCGCCGCTATCATGCGCCGCTGTGCCGGACTGTCTATCTGGGCACGCCACCGGAAGAAGTGCTGCGGGCCGAGGCGGCACAGCTGGAGGGCATCGAGGCCGGGTTGCAGGCGGCGCGGGCGGGCAATCGCACCTGTGACATCGCCAATGCCTTTATTGATGTACTCAAAAGCCATGGCATCGACCGAAATGGCCGCTGCGGCTACCCTATCGGGCTCAGCTATCCACCAGATTGGGGCGAACGCAGTGCTTCGATTCGCAGCGAGGACACGACTGTACTGGAACCGGGGATGGTCTTTCACTTTATGCCCGCCCTGTGGATGGATACCTGGGGGCTGGAGACCACAGAGACCATTTTGATCACCGAAGATGGTGCGGCAGAGACGCTGTGTGATGTTGAGCGCAAGCTCTTCGTCAAGGGGTGAGGCCGGTGGAGTTGCGGGATCGCACCTGCGAGATCCTGGGGGATCTGATCGCCTTTCCCACCCTGTCCAGCGACAGCAACCAGGCGCTGATTGCCTATGCGGCGGGGCTGCTGGAGGACTGCGGCGCCAAGGTTGACCTGACGTCTTCCCCCTGTGGGACCAAGGCCAATCTTTTTGCCACTTTGGGGCCAGAGGTGGACGGTGGCATTTTGCTGTCGGGGCATAGTGATGTGGTGCCGGTGACGGATCAGGACTGGAGCTCGGACCCCTTTGTGATGGCGGAGCGGGATGGGCGGCTTTATGGGCGTGGGGCTTGCGATATGAAGGGCTTTATCGCGGCGACGCTGGCCATGGCGCCGACCTATGCAGCGCAGGTTGGCGCGCGGCCGCTGCATTTTGCCTTTACCTATGACGAAGAGGTCGGCTGCTTTGGCGCCCAGCACCTGGCGGCAGATCTGCAAACGCGCGGGCTGACGCCGGGTGTGGCCATCATCGGTGAGCCTACAGAAATGCGGGTGATCGAGGGTCACAAGGGCTGCTATGAATACAGCACCCATTTTCACGGACTCGAAGGCCATGGCTCGGCCCCCGATCTGGGCGTCAATGCGGTGGAATATGCGGTGCGCTATGTGGCGGAGCTGTTGCAGCTGAAACAGCGCCTGCGCGGCATGGCCCCGGCGGGGAGCCGGTTTGATCCGCCCTGGACCACGGTAAATTTGGGGGCGCTGCAGGGCGGCGTCGCCCATAATGTCATCGCCTCAAAGGCGCAGGTGGATTGGGAAATGCGCCCGGTGACGGCCAGCGATGCGGATTTTGTAAAAACCGCCCTGCGCCAGCTGTGCGAAAATGAACTGTTGCCGGAAATGCGCCGGACCTATCCTGACGCGGATATCACCCTGGAAACCATCGGTGAGGTCGCCGGGCTGCTCCCTATGGAGCAGAACGAGGCCCGCCGCATTATGGCAGAGCTGACAGGCGCCAATGGGGCTGACCTGGTTGCCTTTGGCACCGAAGCGGGTATTTTCCAGGCCCTCGGCATGGATGTGGTGGTCTGTGGTCCGGGATCGATCAATCAGGCGCATAAGGCGGATGAGTATCTGGCCCTGGATCAATTGGACCAATGCCTGACGGTTTTGCAGCGACTGAAGGAGTATCTGTAGGTGAGCGATACCCCGTCACCACAAGGGGCTTTGTCACCCCAAGAGGCTTTGGAGGATGCGGGGCTTTCGGTGCGGGATCGTCATGCCTTGATGCATCACGAGATCCGTCAGCGGATTTGCCTGCTGGATTACCTGCCGGGAACGCGCCTCTCTGAGGTGTCCCTGGCAGAGGAATTTGGCACCAGCCGCACGCCGATCCGCCGGGTGCTGGCCCGGCTTGAGGACGAGGGGTTGGTACAGTCCGTTCATGGGGTTGGCACCGTTGTTACCGATGCGGACCTGACCGAGCTTGAACAGGCCTATCGCCTGCGGGTCGAGCTGATTGCCCTGACCGCGCGGCTGGATCCGGTTCTGCCGGATGCGGATTTTATCGCTGCGTTTGATCAGCTGGTGCAGCGCGGCGCGGATATCGTCGCCAATGGAACTGCCCGGGCCTTTACCCAGTTTGACATAGATGTGTTTCAGGTGTTGCTGCAGCTGACCGCCAACCAACCCCTGCGCCAGACCCTTGAACGGTACTATTTTCAGACCAAGCGGCTATGGCTGCGGGCGGCCAGCGAGGCCCATTTGGATCTGGAAGAAGAGTTCCGCATCTTTCAGCACGAATTGGAGGCCATTCAGCTGGCCCTGCGTGCCGGAGATGTTGAAGCCGTGGCGCATCTCCAGCGCGCGCATATCTCGATGAGCCTGAAACGGCTTCAGCTCAAGAGCCGCTAAGGTATCCTTGCAAGATCAGTCTCGCCAGTCGGTTCCCCATTAGGGAAACGGCCAGGCGCCAATCACCGCTTCGTGCAGCGGCAACAGCGCGGCCCAGCACAACAGCCCCAGCAGGCAGCGTGGCGCCAAAGTACTGGCGTTTTGGCGCAACCAGTGGCGGTGCACCAATGGCCTGAGTGACAGCCAGGAGGTCAGGGCAAAAAATGCCTCTACCTGCGCACCCATCAGGCGCGCCGATTTTCTGTCAAACCCCCACATGGCCACCAGCGGGAAGCTGGCAAATGTGCCAAACAGAATGACATGGGCCAGTTCGCCATTGACCACCAGATGCGCGCTGGCCCAGATCAACAGAGCCAGTAATAGCGGATGGCGGCTCACAGCGGCAATTCCGGGATTTGTGGCGTCAAATTCCGCCCCCTGTTTAGAGCCCAATGTATTGGGGCTGCGCAGTCCCAAGCCGCAAAAAATCAGCATAAAGACCAGCGGCATTGCCAGATTGGGGATCCAACGCATCCAGGGGTAATGTGGCCAAATCGCCACCCGCGGAGCCTCGCCAACGGCGACGATCACCCAGGCAAACAAGAGCAGCGACACTGCGCCATAGAGCGAGAAATAGATCGATCGCCCTAGCTTGGTGATCAATCGGTCGCGCAGGCCACCAATGCGCGGGATGATGTGGCTGCTCAGAAAGGCAGTGAGGGAAAGCGCAAAGTTCAGCCAATCGGCCATTTTAGTCAAACTCCCTGTAGGTGCGGGGGCAGCATTCTGTGCCGCTAGATGGTGATAGATCATAGTTGGGATTTAGAAAACACCCGCCCAGGCACCAAAACGCCTAATTCGGTGAATCATTTCGGCTGATTCTACGGCTGCTCTGACCCTTCACCTGCTGGGAATCGGTGTGGTTGGTACCAGGGTTTGCGCTGTGATGAGAGCTGCCCCCTTGGGCCCGGTGGCCCCTGCGCAGATCGCCGGGCGGGGGAGAGCTTAGAATTTGTGCGCTTGGCACTGGCGACTGTAGCGCGCATCGCGGGCGACATCCGATCGCTTGGCGGGTATGCGAAGCCTGGCGGCCCTGACCCTTTTGGGGGAGGCTCACGTGCCCCGGTGTCACGGTGGATTTGTCTTGGCTACGGCACAAAATCCAGGCGCAGCGCTGGCCAGACACAACGATGCAAACAGCTGCAATCCCTTAACAGAACACAATAATAACACAGGACAGCGGCGGGAGAGCCCCTCTCCTGGCAGTCATGGTGCTCTGTGCGGCCTGCCATTATCACGGCGACAGGTTTTGCTGGCTGTGTGATTAAATGGGCGTGTTCCAAGCTGCCTAGGTCAGACCCGGTAAAGGTGTAGTCGCAAGGACACCGGGCGTTCCAAAAGGGGGCGCTTTTGCGGGCAGTGCTTTAGGGTTCAATATTTTAACCTTGAAACAATCAGCACTTGCCGCTTACAGTTTTAGACAGGTCCTGCCCAACATCGTCATAGGGCTGCCCGGTTTTCGTCAGTCTTCAGCGCTGGGGGCACCGGGATGGGCAAGAATAACTGGCGCCCCTCACCTGATGTGGGGATAGTAACGTCATGGCACCTGCGACCAACGCGGGGCAAGCACACTGAAGTACTATGGGAGAATGTGACTAATGAAAATTCTGAAATCACTGGCGATGGCAACGGCTGTGTCGACCCTTGCGCTCTCGGCGCAGGCCGATACCAAAATTGGCATGATCACAACCCTGTCCGGCGGCGGCGCTGGGCTGGGCGTTGACGTGCGCGATGGCTTTATGCTGGCCATCGAGGCCGCAGGGCGCGACGATGTTGAGGTGGTGATCGAGGACGATCAGCGCAAACCCGAAAGCGCCGTGCAGATTGCCGATCGCATGATCCAGTCCGAAAAGGTTGATATCATGACCGGTATCATCTGGTCGAACCTGGCCATGGCGGTGGTGCCTGCGGCAACCGCGCAGGACGTGTTTTACCTTTCTCCCAATGCCGGCCCTTCGGCGCTGGCGGGGAAACGCTGCCACAAGAACTATTTCAACGTCGCCTGGCAGAACGACAACCTGCACGAAGCGGCGGGTGCCTATGCCAATGATGCGGGCCTGACAAACAGCTTTGTTCTGGCGCCGAACTATCCGGCGGGCAAGGATGCGCTGACCGGCTACAAACGCATGTATGGCGGGGAGCTGGCCGGTGAAATCTACACCAAACTGGGCCAGACGGATTATGCAGCTGAGATTGCACAAATCCGGGCCTCTGGTGCGGACTCGGTCTATTTCTTCCTGCCCGGTGGCATGGGGATTTCCTTCCTCAAACAATATGCCGACAGTGGTGTTGATCTGCCGGTTGTCGGCCCGGCCTTCAGCTTTGATCAGGGTATCCTGCAGGCCGTGGGCGCCGCCGCGCTGGGCATCAAGAACACATCGCAGTGGAACAAAGACATCGACAATGCGGCCAATGCAGCCTTTGTTGCTGACTTCCAGGCGAAATATGGCCGTCTGCCATCACTCTATGCCAGCCAGGGGTTTGACACAGCCAACCTGATCCTCAGCGCGCTGGACAAGGCCGATGTCAAAGACCAGGACGCCTTCCGTGCGGCGCTGGAGGCGGCTGAGTTTGACTCGGTGCGTGGTGACTTCAAATTTGGCAACAACCACCACCCGGTGCAAAACATCTACGTGCGTGAAGTGATCCAGGAAGGTGATGTCTTCACCAACAAGATCATCGCCACCGGTCTGTCTGATCACGCGGACGCCTATGCGTCTGAGTGCAACATGTAAACGACCTTGAAAGGTGGGGCCGCGCGCTGTCGTGGCCCCAACCCAAGGAAAGAAATCCCCTCATGTCTCTTATTCTCATTCTTGAGCAGGTCCTGAACGGTTTACAGTTCGGGGTCATGCTCTTCCTGATGGCTGCTGGTCTGACCCTGGTCTTTGGCGTCATGGGGTTGATCAACCTCGCCCATGGTGCGCTGTATATGGTGGGAGCCTTTGCTGCCGCTGCCGTAGCGGGCTGGACCGGCTCCTTTGTGCTGGCGCTGATGGCCAGTCTGGCCGCCGCCGCCGCCGCTGGTGCGCTGGTGGAGGTCACTGTCATTCGCCGTCTGTATGATCGCGATCATCTGGATCAGGTGCTGGCAACCTTTGCGCTGATCCTGATCTTTTCCGAGGGCACCCGCTGGCTGTTTGGATCCTTCCCGCTGTTTCTGGATGTGCCGAGCTATCTGTCCGGCCCGGTGACGCTGCCGGGAGGCATTCAGTATCCGCTTTACCGTTTGGCGATTATCGTCATCGGTCTGGTGGTCGGAGCAGGCTTGTTCTGGCTGATTGCGCGGACGCGCATCGGCGTGCAGATCCGCGCTGGCGAGGCGGATCGCGAGATGATCGCAGCCCTGGGCGTTGATATCTCCAAACTCTACACGCTGGTTTTTGCGCTCGGCGCCGCCCTGGCTGGTCTGGCGGGCGCGTTGGTTGGTGCAATCCAGTCGGTCCAGGTCGGCATGGGAGAGCCGGTGCTGATCCTGGCCTTTGTGGTCATTGTCATCGGCGGTATCGGCTCGATCAAAGGCGCCCTGGTTGGTGCACTTTTGGTGGGGCTGACAGATACCCTGGGCGGCGTGTTCCTGCCACGGCTGTTTGCGCTGTTGATGGAGCCAGCCGCCGCTGCATCCTTGGGGGCCTCCTTGGCTTCGATGTTGATCTATATCCTGATGGCGGCTGTGCTTTTGGTGCGCCCATCCGGCCTATTTGGGGGGAGCGCATAAGATGGGGCGCGAGAGACTATTTAATGCGGTGATTTTGCTGGCCCTGCTGGCGGTGCCGCTGATGGCCTGGCAAATGGATGAACCCTTTGTCATCACCCTGGCAACCAAAGTCGCCATTCTGGCGCTGGCCGGCGTCGGGTTGAACATCGCCCTGGGGCTGGGCGGCCTGGTCAGCCTGGGCCATGCGGCGTTTTTTGGTATCGGCGGCTATGCCATGGGTATTCTGGCCTCACATGCACAGAATTACGAGCCGCTGTTCAGCTGGCCCTTTGTGTTTGAGGGCAGCAACCAGATGCCGTTGATCTGGCTGGTGGCGGTGCTGGCCAGCGCCGTTGCGGCGCTGGTGATCGGCGCACTGTCCCTGCGCACCTCGGGGGTCTATTTCATCATGATTACCTTGGCCTTTGGTCAGATGCTGTATTATTTTGCCATCAGCTGGTCTGCGTATGGCGGCGAGGATGGCCTGTCTATCTGGGTCCGCAACGAAATGCCGGGGCTGAATACACTTGTCCCGATCCAGTTCTTTTCCGTCACCTTTGGGCTTCTTTGTCTGACGCTTTGGATCTCGTCGCGTCTGGCGCAATCCGCATTTGGTCTGGCGCTTTCTGCCGCCCGTCAATCAGAAGACCGGGTGCAGACCGTTGGTTTGGCGCCGTTCAAGCTGCGGCTCATGGCCTTTGTGATCTCTGGCGCGATCACCGGCCTTGCGGGGGCGCTGTTTGCCGATCTCAATCGGTTTGTCAGCCCAACGATGCTGAGCTGGCACACCAGCGGCGAAATCATGATCTTTGTCATTCTTGGCGGGGTGGGGCGGCTTTACGGACCCGTTGTGGGCGCGGCGGTCTATATCCTGTTGGAGCATCTTCTGGGGGGGATCAGTGAATACTGGCAGATTTTCCTCGGATTGTTGCTGCTGGGCTTGGTGCTGTTTGCGCGCGGTGGTTTGATTGGTGCCCTGTTGGGTCGGGAGGTGGCGCATGACTGATCTGGTTCTGCAGGTCCACAACCTGTGCAAAAGCTTTGGCGCGCTGAAAGCCAGCAATGATGTCTCACTGGATCTGCGCCCGGGAGAAATCCACGCGCTGATCGGTCCCAACGGGGCAGGAAAATCCACCCTGATCAAACAGATCTCGGGCGGGCTGCAACCGGATACCGGCCGCATTGAGGTGCTGGGGCAGGATGTCACCGCGCTGGATACTGTGGCACGGGCGCGGATGGGCTTGGGGCGGACCTTTCAGATTTCGTCCTTGGCGATGGAATTCTCGGTGCTGCAAAACGCGGTTCTCGGCGCGCTTGGGGCGCGCCGCGCCCGCGGTGGTCGGCTGGGCCTTTTTCGCAATGTGATGAGGGACGCGGATTTGCTCGCCACCGCGCAGGAGGCCCTGTCGCGGGTCGGGTTGGCGCAGGCCGCGCAGCAGCGCACTGCCGATCTATCCCATGGCCAGCGTCGCCAGCTGGAGGTGGCAGTGGCCCTGACTCTAAAACCACGTTTGTTCCTGATGGATGAACCGATGGCAGGACTTGGCGCCAGCGGGTCAAAAGATCTCACCACCTTTCTGGACAGCCTGCGCCAGGAGGCTCCGATCCTGTTGGTAGAGCACGACATGGACGCGGTTTTTGCCCTGGCTGACCGGATCTCGGTTCTGGTCTATGGCAGCGTGATCGCCACCGGGACCGCCGATGAGATCCGCAATAACCCAGAGGTGCGCCGCGCCTATCTGGGGGAGGAGGAACTGACATGAGCCTGTTGCAAGTTCAGGGGCTGACGGCCTCTTATGGTCCGTCGCAGGCCTTGTTTGGCGTTGATTTGTCGATTGATGAGGGCCAGGTTTTGGCGCTGATGGGACGCAATGGCATGGGCAAGAGCACCACGATCAAGGTGATTTGTGGCATGCTGGCGGCCTCATCCGGGGAGCTGCGGTTTGCTGGGACCGATCTGCGTCAGATGAAATCCCATCGCATTGCCCGGCTGGGGGTTGGCCTGGTGCCCGAGGGCCGTCGCTGCTTTGCGCCCCTGACGGTCGAGGAAAACCTGAGTGCTGCGGCGCGTCCGGGGGACTGGGATTTTGACCGGGTGGCAGGTCTGTTTCCCCGTCTGGCAGAGCGGCGCGATCAAAAGGCCGCCTCGCTGTCGGGAGGCGAGCAGCAGATGCTGGCCATCGGACGCGCCCTGATGACCAACCCGCGCCTGTTGATCCTGGATGAGGCCACCGAGGGCCTGGCCCCGGTGGTGCGGCAAGAGATCTGGGCGGCGATTGCACAGTTGAAGTCGCAAACCGGGATGTCGATCCTGGTGGTGGACAAGACCCTGAAGGAGCTGGCTCAGGTCGCGGATAAGGCCGTGATCCTGAATAAGGGCGAAACAGCTTGGTCCGGTGGCATGGGCGAGTTGACGCCCGAGCTGACGGATCGCTTTCTCGGCGTCTGAAACTTTCACAGGCGAATCACAACGGCCGTGGGGCATAGGCTCCCACGGCCGTTATTCTGTTTAGTGCTGGGCTTAGGGCGCGCTGTTTTTGGGGTGAAACAGCCCCCATCGCAGCGGGCTACCTTGTGCCAGTTTCCACAGAACCAGCGCGGTGAGACAGCCGAGCATTACCTCGGCTATGGGACCAGCATACCAGACGCCGATCTCACCAAACTGCAGCGGCAGCAGAAACGTCAGTGGGATGGCAAAGGCATAGGTCTTGCTGAGCCCCAGAATGGCAGCCTTGGTGGCGGAGCCGATGGCCTGAAAATAGCTGGCCAGCATCATCAGGGGCCCCATCAGGAAGAACACACAGGTCATCACCGGCAGGATGCGGGTCACCTCTGCGATGACGGCCTGGTCTTCGACGAAGGCGCTGGCGATCTCGGCAGGGAGGGCCATCACCATCACCTGGACCAGGCTGCAATAGACAAAGGCGGCGACCAGCGCGATCTGCAGGCTGGCATCGGAGCGCTGCCACAGCTCTGCGCCGTAGTTGTTGCCGGTGATGGTTTGCATCGCAAAGGACAGGCCCAACAGCGGCAGGAACGCAAAGGTGATGACGCGGGTAATGATGCCGTAGGCCGATACCGTGTCGGGATAGTTGGCGCCGCCAAACCACTGCAGCGCGGTGATTATCGCTGCAGACCCCAGCGCGAGCCCCAGAAAGTTGAGACTTTGCGGCGCCCCCAGGGCCAGAATTCGGGACCAATAGCGCAGCATGGAACTGCGCAGCAGCACCGCCGGGCGCAGCTCGGTTGGGCCGATGAGGCGGAAACACAGGATAATGGCAAAGGCAAGCGCCTGCGCCGCTGCCGTGCCATAGGCCGACCCGGCCACGCCCATATCCAGCAGGGCAATCAGCACATAGTTAAAGCCGATATTTGCGATTGAGACCAGCAGGCTCATCAGTGCCATAAAGCCAACCCGCCCCTCGTTGCGCAGGGCGTCCGAATTGACCGAGAGCACAAACAAAAGCGGTGAGAAAAACACGGTGATTTGCAGATAGATCACCCCCATTTGGGCCAGGTGTTCTGAGCCCCCGGCAATCAGCAGCGCCATGGGCTGGCCGAGAAAGAAGAACAGAGCAATTAGCCCCAGCCCCAGGCCAAGGGCCAACCCATGGGCGCCTGCAAATATACCCTGTGCGCGGGGAAGGTCTTGCGCCCCAAAGGCCCGCGCCAGCAGGCTGGACATGCCGTTTGAAACCAGCGTCGAAAGCGCCACAATCAGCATATAGATCGGAAACATCAAGGTGACGGCGGCCAGCGCATCCGGTCCGACATAGATGCCCAGAAACAGCGCATCACTCACCGACAGCAGGCCGTTCATGCCCATCACCAGAATGATCGGCAGCGCAGTTTTAACATAGATGGCCCCCAATGGGCCATTGGTGAAGGTATTGGTGGGGGTGTCAGTCATATCCCATATCTCTCAAGTCAATCGCTTAGATGAAGATGGGACCCGCGTTGCCATCCGCGCGATTGGCGGAAAGAGATCGTCATTGGACGTCGCAGAACTTTACCAAGACAAAGCGTCAGCGGGAGGCAGGCGTCTACAGCCTGCCCTTTGGGTAGGCTGCATTTGTTTTGGCGTCAAGCCCCAGGGCTATGGCGACGCCGAACAGAGCCGCGGTGATCTGCCTGTGACAGTTTGACGTCACCACGGGGCCATGCGGGCTATGACCCGGCCTTTGGTCTCCACCCCAACCGGGCAGGGCGTAGGCGCGCAGGCATGGGGCCAAACCTCTTACTCGAAGGCTTCCCGCATCTGCCGTTTGATCGCGTCGAATTTGCGGATGCTCGATTTGCGATTCCCGTAGCTTGAGAACCGCATCTTTACATAGCAATTGTTGACCACGCCCATGGTTAGGAAGTCATTTGTCACCGGCGCCCCTTGGGGTTCAAAGAATATCTCATATTCGACTTGAATCACTGAGGGAAAGTCTCCTGTCTCCTTTATGTTGACCGGCTGCTTTTGTGCAATATGTGTTCCACCTCCCATCTCAGTAAAGGAAAGAAGGCGCTGCTTCATAGCGTCGGCTCCCGCTTGCGAGGCTTCTTTGAGTAAATGAACATTGCGGATTTTCCTGCGACGCTGGTCATAGAAAAACAGGGTTGCCCAGCTCTTTCCGATTTCGCCAAATTGCAGCCCATAGCCTGCGCCGCGGCTGTCCTTTTCATAATTATGACTATCGGTCAGGGGAATTCCGCCCGGTGGATTCACAAACGAAGTGCAAATTCTTTACTAAAACAGAGAGTTGCACGGAGGATGAAGAATGGGAACCCACTACTGTCACCTGAAGCTGGACGAACGTCGCAAGCTTGCAAAGTGGCTTGAAGCCAAAATGCCGAT
>CAJQNB010000043.1 GCA_905479575.1 uncultured Pseudophaeobacter sp.
AGCAGAGCATCCGCAAAAAAATCTCCGACCTGAAACGTCTGGAACGCGCATTGGATGAGGTCACCGCCAACTGTTCGAACGGTAACTGGCACTGTCCGATGTTGCTTTCGCTGCGAGAGCATTGAAGCGCACAAAGGGCTCGAAGCTGCCGTTCTGCGCACCAGCATACCAAATCGGCATCGAGTCAGGAGGTCAAGGTCGGCTGAGCGGGCGGAGGGAGCTTTTGCTTCGGTTGCACCAATGCCTGCTTTAACAAATACTCGTCAGAAAAAGCGCTGTTTCATGTCGTACTGAAGATCATGCGCCCCATATTGGGCATCAAAGATGTCTTGCAGGACCATCGCTTGCGGAGAGGGGCGCAGTTTGGCGTCCTCCCACCCAAGTCTAGCTTCGCCCCCCAAAGCCCCCTCTTGCTTTGCCATGGCCAAGCAATCTCTATTCGGCCCTGTTTCAAATGACGCGGGGGTTTCTGACAGCCGATGGCAGGAAGCCTGCGTAAATGATGGACGTCTATCAGAAAATGATTGACGTCCATCAGGAAACTGCGGTCAAATGATCAATAAGGAGGCGATTGGGAGATTCGTCTTTGGGGGGAGCGATCATGTCTAAACCAACCTTACATGATGTCGCGCAGGCGGCAGGGGTCAGCTATGCGACCGCAGACCGCGTCATAAACAACCGCGGAAATGTTGCGCAGAAATCAATCGACAAAGTGCGCGATGCGGTCGCCAGACTTGACTATGTGCGTAATGTCGCCGCGGCAAATTTGTCGCGCAAACGGGTTTACCGCCTCGCGTTTTTGATCCCCAAAGGGACAAACGCCTTTTTCAACCGGATCCGCGATCATATCGCACAAGTCGCGGCCCACCTGAGTGTTGAAAGCGTAAGTGTCGATATTTTCGAGGTCTCAGCGTTTTCCGTTGACGGGCTGTCTAAAAGCATCGCGGATTTCTGTGAGAAGGACTTTGACGGTGTCGCAATTGTCGGGCTTCAAAGTGCACTTCTTGAAGCCCCCCTCGCAGAGCTGCGCACGCGCGGAATCCAGGTTATCGGACTGGTCTCGGACCTACCCCGAGATTTCCGCGCCGCCTACATCGGTATTGATAATGTCGTTGCAGGGCGGACGGCGGCACGGATGACTGGCATGGCCCATGCGGGGGGCCATGGGGCAATCCAAACATTCGCCGGATCTTTGGATGCACGCGACCACGCAGAACGGCTGGACGGATTTCGGGAAGTTATCTTGGCTGACTTTCCACATTTAACCGTACTCGATCCGATCTTGACCAAAGATGACCCTTCAATTCTGCGGACGAAAACCCGTGAATTGCTTGCGCAACAAACCCATGTGACCGCGCTCTATAACGTGGGCGCTGGCAACTCGGGGCTGATCTCTGCGATCAGCGCCTGGCCCGAACAGCGCCCCTATTGCATTGTGCACGAACTCGTCGCCCATTCGCGGCAGGCCTTGGTCGCTGGTCATATTGATCTGGTGATTGATCAACGCCCGGATGTCGAAATCAACCGCGCGTTTGCCGTGCTGCGTGCTTTGATCGACCAGCGCGAAGTACCCACCATGCCAGAGCTGACCCCCACGATCTATGTGCGAGACAATCTGCCTGCCGATCCATTGAACGCGATTATGAAAGCCCAAAACACATGACCGATTTTTTTAACGATATTTCACGACTGACTTATGCGCCGGACAGCACGGATTTGGCCTTTCGACACTATAACCCCGACGAGGTCATTATGGGCAAGCGGATGGAAGAGCACCTGCGCTTTGCCGTAGCCTATTGGCATTCGTTCGCCTGGCCGGGAGGTGACCCTTTTGGCGCTGAGACGTTTGAGCGCCCTTGGTTCGGCAACACAATGGATCTGGCCAAGCTCAAGGCTGACGTGGCCTTTGAGATGTTTGATCTGCTAAACGTCCCCTATTTTTGCTGGCACGATGCCGACATCCGCCCCGAAGGCGACAGCTTTTCCGAAAGTCTCAACAACTTCAAAGAGATTGTGGATTATCTGGGCGAAAAGATGGAGACCAGCGGGACCAAACTGCTGTGGGGTACGGCAAACCTGTTCAGCCATCGTCGCTTTATGGCGGGTGCGGCCACCAATCCTGACCCCGAGATTTTTGCCTGGTCTGCCGCGACAGTGAAAAACTGTATGGATGCCACCCACAAACTGGGCGGTGAAAACTATGTCCTGTGGGGCGGGCGTGAGGGGTACGAGACGTTGCTCAACACCGATTTGAAGCGCGAACGCCTGCAGGCGGGGCGGTTCTTGCAGATGGCTGTGGAGTACAAACACCAGATTGGCTTCAAGGGTTCCATTCTGGTTGAACCCAAGCCGCAAGAACCCAGCAAACACCAATATGATTTCGATGTCGCCACGGTTTACGGCTTTCTCAAGGAGTTCGGGTTGGAAGGCGAAGTCCAGATGAACATCGAGCAGGGTCATGCGATCCTTGCAGGCCATTCGTTTGAGCACGAGCTGGCTCTGGCTTCATCCCTGGGCATCTTTGGCTCCATCGACATGAACCGCAACGACTATCAGTCAGGTTGGGACACCGATCAATTCCCCAACAATGTGCCCGAGGTTGCGCTGGCCTATTACGAGGTCCTCAAAGCGGGTGGCTTCACCACTGGTGGCACCAACTTTGACGCCAAACTGCGGCGCCAGTCGCTGGATCCGATTGATCTGATCGCAAGCCATGCAGGCGCCATGGACGTCTGTGCGCGCGGGTTCAAAGCGGCTGTCGCCATGCTGGAAGACGGCACACTGGAGGCGATGAGGGCTGAGCGCTACGCCGGGTGGGACAGCGCCCATGGCAAAGCCTTGCTGGACAGCGACCTCGCCAGCATAGCAGCCCAGGTTGAGGCGGGTGATACCCCCCCGCAGCCGCGCTCAGGCCGACAGGAAATTCTCGAAAACATCGTCAATCGCTTCGTGTAAGCGGACAGGGAGAAACACTATGAAAACGATCAAGGGACCCGCACTTTTCCTGGCACAATTCGCCAGTGACGAAGCGCCGTTCAATTCATGGGACAGCATCACGAAATGGGCGGCTGACTGTGGCTATAAAGGCGTGCAGGTGCCGTCATGGGACGGGCGTCTCATCGACTTGGACAAAGCGGCATCAAGCAAAGACTATTGTGACGAATTCAAAGGCAAAGCCGCTGAGAATGGCGTTGAGGTCACGGAGCTGTCTACCCACCTGCAGGGGCAGCTGGTCGCGGTGCATCCCGCCTATGATACAGCCTTTGACGGATTTGCTAATCCATCCGTGCATGGGAACCCGAAGGCGCGCCAGGAATGGGCTGTTGACCAGGTGATGAAGGCGATTTCTGCCTCGGCCAACATGGGCATCAAGAACCATGTCTCCTTCTCGGGCGCGTTGGCCTGGCCTTATGTCTACCCTTGGCCGCAACGCCCTGCAGGCCTGATTGAAACCGCGTTTGACGAGCTGGCGCGCCGCTGGCGGCCCATTCTGGATCACGCGGACGCAAACGACGTCAACATCTGCTATGAGATCCACCCCGGCGAAGACCTGCATGACGGCGTCACATTCGAGATGTTCTTGGAACGTGTCGACAATCATGCGCGCTGCAACATGCTCTATGATCCCAGCCACTATGTCCTGCAATGCCTCGACTATCTTGACAATATCGACATCTACAAAGACCGCATCAAAATGTTCCACGTCAAAGATGCCGAGTTCAACCCGACGGGGCGTCAAGGCGTCTACTCTGGCTATCAGCCCTGGGTCGATCGCGCGGGCCGGTTCCGCAGTCTTGGTGACGGGCAAGTCGATTTTGGCGCGGTGTTCTCCAAAATGGCGGCCAACGATTTTGATGGTTGGGCCGTGGTGGAGTGGGAGTGCTGTCTGAAGCATCCCGAAGACGGCGCCCGTGAAGGCGCGCAATTCGTGAGCGACCATATCATCCGCGTCACTGAACGTGCCTTTGATGACTTTGCAGATGGCGGCACGGATGAGGCCGCAAACCGCAAGATGCTGGGGATCGACTGATGGCACGTATTCGTTTGGGAATGGTCGGTGGCGGCAATGATGCCTTTATCGGTGGGGTCCACCGCATTGCGTCTCGCATTGATGACCGCTTCGAGCTGGTGGCAGGCGCGTTGTCGTCGACCCCAGAAAAATCGGCCGAAAGTGCAAAAGCGCTGGGGATCGAGCGATCTTATGGCGACTTTGATGAGATGGCCTTGGCGGAGGCCGCGCGCGAGGATGGTATTGAAGCCGTCTCCATCGTCACGCCCAACCATGTGCATGCAGCAGCGGCCAAGGCGTTCCTGGCGCAAGGCATCCATGTGATCTGCGACAAGCCGCTGACCTCAACCATGCAGGACGCCGCCGATCTGGAAAAGGCCGTGGCCGACAGCAAGGCGTTGTTTGTGTTGACCCACAACTACACCGGCTACCCGATGATCCGGCAGGCGCGCGATATGGTTGCCTCGGGCGAGCTGGGGACGGTCCGCCTTGTGCAGGCGGAATATCCGCAGGACTGGCTGACCTCCCCCATGGAAAACGAAGGCGTGAAACAGGCCGAATGGCGCACCGATCCCGCGCGCTCTGGTGCGGGTGGGTCCATTGGCGACATCGGAACCCACGCCCACAATCTTGCGTGCTTTATGAGCGGGTTGCGCGTGGAAAGCCTCGCGGCGGATTTGCACTCCTTCGGAGCGGGTCGCACGCTGGATGACAACGCCCACATGATGCTGCGCTTTGCAGGTGGCGCCCGTGGCATGCTGTGGTCCAGCCAAGTAGCACCCGGCAATGAAAACGCGCTAAAAATCCGTATCTACGGCGAAAAAGGCGGGCTTGAATGGAGCCAAGAGGACCCGAACTACCTGTGGTTCACACCCCACGGCGCGCCAAAGCGCCTGCTGACCCGTAACGGGGCGGGCGCAACCGAAGCCTCCCAGGCTGTCAGCCGTATTCCCGGCGGCCACCCCGAAGGATACCTGGAAGGCTTTGCCACACTCTACAATGAGGCAGCCGACGCCATTCGTGCGGTACAAGGCGGGGCAGATCGGACCACGGCCATGGGGGTTCTGCCCGGGATCGCAGAGGGCATGGAGGGCATGCGCTTTATCACCGCCTGCGTGTCCTCTTCGGCCAACGATGCTGCTTGGACGGTGCTATGACCCCCGCCCCGATTGTAGCCTTGAGTGATGTAACTAAAAGCTTCGGTCCCGTCGAAGTGCTTCACGGCGTGAACCTGGCGCTGCATGCAGGCAGTGTGCACGCATTAATTGGCGAAAACGGGGCGGGCAAATCCACAACTATGAAAATTCTGGCGGGGTACCAGCCGCCAACAAAAGGTGAGGTCCAGCTTGAAGGCAAGCCGGTGCAATTTGCCAGCTTGCAAGATGGTGAGGCTGCAGGGATCGTTATGATCCATCAAGAGTTCAATCTGGCCGAGCAGCTGACCGTTGAACAAAACATCTTTCTGGGGCGTGAACTCAAACGCGGGCTGCTGCTGGATAAAGCGCAGATGCGCAGCCGCTGCATGGCCTATCTGGCGCGGGTAGCCTGTGATGTTGCACCCGATACGCTGGTGTCGGATCTGTCCAATTCCGAAAAACAAATGGTCGAGATCGCCAAAGCGCTGTCGCGAGATGCGCGGGTGCTGATTATGGATGAACCGACGGCGGTGCTGACCAACCGTGAAACCGAAGTGCTGTTCAAACAGGTCGAAGCCCTGCGCGCGGCGGGCACTGCCATTCTGTTCACCTCTCATAAACTGGACGAGGTGGCACAAATCTCGGATCGCGTGACGATCATGCGCGACGGCGATGTCGTCCATTCAGGCCCGACTGCCGAAATGGATGAAGACGCCATGGCCACGGCCATGGTGGGGCGCGACGTCTCTGACTTGTATCCCGAAAAACCCGGCGTGGCGGCGGATGCACCTGTGGTTTTGGAGGTCAAAGACCTGAACGTTCCCGGCTTTGCCCAAAGCGTGTCCTTTACCCTGCGCAAAGGCGAGATCCTTGGCATCGGGGGGCTCATTGGGTCGGGACGCACCGAAGTGATGGAGGGGCTGGCAGGCTTGCGCCCTGCCACGGCGAGCCGGATCACCTTGTTTGACGATGTTGTCCAGTTCAAGCGCCCCGCCGACGCACAGCGCGCGGGATTATGCTATTTAACCGAGGATCGCAAACTGCGCGGACTGCTGTTGGAACGCGGTATGCGTGACAACCTGACCTTGGCGAATTTGCACAAGTTCGGCGGTTTCCTAATTGACCGCAACGCAGAAGAAACCGCCCTGACGAGCGCCATCGCAGAGTTCGACATTCGTGCAGGCTCGCGTGACGTGCGGGTGGGCAACATGTCCGGCGGCAATCAGCAAAAGCTGTTGCTGGCCAAGGTCATGCTCTCCGAGCCCCGCGTGTTGATTGTGGATGAGCCGACGCGCGGCATCGATATCGGAACAAAGCAACAAATCTATGCCTTTTTGCACAAACTGGCTGGTGCCGGCCATTCCATCATCGTGATCACCTCAGAGATGCCCGAACTAATTGGTTTGGCAGATCGGGTTATGGTGATGCGCTTGGGCGAGGTCAGCGGCACGCTTGCCCCTGATGAAACAAACGAAGCTGCGATTGTGCGCCTGTCGATGGGATTACCCGCCGAACAAGCGCCACAGATGGCTTGAGGATACAGAATGACAGATGCAACCACACCAAACCCCACGCGGTTTCGAATGCCTTCAATGTCCGTGCTCGGCCCTATCATCGCCTTGTTGGTGCTGTTGATGATCGGCACGATGCTCAACGCAAATTTCCTGAGTGCGGCCAACATCACCAATGTTCTGGCTCGCTCCGCCTTTATCGGGATCATCGCGGTGGGAATGACCTTTGTGATCACCGCAGGCGGGCTGGATCTGTCCGTGGGTTCAATGGCTGCATTTATTGCGGGCCTGATGATCCTGGTGATGAACGCAGCCCTGCCCAGTATGGGGGTCGGCATACCGATTATTTTGCTGGGGATGGTGACTGCCATTGTCGCGGGAATGTTGGCGGGCCTCCTCAACGGGTTCCTGATCACAACGCTGGGAATCGAGGCCTTTATCGTCACGCTTGGCTCCATGGGCATCTATCGCTCACTGGTGACATGGCTGGCGGACGGGGGCACGCTGTCTCTCGATTTCGGGCTGCGCACATTTTATCGCCCCGTCTACTTTGACGGAATTCTCGGGATCAGCTGGCCGATTATCGTTTTTGCCTTGGTCGTGATTATCGGCGAGATCATCATGTCCCGCACCGCCTATGGCCGTCACTGCGCGGCGACAGGGTCAAACGAGCATGTGGCGCATTATTCCAACGTAAATGTCCGCCGCACCCGCCTGATCTCTTATGCCGCTCTGGGGATCCTGGTTGGCATCGCCACGATCATGTACGTCCCGCGCCTTGGCTCCGCCTCCGCATCAACCGGCGTGTTGTGGGAGCTGGAGGCTATCGCAGCCGTAATCATTGGCGGCACTGTGCTCAAAGGCGGCTTTGGTCGGGTCTGGGGCACGGTTATCGGCGTGCTCATCCTCAGCCTGATCGGCAACATTCTCAATCTGACCGACTTTGTCTCGCCCTATCTGAACGGTGCGATCCAAGGGGTCATCATCATTCTCGCTGTGATCCTACAGCGCGAACGCAAGGCGGCAAGTTAAGCCGCGCGCAACCGCTTCATGGGAGGAGCAAACATGAAATATACAAAAACGTTTATCGCAGCTGCATTGACGGCGACAGTCAGCACCGCTGCACTTGCAGACGACAGCGTCAAAGTGATCGGCGTGTCCATTCCAGCCGCGACACACGGCTGGGCCGGTGGTATGAACTTCCACGCCGCTGAAACGGTCAAGCGTCTGGAAGATGTCTATCCTGGTCTTGATTTTGTTCTGGCCACGGCCTCTGATCCGGGCAAACAGGTCAATGACATCGAAGACATGGTCGCCACCCGCAACATCGACGCGCTTGTTGTTTTGCCCTTTGAGTCCGATCCGCTGACGCCTCCGGTTCAAGCCGTGGCCGAGAGCGGCGCCTGGGTGACAGTTGTTGACCGCGGCCTGTCCGTTGAAGGCATCCAAGACCTATATGTGGCAGGGGACAACACCGGTTTCGGCACAGTGTCCGGCAACTATATGGCGTCCAAGATGCCAGACGGCGGCGATATCGTTGTCTTCCGTGGCATTCCCACCACCATCGACAATGAGCGTGTCGACGCGTTCACCGCAGCGATCGAAGGGTCCGGCATTAACGTTCTGGATATGGAGCACGGCAACTGGAACCGTGATGACAGCTTTACCGTGATGCAGGATTTCTTGTCGAAATACCCCAGCATCGACGCGGTCTGGGCATCGGATGATGACATGGCCATCGGCGTATTGGCCGCCATTGAGGCAGCCGGGCGCGATGATGTGCAATTTGTGCTGGGTGGCGCAGGCATGAAGGAAATGATCAAGCGGACTGCCGATGGCGACGCGATGATCCCGGCCAACGTCACATATCCACCATCCATGATCGCCACCGCGATTGAACTGACAGCGGTGGGCCTCACGTCTAACGCGCCGGTTTCAGGTGACTTTGTGATCGGTTCCGTGCTGGTGACACAAGAGAATGCGATGGATTTCTACTATCCTGACAGCCCATTCTAAGAACCTCCCAAGGCCACCGGCGATCTTTTTCGCCGGTAGCCTGCACTTAACAACGAAGAGGTCGCCATGACATATCTTGGTTTGGATTTGGGGACATCTGGCGTCAAGGCGCTGCTGATTGATGGGCGCCAAACAGTACTTGCTGAAGGCAGTTGCGCCCTCACAGTTGAACGCCCCCACCCCAAGTGGAGTGAGCAAAGCCCGACCTCGTGGATTGCAGCCTGTGAAGCTGCAATTGACCAGGTTCGTGCGCTGGCACCAACCGCATTTGCGGCACTGCGTAGCATCGGCGTTTCCGGTCATATGCACGGGGCGACATTGCTTGGGGACGATGATCAGGCGTTGCGACCGGCAATCTTATGGAACGACGGGCGGGCGCATTTGGAATGTGCAGAGCTTGAATCCCGGGCAGATTTTCGCGGCATTGGCGGCAACATTGTTATGGCGGGCTTCACCGCGCCCAAATTGCGTTGGGTGAAAAAGAATGAACCCGAGATTTTTGGTAAGACCCGCAAGGTTTTATTACCAAAAGACTATGTGAACCTGTGGCTGACTGGCGAACACATCTCTGAAATGTCTGACGCCGCAGGAACACTCTGGCTGGACGTTGCAAAGCGCGATTGGTCAGATGATCTCTTGGCCGCGACGGATCTGACACGGCAACATATGCCCCGTTTGGTCGAAGGCAGCGCTCATGCAGGTGATTTACGGCCAGAATTAGCGGCACGCTGGGGCGTTGGCGCTGTATCCATCGCAGGTGGTGCTGGCGACAACGCCGCCACCGCCTGCGGATTGGGCGCAGTCACGCCTGGACAGGGGTTTCTCTCCTTGGGAACCTCTGGTGTTCTGTTCACCGTCACAGATCAATTTGCTACCAATACGGACAATGCAGTCCACAGCTTTTGCCATGCCATACCGGATAGTTGGCATCAAATGGGTGTTATTTTATCAGCAACGGACGGGCTGGCCTGGTTCGGCCAGATCACCAACAAAACGCCTGCAGAACTGACCTCCATGGTCACGGGGGTGACCAAGCCATCGCCAATCACCTTCCTGCCGTATCTGTCTGGTGAACGGACACCGCACAATGCCCCCGATGCCACCGCTGCGTTCCTTGGCATTCGCCGCGACCACACTTTGACGGACATGGTCCAAGGGGTCATGGAAGGCGTTGGATATGCTTTTGCCGATTGTTGCAGCGCACTCGGCAAAAGCGGATCGTTACCGCAAACTGTGATCGTTGCAGGCGGCGGCAGCCAGTCGCAGACATGGTTGCAGATGATCGCAGATATTACCGGTCTCACGCTGAAGGTGCCCGACAGCGGTGCACAAGGCGCAGCCTTGGGAGCTGCCAGACTGGCGATATTGGCCCGTGGTGATGGAAGCGTTTCTGATGTTCTTTTTGCCCCCCGAACGCACAAACAGATTGAGCCCGATCCTGGGTTGACACTGGCCTACGCAGATAGCCTGAAAGCGTTTCGCGACGCTTGGTAATATCTCCTGCCCGCTTGGGGTGAGCAAGTTTCGAAGTGCCCTTGGACTTTGCGATCGTCCCGCAATATCCCGCTAATCTGTTCTCCGCTGAAACGGCCTCTCTTCATCGTCAGTTTCCTTGTCAGAGCACAGGATAGCGACATTAGCAAAGTTATGGGATAATCAACAACGGCCTGCACCGGGGCCGTTGACCTTCGCCGCTGTGCAACAAGTTGGGAGGTATGGGCTCGCCCTTGAACCTGATCACCGCCGCCAGATGACGCCAGGCAGCCCAAGCAAAAACGCCTCATAAACCTCTGATAAGAGAGAGCAAAGGTTCTTTTGACACCGGCTTTGCCAGCACCTCATCCATGCCCGCTGACAGGTAGTGGTTCAGCTGCTCCGGCATGGCGTTCGCGGTCACGGCCACAATGAAACTTGGCTCACGGCCAATCTCCTGTTCAATGCAGCGGATTTTCTGCGTGGTTTCGACACCGTCCATTTCCGGCATCTGAATGTCCATCAAGATGACATCGAAAGCAAATGAGTGCGCCAGGTCGATTGCCTCAGGTCCGCTGGAGACGGATTGGACCCGGCATATGGAAGAGAGAAACTTCTGTAGGATCAGCCTGTTCGTCTTGTTGTCATCGACCACAAGGACATCCACGGCCGTAGGTTCCGGGGCCGAAGCCGACCGCAAGACGGGCTGCGTTTCTGCCTTCGGTTCATCGGTGGCCGGCAACAGCGGCAGTCTTATTTCGAAGGTTGCCCCCTGCTCAACGCCGGTTGCCAATTGTAGGCTACCCCCCATCAGATGGCAAAGCTGTCGAGATATCGAAAGCCCAAGACCTGTACCGCCGAATTTGCGGGCATCGCTGCCATCCGCCTGCTGGAAAGGTTGAAAGACCGTGTCCCGGGCTTCGCGTGATACGCCTGGTCCTGTGTCGCTGACACGAACCAGCAGGAGCGCGCCGTTATCTGCGGGCTCTGCAGTGAGCTTGACGCTGCCGGTTTGGGTGAATTTGACCGCGTTGGATACGAGGTTGTGCAGCACCTGACGAAACCGGTGATCGTCGCCAATAATGGCCTTTGGCAAATCTTCGTGTATTTCTACACTGAGGCTTAACCCCTTTTCGTTGGCCTTTGCGGAAAAAAGAGCACGCGCTCCTTCCAGCGCAACCCGGAGCGCGAATGGTCTGTTTTCCAGCGTCATCTTTCCGGCTTCGATCTTTGACAGATCAAGGACATCCCCAATCGTCGTAAGCAAGATCTGACCCGAATCTTCGATGGCCCGCAGAAATTCGCGCTGTTCTCCATCTAGCGCGGTTTCGCTCAGGACTGCCGCCATTCCAAGCACACCATTGAGTGGTGTACGGATTTCATGGCTGACATTGGCAAGGAAGTGCGTCTTCGCGCGGTTGGCGGATTCGGCATGCGCTAATGCTTCACGAAGGGCCTCGGCGGAGCGTTCTCTTTCGGTGATGTCGACCAGTGAGATAGACCAGCCCAGCAGGGGAATCTGGGACTGGATCGGGCTGTCAATCGGAACCGCGCGTGGGTCAAAGACACGCCCACCAATCCTGATCGGTGCAGCGCTATTGATATCTCCGTCTTCTATGAGATCTTTCAGCAGCGGCCCGATTCCGTCCAAGTGTTCAAGAGTTGCGCCATGTTTCGGAAGCTGATGGATGAAAAAATCTTTGGCTGCAGGATTGGCACTGACAAAATGACCGCCCGCATCCACTAGGATCACGGGATCCTGGGTGGCGTAGAACATAAGAAGCCGACCCTGGGCAGCCGTATCCATCATCGAATTGTTCACAAGCAGCCAGCTCAAAGCGATGAGTGAAACTGCAAATGTAAACGGCGTCGGGTCGAAGCCAAAAACCGTCACACCCCAGCCGATATAAGCCAGATTGGCCGCCACCGGAGCTGCCGTGATGATGATCAAGGCGCCCATGAAGGGGCGGATGACTTTTTTCGCCTTGAGAAAGACAAAAGTAAGCAGGCCCAAAGCGGCAATCAGAAATATGTATAGGACCGCGGCAACCGCAAAGAAGAGCGGTCCGTGGTCAAATATCACGAAGCTATTGCCGCCCTCTGTCACGAGCCGGGTGTCTGGGCCATAAAGCAGGTGCGTCCAGCGGTTTGTAACGGCGATAACGCTTACCAGGCTTGGCAGGCCAATATAGGCCATAATCCGGACCGGTCGGCGGATCCGGCGCTTGCTCATCGAGTAGTCGAAGACAAAGAATGTCCACGCGATAGGCACCAGGACGATTCCAGGCCAGGCAGCCAAGGACCACCCGACTTTGCAGGTTTCGCTTTGCGAAGCCAAATCGAATACCACAGTGAAAAGCCACCACAGCATCGCTGCCAAGGTCAGAACAAAGGAGAGCTGACCGGCAAAGGGAATATTTCGTGCAATCCGGACCAGAACAACGGAGCAGACCGCCAACAAAGCAGCAGCGGCGCCGGAAGCCAAGTTGACGTCTAAATTCGCAAGACAATTCATAGCCTACCTCGGCAGCTTGGGTTTGCAGTCCGGTAAGCAAAGCGCTGGAAATGCATTGGATATTCTTAAAACCAAAGATGTGGGTTTATTACAACCTGCATATGAAAGCGAAATTATTGCTGTAGTGTTAAAAGTGCGGGCCTAGAATGTGATATTGCTTTAGCCGACGTTGCCGCGCAGCGCAGTATCTGGGTCTCGGTCTGCTAGGGCGTAAACGTCCGCTTTTTCCTGTAAGGCAGCACCTCCTTCGTAAACGCAGCAAACGGCAGCGCTCCGCCCGACCTGCATGAGCCCCCATTGAACCAGGTAGGCAGACAGCGAGGCTGCTTTGGGCTGGCTGCGGTCATTGGTGCTGCCCGCTTAGATATTTTGGAAACACCAGCTTCAACTGACGGCTTTCTTTCGCTGCCTCTGGACCTCCCTCTACAGTTTCCCTATATAAACAGTCGGATTAACTGTCAGGGATCGACATGACCAACGCTTCCGAACCACTTGAAGGAACGCCGCTGATTGCGCCGTCTTCCGTTGAACACCCGCTCTTCGATCAGATCGTCGAGGCCTGCCGTTCAGTCTATGACCCTGAAATTCCGGTCAATATCTATGAGCTGGGCCTGATCTACACCATCGACATCTCTGATGAAAACGACGTGCAGATCATCATGACGCTCACCGCCCCTGGCTGCCCTGTCGCCGGTGAAATGCCCGGCTGGATTGTTGACGCCGTCTCACCTGTGGCTGGGGTCAAATCCGTTGATGTAGAAATCACCTGGGAGCCGCCCTGGGGTATGGAAATGATGTCAGACGAGGCCCGCCTCGAGTTGGGCTTCATGTAAGCTCCACCCGGGCTCAACCTCAAAGAGGTCACAAAAGCTTCATCGGATCGCGGCAAAGGCTTTACCTTTCGCCGCGATTTCTCTTTTGAAAATCAACTTCTTTGGAGAATTCCATTGCGCAACGCTCTTAACCTGTCGCTCATCGCTCTCACCCTTGGATCCGCCAGTTTCGCGCCAGAGGTCAACGCCGCTGAGACGGGTCTCAGCTATGGTCCCCGCCCGGCCTATCTGATCGAAAAGCTGCCCGAAGGGGCGCTGAAGTCAAAACTGCAGTCCTGTGCGGCGCAGCTGCCTGCCCGCAGCACCTTTTCGATTGGCCACCGGGGCGCGCCGCTGATGTTCCCCGAACATACCGTGCAGTCCAATGTCGCTGCCGCGCAGATGGGCGCGGGTATTTTGGAATGCGACGTGACCTTCACCAAGGATCTGGCGCTGATCTGCCGTCACGCGCAAAACGATCTGCACACCACCACCAATATCCTGACCACCGATCTGCCTGAAACCTGCATCACGCCGTTCACCCCGGCCAGCGGCACCGCCCCTGCCTCGGCCGAATGCCGCAGCTCAGAGATCACCCTGGAGCAGTTCCGCAGCCTGACGCCCAAGATGGACAGCTTTGACAAGACGGCAACCACAGCGGCGGCTTCCCAGGGCGGCTCGCCCTCCTGGCGCAGCAGCCAATATGCGGATGGTGCCACCGCAATGACCCATGCGGAATCCATCGCCCTGTTCAAATCTCTGGGCGCCAAGTTCACCCCAGAGCTCAAATCCCCCGCAGTTGAGATGCCCTTCAACGGCTTCACTCTGGAGGCCTACGCCCAGAAGATGATCGACGACTACAAGGCGGCCGACATCCCCGCGACCGATGTCTGGGCCCAGAGCTTTGATCTCGAGGTGGTGAAATACTGGATCCAGAACGAGCCCGCATTTGGCAAACAGGCGGTCTATCTGGATGGGCGCAACAGCGGAGCAACGCCGCTGGATCCAATGGATCCCAGCAGCTTTAGCCCCACGATGCAGGAACTGGCCGATATGGGTGTGAACTACATCGCCCCGCCCATGTGGATGCTGGTTACCCTTGAAGACGGCAAAATGGTGCCCTCCCCCTACGCCAAGGAGGCCAAGGCCGCCGGGCTCAAGCTGATCACCTGGACCCTGGAGCGCTCTGGCCCGCTGACCACAGGTGGCGGCTGGTACTTCCAGACCGTACAGCCCGCGGTCAGCAATGCCTCCAGCTATTACGAAATTCTTGATGTTCTGGCCCAGGATGTCGAGATCGAAGGCATCTTTTCTGACTGGCCCGCAACAGTCACCTACTACGCCAACTGCATGGGGCTTTAAGTCTCATAAATCCCTGCTGTGTTAGGTTTGAACGGGCCGCTTGTCCCTTTGCGGCCCGTTTTGCTGTCCACTGCCTCTTGAGCCTGCCCCCTCGCGGGCCTAGATAAGAGGAAACGCGCGCATTGGAGACACTTATGTTCGGCATTCCCGGCAAACAGGCTGTGACAATCACCCCCCGGGCTGCGGCCCAGATCACCAAACTGATGACCAGCGGTGGCCACGCAGGCCTGCGCATTGGCGTCAAAAAGGGCGGCTGTGCGGGGATGGAATACACCATGGAATATGTCGACGAGCCGGACAAGAACGACGAGGTGGTGGAACAGGACGGCGCAAAGGTGCTTATTGCCCCTATGGCGCAGATGTTCCTCTTTGGCACCGAGATCGACTATGAGACCTCGCTGTTGGAAAGCGCCTTCAAGTTCAACAATCCCAACGTGTCAGAGGCCTGCGGCTGTGGTGAATCCATCAGCTTTAAGGATGTGCCAAACCTGTGACAGGTTCGCAGCCCATTTAGCCAAGGATGCCTGCGCTGACAGATGGCGTCTCCGCTCATGAAATGGCAAAAGGCCTCGCCTTCAGGCCCTTGCCCGATTGCCCCGCCCTGCCCCCGGTGCTACCACTTGGCCAGATATTGACCAAGGGAGCGACAGATGCGGCAGAAAATGGCAGCGGGCAATTGGAAGATGAATGGCACAAGCGCAGCCTTGGCCGAGCTTGAAACCCTGATACAGGGCCAACACGCCGCCACATCAGAGCTGCTGATCTGCCCCCCTGCCACGCTGCTGTCCCGCGCAGCCGAGCTTGCTGCAGATAGCCCTGTGGCTATTGGCGGCCAGGATTGCCATGCGGCAACTTCTGGGGCTCACACCGGCGACCTGTCGTCTGACATGCTCAAAGACGCCGGCGCGACCGCTGTCATTCTAGGCCACTCAGAGCGCCGCGCCGACCACGCTGAGAGCAGCGAAGCAGTTGCTGAAAAAACAAAATCCGCCTGGAGCGCCGGCCTCATCGCGATTGTCTGTCTTGGCGAAACCCTGGCAGAGCGCGAATCCGGAGACACCCTGAGCGTTGTTGGCAATCAACTGGCCGCCTCCTTGCCCGACGGTGCCACAGGCCAAAACACCGTCATCGCCTATGAACCGGTCTGGGCCATTGGCACTGGCAAAGTGCCAAGCCTGGCCCAAATTGCCGAAGTCCATGACTTCCTGCGCCAGGCCCTCACCACCAGGTTCGGCACCGAAATGGCCGATGCTATCCGCCTGCTCTATGGCGGGTCGGTAAAACCGGGCAATGCCGCTGAAATCTTTGCCACCTCCAACGTCGACGGCGCCCTTGTTGGTGGCGCCAGCCTAAAGGCCGCAGATTTCTCCCCCATTATCGCCGCCCTCGACGCCAGCTGATCCCCCTATTTCAATTGCCCCCTAACCCATAGGCAGGCACCGCCCTGCCCTTACGCCGCCAAAACAAAAACGCCCCGGACCAAATCCGGGGCGTTTTCTGTTTCACTTGGAGCCAAACCCCTAAAGCGCCCGGCCTTAAACATGAACCACTTGGTCGCGGCCTTCGCCTGCGGCTCAGCGCAAAAAGTGATGCGCGATACCGCAGGTTACAGGCCGGACGCTTTAGTTGGTTATAATCTCAGGCCCCATAAGCGCATTGGGGATCAAGGTGCTCAGCCAGGGGATATATGTCACCATAATCAGGAAGACAAAAAGCACCGCCAGGAAGGGCAAGGCCGCACGCACCACCGCCATCATCGGCATGCCTGCCACCCCGGAGGTAACAAAGAGGTTCAGGCCCACCGGCGGGGTGATCATGCCGATTTCCATGTTCACAACCATGATGATGCCCAGATGGATCGGGTCAATGCCCAGCTCAATGGCAATAGGGAACACCAGCGGCGCCACGATCACCAACAATCCAGAAGGCTCCATGAACTGACCACCAATCAGCAGGATAATGTTCACCACGATCAGGAACATCACCGGCCCAAAACCTGCGGACAGCATCGCATTGGCGATATGCTGCGGCACCTGTTCATCGGTCAGCACATGTTTCAGGATCAGCGCATTGGCGATCACAAACATCAGCGTCACCGTCAGCTTGCCCGCATCAAACAGCGCTTTCTTGGTGTCCTTATGTGCCCAGACCGTCAGCAAAGCCTGCGGCGCCTGAAACACCGACCGGCGCGGGGTTTGTTCGGTTTCAGCCAAAGGCCCCATGTCACGATAGACAAAGGTGGCAACAAAGAAGGCATAGACCGAAGCCACAGCAGCCGCTTCCGTGGGGGTGAAGATGGCGTCTTCTTTATAAAGCCCCAGCTCCGCCGAGTACCAAGGGTAGCCATAGATACCCACCATGATGATCACGATCAGGAACAAGCCCCAGAAGGCCTCCCGGAACGAAGCACCAACTTCGCCCCAACCAGCCCAGGTACCCTTGGGCATGTTTTTGATCCGGGCAATCACATAGATCGTCACCATCAGCATGATGCCTGCCAAAAGGCCCGGAATGATGCCAGCCAGGAACATCCGGCCCACCGAGACATCCACTGAGGCCGCATAGACCACCATGACGATCGAGGGGGGGATCAGGATGCCCAGGGTGCCGGCATTACAGATCACCCCGGCTGCAAACTCCTTGGTGTAACCCGCCTGGCGCATCGCTGCGATCACGATCGAACCAATAGCAACAACCGTGGCAGGCGAAGAGCCAGAGAGTGCCGCAAACATCATACAGGCAAAAACGCCGGCAATGGCCAGGCCACCCTGGAAATGCCCAACACAGGCGATGGAAAAGCGAATGATCCGCTGCGCCACGCCGCCAGTGGACATAAAGGTAGAGGCCAGAATGAAAAACGGAATGGCCAGCAGGGTAAAGTGGCCTTCAAAGGCCTCAAACAGAGTGCCAGCAACGCTTGCCAGCGAACTGTCGGAATAGATCAGCAAAAACAGAACCGAGCTGAGGCCCAGCGAGATGGCAATCGGCACCCCGATCAACATCAGGCCAATCACCATGGCAAAGAGAAAAATTACATCCATTAGTTTTCTCCCTCGGTAGCCCGGGCGCGGGCCTCGTCCAACTCATCTTCGACCTCATGGCTGGCCACCAGCCGATCCGCCTCGCCGCGCAGCACCTGCATCAGGGCTTGGGAAAAGCGGAAAACCAGCAACAACATCGACAGGGGCAAGACCACATAGGGCACCACCTTGGGCAGTTTCTCGTAAGAGTCGCCGTAGTTGATCAGCTCTTCCAGAAAGCGGAAAAGACCCACCATGGGCACATCCTGCACCTCGTAAAAACTCTGGCTGCGCGCCTTCATGTCAAACCCGGTTGGAAACCAGCGGCCAGAGGTTGGCGGCAGATCCGCAAACACCGCCCAGTAGTCATAGGCGCCTTTCAGCAGCAGCAGGGAAAACACCAGGCAAGCCGCCGCAGCAACAAGCGCCACACCCCGGCGCGCGCCCGGTGACAGAATATTGACGATGGCATCCACGCCCAGGTGCGTATGGGTCTTAACCGCATAGGACGCCCCTAGTAGCACCAACCAGGCAAACAGGAAGACTGTCAGTTCCAGCGCCCAAAGGATATTGGAGTTAAAGGCAAATCGCGCGATTACATTGGCAAATGTTATCAGCGTCATCAGCCCCAGAAGCAACGCGATCAGCGTTTCTTCCAATGTGTTGATAAACCCGGACAGGCCGGTTCTTGCCCCGGACATAGTGGTCACCCCGATGATGTTGAGAAAGAAAAAGATCAGGCGGCGGATCCCCACGCCGCCTGAAAGTCCGGGGGCCTTGATCACACAGGATCATCCCCTCGGATGCGGCCCGCCAATTGGGCGGGTCCGCGTGTTACAACCAATCAATCAGTAATTGGCGTTGATCGCCTGTGCTGCGTCGATCTTGTCCTGACCAACGTCACCAGAGAACTGCTCCCAGACGGGCATCATGGTTTCAACCCAGGCCTGACGCTGTGCCGCATCCAGGCTACGGACTTCGCCGCCGGCTGCGATGATGGCCGCTTTGGCATCGTTGTTGACCTGAGTGGACTCGGCGTTGCGGGTTTGGGTCACTTCCCCAAGGATCTGCAGGAATTGCTCCCGTACTGGGGCGTCCAAGCTTTCCAGCCAGTCCACATTAGTCACAACCAGATAATCGATGATGCCGTGGTTGGTCTCGGTGACACCGTCCTGCACTTCAAAGAACTTCTTGCCGTAGATGTTGGACCAGGTGTTTTCCTGACCGTCGACAACACCCTGCTGCAGAGCACCGTAGACTTCGGAAAAGGCCATCTTCTGGGGCGAACCACCGATGGCTTCCATCTGCGCCACCAGCACGTCAGAGGACTGAACCCGGAACTTCAGACCATTGGCATCGGTCGGCGCGACCAGGGGCCGGTTCGCCGACATCTGCTTCATGCCATTGTGCCAATAGGCCAGCCCCTGCAGGCCCCGGCGCTGCATGCTGTCCAGCAGCGCCTGCCCATCGGGCGAAGCCTGGAACGCGTCAACCGCATCAATGTTCTTGAACATGAAGGGCAGATCGAAAAGGCGGAATTCCTTGGTGAACTTCTCGAACTTTGACAGCGACGGAGCCGCCAGCTGCACGTCGCCCTGCAACATGGCTTCCAGCACCTTGTTGTCGTTATAGAGCGTCGAGTTCGGGTAGACCTCCAGGCACATGGTGCCATTCATTTCGTCGTTGATGCGCTGTTCCAGCAAAGAGGCCGCGATCCCTTTGGGGTGCTTGTCTGTGTTGGTTACATGGCTGAATTTGACAACGATTTCGCCGTCATCGCAGGCGGCGCTAGCAGCGCCAGCGGTTACTGTCAGGGCCATCGCGGTGGCAGCAGCGGTTACAAACTTCATATCAATCCTCCCAGATTTCATCCTATCTCCTGCCATGGCAGAAGCCTCGGCCAAGGATTGCCAGTTGCGCGGCGCAGCTCAAGATTTGTTTTCAAGTCATCTTAAATTGAAATCTTTTATATATTTCACAGATGGTTACTTGAAACGCGCAGCAGCAGCCCCACGCGGGCACGACAGGGTTGTGCGAAATCTCGCACAGGGATTGCCAGCCTTGTGCGGAAAACCGCACAAAGCGACAACGCCTGATCTCACCTGAGCCACCGCCCGTGACCTGCAGGAATCGCCAAGCTGGGGACTGCCGGGTTGGTTGATTGCCAGGGCCGTTGGGTCGGGGTGGCCGAGGCGAGATCAGGCGCGGCGATAATCCTCTGGGCGGATGCCATAGCGGGCCAGTTTGTCATAGAAGGTTTTACGCGGCAGTTTCAGTGCCTCAGCCGCTGCGGCGGCCCTGCCATTCTGACGTCCCAAAGCCGCGATCAAAAGTGAGCGCTCCACCTGGGCCATTTGCTCTGCCAGGCCCAGTTCGGTGGCACCGCTAATCTCATCCGGCATCCCCAGAACAAACCGCATGGCTGCCGACATCAGCGAGCGCGCATTGCCCGGCCAATCCTGCGCCATCAACCCCGCCAGATGTTCTTGGCTGATCTGCGGCGCCTCAATCCCGGCCTGTTCCGCGGCCTGAGCCACATACAGCCGGAACAGCACCGGGATATCGCCAGGGCGCTCGGCCAGTGACGGAATACGCACCCGCATGCCTTCGAGCCGGTAATACAGGTCGGCGCCAAAACTGCCTGCAGCAACCAGCCCCGCCAGATCGGCGGTGCTGCCTGCAATCAGCCGTGTCTCGCCCCCCTGTTCGACCCAGTCCAGCACCGCATATTGCAGCGCTTCGGAGAGGGCTGAAATCTCATCCAGAAACAACGATCCACCAGCGGCCTGCTGACACAGCTCCCGCAGGTCAGCGGTGCTCAGCCCCGCTGAGGGCGATTTGACAAAGGGCGCCTGGGCGCGCGGTGACATTAGGTGGATCACCTCTGCCACCTTGGAAATGCCGCTGCCGGCCGGCCCCGCCACCAAAACCTCGGCCGAGGTTGGAGCCACAGCGCGCACCCGCGCTCGCAGCTCATCGGATTGCTGGGAGGTGCCAAACAACATGCGCGCCGCCGGATCGCCCTCTTCCAGCTGTTGTTTAAAATCGCGGTTCTCCAGCACCAAGTGGCGGGTTTTCAAAGCCCGCTGCAGCGTCGTCAGCAGATCCGCAGTGACACAAGGCTTTTCCAGAAAGCCAAAGGCCCCCCGTGACATCGCCTTGACCGCCATGGGAATATCCCCCTCACCGGTCAACAGGATCACCGGCAGGTCGTCGTCAATGCCGCTCACGTAGTCCAGCAGGTGAAACCCATCCCGCCCCGGCATCCGAATATCGGACAGGATTACCCCGTCAAACTCGGCAGTGATCAAATCCTTTGCCACCACAAAGGACCCCGCAGTAATGGCTTCCAGATCATTCAGCTCCAGCGTCTGCGCCAAGGCCTCACGCAGGGCGGCATCGTCATCGACGACCAAAACCTTCCGGGTCATATCGCGGCATCCTCATTCCAGCGGTCCAGCTCGACAGTGAATACGGCACCGCGCGTGCCATTCCTGCCGTGGATATTGCCGCCAAAGCTCTGCAACAACCCATAGGATATCGACAGCCCCAGCCCCATGCCCTCAGAGCTGCTCACCACCTTGGTCGAGTAAAACGGATCAAACATCTTTTCCGGTTCTTTAATGCCTGGGCCAATATCAGACACCACCACCGCGAGCCGGTCTCCAGCCTCCAGGGTTATGGTGATCGCGCGGCTGTCCTGGCCCAACATTGCATCAGCCGCATTGTTGATAAGATTGACAAAAACCTGTGTCAGTCGCACTTCACCGCCCCAGGCATAGATCGGGTTCTCCCCCACTGGCGGGCTCCAGCGGAGCGTCACCGCGTCGGTTTCCAGGCGTGAGGCTGTCAGCTCCACCGCGGTATTGATGACCTGCACCAGATCCACCCGCGCCATCGGCTCGTTCTCATTGCGCGAAAAGGCCCGCAGGTTTTTGATGATCCGCGCCATGCGCGCCGACATGCCTGCAATACGCGTCAGATTTTCCCCAACCCGGTCGATCTGGCCCCGTTGCAAGAAAGCATCGCCATTTTCGGCAAATTGCTGGATCGCCATCAGTGGCTGGTTCAGCTCATGGCTGATCCCCGCAGACATCTGCCCCAAGGCCGAAAGCTTTCCCGCCTGGACCAGCTCTTCTTGCGCCTTCTTCAAGGCAGCCTCTGCATCCTGGCGTTCACTGACTTCGCGCCGCAGCTGGCTGTTGGTGGATTGCAGTGCACGGGTACGGGTTTCAACGCGGCTTTCCAACACCGCGTTGGCCTCGGCCAGGGTTCGGCGCCGCTCCATGGTCAGAAACAGAAAACTGCCAAAGGCAAGGCAGAGTGCCGCCAGGGCCGCAGCCTGAAGCAGAGCCAATCTGCGGGCCGGGGCCACATCCACCAGGATCTGTCCCGTCAGACCGATGACCGGCAGATCTACCGTCAAATGCAGGGCGCGACGGGGCAGATAGGCGCTGCCAGAGAGCGTCCAGATCTCGTACTCACCCTGGGTATAGACCTCATAGTCCAGTTTTTCCTCCGCAGCCCCTGCATTGGCGCCCGTCTCTTGTCCCTGATGCCAGAACAGCAGCTCTGGCCGGTTTGAGATAAAAACCTCGCCATGGTCATTGGTAAAAAATACCGCAGGCAAAGAGCCCTGCCAGGTCTGCTCCACGTCTTCGACATCGGCCACCACCACCAGCACCCCGGACACCCCGGACACCCCGGCTCCTGGCGCAAAGTTGGGGGCGGCATAAAAATAGGCGCGACGGCCGTTTTCAGCCAAAACATCCGACCCAACCCCCAGCGCGCCCTGCATGGCGCGCCGGAAATAGTCCGCATCGGCAATATCACCCCCGGTGACACCCGCCGCTGCCACCAGCACTGCGCCACTGGTATCCGCATAAAACACATCCAAAGCAGAGGTTTTGTCGGCAATGCTGCGCAACACCCACTGCGCAGCCTGCCGTTCCGCTTCGCTCTCCAGCTGTTCCAAAACCGGGTGATCTGCGGTCAGAACCGCAAGCTCTTGATAGATCTGCAACTGGGTGCTGACCCGATCCGAGGCCAATGCAAGGTCCGCAACGCTGCGCTCCGCCAGGGACTCAAGCGCCTGACGGTACCCATAAATCCAGGTCGCTCCGACTATACAAGATACTGCAAGGGCAACCCCCAGCAGCAACGGCCATCTTTGCATCAGTTTTTGCTCTCTTTTGACCCGAAGTTTTTTCCCAGTCTAGCAAGACTGAGCTTGCAAAGACCACCCATGAAGGCAAAGTCGGGCAATGAAAACAGTCAGCCAATCCCCGACCGATCCCGCCTTTGTGCAAGACCCGTACCCCTTTTATCACAGGGCCCGTGCCCAGGCTGGATTAAACTATTGGCAAGACTACGGCATGATAGCCGCCTTTCGCCGCGCCGCTGTTCACATGCTGCTGCGCGATCGCCGTTTTGGCCGTGAGATGCCGCCAGAACTGTCCACTGCCGCGCCGCAGCACCTTGCGCCCTTCCTGGCGCTTGAGGCCCATTCCATGCTGGAGGCGGAACCACCCCGCCATACCCGGCTGCGCAAACTGGTGATGCGCGCCTTTACCTCCCGCGAGATCAAGGCGCAGCAAGCCGGCATTACTGCGCTTTGCCACAGCCTGATTGATGCCTTCCCCGATAGGCCCTTTGATCTGCTCTCGGCCTATTGTACCCAGGTGCCGATAATCACCATCTGCCGCCTGCTTGGCGTGCCCACCGAGATGGCACCACAGCTGCTGCGCTGGTCCCACGATATGGTGGCCATGTATCAGGCCGCCAGAACCCCAGAGACCGAACAGGCCGCCGCTAGCGCCGCGCAGGACTTCACCGCGTTTCTGGCCGAGTATGTGCACAAACGCCGCTCAGAGCCCGCAGATGACCTGATAACCCGGCTGATTGCCGCAGAGGAGCAAGGCGACAGACTCACCACCGACGAGCTGATCGCCACCTGTGTCCTGCTGCTCAATGCGGGCCACGAAGCCACGGTGCATGCCCTTGGAAATGGTGTCAAAACCCTGTTGCAGCAGGGCTGGGATCCGGCTTGGCTGGCACCCACAGGCATCGAAAACCTGGTCGAAGAGATCCTGCGCTTTGACCCACCTTTGCATCTGTTCACCCGCTACGCCTATGAAGAGGCAGAGGTCATGGGCCATACCTTTCAACGCGGCGATCAGGTGGCGCTGCTGCTGGCCTCGGCCAACCGGGATCCCGCTGCCGAAGACGACGCCGAAATCTTTGACCCCAGCCGCCCGGCACGCACAAATATGTCCTTTGGCGGCGGGCTGCATTTCTGCGTTGGCGCCCCTCTGGCGCGGCTGGAAATGCAGATTGCACTGCCCATCCTGTTTCAGCGCTGCCCCGATCTGAAACTCGCCGCGGACCCACGCTACAGCAACAGCTACCATTTTCACGGACTGTCTGAGCTGCAGGTAACGCGCTAGCTCCGGTTCTCGGCTCTCGGCTCAAGGAGGAGGGGGGGGGGCAAAAGCCCCAGCCAAACCACCAGGCCCGGCGTTCTGCGTCGCGGCGCCACAGGCAGAAATAGGCGCGCGGTAGCGCCCCTTTTGGCAGGGGTTAGCTCTCCAGTGGCAGCATAGTGGTGGATTTGATCTCTTCCATCGACAAAAGCGCCGTTACATTATGCACCTTCACCTCTGAAATCAGCGCCTGATAGAACACATCATAGGCCCGCGCGTTTTGCACCCGCACCTTGAGAATATAGTCGATATCCCCCGCCAGCCGATGCGCCTCCTGCACTTCCGGGCGGTCGCGCAAAGCCTTCAGAAACTTGGCCTGCCAATCCGCCTCATGCTCTGAGGTGCGGATCAATACAAAGAAACAGGCCTCAAACCCCAGCGCCTCTGCATCCAGCACCATGGTCTGCTGACCAATCACCCCGGCCTCGCGCAATTTGCGGATCCGATTCCACACAGGGGTCTTGGAACTGCCCACCTGACGGGCGATTTCATCCAGCGATTGCCCCGCATCGCGCTGCAGCTCCGCCAGAATTTTCCGGTCTGTCACATCGATCCGTGCTGTCATTCTCAATTTCCCTCTACTTTAGGACAAACCCACCCAATGCCACCTCCAGTTAGAACAAACCACCTTATTCATTCTGAGATATAGCGCAATAGCGGGAATATTTCCTATATACACTCGTAAGTCAAACAACAGCCAAACAACAGCAAAGAGGCCAGACATGACCGGTCCAATGACACATACTGCCAATTCCCCCGCGCACAGCCGCAGCGGCATGTGTTGCCTGAACCGCGGCCAAGTGGCCTTTGCCGGCTCTGGACCCGGCGATCCTGAGCTGCTGACCCTCAAGGTGGCACGCGCGCTGCAAGAGGCGGATGTGATCTTGTTCGACCGGCTGGTCAGCGCCGAGATCCTGGCGCTTGCAGGGGCGCAGGCGCAGCTGGAAGACGTCGGCAAAGAGGGCTTTGGCCCCTCGATGAGCCAGGAAGAGATCTGCGCCCGTATGGTTGCCCATGCCCAGGCCGGCCACAAGGTTCTGCGCCTGAAATCCGGTGATCCCACCATCTTTGGCCGCCTGGACGAGGAGCTCACCGCCTGCGAAGAGGCCGGTGTCGCCTATCAGATCATGCCCGGTATCACCGCAGCCTCTGCCGCCGTTGCCAGTATCGGCCAGAGCCTGACCCAGCGGGGGCGCAACTCCTCGGTGCGCTTTCTCACTGGCCATGACACCCGTGGCTTTGCCGATCAGGACTGGGCCGCTCTGGCCCGCCCCGGCGAGGTCGCAGCCATCTACATGGGCAAGAAATCCGCCCGTTTTGTGCAGGGCCGCATGATCATGCATGGCGCCAATCGCGCCACGCCGGTCACGGTGATCGAAAACGCCTCCCGCGCCAATCAGCGGGTGTTGGAGACCACCCTGGAACGCCTGCCAACAGATCTCGCCGCAGCGGATTTTGATGGTCCCGCTCTTACCTTTCTTGGGCTCGCGCCGCGCCAAAGCCTGGCCGCCCTTTCAGACCTAAACATGGAGCTTGCATAATGGCCCGTCCCTTCACCCCCAAAGTCATCACCGCCAATGATCTTCTGGAAGGCGATGTGATCTACTTCCAGGCCGACAACAGCTGGACCCGCGATCTCGCCCAGGCGGAATTGATCGTCGATGAAGCCGAAGCGCAGCTGCGCCTGCTGGAGGCTGAAAAGCAAAATATCCGCATCGTCGGCGCCTATCTGGCCGATGCCAAGGCCGGCCCCAACGGCCCGGAGCCGGTGCATTTCCGCGAAGATTTCCGCCGCAAAGGCCCATCCAACTACAGCCACGGCAAACAGGAGGCCGCAGCCCATGTATAAGTACAACGCCTTTGACGAGGCCTTTCTGGCCGAACGCAACGCCCAGTTCCGCGCCCAGGTTGCCCGCCGCATTGATGGCTCGCTCACCGAGGATGAATTCAAACCGCTGCGCCTGATGAATGGCGTCTATCTGCAGCTGCACGCCTATATGCTGCGGGTTGCGATCCCCTATGGCACGCTGAACTCTGACCAGATGCGCGCCCTGGCGCTGCTGGCCGAGAAGTGGGACAAGGGCTATGGCCACTTCACCACCCGCCAGAATATCCAGTACAACTGGCCCAAGCTGAACGACATCCCCGATATGCTGGATGCCCTCGGCGAAGTCGGCCTGCACGCAATCCAGACCTCTGGCAATACAATCCGCAACACCACCGCAGACCACTTTGCCGGCGCCGCCGCGGATGAGCTGACAGACCCGCGCCCCTATGCAGAACTGATCCGCCAGTGGTCCACCGACCACCCCGAGTTTCAGTTCCTGGGCCGCAAGTTCAAAATCGCCATCACCGGCAGCCCCAATGACCGGGCCGTGACCAAAGCCCATGACGTGGGTCTGCGTATGGTCGAGCGCGACGGCGAGATCGGCTTTGAGGTCATCGTCGGCGGTGGCCTGGGCCGCACCCCCATGGTGGGCAAAGTCATTCGTGACTTCCTGCCGCAGCCGGATTTGCTGCCCTATCTGGAATCCGTTCTCAGCGTCTATAACGTGCTGGGACGCCGCGATAACAAATACAAGGCCCGCATCAAGATCACCGTGCAGGAAAACGGCATCGAAAAAGTCCGTGAGCTGGTCGAGGCCCGCTTTGCAGAGCGGCGCGCCGAGTTTGACGGCACCGATCAGGCGCTGCTGAACGAGATCAAGACCCATTTTGCGGCCCCTGCGTTCCGCTCTGGCGACATCAGCACCTATGACGCCGCCTATGCATCGGATCCGGTGTTTCGCGCCTGGGCCGATACCAACCTGGCCGCACACCGCGACCCCAACCATGCCATCGTCACCATCTCGATCAAGGCCCATGGCCAAACCCCAGGGGATGCCAGCGCAGAACAGATGCGGGTTATGGCGGATCTGGCGCAGGAATTTGGCTATGATGAGCTGCGCATCAGCCACCAGCAGAACGTGATCATTCCCCACGTGCATAAATCCGACCTGCCCGCGCTGCATGCGCGTCTGAAACAGCACGCTCTGGCCACCGCCAATATCGGCCTGATCTCGGACATCATCGCCTGCCCCGGCATGGATTACTGCGCACTTGCCACGGCGCGGTCCATCCCGATTGCCAAGAGATCGCGACCCGTTTTGACGATCTCAAGCTGGAGCACGATGTAGGCCCGCTCAAGATCAAAATCTCTGGCTGCATCAACGCGTGTGGACACCACCATGTCGGCCACATCGGCATCCTAGGGCTCGACCGTGCGGGTGTGGAGAACTACCAGATCACGCTCGGCGGTGACGGCACTGAAAACGCCGCGATTGGCGAACGTGCGGGACCGGGTTTCTCTGCGGACGAGATTATCCCTGCCATTGAACGTCTGGTCATGGCCTACCTCGA
>CAJQNB010000044.1 GCA_905479575.1 uncultured Pseudophaeobacter sp.
AGATGCGAAAGGTCGATGGCTGGGAAACCTTGGCTCAGCCCATCGCCCCGATCAGACTTGACCTCGCGGCCTGATCAGGCCCAAATCCACATGCTCGGAGAACGCCGCCAGAGAATTTCCACCAGATTCGAGACACAACCACTGCCGGTCCGGGTGTCCTGTACCGGAGAGACCTCTGGCGCGACAGTAGAAGCGGACAAGGGCAGCCGAGCAGCGACTTCGGTTTGCCTCAATGTCGACGCGCAAGCGGTGAAAACACTGTTCCTTGAACGCCTGGCATTACTGCCCTAAGGAGGCGCTGCGCCAGTGCCCTGGCGCGTCATTGGTGATTTACCTCTTGGGAAATCTATGTCTTCTTAAGTGGAAATACTAAGAACCCGACCTGCCACCAGTGGGCTGTGAAGGGGGCAAGGCGCAAAGATGTTTGGGGCAGGGGCGTTGTTGGAATGAAGAGTATTGATGATGTGGACCCCAATATCCTGATTGGATACAAATCCGGGCAGTATTGGCAAAACCGCATGGATCTCATGTATTATTCCTATCTGGACTATATTGTCCGGAGCCTCGGTAAAGATGCCAAATCCATGATCGACATCGGCACCGCGAGCTGCCCCTATCTGGAATGGTTCGACTGGATCCCGGAACGGGTCTCGTTTGACATGGCAGAGCCCTACCAGTCTGCGACAGTGGAGGGGGTTCAAGGCGATTTTCTACAGCATGATTTTGGCGGTAAGAAATACGACATCGCCACCTGCTTGCAGGTGCTTGAGCATGTGCCGGATGTGGTCCCCTTTGCCCGCAAGCTGCTAGAGATCAGCGATATGGTCATTGTGACGGTGCCGTATCAATGGCCAGCCTCAGCAGCTGATGACCACATTCACGATCCTATAGGAAACCGAAAGCTCCTGCAGTGGATGGGGCGCAAACCCAACTACCGGCAGGTTGTCCGCGAGCCGTTCCGTGGCGCCGTTGGCAGACGGTTGATTGCCGTCTACGAGGCTGACGTGACGGCCCGCTATGGGCGCAAGGATTTTAAAACCCGGGTGCGCCGGTCGCGTTTTCCTCTGGGCGAACAGGGCTAGCTGTTGCAGGCTCTGCCCACGGCAGGTCGTGAATATGACAGGCGTGGCATTTTTCGTGGCAACACGGTCGGACAGGCCTGTCCGCTTCTGCATCATCTCCAAAGATTTTGACTGCGCTGTAGAGGCTCCGCTGTTGCTGGTCTTCTGTGGATTGCCCAGGCGGCCCTAGAATAAAGCTTCCTAAGCGAGGTTGTGCCGTGATCTGGCGCCATGTCTCAGGGGCATTGGACACAGTAGCACCTGCAAGGCTCAGGAGGGGGCGTGCCCCCTGCGCAGCCGGGGCGCGGACAAACAGTCAGCCGGATGTCGCTGGCTGACCCGTGGCGCAGCCTCTCTTATTGCCGCAGGGCGACACCTTAACGAAGCGAGGCGCAATTATTGATTTGGAAAGAAAATCCAGAAGGAGTTGCGATGCGAATCGTGGCTGATTCTTGCCCCAATTGGGTGAGTATTGGCAGCAGCCCACCGAATTCTTACCGAAGTCTTGTGGTCCAAGAGGTATTTTAGGGCGCATGAACGAGACAAAAATGCACGTTTTTACAGGTGTTTGGCTAAAATCTTAAGAAGAGTCTTAACGTCAGGTGGTCTTTTGCTCTGTTTTAGCACCATTCTGCAGCATCAATAACCGGGGGGTTAGGGAATTGTTAACGCTGCCACATTCTGTCCACGATTTCGTCCACCACGCACAAGATTGGGCCCCATTCCAGCCGCACGACTGAACAAACATGTCGATGTGGGAATTTGGAGTGGAAAATGAAACAAATAATCGCTGTGGCTGCGGCCTGCTTGCTTGCAAGTATGTCCAGCGGCGCGAGGGCGGATGATCCGCAATTTGGAGCAAGATCGCTACCTGGGTGGGAAGCGGTTGGACGTCTGAATATTTCGGGACGCAATATGTGTACCGGATCCTTGATTGCGCCAAATTTAGTACTGACCGCGGCCCATTGCCTTTATGATCCGGTAACTGGACGCGCGATTGATCCGACGACGATCAAATTTGAAGCGGGCCTTGTGGGGCGACGTGCCAAGGCTGCACGCAACATTGCCAAAGCAGTGGTGCATCCTGGATATCGCCACAGTGAAAGAGGCGACACACTGATGGGCAGCGACATTGCGGTGCTCCGTCTGTCTCGACCGATCAGTTCGAGTCAGATCCAGCCGCTGGGCATGTCCCTGAATGCCAATCGCGGAGACGCAGTAGGCGTGTTGTCTTATAACTTCAATCATGCAACGCGCCCCAGTTTGGAACGCAGTTGCGAGGTTCTGGCAAGACAGCGCACAACCTTGGTAATGTCATGTCTGGTTGATTTTGGAGCCTCAGGCGCACCGGTTCTACAGGTGAACCCTGGTCGATCGCCCACACTGGTTTCGGTGGTTTCTGCCAAGGCCGCGATGGGGAGCAGGCCAGTGTCGATTGGAACCGCGCTGGATTCAACCCTGTGGCGCTTGATGCAGCAGGCCGGCTGACGACAGATACGTCCCTCCTTAGCGACGTTCCCACGCGACCTGCTGCCAGAATGGCGGTGGGAAGCCGGGGCACCAAGGCGCAGAGGACCATTGGGGCGCAGTCCTGAACGGCTGGACCGTAGAGGACAGGCTGTCAGGGACAGCCGGGAAGAACAGGACAGCGGGCAAAATGTTGTTGCATCCGCTGCTGGGGCCGGGCCGTGATATGCGTGTCTATGGTTCACGAAAGGCCTCTTGAGATTTGTACAGAGGCTTCAACAGGTATTTCAGCACGGTCTTTGATCCGGTTTGCAATTCTGCGGTGGCCCGCATGCCTGGACGGATTTCGATGCCCTGCTGGCGTTCGGTCAGATCAGAACGATCAACCCGGACGGTGACCCGATAAAAGGGTTCGGCGCGGGGATTACGTTCGTCCTCAAAGGTATCCGCCGAGACAAAATCGACCTCGCCATTCAGCGCGCCATAGATGGTATAGTCATAGGCCGACAGCTTGATGGTGGCCCTTTGACCGGTTTGAACGCTGGCAATATCCTTGGGTTTGACGCGGGCTTCGACAAACAGCTCTTCGCCCATTGGAATGATTTCAAAAATCTCTTCACCGGGGCGCACAACGCCGCCAATTGTGGTGACGCCCAGGCTGTTGACGATGCCGGACATTGGCGAGGTGATAACCGTGCGGTTCAGTTGGTCTAGCGCCAGTCGCTGATCCTGCCGTAGCGAGGCCAGCTCACGCAGGGCCTCTGAGTATTCTTCCGCCAGTTTCAATTCGTTCTGGGTGCCAATCTCGTTGAACTTGGCCTGGGCATCGGTGGCCGCTTTCTGCGAGCGGTTCACCTCGATCAAGGCGACGATGTTTTTCTCATAGAGATTTTGCATATTCGCCAGCTCGTCATTCAGCTGGTCGAGGATCTTGCGCGCGCTGGTGCGGCGGCTGTCAAAATCCCCCTGCCGGGCGTTCAGCAAGGCCCGCTCAGAAGCCAGGATCTCAGCCGAGCGGTTGGCCAGGGCATCAGGGACGGTAAACTCATAGGCCCCGTCCATTTCTGCTTCCAGGCGGAACTGTTTGATTTCCAGGGTGTCGATCTGGTCCTGCAATTCATCGGCGATGGTGCGGAATTTGGTGTCCTGCAGCTTGGCCAGGATCTGCCCGGCGCGCACCTCGTCCCCCTGGCGCACGTGGAGCTCGGCCAGAATGCCGCCTTCTAGGTTCTGTACGATCTGCGCCCGCGAAGAAGAGACCACTTCGCCTTCACCGCGCACGATTTCATCCACCGAAGCAAAGGCCGCCCAGCCGATGAACAGCAACAGGGCTGCCCCAACCAGATAGACAATGCGGCTGGCGCCACGGGCGCTTTCGGCAAGATCGTAATGCGCGGATGAGGTCATTTAGCCTCTCCAGCGGCGAGATGGGCCAGAACCTTGTCGCGGGGACCATCTACCACCATGCGCCCGTCCTGCAGGATCAGGGTGCGGTTGGTCAGTGACAGGATGGGCATCCGGTGGGTGGCAATAACGGCTGTGCGGCCCTGGAGCCAGGTTTCCAGGCGGCTGACCAGGGTCCGCTCCAGGGTTTGATCCAGCGCCGCGGTTGGCTCATCCAACAACACGACTGACGGGTTCTGCAGCCACAGACGTGCCCAGCCGATGGACTGGCGCTGTCCAATCGACAGGCCGCCACCGCCATCGCCAATATCCAGATCCAGCCCCTTATGGTGACCGCGCACATAGGCGCCCAGGCCTGAGAAGTCCAAAGCAGCCATCAGGCGGGTATCGTCGCGCTCCAGCTGATTGAGGTTGAGGTTGTCGCGCAGCGAGCCCGCAAACAGCCGCACGTCCTGGCTCAGGTAGCCGATATTGCGACGCAGATCGCGTGGGTCGATCTGGCCCATATCGGTGCCATCAATCATAATGCGGCCTGAATCTGGGGAATAAAGCCCTGACAACAGCTTGATCAAAGTGGATTTGCCCGAGCCATTGACACCCAGTACCGCAACCCTTTGGCCGGGGGTGATGGCAACACCGGGAACATCCAGGGTCGGGGCGGCGTCTTCGTCGTAGCGGAACACAACTTCGCGCAGCTCAAAGCGGCCCTGAAGCTGCTCACGGCGCAGGTAGCTGCGTTCGGCCTCCATCTCCTGCGGGGCGCTGGCGATGGCCTCCAGCCCCTCCAGAGCGCCCTTGACGTTGCTCCAGCGCGCCATGGTGGCGGCAAACTGGGTCAGCGGTGCCAGAGTGCGGCTGGTCAGGATGCCAGTGGCAATGATTGTGCCGACGGTGAATTCACCGGCAAAAACCAGAAGCGTGCCCAGAACCACAGCGGTGATATAGGTGGCCTGCTGGATGCCCTGGGACCAAAAGGTGAGGGCGCTTGCCAGACGGCGTTGCTCGGTTGAGGAATGCGACGACAGCACGTTCAGCTCATCCCAGTTCCGCATCACGCGGTCTTCGCCGCGCTGGGTTTTTACGGTGTCAAGTTCGGTAATGACCTCATGCAGCAACCGGCCTGCCTTGGCATTGGCGCCCTGGGTCTGGCGGGTCAGCGCGATCATCTTGCGCTGCATGAAATAGGCGGGCAGCAACATCAGCACGCCACCGACCATGATCACCCAGACGATGGGGCCGGCGATCGAGGCCACCAGCAGCAGGAAGACGGCGATAAAGGGAATATCGGCCAGGGTGGAGATGGTCGAGGAGGTGAAGAATTCACGCACGGCGCCAAAATCGCGCATCGCGGCAAACAACCCCGACGGCGGCAGCGGTTTCTTGTCCGACCGCATGCCGATCAGGCGGCGCATCAGATTGTGCTGCACCGACAACTCGATCTGGCGTCCGGCGGCATCTGTCAGCCGAGCACGGGCAACTTTCAGCAACGCCTCCAGCATGATGGCAAGAAAGGCCCCAAGGGCCAGCACCCAAAGCGTCGCATGGGATTGATGGGGAACCACCCGGTCATAGACCTGTAGCGAGAACAGGGCGACAGAGACGGCCAGAATATTGGCCACCAAAGAGCCCAGCATGATTTCGCCCACCTGACGGCGGTACTTGGGAAACTCGCCCCAGAACCAGTGGTCGCTTTCCAGCTGTGGCGTGTGGCGCGCGGCCATTTGTTTCAGCGAGGGGCGCGCAACCAGCAGGGTGCCGGTGAAAAATGGCGTGAACTCGCCCAACGGCACCTCGGTGCGATTGTCGGGGCAGGTGGTGTCAAAAATGGTGAGCCGCCCCTGGTCCTGACCCAGAACCAGCACACATTGGCCGCCCTTCATCATCGCCAGGGCGGGCCAGTCGCCGGGGGTCAGCTCTGGTCGGCGTTGCAGTTTCACCTGCAACCCGGTGGAGCCCAGAGCCTGGGCCAGGCTTTCGGCCGAAGAGTCGCCCGGATTGTTGCTCCACATGAAGCTGGCGATATCGCCAGCATGGGCCTCTGTGCCCTTCAACGAGGCAAGTGTCGCAATCAGGGTCGCCCGGTGCTGAATGCGGGCGGAGGCGCCTTCGATCAGGGTGCCAACTTCGCGGCGGTTGCCTGTTGCCACTTCTGTTTGTTGAGGGGGGGTGGAGCGGGCAGCAGCCGTGGGGGGCTGATGGGCCAACCCTGTTGCAGGCTGGTTTGCCGGGGCGTGCCGGTTTTCTACGGTCGCAGCGCCGGGGGCGTCAATAATCTGACCCGCAACAGGAGCCGCAGCCGAGGACGGCGCCGGGCTGGGGGGGACAGCCCGCAGCCGGGGGCTGCCTGGTTTGCGCGACGGGGAGTTGGCTTTCGGGGTCGATCCGGGCCGGGGTGGAAAGGTTGTATCGGTCAAATCTTATCCCCATCCGCCAGTAGGCCCATGTCACTTGCCAGCATCAGCTGGATCAACACTACTTCGTATTTTGCTTCGATATGGTCCTGCTCGCGCTGAACCAGCTCTTCGTAGATTGAGACCACATCCATCACAGGCCGCTGGCCTGCTTCGAACTGTGCTTTGAAAAGCCTGTATGTTTCGCGGCTGGCCCGCGCCAAAGAGGCGGTCTCGGCGGTCTGACGCCGGTAGGAGGCCAGCCGCTGCACCTGACGGGAATAGCTGCGCCGCGCGTCTTCTTCGGATTCGCCAATCTGACGACGGGCGGCTTCTTTGGAGACCTCGATGGCTTTCAGAGCCGCGCCAGTGCCAAGCCCCAGGGGTTCGGCCAAATCCAGGGTCAGCCCCGCGCCGGAGCCATCAGAGGTGACATTGCCGGCCGCAGCAATCTGCGGCAAGAGCCCGGCGCGGCCAATCACCGCTTCCGCCACGCCACGATTGGCGACGGCCTGGGATTTCAGCACTGAAAGATACTGCGTTGTGTCCGGTGGCGTGCCCAGATCGAGCTTGCCGGGTTTTTCCGAAAAGCTTTCCCCGGTCATCGCCGTGAGCTCTGCGCGGGCGGTGGTGGCCGCATCCTGCGCGGTGGTGCGGGCATTGCGCATGCCGTTGATCTTGCTGTCGACCACATTCAAATCAGAGCGGTCGGACAACCCGCCATCAACCCGGCCCGCGACGATGCGGCGGAATTCCTGCATCTGGGTCAGGGCACGGCTGTTGTAGGCGGCTTTTTCATCACCGCGCAGCCCGGCCAGATAGAGCCCCACGGCATCTTCGACCCGCTCGTTCATATCAACCGAAAGATTGACCGCAGCGACTTCAACATCGGCGGCTGCAAAGGCGCGTTCGGCTTTGCGGCGCCCATTGTCAAAAAGAACCTGTTGAATAAGCATGCCAGCCACAAGATCGCCCAGGTCGGTAAGGCTGACGGAAGGGCCGATTGAGGGCAGCCAGTTTTTCGATTCTGCCTCGGCGCGCAGTTTGGCGCTGATCAGCTCTGCCTCGGACGCGCGGGCAGAGGCCGCCACAGCGGCTTCGGCGACGGCGTTATATACAGTATCTTCGGCCAGCAGCGAGCGGCGCTCAAGCAGGGTCGAGATAACTTGTGACGTGGCCTCACCTTCGGGCTGCACAAAATTGCCGCCGCGCCGAGAGACCTCGGTTTCGTCACTGGTTTTGCCCGCAAAGATGGGCATGCCATCGGCGCAGCCGGAAAGACTGCACATAAGTGCCAATGCGCCAATGGGTCGTGCCAGTTGCATACTTCCCCTCGCCCTTTTGTAGGGTTTTGGTTGGGACCGGCAACTGTCAGGAACGGTGCCGGTCCAATTGATCAGATGATGACGGTGACGTCTTGATCAATGACCAGGGTCGCGCCATCGGTGCCGACTGTGTAGACATTGTAGTTCTCGCCACCGACATTGCGGGTGCCTTCCAGGGTCGCCCCTGTCACGGTCACACTGTCGTCGCCCGGGGTTGACCCACTGTGGATGGTCAGGGTGTCCGAGTTTTCAGACAGCGCCTTGATATCCGCTTCGGTCAGAACCAGCGAGACATTGCTGGCCGCGCCAAGATCCAACTCATCAATGTTGAACTGACCCAGAGAGGCGTGATCCAATGTGCTGGCGGTGGTGGCGTTGTCTTCGAGAACAAGCAGGGTGCTGGAGCCGTTGCCCAGCGAGTCAACATTGGTCACCACCAGGTCGGTACCGTCAGGGATGGCAGTGGAGAAATCAAACTCCGTAATGCCGCCCCCTTCAGAGACAGTCACGCCGGGGTTGGAAACAGACCCATCGCCTTCGAGTGCCTTAACGGTAATGGATTCACCCGTTCCGGCGATGCCTTCGACGCTGATTTCGCTGACGTCTTGGCTGCCAATCTCATAGGTGACAGAGTCCAGAAGAGGGGCTTCAAAGACGGTATCGACTTCGAAGCTTTCGGTCAGGGAGCTGGTGTTTCCTGCTGGATCTGTTGCAACAATCGTAGCCGTTGCAGAATACTCCCCAGCCGGCAGATCACTGCCCGAGAATTCAGCACTCCAGTTGCCCGCAGCATCGACGGTGGCGGTTTTGGCCACACCCCGGATCGTCACGACAACCTCAGAGCCGGGCTCGACGGTGCCCTGCAGGGCAAAGCCGGCATTCAGCTCATCCTGATTGACCACGTCATTGGCGGTTTGATTGGCCTCGACGCTGAAGGGATCAACCTCGGTGTCGATCGCAAGGATGCGGGTGACAACGTCCGTGTTGCCCACAGCATCGGTGGCATGCACTTCGATGTCGACATCGGTTGTGCCGGTCGGAATAGAGCTTTGCGGAATAAGGACCGTCCAGTTGCCCGCAGCATCTACCGTGGCGTTTTGGGCGCCAGCGGCGCCAAAGAACACCTGAACAGTGGAGCCTGGCTCGGCAGTGCCGGTCAGCTGGACACCGCCCTGGGCTTCGGGGCCAGACAAAATATCGTCCGCACCGGCAAAGCCGCCGTTCAGTGTAACGCTGGTTTCCGTATCAATATGGACCGTGTGACTGCTGGTCGTGCTGTTTCCGGCTGCATCGCTGGAGGTGACTTCGACAGTGCTGGCATAATTGTTGCCGCCAGTGATCTGTGCGCTGCTGTAGCCAACAGACCAAGTTCCATCGCTGGCCACGGTTGTTGTCTGGGTAACGCCCTGAAACAGAACCGAGATCGAGGCACCGGCTTCACCGGTTCCCGACAGGGTGACACCGGATGAGGCTTCGGAGAAGCTGATAATGTCGTCGCCTGCGACGGTGTTGATGCCGACGGGAGGCGCAATGGTGTCGACCTCCAGTGTCTCGCTAAAGGTGGCGCTATTGCCAAAATCATCTGTTGTGGTGATGGCCACATCTGTCGTGTACTCGCCAGTGTTGATCTGGGTCGAGTCAAAGGTAACCGACCAGCTGCCATCTGCAGCAACAGTTGTCGTCTGGGTGTGACCGTTGATGACAACACTGACGCTGGCGCCTGCTTCACCTGTGCCGGTGATGACGGTACCTGTGGAATGTTCGCTGCCATTGACAAGATCGCCAGTGGACTGCGTGCCGCTGGTGACGTCCAATTCTGGGGGCGTGGTGTCGATGATGACTGTAGGGCCATCCAGATCATGGGTTGTTCCATCGGGATCGACGACCTGGACGGTGGTGTCATAGTTGCCATCTATCGGCAGGTCTACGACCGGGAAGGTTACTTCCCAGATACCATCCTCGTTGACGGTGCCTGTCTGTGTCTCGCCGCCAACGTTGACTTCGACTTCAGCTCCGGGCGTACCGGTGCCGGTGATGACAACCGGATCCGTGGTTGAGCCCGCAACAGGGTAGGTCGCATCGGGGTCATCTACTGTAGGAATGATGAGATTGCCGCCTCCGCCGCCACCTCCGCCACCGCCAGCGATGACTGCGGCACCGGCGACACCGGCTGCTGCGCCAGCTGCGCCGAGACCGCCAAAGAGTGGGGCTGCCAAGGGAGCAATAACCGGCTCGATGCGGTCAACATCAAAAAAGACCATGTCATCATAGGCGGACCACTTGCCGGTAAGATCCAATGGCTCGTAGCTGGCAAACAGCGCGCCCTCGGCTTTGTCTTCAAGGACAACTTCGACAAAATTCCCGTCCTCGCTGAGGAACAGGTTTTTGCCTCCGGCTGTGCCATTGCTGTAGTAGTTTTGCAGCACCAGGATTTGGCCATCGGCCAGCACGAGGTGGAGATCGGATCCCCGCCGTACATAGCTGTCGATGTCCGAGGCGCTGAGGTTCAGCGAAATATCCTTGGAGTGCGTGACATTGAGAAGTGAGGGGGAACCCTCTGAAAAAGTGCTTTGACGGGTGGTCCCCGAAAGATCACGGGTGATAAATCCAACAGTACTCATTTTTTTCCGCTCGCTTCTAGACCACGCAGCGCCCGAAATTATGGGGTGCGAAGTGTCCGGTGCCTGTATGTTTCTGCCGAAGACCGTTCTATGCGGCCATATTGTGAGTATATTGCGTCGAATTTAAATCAAATGTCTAGCCGGTGCTGGCAGGAACTGTGGATGAATTGCGCTCTATAGTGTCTTGTTTGCCGCAGGTTTTCTGCCGTGAAAGGGCGTTTTCGCCTTTTCTGGGCGACTTGTTAACAAAGGGTTAATGAAATTGACGGCAGTCGGCAGGTCAGACGGAGCAGTGGCTCAGGGCACGATTTGGACGAAATCAAGGCGAAAGCCCGCACCTTGGGTTCAGTGCCCCGTTATCCTGTCCCAACCAAAACAGCGCCCGAAAGCCCGGCGAAACCCTGTGAGAGGGAGGGATGACCCAGGCTGTCGGCGGGAGCGCGCTGGGGGTGAACTCAGAAATTCTGGAGAATTTGTGAAGGATTTTTTACAAAAATCTTCTGGCAATTAATTAAAAATACACCAGTTCCTATTAGTATGAAACTCGCAAATAGTGTACCCTTGCGGAAGACTGAACGGCGTCCGAGACTCTCGATTAGCCGGACCAAGCCCCCTGATCAGAGCGGGCATCCGGTGCTTAAGACGCCGTTGAACAAGAGCAGAAATCAAAAGCAAAAACGACCGCGGACCTCCGTGGCCCAGGTACTGGGCTCTCTATGGCTGCGCGTTTTCACTACCGCCAGGAGGAAGGGCGAAGCGTAACCCAGGAGGCTAGATCCGATGAAAGACATTGCCGAGATATTTGTTGAGCAATATGGCCAGACGCGTGAACAGGAGATGTCGCTCTATGACTATCTCGATGCCTGTCGCACCGATCCGAGCCTTTATGCCAATGTGGCGGAGCGGATGCTCAAGGCCATCGGCGAAGAGGAGCTGGTGGACACGTCTAAGAACGCGCGGCTTGGGCCGATCTTTCAGAACCGAACGATCAAGCAGTATAGCGCCTTCAAAGATTTTTATGGGATGGAAGACACCATCGAGCGCATCGTCGGCTACTTCCGTCACGCTGCCCAGGGGTTAGAAGAGCGTAAGCAGATCCTTTATCTGCTGGGGCCGGTGGGGGGAGGTAAATCCTCGTTGGCGGAACAGCTGAAACGTCTGGTCGAAGATCAGCCCATCTATGTGCTGAAAGCCGGTGACCAGTTGTCGCCAATTTTTGAAAGCCCGTTGGGGCTGTTTGATCCCGTGCGCATGGGCAAGCTACTGGAAGAAGAATACGGCATTGCCCGCCATCGCCTGCCGGGGCTGATGTCGCCCTGGGCGGTGCAGCGGTTGGATGAGTTCGGCGGGGACATCTCCAAATTCACCGTGGCGCGGATCTATCCGTCGGGGTTGCGGCGCATGGCGGTGGCCAAGGTCGAACCCGGCGATGAGAACAATCAGGATATCTCGACCCTGGTGGGCAAGGTAGACATTCGCCAACTAGAACATTTCAGCCAGGACAATCCAGATGCCTATAGTTTTTCGGGCGGTCTGAACCGCGCCAATCAGGGCGTGCTGGAATTTGTCGAAATGTTCAAAGCCCCCATCAAGATGTTGCACCCCTTGCTGACCGCGACCCAAGAAGGCAACTACATGGGCACCGAAAGCTTTGGCGCCATTCCCTTTACCGGGCTGGTGCTGGCGCATTCCAACGAGAGCGAGTGGCAGGCCTTTAAGAACAACAAGAACAACGAGGCCTTCATTGACCGGGTGTCAATTGTGAAAGTGCCCTATTGTCTGCGGGTCAGCGATGAGGCGCAGATCTATGACAAGTTGATCCAGCACAGTGAGCTGGCAGAGGCGCCCTGCGCGCCGGAAACGCTCAAGATACTCAGCCGCTTTTCGGTCCTCACCCGGCTAAAGCCGCATGAGAACTCCAACCTTTATTCCAAGATGCGGGTCTATGACGGCGAAAGCCTGAAAGACACCGACCCAAAGGCCAAGACGGTTCAGGAATATCAGGACCGGGCCGGTGTTGATGAGGGCATGAGCGGCATCTCCACCCGTTTTGCCTTTAAGGTGCTGTCGTCGACCTTCAACTTTGACACCGATGAGATCGCGGCGGATCCGGTGCACCTGATGTATGTCCTGGAACAGATGATCAAACGGGAGCAGTTCCCAGCTGAGACCGAGGCCAAGTATCTCGACTTTATCAAAACGGATCTGGCCCAACGCTATGAGGAATTCATCGGCAACGAGATCCAGAAGGCCTATCTGGAGAGCTACACTGAATACGGCCAGAATGTCTTTGATCGCTACATCTCCTATGCGGATGCCTGGATCGAAGAGCAGGACTACAAGGATCCCGACACGGGGCAGCTGTATGACCGTGACATTCTCGACAGTGAGCTGAGCAAGATCGAAAAGCCGGTGGGGATCGCCAACCCCAAGGATTTCCGCAACGAGGTGGTCAAGTTTGCCCTGCGTCATCGCGCCAATACCGGCGCAAACCCGGCGTGGAATTCGTATGAGAAACTGCGGGACGTGATTGAAAAGCACATGTTCAGCCAGGTCGAAGAGCTGCTGCCGGTGATCAGTTTTGGCAGCAAGAAAGACAGTAAGACCGAGAGCAAACATCAGGAGTTTGTCGAACGCATGCGCAGCCATGGTTACACCGACCGTCAGGTCCGACGCCTGGTTGAATGGTATATGCGGGTCAATAAAGCCGGGTAATGGGGGCGCTGCAAGATGCATCAATTCATCGACAGACGCGCCAACCCCAAGGGCAAAAGCCACGGCAACCGGCAACGGTTCCTGCGCCGTGCCAGGGAAAACATAAAAGAGCGTGTTGACCGCTCGGTGCGGGAAAAATCCATCCAGGAGGGGGATGGTGTCTCGCCCGAGGGGGAAAAGGTGACAATCCCGGCAAAGGGATTGCAGGAGCCTCGGTTCTTTCACAGTGGCCAGGGTGGCAACCGCAGATATGTATTGCCGGGCAACAAGGAGTTTGTGGTTGGCGACACCATCCCGAAACCAGATGGCGGTTCAGGCCAGGGCGGGCGCAAGGCCTCGGAAGAGGGCGAAGGTGATGATGCGTTTTCCTTTACCCTGACCCGTGACGAATACCTGGAGATCCTGTTTGACGGGCTGGAGCTGCCGGACCTGGTAGAAAAATCCACAGTTGAGACAGAAACCATCGGCAGCCGCCGCGCCGGGCTGACCACTGCTGGCACGCCCAATAACCTCAACCTGGTGCGCACCATGCGCAATTCCCTGGGACGGCGGATTGCTTTGCGACGCCCTTCTGCTCAGGCGCAGGCGGACCTGGAAGCTGAGATTGAAATGCTGGCGGGCCTGCCCTCTCTTTCAAAGGCGCAGGTCGCGCTGCTGGAGGAACTACAATCCCGGTTGGAGGCGTTGCAACGCAAGCGTAAGGTTGTAGGTTATATCGACCCGATAGATCTGCGCTTTGACACCCATGTGCCAGAAAAGATCCGCAAATCTCGCGCGGTGGTGTTCTGTCTGATGGATGTTTCCGGCTCAATGCAGGAGCGCGAAAAGGATCTGGGCAAGCGGTTTTTCCTGCTGCTGCATCTGTTCCTGTCGCGCTGCTATGAACACACGGAACTGGTCTTTATCCGCCATACCCATCTGGCGGAGGAGGTGGATGAGGAAACCTTCTTCTATGCCCGCGAAACCGGCGGCACCATTGTGTCCACCGCGCTGGACAAGATGCGTGAGGTGATAGCGGACCGCTACCCGCCGCAGGAGTGGAACATCTACGGCGCGCAGGTGTCGGATGGGGAAAATTTTGGCAATGACTCGGCGCGCTGCAAAAAACTGCTGCTCGAGGATCTGCTGCCGGTCTGCCAATACTACGCCTATATGGAAATTGTCGAAGAAAGCGCGGATGCGCTGCTGCATGACAGTGAGGCGGGGGATGACCTGTGGCAGAACTACCGCACGGTCAAAGCTCAGGCGCCGCATTTTGAAATGCAGCGCGTGGCCCATGCAGCCCATATCTATCCGATCTTCAGGGAGTTCTTTCTGCCCCGGATAAAGGGAGGTCAAAATGCTTGACGCAAAACCGGGATCCAACCTGCTGTTTGACGGGCCAGAGTGGAGCTTTGAACTGCTGGAAAAGGCTCGCGACGCGATTGAAGAGATCGCGCTGAATGATTTGGGGCTGAATGTCTATCAGAACCAGATCGAAATCATCTCGGCGGAGCAGATGCTGGATGCCTATTCCTGCACCGGCTTGCCGCTGATGTATCAGCACTGGTCCTTTGGCAAACATTTTGCCCGCGACGAGGCGCTGTATCGCACCGGACGCCAAGGGCTGGCCTATGAGATCGTGATCAACTCCAACCCCTGCATCAGCTACAACATGGAAGAAAACACCATGGCGATGCAGACATTGGTGATGGCCCACGCCGCCTTTGGGCATAATCACTTTTTCAAGAACAACTATCTGTTCCTGCAATGGACCGATGCCGATGGCATTCATGATTATCTCGCCTTTGCCAAAAACTATATTGCTGCCTGCGAAGAACGTTATGGGCTGGACGCGGTGGAAGAGGTTCTAGACGCGGCCCATGCGCTGCAAACCCAGGGGGTGTTTCGCTATGGGCGCCCCCCCAAACCCACTGCGCAGGAGCTGCAAGCGATGCAGCGGCTGCGCGATGGCCATGAGGCCAGCCGCAGCCTGCTGGATATCTGGACCGATGCCACTTTGGGGCACAAAAAGGAGGAGGACGCGCGGGAGGCGCCCTTTAGTGCACGCCGCAAAAGCCTGAGCCTGCCGCAGGAGAATATTCTCTACTTTTTGGAAAAGCACAGTCCGATTTTGCAGCCCTGGCAGCGGGAACTGCTGCGCATTGTGCGGATGCTGGCGCAGTATTTTTATCCGCAAAAACAGACCAAGGTGATGAACGAAGGCTGCGCCACCTTTGTGCATTATTATATCATCAACGAGCTCTTCTCGCAGGGGCGCCTCACTGAGGGCGCCTATATGGAGATGATGCACAGCCATACCAATGTGGTGTTGCAGCCCGATTATAATGACCCGCGCTATGCGGGACTTAACCCCTATGCGCTGGGCTTTGCCATGATGATGGACATCAAACGCATCTGCCAGGCCCCCACCGAAGAAGACCGCGAATGGTTTCCTGATATCGCAGGCCATGGGGCGTGGCGGGAAGTCTTGCGCGATGCCTGGGCCAATTACCGGGACGAGAGCTTTATCCAGCAATTCCTGTCGCCGCACCTGATGCGCAAATTCAAACTCTTTGCGCTGGTCGATCAGGAAGACCAGAAAGACCTGGTGGTGAGCCAGATCCACAACCGGGCTGGCTACAAAGAAATCCGCCGTGCTTTGGCGCAGCAATATGATCTGGCCTATCTGGAGCCCGATATTCAGGTCACTGATGCTGATCTGAGCGGCGACAGGCGTTTGATCCTCACGCATACGGTGCGCGATGGCGTGCAACTGGATGAGGAAAACAAGCGCGAGGTGCTCAAGCACCTAGGCACACTCTGGGGCTATGATGTCTGTCTGAACGCGATGGAGACAGAGCTCTGGACCTGAGTGGACGGAGACCGGGCGCGCTTTGGGCCTGCTTTGATGAGAGTCCTATTGGTTGCGGGGTGGGAATGTTTTGTGCAACTCGTCGATGACATAGGGGTGTGAATGCCGCTGTGACGTGCTTTTTTCCTGGTCTGCCGTGGATTGCAGATGTGGGTGATCAGCGGCCAGTTCGGGGTGCGCATGGGGCAGGTTTTCTGGATCATCGGCAGGCCATTGGCGCCGCGCATAGAGCAGCCCCAGAATGGCCAGGGCATTCAGCACCAAGAGCGAAACCCCCATGCCAAAGCTGCTCATGCTCCAGCCGGCCAGGGGGTAGGTGATCAGCCAGCAACCATGGGACAGGGTAAACTGCGCGGCAAAGACCGCTGGGCGATCCTCAGCCCGGGCTGAGCGTTTTAACAACCGCCCCGAGGGGGTGAGCACGGTCGAATAGCCAAACCCGGACAGGAACCAGCAAAGCATCACCGGCAGCAAGGCCGCATTGGCAAAGATCGCATAGGCCGCCAGCCCGGTCTGGGCCAGGATCGCGATGAGCGCCCCTGCGATCATCAGGCTGCGATCCTGGTGCCCGGCCAGCAGTCTTGGCAGGGTAAAGGCCGCCAGCATGGATCCGGCGCCAAAGGCGGCCAAGGCCAAAGCCACCATATGTTCGGACAGGCCTAGCTCGGCCCGGATGATCACCACGGTGTTGATGATCACCATGGCGCTGACCGAGGCGGCAACGGCTGTCAAACCCAGCAACCCGCGCAGGCGCGGCGTCTTCAGATAGATGCGGATCCCCAGCGTCGTGCGCTGATACAGCCCGGTGGTGGCGCTGGGCTGGGGCGAGGGCAGGACAGTTGAGACCACCAGCAGCGCCGAGGCGATAAACCCAGCGGCAGTGCCAAAAAACAGGGAATTGGCCGTCACCAGCGTCAGCAGCAGTGCGGCCAGCGTAGGCGACAACAGGCTTTCGATGTCATAGGCGAGGCGCGACAGGGACAGCGCATTGGTGTAATCGTCTTCATCCGGCAGCACATCAGGAATGGTGGCCTGAAAGGCGGGGGTGAACCCGGCAGATGAGGCCTGCATGACAAAGATCAGCACATAGATCTGCCAGATTTCGCTGACAAAGGGCAGCGCCAGCGCCACCAGGGCGCGAAGGATATCGAGCGTCACCAACCAGCTGCGCCGGGGGAACTGGCTGGCAAGTGCAGCGGCTATTGGGGCAAGGGTCACATAGCTGACCATCTTGATGGTGAGAGCGATACTCAGCACGATGGAGGCATCGGCGCCAGCCAGATCATAGGCGATCAACCCCAGCGCCACGGTGGCCAGACCGGTGCCGATGATGGCAATCACTTGCGCCGCAAACATATGGCGAAAGCTGCGATTTTTCAGAACCGCTAGCATTTGGGCAGGGCGCCGCGTGATACCTTTGCAGCTGTCGCAACGATGTTCACCAGAACTGCCTGCGGTGCCATTCTCTGGCTGCGGTCAAGATGATCCAATTTCCGCTCCCAATTGGGGGTTTTACCACAGGGGCCTTCATGGCCTCATTCTCCCGTAGCGGACGGTAAATGCAAGGCGGCTTTTGGCTGGCAGCGCTTCCTGACAAGACTTCGCATTGACAAGGCCCCTGTTTCAATTGGATACAATATTCCAAATGAGGATGCGCGTCGGTTCATTTATGGGCTTGCTGCATCTCTCTGTTGTTCTGAAATTAGTGCGCGTCAACAGCGCGCCCTTGTCTGATCCTTTTGGGAGACCTCAATATGACCGCTTCTTTTGCCGAATACCGTGAATTGGCCAAATCTCTGGGCGTTGATGCCTTGGCTTTGGTGCCAGGGCCAAATTTCACGCGGGCGTTGGGGCAGGCGTTTATGAGCCATGAACGCCCTTTTGTCCTGGTGATCCCGGCGCAGGGGGCTCCGGCGGCGATTGTGCCAAATCTTGAACTGGGATCCTGGGGATTGGTCGATTTTGACGGCGCGGTTTTTGATTGGCGCGACCAGGACGGCTATCAGGCCGCCTTTGCGGCGCTTGCCAGCCATATGCCAATGAAACGCCTCGCGGTGGAAGGTCAGGTGATGCGGGTCTTTGTGCATCACGCGCTTAAACAGGCCAGCCCGGAGCTGGAGATTATCGACGCCGAAAAGCAGATCTCGGGGTTGCGGATGATCAAGAGCGAGGCCGATATTGCAGCGATGCAAAAGGCAATCACCCTGTCAGAGCGCGCCCTGCATCGGGTCTTGGCGACGGTTGAAATTGGTCAAAGCGAGAAAGAGATCGAAAGCCGCCTCATACAGGCGCTGTTTGCCGAGGGCGCGGATGATCTCGCCTTTAGCCCAATTGTGGTGGCGGGCGATAATTCGGCCCGGGTTCATGGCCACGCCCGCGCAGACTACCTTATTCAGTCGGGCGATGCGCTGCTGTTTGATTTTGGCGCCCGCAAGGATGGCTTCTGCGCCGATATCACCCGCACGGTTTTTGTCGGCGAGGTGAGCGATGAGGGCCGCGCGGTTTATGAAACGGTTCTGGCGGCCAATATGGCGGGGCTTGCGGCGACCAGGGCCGGGGTGAGCGCCCATCAGATTGATGATGTGGTGACAGGCGTGTTGGAGACCTCTGCCTTTGCTGCGCATATCGAGACCAAGACCGGTCACGGCCTGGGACGGGACGTGCACGAAGCCCCCTACATCATGCGCGGCAACCCCCAGCTGCTGCCTGCAGGCACGGTTTATACCAATGAACCGGGGCTGTATCTGTCGGGCAAGTTTGGCGTTCGGATCGAAGACGACGTGCTGATCACCGAAGAGGGCTGTCAGGTGCTGACGCAGTTTCCAAAGGAGTTGACGATTGTCGGGGCGTGAGGGCTGACCACCTTGGCCCGCGGAGGGCGGCTACATCCTGACCAAAGACAAAGGCGCAACCCCATCAGGAGTTGCGCCTTGTTAGATTATCGGTGCCCCTATTCCAGAGGCGGCATTCCGGTTTTAGAATTCAACAACCGCGCGGATGGATTTACCCGCATGCATCAGATCAAAGCCTTCGTTGATCTGATCAAGCGTCAGCTTATGGGTGATCATCGGGTCGATTTCGATCTTGCCGTCCATGTACCAATCGACAATTTTGGGCACATCGGTGCGCCCGGATGCGCCGCCAAAGGCGGTGCCGCGCCAGCTGCGACCGGTGACCAGCTGGAACGGACGGGTGGAGATCTCGGCACCCGCAGGGGCGACACCGATGATGATGCTTTCGCCCCAGCCTTTGTGCGCGGCCTCCAATGCGGTGCGCATCACGTTGACGTTGCCGGTGGCATCAAAGGTGTAATCCGCGCCGCCGCCGGTCAGCTCTACCAGATGCGCCACCAGATCGCCCTCGACCTCGGCTGGGTTGACAAAATGGGTCATGCCAAAATGCGTCGCCATCTCGATCTTGCCGGGGTTGAGGTCAACGCCGACAATCTGATCGGCGCCGGCCAGTTTCAGCCCCTGGATCACGTTCAGGCCAATGCCGCCCAGGCCAAAGACGATGGCGGTAGAACCGATTTCGACCTTGGCGGTGTTGATCACCGCACCAATACCGGTGGTGACGCCACAGCCGATGTAGCAGATCTTGTCAAAGGGCGCGTCCTTGCGCACCTTGGCCAGGGCGATTTCCGGCACAACCGTGTGGTTGGCGAAGGTTGAACAGCCCATGTAGTGATGGATCGGCGTGCCATCCAGCATCGAAAACCGGGTGGTGCCATCGGGCAGCAGCCCTGCACCCTGGGTCGACCGGATCGACTGGCAGAGATTGGTTTTGGGGTTGAGGCAGTATTCGCACTCGCGGCACTCAGGGGTATAGAGCGGGATCACGTGGTCGCCCACTGCCAAGCTGGTGACGCCTGCACCCACTTCGATAACCACACCGGCGCCTTCATGGCCCAGAATGGCAGGAAAAATGCCTTCGGGGTCATCGCCAGAGCGGGTGAACTCATCCGTGTGGCACAGGCCGGTGGCCTTGATTTCCACCAGAACCTCACCAGCCTTTGGCCCTTCCAGGTTCACTTCCATAACTTCGAGCGGCTTGCCCGGAGCAACTGCAACAGCGGCACGTGTGCGCTTCATAAATCTGATCCTTCGTCCTGTTTCGGTCGCCTGTTTGGTTCTGGCCAACAAGCGACCTATCAATAGTTTTCCCATGTTCGGCGTGGCGGTGATAAACAGGCGGTCCTGTCCGCCTCAGTTGGGCTCACCCAGCGTTACAACCGCCCAAGCCTTCTCGCAAGGGATACCTGAGTTTTAACCCGCATCGCGGCAGGGTGATGATCTCAAAAACGACCAATGGTGCTGCGCGAGGGGCATGGCTGTCTGCACCAATTCAACGGGCGCCATGTTTGCTCATCTCAGACCTCAAACAAAGAGTGACGCACAGGCTGGCTTTGGCGGCGGCGTGGAGGTCGCAAGTAATCGAACCATTCAATGTGATTTTTTCGGGGTAGGGCTTGACCTTCCCCTAACTGGGGGCCCCAAATGAAGTCCCGAACGAGGAAAACCACTGGATTTCGCTATGCAAGACCGCCAAATTTCGATGCAGATTACGGGGCTTAATTGTGCGGGCTGTGTTGGGCGGGCCGAAAAAGCCCTGGCCGTAATACCGGGGGTAACTGAGGCCTCGGTTAATCTGGCCACAGCCAAGGGGCAGGTTCAGGCTGCACAGGATCTTGAACCCGCGGCGCTGGTCTCGGCACTGGAACAGGCCGGCTATCCGGCTGCCGTGTCACAGTTGAGCCTGGATATCGAAGGGTTGAGCTGTGCCTCCTGTGTGGGTCGGGCAGAGGCGGCTTTGCGTGCGGTTCCTGGTGTGGTCACAGCAGAGGTGAACCTGGCCACCGAGCGGGCGGATATCCGTTACCTGACCGGGGCCACCCGCGCGGCAGATCTGCGTGCGGCCAGCACAAATGCGGGCTATCCTGCCTCCCTGCGGGGCGATGAAGCGGATGCAGCGGAGCAGGCGCAACAGCGCCGCGCCCAGGAGATCACCACACTGGCGCGACAGCTGAGCCTTGCTGCCGCCCTGACCCTGCCGGTTTTTGTGATCGAGATGGGCAGCCATATGGTGCCCGCGATGCACCATTGGGTGATGGCCAATATCGGCCACAGCAATAGCTACATGTTGCAGTTTTTTCTCACCACCCTGGTGCTGATCGGGCCGGGGCGACAGTTCTATAGCAAAGGCGTGCCCGCCTTGCTGCGCGGTGCGCCGGATATGAACGCATTGGTGGCGCTGGGAACGGCGGCGGCCTATGGGTTTTCTGTGGTTTCGACCTTTTTTCCACAGCTGCTGCCGCCCGGCGCGGCCAATGTCTATTTCGAGGCCGCCTGCGTCATTGTCGTGCTGATTCTGACAGGGCGCCTGCTGGAGGCCCGTGCCAAGGGGCGCACCGGGGCTGCGATCCGCAAATTGGTGTCCTTGCAGCCCAAAACAGCGGAGCTGCTGCGCGGCGATACGGTGGTTGAAACCCCGGTGGAAGAGATCGCGCCCGGAGATCTGATCCGGCTGCGTCCCGGCGCGCGAGTGGCGGTGGATGGAGAGGTGACCTCTGGCACCTCCTTTGTGGATGAAAGCATGTTGAGCGGCGAGCCGCTTCCAGTGGAAAAGGGCAAGGCCGCGCGTCTGTCAGCCGGAACCGTGAACGGATCTGGCGTGCTGGAGTTTCGCGCCACCCATGTGGGGCGGGATACGGCGCTGGCGCAGATCATCCAGATGGTTGAACAGGCGCAGGGGGCAAAACTGCCGGTACAGGGCCTGGTCGACCGTATCACCCTGTGGTTTGTGCCAGCGGTTTTGCTGACGGCCTGTTTGACGGTGCTGGCCTGGCTGCTGCTGGGACCTGCGCCCGCCTTGCCGTTGGCCCTGGTGGCGGGTGTGTCCGTGCTGATCATTGCCTGCCCCTGTGCCATGGGGCTGGCGACGCCGACCTCGATCATGGTTGGCATTGGCCGGGCGGCGCAACTGGGGGTGCTGTTTCGCAAAGGTGATGCCCTGCAAAAGCTGCAATCGGTGCAGGTGGTAGCCTTGGATAAAACCGGCACCCTGACCGAAGGCCATCCCGCCTTGACCAATATGCACGTGGCTGACGGCTTTGACCGGGACGCGGTGTTGCGGCTGGTTGGCGCCGCAGAGGCCCAGTCCGAACACCCCATCGCCAAAGCTCTGGTTGCGGCGGCGGGTACCGACCTGCCAAAGGCCGCACAGGTTGAGGCTTTGCCGGGGTTTGGGCTGCGGGCCCAGGTGGCGGGGCAAGAGGTGTTGATTGGCGCGGCGCGGCTGATGCAACGCGAGACGATTGACTGCAGTGCGCTGGCCGATTTGGCGCAGAACTGGGGCGCCGCAGGGGAAACGCCGTTTTATGTGGCCATTGACGGCCGGCTCGCGGCGGTGCTGGCGGTTGCAGATCCCATCAAACAGGGCACAGCGGCAGCCATCAAGGCGTTGCAGGCGCAGGGATTGAAAGTGGCAATGATCACTGGCGACGCAGAGACAACAGCCCAGGCCATTGCGGCACGTCTGGGCATTGATGCGCTGCGCGCGGAATGCCTGCCAGGGGATAAGGTTGCGGCGCTGAAAGACCTGCAAAACAGCTATGGCACGCTTGCCTTTGTGGGCGATGGGCTTAACGATGCCCCGGCGCTGGCGGCGGCGGATGTGGGGCTCGCCATTGGCACCGGCACCGATGTGGCGATTGAAGCGGCGGATGTGGTGCTGGTTTCTGGTGATTTGCGCGGGGTACAGGATGCGCTGATGATCAGCCGCGCCACCATGCGCAATATCCGGCAAAACCTTGGCTGGGCCTTTGGCTACAACCTGCTATTGGTGCCGGTAGCGGCGGGGGCGCTTTATCCTTTTGGCGGACCGCTGTTGTCGCCGGTGCTGGCGGCCGGCGCTATGGCGCTGTCCAGTGTCTTTGTCCTGAGCAACGCGCTACGCTTGCATCGGCTGAAATCCAGCTTAGATGAAGAGGCAGAGGTGTCGGCCGCCGGCACTGCTTCGTTTCGCCCCGCCACCTGACGGCACAGCATGAGGTCCGCATGAATATCGGTGATGTTTCAACCCGCTCGGGCCTACCGGCCAAGACCATTCGCTACTATGAGGATATCGGTCTGATCAAGCCGCAGCGCAGCGACAATGGCTATCGCTGCTTTGTCGAAGCGGATCTGCACAAGCTGGCCTTCCTCGGGCGGGCACGGGCGCTGGGCTTTACCATCGAAGACTGCCGGATGCTGATGGCGCTGTATGAGGATGAGAGCCGCGCCAGTGGCGATGTCAAGCAGCTGGCGCTGGAACATCTGAGCAAGATCGAGACCAAGATTGCAGACCTGCAGGCGATGCGCGACACCCTCACCGAGCTGGTGCATTGCTGCGCCGGGGACAACCGACCAGACTGCCCGATCTTGAAAGACCTGTCCGGCAAAGTATGAGGCGGCGGCAGCAAACCCCAGTCAACCAGCCAGTGTATTGGTGGTCAGCGTGCTGATGGAATGTAAAACAGGCAGCCCGGTGACCGGGCTGCCTGTTTTCTATCTGACAGTCTAAACGGATGCGGCCGGCGTTTTAGGCCGGGCGCAGGCCGAGTATGTCGCGGGCTTGTTGCCAGCTGGCGACGGGGCGTTCGTATTTATCGCACAACTCGACCGCACGCTGCACCAGGGCCGCGTTTGAGGGCGCTAGGGTTTCACGGGTGAGGCGCAGATTGTCCTCAAGGCCGGTGCGGGTGTGGCCGCCTGCGGCAATTGCCCATTCATTGATCTGGATCTGACCGGGGCCGATACCGGCACCGCACCATTCTGCCTCTGGTGCCAGGCGCTTTACGGTTTTGATGTAAAAATCAAAGGTTTCACGATCCACCGGCATGGCATTCTTTACGCCCATGACAAATTGCACATAGAGCTTGCCAGCAATGCGCCCGTCTTGGTTCATCTTCACGGCCTGATGGATATGCGACAGATCAAAGGCCTCGATCTCGGGCTTGACCTCATATTGGCGCATCTCACTGGCCAGCCAGTCAACCAGATCCGGCGGGTTCTCATAAACGCGGGTGGGGAAGTTGTTGGACCCCACCGAAAGCGAAGCCATGTCGGGACGCAGTGACAGCATGTCGCCGCGTTCCTGGCCCGCGCCCGACCGCCCACCAGTGGAGAGCTGCACAATCATGCCGGGGCAATGTTTGTTCAGCCCTTCCAGCAGGCGGCCAAACTTCTCTGGATCGGATGAGGGGGTTTGATCGTCGTTGCGCACATGGCAATGGGCAATTGTGGCACCGGCCTCAAAGGCCGCCTGGGTGCTCTCAACCTGTTCGGCAATGGTGACGGGCACCGCCGGGTTGTGCTCCTTGCGGGGCACGGATCCGGTAATGGCAACGCAGATGATACAGGGTTTACCCTGGCTTGAGATGGTCATGGAGGCTCCCTTAGATATCAAAAAACACGGTTTCGTCGTCGCCCTGCAGGCGGATGTCAAACCGATACACGGTCTGGCCGTCACGTTCACTGCGTTTTGCGATCAGGGTTTTGCGGCGCTTTTCCCACTCAACCACATTGATCACCGGGTCGGCTGCGTTGGCCTCTGCCTCATCGTCAAAGTAGAGCCGGGTATTCAGCCCCACATTGATGCCGCGTGCCACGATCCACAGGTTGATATGGGGGGCCATCATCTGACCATTGCGCCCCATCAGGCCACCGGGTTTGATCGTGTCAAAAGCCCATTCGCCAGTCTCAAAGTTGGTGATTACCCGGCCCCAGCCACGAAAGCCGTCTTCGACGGTGTCATGGCCGGCATGTTCGGGGTGCGGATAGATCCCATCGGCATTGGCCTGCCAGACCTCCAGCAGCACGTCCTTGACCGGCGACCCGGTGCCGTCGATGACCAGACCTTCGACACGGATCCGCTCGCCCTTGGCATTTGGCCCTGCGATGTCCTGGCCCAGTTCCTGATCGTAGATCTGGAACCCAGCCGCGCCGGGGGCAAGGCCAATATGCACGTAGGGGCCAGCGGTCTGCGAAGGGGTTTCTTTCAGATATTCAAGTGATTGTGGCATTAGTTCCCCTCCAGGCGGTTTTCAAATAGGGTAGAGCGACGGCCGCGCAGCACGATGTCGAATTTATAAGCGATGGTATCCAGCGGAATCGTCGCATTCATGTCGAGCTTGGCAATCAGCTGCTCGATGGCGTCCGGGTCCGGGATTGTCGCCACGATGGGGCAGGTTTTGACCAGCGGGTCGCCCTCAAAATAAAGCTGAGTAATCAGCCGCTGGGCAAAGCCCGAGCCAAAGACCGAGACGTGAATATGCGCGGGCCGCCAGTCGTTGACCCAGTTGCGCCAGGGGTAGGCACCGGGTTTCACGGTGCGGAAATAGTAATAGCCGTTTTCATCGGTCATGGTGCGACCACAGCCACCAAAGTTCGGGTCGATGGCACCGAGATAGCTGTCTTTCTTGTGGCGGTAGCGGCCACTGGCATTGGCCTGCCAGATCTCGACCAGCGTATTGGGCACTGGGCGGGCGTTTTCATCCAACACCCGGCCATGCACGATGATGCGCTCACCGATGGGGCTTTGATCTGGCTGGGCATAGTTGGACAACAGATCGTTGTCGATCGGTGTCATGTCGCTGTGACCAAAGCGTGGTCCGGTGATCTCGCTGGGGGTGTTTTCCAGACTGATCAGCGCCAGTTTGGGCGAGCGCGCCACAGAGGTCTTGTAGTCTTTGTCATAGGCCGGGGGGTGCCAGCGGCGATCACGCTGATAAAACTCACCCTGTTTTGCTGGTGCTTTGGTCATAGTGGTCTTCCTCCTCAGGCCTTGGCTGCTGCGGCGTCGGCTTCCATTTCTTCGTAGGTTTGTTTGGCGAGTTTCAGCGCATGATTGGCGCGCGGCACGCCGGCATAGATCGCCACATGCTGGAAGGCCTCCAACACGTCGCTTTTGCTGGCGCCGGTGCGGGCAGTGGCGCGGATATGCATGGGAATTTCGTCAAAGTTGCCCAGCGCGGCCAGCAGGGCCAGGGTCAACATCGAGCGCTCACGCGGTGCAATGGCATCCGAAGACCAAACCGTGCCCCAGGCGCCTTCGGTGATCAGGGTTTGAAAAGCCTGATCCATATCGGTCTTGGCGGCCTCGGCGCGGTCCACATGGGCGTCGCCCAGAACGGCGCGCCGGGTCACCATGCCCTGATTGTATCTGTCGTTGCTCATCCGGTGCAGTCCTCTGATTGGGGGCTTGCGAGGAGTATCACATATCAAAATTGTGCTGTATAATGCGATTTTTTACATATTTGCATTGCGAAAATGATATGCGTTTATCTGCTCATCTCAAACTGCGCCATCTCGAAGTCTTTGTCGAAGTGGCGCGCCAAACCAGCGTGACCCAGGCGGCGGAGGCGCTGGGTATGACGCAGCCTGCTGTCACCCGCGCCCTGCGCGAGCTGGAAGCCGTCTGCGGCAAGCCCCTAGTGGAGCGTCATGGTCGGGGCATCCGTCTGTCGCCTTATGGGGAGATGTTTCGCCATCACGCGGGGCGCAGCCTGGCCTTGGCGCGCGACGGGGTTGCGATGTTGCAGGGGCTGGACGCGGGTGAGGGGCCGCAGCTGCGGATAGGTGCCCTGCCGACGGTTTCTGCCACTTTGGTGCCGGATGCTTTGGCTCAGCTGGAGGCAGGCATGGGGCGCAGCCGGTTTTCAGTCACCACCGGGGACAATCAATATCTGCTGGATCAGCTGCGCCGCGGCGATCTGGATTTGGTAGTGGGGCGGTTGCCCGCACCCGAGCGCATGGTGGGGATTGATTTTGAACCGCTGTTTCATGAACGCGTTGCCGTGGTTGTGGCCACAGGACATCCCCTGGCGGGCAGCAGCCATCTGCCGGAGGGCGCGCTGCAGTCCTCTCCGGTGTTGATGCCCTCACCGGGGTCGATCATTCGTCCCCTGGTGGAACATATGTTTCTGGAGCAAGGTCTGATGATGCCTCAGGCGCCTATCGAAACGGTTTCTGCCACCTTTGGGCGGCGCTTTGTGCTGGACCACGGTGCCGTATGGTTCATCAGCCAGGGCGTGGTGCAGGCGGATCTGGCGGCGGGGGCAATGCAGCAGCTGCCCCTGGACACCACCAGCACCCAGGGGCCGGTGGGGCTGTGTATTCGCAGTGAGCACCAGCTGTCGGCAACCGGGGCTCGGTTTTGTAGCTGCCTGCGGGGGCTGTGCTCTTTGTCGGAATAGGATTGCGGCGTGAACTGCCGGGTCAGGCGCGCAGGCTGGCCAGTGCCATGCTGCTGATATCACGGGCAATTGTGTCGATAAATTCCTGCGAGGCACCGCGTTCTGGCCGGAACCAGAACACTGGCGAGTTGAGGACCAGCAACAGGCCTGCCACCGCGGCGGTCAGGTTGCGGTCTTGAAAACTACCTTCTGAAATTCCGCGTGCCACTTCGGTTCGAAACAGCATTTCATACTGGCGGTGTCCGGTGCGAATTTGCTCCTGAAGGTCCATTTCTACCCGGCTCATCTTTTTGGCTTGGGTACCGGCGGTGTAGGTTTGCAGGATGACCTTGTGATAGGCCAGCGAGTTCAACACTTCGTAGATGTGACCGCGCGCCATCCTGTCGAGCGATTTGACCGCCGGCAGGTTGGCATCAATAAGCCCCTCCACGGCTCTGTAGGTAAACTCAGCTGCGCGCAGTTGTACCGCTGCAAGAAGAGCGCCTTTGGATGGGAAGTGGTGGTAGATCCGCCCCTTGGTAGAGCCCAGCTGCGCCGCGATATCATCCACAGAGGCGCTTTCAACGCCCAGAGTCATAAAACAATGGGCGGCGGCATCCAGGATCTCGCTTTTTGAGGTGCTGATCTGTTCTAACATCTAAGGTCTGCCTGCATTTCAGGTTGGATCTTGGCCTATCAGACTGCCCGGATAACAGGCAATCCACAAGCCGTTGCCCCGAGAGAATAATCGGGGCGAATAATCTGGGCGATCAATCTGGGCGTCGCTAGCTGTTTCACTGCCGGGCTGCGTCAGACAAGTGGTATAGAGAAAAAGCCGCAGGCACCGGTGCGCCGACCGGGACGGTTCGGGAAGCTGCTGACGCCAGTCCGGTCACCGCATTAGACGCAGGACCGAGGCACCCCCAGGTGCGGTGGGGCGGTAAAATAGGACCCAGAACAGCACGGCTAAGGGGACCGCACAATAAAGCAGGCTGGTAGGATCTGAGAATCAGCCTAGGGGGACAGGGAGGCGAAAAATAGACACTTTTTGACAGTCTGACGCTGGGTCCCGCCGATTGACAGGTCAAAAACATACTCAGTAGTCTGTTTTTAGACGCTTGGGATTCCGCAGCTACAGGAGGCAGCCGGAAAACCCGAAAAAAAGCGCTAAGGCCCGGCTGCGTTCGGGCAAGGAGCCGTTCTTTAGGAGCGGGGGGAGGAAAATTTGGAAGTATTGCAGCTCTTGATCAGTGGGCTTGCGAATGGCTGTGTTTACGGCCTCATCGCGCTTGGGTTCGTGTTGATCTACAAAGCCACTGAGGCGGTGAATTTCGCCCAGGGGGACTTTATGATGATTGGGGCTTTTGTAAGCCTTGGTCTGACCAATGCGGAATACATGCATTTGCCGTTCTGGATCGCCGCGCCGCTGACGATTTCGATCATGGCGGTGTTTGGCTATCTGCTGGACCTTTTTGTTTTGCGCCATCTCTTTGGCCAGAACCAGACAGCGGTGGTGATCCTGACGATTGCCATGGGGTTTGTCCTGCGCTTTGTCGCCGGTTTGATTTGGGGGCATGAGCCTCAAACCTTAGAAAGTCCTCTGGCGCTGGGCGATCTGCATATCGGCGGCGTTGTTCTGGGTATGGCGGATCTTGCCATCATCGTTGTGACCTTCCTGTTGACCTTTTTCTTGTACCAGTTCTTCCAGCGCACCAAGCTTGGGCTGGCAATGCAGGCGGCAAGTCAAAACCAGATGGCGGCCTATTTCATGGGTATTCCGGTCAAGCGCGTTCAGGGATTGATCTGGGGGCTGTCCGGTGCCACGGCTGCGGTTGCGGGTATCTTGTTTGCCTCCAAGGGTGCCATTGATCCGAATGCCGGTTTGTTGGGGATCAAGGCCTTTGCGGCGGCGGTGATTGGCGGCTTTGGCTCGCTTCCCGGTGCCCTGGCGGGTGGTCTTATCGTTGGGGTGATCGAGCCCTTTGCGGCGCGCTACCTGGCTGCCGGCTACTCACAAATTGCGCCCTATGCCCTGTTGCTGGCTGTGCTGATCTTCAGACCCCACGGTCTGTTCAGCCAGGTCCGCGTGAAGAAGGTATAAGCTCATGCGTATTCATTTCAAAACATCCTACGTGCACGACATTCGACTGTTCCCAGACCGCTGGACGCTCTGTGTCTATGGTGCGCTTCTGGCGCTGGCCTTTGGATTGCCCTACCTGCTGGATGAGTTCTACCTGGGCGAGGTCACCAATGTGCTGATCTGGGCGATTGCCGGCCTCGGCCTGATGCTGCTGACCGGCCAGACGGGTCAGGCGAGCCTGGGCCACGCCGCGTTTCTGGCGATCGGCTGCTATGCCAATACCATCCTGATCGAACAGGGCGTGCCCTTTATCATCGCCTTCCCATTGGCGGGGATCATCACCGGGTTTGTCGGCCTGTTGATTGCCGTTCCGGTCTTGCGGCTGCACGGGATTTATCTGGCGATTGCCACCATTGCCCTGTCGGTTCTGGCCGATGACATCATTGTTTTGACCGAACACTGGAGCGGCGGTGTTTCCGGCAAATTCCCGGAGATGATCACCATCTTTGGGTTTGAGATCGAACGCTGGTCGATGCCATCGCGGTTCTACTATCTGGTCCTGGTGGTCACCATCATCTGCACCCTGTTTTATCGCAACTTGCTGCGCTCGCCACTGGGCCGTGCCTTTGCCGCGGTGCGGGACAGCGAAGTGTCGGCCACCGCCATGGGCGTGCATATTGCCCGCACCAAGGGCAAAGCCTTTGGCCTGTCATGCATGATCACCGGCTGGTCCGGCGCTTTGATGGGCTACTATGCCGGCACCTTCAACAACGAGACCTTCAGCCTGGTGATTTCCATCACCCTGTTGATGATGATCGTGATTGGCGGGCTTGGATCCATTCACGGGGCATTCTTTGGCGCCGTGGTCGTCGCCTTCCTGCCGCAGGCCTTGTCGATCCTGAAGGACAATGTCGTTGGCAGTGGTGTCGCCATTCCAGGGCTGGAGACAGGCGTCTTTGGCCTGATCCTGATCCTGTTCATCATGTTTGAACCGATGGGGATCTACGGGCGATGGCTCAAGATCCGCACCTGGTTTGAGCTGTTCCCATTTGCGCGCAAGGACATGTTCCGCCGCCAGAAATCCTACCTGAAGACGGAGCGCCTGAGATGAGCCTTTTGGAAATCAAAAATGCCACGCTCAAATTTGGTGGCGTGGTGGCGGTCAATGATCTCAGCTTTTCGGTTGAGGAGGGCGAAGTCTACGCCATCGTCGGACCTAACGGCGCGGGTAAGTCCACCGCCTTTAACCTGATTTCGCGCTTTTATGAGCCTTTTGCCGGCACGTTCACCTTTGCTGGCAACAACCTGCTGGAGCGCGAGGCGGATCAGGTTGCCGATCTTGGCATTGCCCGGACCTTTCAGAATATTGAGCTGTTCGAGCATGCCACGGTGTTGCAAAACCTGCTGGTAGGGCGCCATCGCCACCGCAAGACCACGCTATTGGAAGAGATGTTCTTTGCGCCGCGTGTCCGCCGCGAAGAAGAGCACCACCGGGAGGCGGTTGAGGAGGTGATCGATTTCCTAGATCTGCAGCCCTACCGCAACAAGATGATCGCCGGGCTGCCTTACGGGGTGCGCAAGGTGGTTGAACTGGGGCGTGCGCTTGCCTCAAAACCGCGCCTGCTTTTGCTGGATGAGCCCGCTTCGGGCCTGTCGGTTGAGGAAACCCAGGACATGCGCTGGTGGATTGATGACATCCGCAAACAGATGGGGATCACTGTTTTGATGGTGGAACATGACATGGGGTTGGTTTCGGGAGTGTCTGACAGGGTGCTGGCCCTGGCCGATGGCGCCAAACTGGCCGAGGGCACACCGGCTGAAGTCCAGGCCAATCCGGCCGTGATCGAGGCCTATCTTGGCGCGGGGGCAGTCTAATGGGTGAACCTTTGCTGGAAATCAAAAACCTCGAAAGCTTTTACGGGCCGATCATGGCCATCCGGGGGGTGTCGCTCAAGGTCGACAAGGGGCAGATAGTCACCGTGCTGGGCGCCAATGGCGCCGGGAAATCGACCCTGCTGAAAACCATCTCGGGCATCATGGACCCTGAAAAGGGCGAGGTGCTGTTCAACGGCAAGCCCATTCAGGGCCAGGAACCCCATCGTATCGTTGAACATGGCATTGTGCATGTTCCCGAAGGGCGCGAGGTTTTTCCGCTACTCACCATCGACGAAAACCTCAGCCTTGGCGCCTATACCCGGTCAGATAAGGCCGAGATCGAGCGCGACCGCGAGATGGTCTTTGACTACTTTCCGATTCTGGCTGAACGTCGCAACCAGGAGGCCGGCACCCTGTCGGGCGGGCAACAGCAGATGTTGGCGATTGGGCGCGGGTTGATGCTGCGGCCGCAGATCATGCTACTGGACGAACCCAGCCTGGGTCTGTCTCCGCTGCTGGTGCAGGAAATCTTTGCCATTCTGCGTCGTCTCAACACCGAAGAGCACGTGACCATGATGCTGGTGGAGCAAAACGCCCGTATCGCGCTCGACCTGGCAGATGTGGGCTATGTGATGGAGATCGGTCGGATCGTGATGGATGGCTCTGCTGATCGGCTGATGGAAAGCGATGATATCAAGTCTTTCTACCTGGGCCATCAGGAAGAGGGCCAGCGCGGCGAGAAGCGCTGGAAACGCAAGAAAACATGGCGCTAGGAGGGGCAGAGATGAATATTCAAGTCGGAAAGCAGACCGGGCTCGCCCAGATCGAAATCAATGGCGTCTCCTACAATTCAGAACCGGGCCAACGTCCGGTTCTGGTCGATGGCTGCGACACGATCCCCAAGCTGTTTCAGGCCCGCTGCATGGCCCTGCAGGATCGCACGGCACATCGTGAAAAGGACATGGGGATCTGGAAATCCTATTCCTGGACCACCTATTGGGAACAATCCAAATGGATTGGCCTTGGCCTGCTGTCGTTGGGAATGGCGCGCGGCGAAGTGGTCTCGATCCTGAGCGAAGATCGCCGTGAATGGCTCTATACGGATATGGGTGTGCAGGGCGTCGGCGGCATCGCCTCCGGTGTCTATACCACGGATTCCGCCTCGCAACTGGCCTATCTGGTCAATGACAGTAGCAGCCGGTTCCTGTTTGTTGAAAATGATGAACAGCTGGATAAATACCTGGAAATCGCTGATCAGGTGCCAGATCTGGCCAAAGTGATCATTTATGATCGCGATGGCTTGCATGATCTTCAGCAGGATAAATGTATGTTTATCGAAGATCTGGTTGAACTGGGCAAAGCCTATGAGGCTAAAAACCCCGGTGCCTTTGAGGCCGAGATTGCCAAGTCCAAGCCGGAAGATACAGCCATGCTGATCTATACCTCCGGCACCACTGGCATGCCCAAAGGCGCCATGTTGGGGCATGAGAACATCATGGCCTCGATGGAGGCGGGGGCGCGAGCTCTGGCCGTGAACCCGACGGATGAGCAACTCTGCTTTTTGCCGCTGTGTCATATTCTGGAGCGCAATGTTTCGGTCTATTTCCCCTTGGGGGCCGCGAGCACGGTGAATTTTGCCGAAAGCTCGGAGACGGTTTTTGACAATATGCAGGAGGTGTCTCCGGCGACATTTTTTGCGGTGCCACGGGTTTGGGAAAAAATCTATTCGCGGGTTCTGGTGCTGGCACAGGAAGCCACGCCAATGGGGCGTTGGGCCTTTCAGCAGGCGATGAAGGCCGGTCAGGCGCGGGCAGAATATGTTATGGTTGGCAAAGAGCCACCAGCCGGTGTTGCGGCGGCCTATGCTTTCTGGGACTTCATGGTTCTACGCAACCTGCGCCGGATGCTGGGCATGGACAAGATGCGCCGGGGTGGCACCGGGGCGGCCCCTATCTCGCCCGAGCTGCTGAAATGGTACTGGTCCATTGGTGTGCCGCTGATTGAGGGCTATGGCATGACCGAAAACGCCGGTATTGCGACCATCAACACGCTGGAGCAAAACCTGCCGGGAACCGTTGGCCATCCAGTGCCGGGGGTGCAGATGCGGATCGCCGAAGATGGTGAGATCCAGACGCTGGGGTTGAACAACTTCCAGGGCTATTGGCGCAACAACGAAAAAACCGCCGAAACCTTTACCGCCGATGGCTGGTTGCGCACAGGCGATGTTGGCCGAGTGGATGAGGCCGGCAATCTGACCATCACGGGCCGGATCAAGGATATTATCATCACGGCGGGGGGCAAAAACATCACCCCGGCCGAAATCGAAAGCCGGTTGAAGTTCAGCCATTACATCTCGGATGCGGTGGTGATCGGGGATGGGCGCAAATACCTGAGCTGTCTGATCATGATTGATCAGGAAAATGTTGAAAAATTTGCCCAAGACCGGAAGATACCCTTTAGTGACTTTGCGTCGCTCTGCGCTGCTGAGGAGGTGCTCGCGCAGATCAGACAAGAGGTCGAAGCGGTGAACAAGGATTTTGCCCGGGTGGAACAGATCAAAGATTTCCGCCTGATCAACGTCCTGCTGACCGCCGAAGATGACGAGCTGACGGCGACGATGAAATTGAAACGCAGTTTTGTGGAGAAAAAGCATAAAGCGCTGATCGACGACATGTATTGACGGCGTGATCTGAACACGCTGCGAACCAATCCAGGGAGGAAATGGAAATGAAGACACTTACATCCAAGCTTATGGCGGGCACACTGATGGCCGGCGCTGTGGCTTTGAGCGCAGGCTCTGCGGCACAGGCCGACAGCCAGGGCGTGACCGATAGCGAAGTGGTATTTGGCTCGGTCAATGACCTGAGCGGTATCTTTGCTGCCGTGGGCGTACCTGCCACAAACGGGGCGAACCTGCGCTTTGAAGAAGCCAATGCGGCGGGGGGTGTCCATGGGCGCCAGATCCGTTTTGTTGTTGAGGACAACGGCTATCAGATCCCCCGCGCGATGCAGGGCTACAACAAGCTTTTGAACCGCGACAAGGTGTTTGGCATGTTGCTGTCGTTGGGCACCCCGATGAACATCGCCGGTTTCAAACTGTTGGATCCCAAAGGTATTCCAAACGTTGGGCCGCTGTCCTCGGCGCGCCAGATGCTGCAGGATCCTGTTGATAACAAGTTCATTGGCTTTTCCAGCTACTATGATCAGGTGGATGCGGGTGTAACCTATCTGGCGGGCGAATTTGACGCCAAAGAAATCTGCAGCATGTATATTCCTTCGGATTTTGGCAAAGAAATCCAGGAAAGTGCAGTTGAAACGGCTGAAAAACTGGGCCTGACATACGCCGCGGAAACCAGCCACAAGCCAGACGAGCTGGATTTTGTTGGCTCGTTGACCAAGTTGAAAGCTGCGGGATGTGACGTCGTTGCCTTGGGCCTGGGCGTGCGCCAGGGGATTACCGTGGTTGGCACCGCCAAAAAACTGGGTTGGACCGACGTCAAATTCCTTAATACTTCGGCTGGTTTCCTTGGTGTTGTTGCTGCCGTACCAGGTGGCGTCACCGAGGGGCTTTATGCCGCTGCTGGCTGGGTGGATCTTGTTGCCCGCGCCGAGGAGGAAGCTCCGGCCCAGTTCATTGCGGCTTATGAGGCTAAGTTCGGCCAGCCCGCCGGTGGATTTGCCATGCTTGGCTACTCGGCCGCAGATACTGTGGTGCGTGCGCTCGAAGCCGCAGGCCAGGACCTGACCCAGGAAGCTTTTGTCAAAGGCATGGAGTCTCTGGCCTATTTCGATGAACTCACCGATACGCAGATCTCCTACAGCGCTGATGACCACCGTGGTGCCGATGACATCGTGATTTCGGTTGTCGAAGCAGGCAAGTGGAAAGAGCTGAGCCGCCAGTAACCTGCGCCAGTAGCGACTTCTCTCCCTCGGGGGAGAGGTCAGACCACAAGAGGCCCGGCACCGATTAAGGTGTGCCGGGCCTTTTTCTTGCTCCCTGGGCAGCTTGTTTTCTGGTTCGCCGATCGAGCGGAATGACAGTTGATGCCTCGAGCTTGCCAAATGTGGGGAATAATATAAATTCGCATGTGAGAATGCGTGCAAAGCTCGGTGTTTTGCAAGATCTGTGGGGGGGAAAGATGACAGTGAATCGTCGCGAGTTTATCACAGGCGTGTCTGCCGCCATGTCTGCAGGACTGTTGCTGCCAGTAGCCAGCTGGGCAAAGACAGGGATGTCCAGGTCGCTTACACTTGGAGAAATGCAAGTAACCACCCTGTCAGACGGGCATTTGACCCTGCCACGCTCGTTGCTTTTTGCGAGTCTAGACCCGGAGGCCGTAGACCAGATCCTGCAGGCGCGCGGGATCGCTGCAGGCCCGATGCATCCTCCACTCAATGTGACGTTGTTGCGCCATGCGGGGCGGCTGGTGCTGTTTGATGCCGGATCCGGCCCAGGTTTTCAAAACACCGCAGGGCAATTGACAGCGGCGCTGGACGCGGCAGGGGTTACCCCGGACGAGATAAGCCACGTTGTCTTTACCCATTGTCATCCGGATCATCTGTGGGGCGTTCTGGATGATTTTGACGACCCCTTGTTTCCCAATGCCCAATACCTGATGGGAGAGGCCGAATGGGCCTATTGGTTTGATCCCAACACAGCTTCGACAATTTCTGGGGATCGCGCTTCAATGGCGGTGGGCGCACTCCGGCGGCTGGAGGTCATGGAAGAGCGTCTCAGCAGATTTGGCGATGGCCAGGAGATCCTGCCTGGGGTCGCAGCCCATGCAAGCCATGGGCATACGCCAGGGCACATGTCGTTTGAGCTGCGAGATGGGCAACAAAGCCTTCTTATCGGTGGAGACGCAATTGGTAATCACCACGTCAGCTTTGCGCAGCCGGAATGGGCGATTGGCACGGATCAGGACGCTAATCTGGCGGCAAAAACCCGGCTCCGTTTGCTGGATATGCTGTCACATGATCAGATGCAGCTGATTGGCTATCATTTGCCAAAGGGTGGCATTGGCAGGGTTGAAAAGGCGCCAACCGGTTACCGCTTTATCTCCAGTTTTGAAGAGTAGGCGCACCCGGTCGCAGTTTTGGCAGGGTCGGGAGCCAATAATCCTACGCCGTCAGCGGAATTTTGATAAATCCCAGTTGTTTTTTGGGGGGGCGTGAATAGTGGTTTTATGTGCAAGCACCCCAAGACGCTGACAAGAAGTGAAATGACCGCCCGTTGCCCTGAAGGAGCGTCGATGAGAAATTGGCACGCCCTTGGCGTGGCGGGTTTGACGGGTTTCCCTCTGTCTGCGTTACATCTGATTGAAATAGAACCACAGTTTTTTATAGATGCCTCTTGTCAGAGACTAGATATGACAAACTGGCGGTGCAGGATTAATGGATCCTGACCTCGCAAAGCCTGATGGTTTTTAGAACATTTGGCAGCGTAGAAACGGCGATTCGAAATTATGATATTTGTATGGGTTCCTTGGTACTTGTAGCTTTGAGCATTGTTCAGAGAGGGGGCGAATTCCGTAAAATAAGTCCTGTAAGATATTTTAAAAAGTAAGTTTATCTGTCTGATATTGAAGTATAAATTTCAATAGGTTGTAAAATAGTTAATCGCAGTTTTTTGGATTAACCATATTTATTTACGATTTATTGAAATTTTTTGATTTACAATTCAGGGAAGTGTTGTTGTAATTTAATCATTCCGTGTGTTTTTTGGGGTGTGTGATGAGTATTCTGCTTCGCGTCGGCCAGTTTGGAGCTTTTAACGTTGCCCAGGGCGATGGTACGCCTATCCCGTTGGGAGCAAAGCATCAGGCGCTATTAGCCTTGTTGTGCATGGCTGAGTCGGGGGTTCGAACCCGCGCTTTTTTGGAGCAGTCCCTGTGGAGTTTGGCGCAGCCCGAACAGGCCAAAGCCAGCCTTAGAACCGCCTTGTCCACACTCAGACGCCATTTGGGGCCTGCGATAGCACCGGTGATTAGTGCCAATAGGGAGAGGGTGACCTTAGACCTGAGCAGAGTTGCCTTTGAGGACTGCGCCCGCGACGCTGAATTCATGGAAGGGTTTGAACTGCCCTATGAGGCGAATTTTGCCCGGTGGCTGCAACACACCCGGATCGAGATAGGCCGGAGTTCGGCCCGCAATGGCAAGCCGCCTCAGCAAGAACGACGCCCAAGACCCGAGAGCCTGTTGCCGCTGATCGCGGTGCTTCCCTTTGTACAATTGGCACCAGGTGAAGATGCCTCCCCGCTGGGATCACTGATTTCAGAGGAGCTGTCGCGCAGCCTGTCGCGCAGTCAGGCCTTTACTGTCACTTCCTATTTGGCATCCCGTCAATTTGATTTGGCGCGGGTGCGGGTCGTGTCGCGAAGGTGGTGGAAATTTGAAGGTGGCGTAATCTCCGGGTGAACTGAACCCACCCAACCGGCGGCAGCAACCGCCAGGGAGATCACGCCATGAAGAACAATACCGACACTGCCGCGCTTTCGCTACT
>CAJQNB010000045.1 GCA_905479575.1 uncultured Pseudophaeobacter sp.
GGACGCCCGCTGAGGTCTTTGAAAGCAACCTGATGGAAATTCAGAACCGGTTGGAGTAAAACGAGATATCAAGAACTGCACTTCACCGTGAGTTCACAGGCGTGGGATGAAGGCGCAGCCCCCTTGAAAGTGTTTGGCCCCAAGCCACTGACCGATATCACAGAGGCCTATTTCGGGCGCAACGGGGCCTTGAACAACGACCTGCGAGCCCGTACTGAACTGCCGCAAAGCCAACAGGTTTGGGTCGCCCGTGGCGGCACACTGCCACGGCCTTGGCCGGCACCGGAAGTTACCGAGATAGACCCGGGCTACACTTATGAGGGAAATGGCTGGCGCCTGTCATCAGCGCGCGCCAATCACGCGCAGCCGATTCTCGAATGCCTTGGCTTCGCGGTTGAGGCAGGTGGCAGGAAATTCGTCTATTCCGGCGATACGGGGATCAATCCGGATATTACGGAGCTTTGCCAAGATGCCGATTTCCTGCTGCACTGGTGCTATCGCGGGTCTGGCGAGGTCCTGCATCCTGCCCTGATGCCGTTCAGCCCAGACCCGGGTGAAGTGGCCGATATGGCCGAAAAAGCAGGCGTCCAACGGCTGTTTCTCAGCCATTTTAGGATTCACATGGACAACGAGGAAGAACATGCAAAGGCCCGCGCCAACCTGGCTGAACGATTCACTGGAGAGGCAGGAATCGTTAAAGATTTGCAAACCTTTGAGATTTGAAATGGGCCGAACCGCGCCATTCCGTCAGACTTCACATATCACGCGCGCAACCCGGCGAACAATGTGCGTCTGGGCGGTAAGCATTCGGTCTTCGTTCCGATGACTGGTGCCCCCTTCCTGCGCGACCTCGACGACGTGCGGCGCAATCCGACGCTGGACGATCTGGCGATGTTCCACAAGCTTAGCCATATGATGCCTGCGCTGCACAGTTCAAGGTAACTGCTCGGTGGGCCAATGTGCCGGGTTTGTAGACCGCAAAAAACTGCGCGATCTCTTTTTCTTCCCAAGAATGGAAACCAGTCCCGGTGTTACGATAGGGGTTAGTCGCCCGAACGGGATTGTCCCCACGCCAATCCAAGCTGATAGCGTGATCCAATAGCTGGATCAATCGCTTGCGAAGGTTATTCGCTGCGGCAGGGGTTTCCGCTTTTTCCGCAAGCATCGCCTGGACGTGGCGGCGCTCAACCAGGCCCGATAGCAGGCCGTAGACTTGCACAGTTCGGACTCACAAGGTCCGGATACGACCCAAGTAAGCCACGCCGTTTCCAATGACGATCGTCGAGGCTTCAAACCCCAGCACACTTTCACCGAAGAGCACGACGTTTAACAGAACCGTCACGACAAGTCCGTTCACGAAGGCGCCCACGAATGCGGTTGGTGACTCCGCATAAACCTCGCGGAACCGGACGTTCGCCAACCCGACTGACACCGGTGGAAAGGTCCGTGTTGTGGAGAGTATCACGATCGCAATGCAATATAGCATCCCCGACGCCATTATGAGGCGGCAACGCCGACCTCGGAGAGAACCATGAACCCGATGAGACCGAAATATACCCTTGAATTAATGGCCACAGGTAGAGAACATTAGTCGTGACCAGCAAGAAAGCCATGATGTGGTGCACATCAGCCTTTTGCTTGCACTGTGCTGAAACTGAAACAACGCCTTCCCTGCTGCCTTCCAGCCACCGACAAATGCTAGTTATTCGCGGCAAGAACAGACCTCCGAAGCTAGAATATCCGTCCGTTCGTAGTTCACACTGGTCTGAACGTTGCTGGGCCTCTGCGCGATTATTGCGAAAATTGGGTAAGACGGGGACAGTTGTCCCCGGTCAGGAGCCTCTTGCGGCTTGATGATGGTTGGTCAGTTCCTTATTGCCATGGGTGGGCAATATTATGCTCCCTTCATTTTTGACCAGACCATTCAGTTCTTACGCGAGAAAAGCCTTTGTCCGAAATCCCGCCATTCCTGAATTACCACAACGCGCTCGCCGATTTTTTGCAGCGCGAAGAGGCCGATATCTGGGCCTGGTTTGCCTCTGACAAATTGACAGAACAGGCCTTTGATGAAAACCGACTGATGTTGCTGAAAAATGCAGTGCGATTGGACGCAGGGTCGCATGACAGATTGTTTGCTATCGCGGGCGAAGTGAAAGAAACGCTTGCGATTGACGTGCCGCTCAACCTTTTTCAGGGCACGGGAAGTCACCGGAATGCTGCGTTGATCTATACTCCCAATGAGATCAACATCATGTTCGAGGGCGAGACCATTGATATCCTCAGCGACGCTGAGTTGCGCAGCCTGCTGGGCCATGAGATGGCGCATTACCTGCACAAGACCCGCGAGGATGGGCGGTATTTCACGGCTGATCGGATGCTGGGGTGGATTTGCGGGGAAAACGGATCACACCCTGCGCATCTGCAGTCGCTCTGGCTGTCGCAGATCTATCAGGAGATTTTTGCTGACCGGGTCGGGCTTATGGTCTGTGAGGACCGGGATGCAGCAATTTCCTTGCTGATCAAGGTTGGGTCCGGGCTGAAGAAGTTTTCGGTTGAAACCTATCTCGAACAGGCCGCGGAGGCGCTTGATCTGAACAAGAAGGACGGTTCGCAGGGGGGGACACATCCCGAAACCTACATCCGTGCGATTGCTCTTGCCGATTGGGCCAAGGACAAAGAGACCGCCGACGCGCGTCTTCCGAAGTTGGTGGAAGGTGATGATCGGTTGGAACGGCTGGACCTGCTGGCGCAGCGCAAACTGACCGATCTGACGCGCCTGATGATCCAGAAATTTCTGAGCGCCGATTGGGCTCAGTCTGAGGAGATCGAGGCGCACGCCCGCGCCTACTTCCCAGTTTTTGACCGCACAACGATCCCATCCGAAGACACGGACCTGTCCCGCCTGACTGAGGCAAGCGAGGATGTGAAGGATTACATGGCATCGGTTCTGCTAGATTTTGCAGCGGCGGATCCGGATCTTGAAGACGAACCCTTGTTAGAGGCAATGCAGTTCGCCGACAAGTACGGGCTGTCGGATGCGATTACCCCGCGCATCATCAAGGACCTTGGTGTGCCCAAGAAAAAGCTAGCGTCACTGCGCAAGGCGCTTGTGGAGGTGCCCAATGATTGATGTTGCCAAACATGGTTTCTTTGAGCTTCTTGAAAGCTGGAATGAAACGCATTCAGTCGGGAATGAGGACCTGTTGGCCGCCGTTTTGCCCCTGATGCAGCAGGTCGCAGAGGCGCATGATGCCGGGCAAGTGGCTCCGTTGTTTCCCCTGGCTAAGCTAAAAACGGATCATGGTCACCTGTTCTTTATTCAGTCGGAAGCAAAAGCACCAGCATCGGCCCGCGCAGTTCGCAGCCGCAAGGATTTGCAGGCCATGAGCGGCATCAAGGTCGTGAGTGAGCTCAGGGTGACTTCTGATGATGCAATCGGCACAGAAGTGCATGACGCAAAAGTTGCAGAGGATGCCGAAGCCAGCCCGTGTTTTTTGACCCAGTACCGATCCTGGGAAATCGAAGCGGGCCATCACGACCCGATCACTGATATCTATGGGCTGGGAATGATCATCGGTTCGCTTGCGACCGGTCTTGACTTTCGGCAGAAGGAACAGCTCGAAACCTTTACCCGCTACCGCAGTGATCTGGCCCAGTTGAACAATCGGCTTAGCCCGGTGATCTGTCGCGCGATCGAGCGCATGACAGAGTTGGAACGGTTTAACCGAGCACAGGACATGCCCACCCTGATCCGCGCGTTTGAAAACCATCGCATGATCGGGTCGGTTTTTGACAATGAACTGACAACGAGCGCTTCATTCGGGGCAGAGGCCGATTTGCCCAGAGGTGAGCTGCTTAAGCGTTTGCGCGCCCGGCTATATGATATGACCAGGCGCAATCGGCTGATCTACCACAAGCCTGTCTCGACCGAATTGAACCTGACAGAAACATCCGTGCCTTTGGTGATGAATTTTCAGGCGATCAAATCCGAAGAACTGTTCACCGCCGATGGCCGTGCCATGCAAATGCTGCTGTCGGGCAAAGAAGTTGCCTTGCGGGATTACATTCGATTTGAAGAGATGCAGTTTGCGCCATCAGTCCTGTCCAAGCTACGCTCAGAAAGTGCGCGGGTTGAGCGGGAATATGGCGCAGCTCCACTACGCTTGGTGCCCGTATTCCTGCGTTGGTATGATTTGAAGAACGACCCGCATGTGCCGATTTCCTCGCCGCTGCTGTTGCTGCGGGCAGAATTGAAGCGCCGCAAGGGGGTAAAGGATGTCTTCACCCTAAAAGCGCTTGATACAGTGGCCGAGGTCAATCCGGCCTTGTCCTTTGCGCTGGAAAAGCTGTTTGGCATCAAACTGCCCAGAACGGTGGATATGTCCCAACCGGAGGCTCTGCAGGATCTCTATCAACTTATCGAGACCCAGATTTTGTCCAGCGAGCCCGGTGTACGCCTGGAATATGCCGACAAACCACGCATCAAGGTATTGCACCAGAAGGTGCGCCGCCGACTAGATCAGTTTAACAAGCGCCGCGTTGGCATGGTTAAAGGCAGGCGGGCGCGATCTGGGTTGCGCTATTCCTATGAGCATCCGGGATTTAACCCGCTGGGGCTACAGCTATTCAAAGAATATGTTACCCCCGCACAGGCTCCCAATCAGGCCGTGATGGGGCGCGCACTGCCGCGGATGTTCAGTACCTCTCACGTGGTCGACCCTGCGATGACAGAACGTGAGGCGACAACCTTTTCTGCGGCACAGGACACTGATGGACGTTTTAACTGGAGCTTTGATCTTTGCTCGGTAACCCTTGCCAACTTTAACTATCGAAAAATGTCGCTGGTGCGGGATTATGATTCCGTCTTGGCAGGTGAGTTGCCGCCAAATGCGACCTTTGATCTGCTCTTCAATGACCGCAATTTTGATACCGGCAGCATTCCTAACCTGCCCAAACCGGAACACCGCTATCCAGTCATCGAAATGGATCCCAGTCAGGAAAAGTCGGTTCTGAATGCCCGCAGTGGGGAAAGCTATGTCATTCAGGGCCCGCCGGGTACGGGCAAATCACAGACCATCACCAACCTGATTGCGGACTTCATCGGGCAAGGGAAACGTGTGCTGTTCGTTTGTGAAAAACGCGCCGCTCTTGATGTGGTGTTCAACCGTTTGACGGGTGTGGGCCTTGGGGCTCTGTGTAGTCTTGTGCACGACAGTCAGCAAAACAAGCGCGATTTCATTCAAGAGCTGGAAGAGATCTACACGCGCTGGACCGGTGAAGCTCGTCCTAAGACCATGGCCATGCTGACGGATGAACGTACGGCACTGCTACGACGTATTTCAGAAGCGCTGGCTGATGTGCGCGTGCACATCAAGGCCATGTCCTGGGCTGCGGTTGGGACCAATGAAGCGCTTTATTCCGTGATTGACCGCGCGCTGAGCGCCCCTGCTATGGGTTTGGATGATAATGATCGGGACCTGTTGCCTGATCTGTCCGATTGGTTGGAGTATGAGGATGCGGTAGACCGCGCGCTGACCGGAACCAAAGGCTTGGCAGGGGGGCAATGTCTGTCACAACGGCCCGAGAGACTGTTGACCCCGGCACTTTGGGCAGATGACAAGACCCTGGATCAGGTGCCGGAACGAGCCGCAAATCTGGCGTCACGCGCCAAGCGGTTGAGCGGGATAGACGCCGATTTGTTTGGTGAGATCACCACCGCGGGTGCTGGCTTTGCGCAAATTCAGTTTGCTGCGCGTGTTGCCGCAATGGCGGAGGTGGGACAACTAGGCCTGCTGGACCCTGCAAGCCGCGAAAGCCGCCAGTTCAAAGGCGAATTGCGTCTGGTAGAGGAGAAAAAGCGTGCCTTGGCTGCAGCAACTGAAAAAGCGTCCGCCTGGACCGAGAGACTGACCCCGGATGAAACCAAAACAGCGCTGCGGCTGGCGCAGAACAAGGAAGGCAAGTTCCTGTCATTCCTGTCTGGCCCTTGGCGGCAATTGAAGAAAACCATTTCGGCGCGCACCCGGACGGTGGATGCCGCAGTTGCGCCCTCTGTGGTTGATCTTCTGGCGCAGCTTGATGCTGAACATACAGCCAGAGAGGCCCTGGCTGAAACCAAGCGGCAAGCTGCTGGGCGATATGGATTTGACGATTTTGCAACCCTGTCCACACTGGTCGCAGAACGGGCCGCAGGGAGAATGGCAGAAGGCGTCGCTGCTGATCCGATCCTGGCCAAGGTGGTGAGCGATCCGGACAATTCGGAACGTCAGGTGCTGGCTTTGGCCCGCCACGCTCCGGTGGTCGAAGGGCTGTTGAAAGAGGCGACCGGTCTGATTGATGGGCTGGATACATTGGCATTGTCTGATTTGGCCCCGGCGCTTGATGCGCTCGCCCTAAGTCGGTCGCATTTGCGTAATCTGAAGTTCATGTTGCAGCCGCTGGCAGAAGCGCCTGCATCGATCTGGCATTGTTTGCGCAACCTCGATTTACCCACAGATCAGTTGCACGCAGAAATCCTGTCAGAGACGGTGCGCCGTAGCCTGCTCCAGACTCCTGGCCTGACGGCTATTGATCATTCCATGCTGGAACGGGCGCGCACAAAGATCGCAGAAAGCCGGAAGGCGCTTCAAGAGGTCAATGCGTCCTTGCTGGAACTGCGCGCTATGGAAACCTTTGACAGCCATATCGCGTTGACTGCTGAAATGGATCGCAACCTATCGATGGAAGACCGGGCGCGCAAATCATCCTATGCCAAGGCGCGTCGGGCATTAGAACATGAATTCAAAAAGACCCGCGCCTATCGGTCGCCACGTGAAATGTTAGGTGGTCCTGCCGGAGCATTGATACCGGACATCAAGCCGATCTGGTTGATGAGCCCGCTTTCTGTGGCGGATGTCCTGCCACTTGATTCCGATCTGTTTGATGTGGTGATCTTCGACGAGGCATCGCAAATTCCAGTAGAAGATGCGGTGCCAACATTGATGCGTGCGCCGCAGATCATCGTTGTGGGAGACGAGATGCAACTGCCGCCGTCGCGGTTCTTTGGCAGTAGTGACGCTGCCGAGGAGTTTGATGACGCTGAAGAAGATCTCAACTTTGAGTTGGAGCAGGACAGCTTTCTGACCCTTGCGGCGGAACGATTGAAATCGACCATGCTCAGCTGGCACTATCGATCGCGCAGCGAGGAGCTGATAAGCTTTTCCAACGGGGCCTTTTACAATGGGCAATTGTTGACCATTCCGGCTACACACAACCGGCAGCAGCAACCTCAGATCGATGTGTTGGACGCAGGGGCTCCGCCGCTAACCGCATCCGAGGTTTTGGCGCGTCCGATTTCCTACCATATGATCAATGACGGTGTTTATGCCCTGCGGCGAAACGCCGAAGAAGCGCGCTATATCGCCCATCTGCTGCGCGACATCCTTGCTCAGAACAGTCAAAAAACCATTGGCATCGTTGCCTTCTCGGAGGCGCAGCAATCCGAGATTGAAAACGCTTTGAGAGATCTGGCACGTACTGACAAGGACTTTTCTCGCAAGCTCGAAACTGAATTTGAACGCGAAAAAGATGGTGAATTCATCGGGCTTTTCGTAAAGAACCTCGAAAATGTGCAGGGCGACGAACGAGACATCATTTTGCTGTCGATCTGCTATGCTCCGCCGGAAAATGGCAAGATGCGGATGAACTTTGGCCCCATCAACAAGGTCGGAGGCGAAAAGCGCCTGAATGTCATCTTTTCGCGTGCGAAGGAAAACATGGTCGTTGTGTCGTCGATCACCTCCGAGCAGATCACCAACGACTATAATGCAGGTGCCAACGCGCTGAAGACTTTCCTGCGGTATGCGCAACTTGCCTCAATCGGAGATAAGCAAGGAGCAGGTCTGGCGCTTAAGGCGGTGATGAGCAATGCGGACCGGAGCGAAAAACCTGTGAATGCGGCCGCAGAACAGATTGCCGCAGCCTTGCAAAAGCGCGAATTTGTTGCGGTGGTCAACCACGGCATGTCCCGCTTTTGCGTCGATGTCGCCGTCCGCCAGGCAGATGAAGCCGACTTTAAGCTGGCCATTCTGATCGATAGCAAAGAGACCTATGCAACCCATGCCACTTTAGAAGTTTTGACTGAACGTGCCATTTTGCTGGAAGCTTTTGGATGGAAGGCTGTGACCGTCACCTTGCGGGAATGGCGGGACAATCCTACGGGGGTTGTTGAAGTGGTAAGGGCGTACTTAGAAGGCGAACCTAATTGAATGCGGAATAAGGCTTCCATCAGCCTCGCGCTGAAAAGGGATGTTTCTTATGAGAAGGTCCGAACATTTCGATTCCCAAATCTCGCAGTTTGCCTGCAAAAAAATCTCGAAAAATGGCCGAAACATACAGCGTTGCGAGCGAGCCTAGGATGAAAGAGACCTGACCTAAGTAGGTTTAAAACAAATATTGTGACCGTGTCACTGAAGGTCAGCTTTAGGAAAAGGGCAAGACTTTGCAAAGTGCGCAACCTGCGCATAAACGGTCTCAACAAAACTAAGCTGGTCCATCGCCAAGGACCGTGGCGCAACATGCAGGATCTGGAAATCGCAACACTCTGCTGGGTCGATTGGTTCAATCACCGGCGCCTGTTCGACCCCATCGGAAACATCCCAAACAGCGGAGGCTGAACAGAACTTCGATGCGCAGCGTGACGTGCTCGATATGGTTGCGTAAAATGAAGCTATAGGTCTCCGGTAAAACCGGGGCGATTCATGTTACCTAATCGGCCAACTCGCTGCAAAGGGCGGAATTGGGCGATGTCATGCTGTCAAGAATGGTGAAATGGTTGTGACCCTTTTCGACAACCAGATTGGTATCCGCATCCAGGCCATCCCACATCATCGCCAGAAGCTGCGATTGGCGCAAAAATTCTGGCCGTTCCGCGCCACCAACCCAGGCTGTGACCTTGGCCCCAGCAATCGGTCGTCGCAAGGCGGCGCTTTCGGCAGCGGCTTCCGCCTCCGTCAGCTTTAGGGTCGCGTTCATCGCAGTACGCAATAAAGGGCGCAGATCGTGCAATCCGCTGATTGATACCGTCTTTTCAATTCTGGCAGATGTTTTGGGCGGTAGCAGGCTGTCGCAACAGATCATTCGGGTCGCAAGATGTCCCCCCGCCGAATGGCCTGCCAGCCGAATGGGGCCATCAACGCGGTGTCCAACGGCCTCGATGGCTGTTGCGATTTGTTTGGTTATTTCTGAAATCCGCGCCACTGGTGTCAGGGTGTAGCTGGGAATGCAGACCGCCCAGCCATGCGCCCGCGCGCCTTCTGCCAGATCAGTCCAATAGGATTTGTCCAGCCGCATCCAAAACCCGCCATGCACAAAAACCAGAACGCCACGGGGCGGGGTGTCCGGCCAAATCAGATCGAAGACTTCCCGCGCGCTGTCGCCATATGAAATATCGCTGTCGATCCGCACCGGTCCCTTGCGGTAATCTGCAGCGCGCGCTGCCCAGAAACCGGGCAGCGCATCAGAGCCTTTGACATGCCCCATGTTGTTGAAGGCATCATCCCAATCGCGCATGTCACTATACTCCGTTTTTGTCATCCGTTACCCGGCCTGATACTTGGGCGCCGAAGCGAGGAATTCACCATAGGCGTCCGCATCGGGAAACGAGAACTGTTCAGCCAGAGGGTTTGACCGCTTGGTCTTGGTTGCCCCCATATCCGCCAGCAATTCATCAAAATGCTTGAAATGGAACGGGGCCGAACACAGGCCGCCATAGACCTGAGCAGCCGGACGTTCCTTGCGCCGCCAGTTCAGCATCATGTCGATATTGCTGTTCATCTCACCCTCACTTGGTTGTTGAGCAAGTTGTCCATCCGCATAGCGCACCAGCCAGTTGGCGATCATTTCCGCCGACAAAATGGTACAGAAACTGGAGTTGAAACCGACAAATCCCACCTCAGGCAGATCCGGGTTCACCGACAACCGATAGACCCGGTATTGCCCATCGCTTTCCATCAGCTTTTCGCGGTATGCCTCGGGCAAAACAGGAACCCCCAGTTTCCACCCCACGGCCAGAACCGAAACATCACATTTCACCCGCTCTCCGTTGCTGAAGACCACGCTGTCACCCTCATAGTGGTCTATCGACCCCTGAACGAGGTTCAGCTTGCCGGATTTCAGCGTTTCAAAGAATCCCGGAGTGACCAGCGGCAGCGAACAAGAGGCTTCTTTCTCGATCGGTGTTTCCGGTACCATGTTCCATTTCTTCAGCCCTAATTGCAGCTTCAGCATGGTTTCCAGCCCGCGGAAATTGGCCCAGACCAGCGGCTTGGTGACTGCGGCAAACAGCTTTTGCAGCGGGCTCCGCCCCCAACTGTTAAACTGCATCTCCTGCGCGCGCATATAGAGCAGGTGTTTGAAGTTGATGCCGCCAATGAAGTAAGGCACCCGCCACACGTTCTTGCGGTAGACCATGGTCACCTGTTTGGCCCCATGATCCGCCGCGTTCACCGCGATGTCGGTTGAAGACTTTGAGCCCCCCAAAACCACGACATGCTTGCCCCGTGCGGTCTCTGAATCGGTATACTCCGAGGAGTGCATGACCTGCCCCCCCTGCGCAATAAATGCCTCCTGTCCGGGGTGGGAAATGATGTTCTTATAGGAGAACTGACCGGTGCAGATCGCAACAAAATCAAAGTCTTGCTTGCGGGTTCGCCCTGCACTCTCCAGCGTCAGCGTCCAACCCGGATTGCCATCGGCCCGCCGCTCCATTCCCACCACATCCGTGTGCAGCTGATACAGTCGGCCAAGCTTGTGCTTGGCGGCATAGGAATGGATATAGGCGTGCACCTGCGGACCCTTTGGCCATTGCGGATAGGCTTCCGGCATCGCCATATCGGTAAAGCGGTACAGCTCCTTTGGGCTTTGTGTTTGCACACCAGGGTAGGAGCGCGACAATTCCCAGACGCCGCCAAAATCGTGACTGCGTTCAAAGCCGATGACGCGGTGGCCTTTTTCGTCGAATGCCTTGGCTGCGGCTAGGCCCGCAACACCGCCGCCAATGACGGCAACTGTTTTTCTACTCACCATCTGGGCTCTCCTCACGCCTCTGGGGGTGGCGGCAGAAAGTCCACCTCATGCAGGGCGGAGATACGCACCAGTTCTGCGGGATCCGTTACACCATCCAAGGCACAGAACAGATCATAGATCTTGCGCGACGGAGCCACGCCAAAGACGCATTTTGCCTCGGCCCCTGACCGGTTATAGACCCCATGTGCCAGGCCCATGGGCATGCGGATCAAATCGCCTGGTCCGGCTTTGTTGGGTTTTACATTGCCCTCTTCATAGCCAAAATCCACTTCCAGGTTACCCTCGACGACTAGGATCCATTCATCCTGGGTCGGATGAACATGCGGCGGGACAAAGGTGTCTGCAGGCACCACCGCGTGCCAGATCATGGCATTGTCCGAGTGCAGTTTGGGGGTGTAAATCTGGCCTACGACGTTCCATACCGCGCCTTCGAGACCTGTGTCGGTTGACGTAACTCCGGCTGTTTCTTTCATGTTATTTTTCCCTGTTATGACAAAATGTCACAAACAGCGTACTGCGCAGTCTCGGTTTGCTTTGTCCAAATTGCGCAAAAAAATGCATTCTCGAAAGTGCTTGCTTTAAGTTTAAAACTTTTTAGGCTGCTTGGGATGGGACCTGTATTCCTAAGCAAATCGGCTGACCCCCTGCGCAGGCACCGCCTGTTGCGGTCAACTGACGTTGACCTTGTGCGCGCCTCAGTAGCTGAACAATTCTGCGATCACGATCTGATCCCAGGTGCCGCGCATGACAGATTTGACGCCTGTCATAGCCAGGCCCAAGGGCAAAGCCTGTCGCTGAATTACATGCGGTATGGCTGCGATGTGACGATCAACCCCGGAGAGCTGAGTGACTTTTATCTTGTTCAAATTCCACTGCTTGGCGCCGCCAAGGTCCGCAATGGACGCAAGACGGTAGAGGCAACACACAGAACCGGGTCCGTTCTCAACCCAACGCGCGACACCCATATGGTTTGGTATGGGGGCTGTGAGAAACTGTTGCTGCAGATTGACGCCACCGCGTTGCACCAGATGGCCGAGCGGATTTTGGGGCACGCGCTGTCTCATCCCATCGTTTTCGACCCCGAGGTCGAGTTGGAATCACCTGCGCTACAAAGCTGGGAAAGAAAATTCCGGGCTGCCGTCGCTGTGGCCGACCAAAAAGGCGCCTTCGGAGACAGCCAGCATAAGCACCAAACCCTGTTCGAAGAGGAACTGATGACAGGGTTCCTGATGGCGCAACCCAGCACGGTGCATCATCTGATGACCCAGGCCCAGCCACAGGTGTCGTCGCCGCAGATCAATCGCGCCCGCACCTATATCCTGGAAAACCTGACCGATCCGATCACCGTGGCCCAGATCGCAGCTGCCGCAGGCTGCAGTATCCGTAGCTTGCAGCTGAGTTTTCAACAAAGCCTTGGCTGCACCCCGGTTGGCTTTCTTCAACGACAACGCCTGAACCATGCGCATCTACTGGCACAGACACTGCCAAAGGACACCCTGGTCAGTGGCATCGCCTATGAAGCCGGCTTTTTCCATCTGGGCCGGTTTTCCATTGCCTACCGTGAGGTGTTTGGCTGCTCTCCCAGGGACACCCTGGCGCAGAACCGGTTCTCCTAAGACCCGACAGCGTTAGCGACCCACCGCTCCAGACAGCGCAACTATGCCTTCAGGTCGTGGCAACCACCCAATCCGGGCGAATTCCAGAACTGCGAATATAGGGCGCGACATCGTGGCCGCGAAACAAGCCGTGATCTGTAATCAGGATGGTGCCGATGCCGGCCGCTGCGCCGCCCAGAACGTCGGTGTGCAGCGTATCGCCCACCATGGCGATGCGGTGGCGGGGGATGCCCGCCAGCCGGTTCAGGGCGACCTCAAAAGCATTGCCATAGGGTTTGCCATAGAACTCCGCCCGCAGGCCCGTTTGGGCAATGATGTCATGTGCAATCAGGCCAGGTTCCAACGACAGCCCCTCCTCACGCGGGGCGACCAGATCCGGGTTGGCGACAACCAGAGGCCGAGGGCGGTCTTGCAGCGCCTGCACCACCGCAGCGGTGTCAACCTCGCGCCAACGGGCAGAGGACAGCAGCAGGATCCCACCGGCGGTGTTCAGCAGGTCAGGATTATCAGCCAAATGGGCAATCCGGGCAGAGGTCGGCGCATCGCTGAAATCATCGCCCTGCGCTGCAGCTGCGGCCCAAACCTGTGACGGTGGCAATGTGGGAAGATTGGCAAAAGCAACATCACGGCTGGAGACCACCTCAGAGGCGTCAAAGTCAAAGCCAAGCCGGTGGTATTTGGCCAGAATTTCGCCGCGCGTATAGCTGGCCGCATTGGTCAGAACGATCAGCCGTTTGCCCAAAGCGCGCAGCGCAGCCATCTGCTCCACCGCGCCCTCGATGGCCGTTTCGCCCCGGTTCAAAACGCCAAAGGCATCCAGAATATAGGCGTCAAAATCCGGCGCTGTATCACTGAGATCGCGCCCGGTGCGGGAATCCTGACAAAAGGCTGCACTGGGCAAGGCTGCCCGCAGGCTCTCATAGCGTTGAAAAGCCCATTTTGTGTCGATCATTGGGGGTGCCTTGAAACTAAATACATCTGGCGGCCAGCAGGACTGGCCGCCAAAAGGCTTATAGGATTTTCTTGCGCATGTAAGAGGAAACCACCTCTCCAAACACGACAAGCGCCAGGATAGTGAGCAACACCATCGAGACCTCGGGCCAGTTGAAGGTATCAATTGCCCCCTGCAGGATCATGCCGATGCCCCCCGCACCTACCAGTCCCAGCACGGTGGATTCCCGCAAGTTGATGTCCCAGCGCAGGATCGCAATGGCAAAAAAGGCGGGCATCACTTGCGGCACAATGGCGTAGAGCACGATCTTGAACCGCGAGGCCCCGCAGGCCTCCAGGGCCTCGACGGGCTTGTGATCAATCTCTTCGATGGCTTCCCCCAGCAGTTTGCCCAGAAAGCCGATAGAGCGGAACATGATGGCGACAATGCCCGCAACAATGCCAGGACCAAAGATAGCCACAAAGAGCAGCGCCCAGATAATGGTGTTGACCGAACGGGACGACACCAGGATGAAGCGGCCAATCCACAGGGTCACCCGGTTCGGAGTGGTGTTCTGCGCCGAAATATAGGCAACCGGCAGCGACACCACGACGGCAAACATGGTGGCCAGTGTGGCGATGTTCACGGTCTGCCAGATGGCCTCCAGGATCGACGGAAGATTGCTGGGATCTGGTGGCATCATCCGGCCAAAGAGATCGCCCATTTGTGTCGGCGCGTCCCAGACCCATTCCCAGATTACGTCAATACTGCTGAGAGCCCAGGCCACGATCAACAGGGTGAACATCAGGCCGCCATAGCGCATCAGGCGTTGGCGCAGGGTAAAGCGGGACCAATGGTCAAGTGTCTGCTGCGAAGGTTGACTGTCCATCATGCGATCCGCTTTCTGATAAATCCGCTCACCGCCTCTGACACCAGAATGACGCCGACAATGACCATGGTGATGGCCAGGGCAAAATCATAATCGTAGCGGCCAAAGGCATTGGCCAGGGTGGCACCAATGCCACCTGCCCCAACAATCCCAACCACGGCAGAGGCGCGCAGGTTGCTGTCCAGCTGGTAGATGCCCAGGCCCACAAGCCGTGGCATGATCTGGGGCATCACTGCGTAGACCAGGGTCGAGAGAAAGCCCGCGCCAACCGAGCGCATCGCCTCAACCTGGCCAAAGTCGATCTCTTCGATCCGCTCGGCCAGCAGTTTGGCCACAAAGCCAATGGAATAGACCACCAGCGTCAGGGCGCCGGCAAAGGGGCCAAAGCCAACCGCCTTGACAAAGATGATGGCGACAATCACCGGGTGAAAGCTGCGCGCCACGATAATGATGCCACGCCCCAGAAAGTAGATCGGCTTGATCGAGATATTGCGCGCCGCCATTAAGGCCAGCGGCACCGACAGGGCAATGCCGCCGACGGTTGCCAGAATGGCAATCTTCAGGCTTTCCAGAAAGCCGTCGATCAACAGGCCAGAGCGTTCAAAGTTTGGCGGAAAAGCCCCGTTAAAAATCCGCTGCGCCCGGCGCATCCCGTCAGAGACCCGGTCCCAATCAATGGGCAATGTGGCCAGGGTGACAACAACATAGATGGCAAGCGCGGCATAGATCCCGTAGCGAAGCGTCGGGTTTTTGATAAAGGCCGGCTTGCGCCAGCTGGTTCTATCGGTGCTCATGCCACGGCTCCGACTTCGGCGCGATCCATAGCCGGCACCCCGGCATAGATTTCATCCATTTCAGGCTTGTCCAGCTTGCCCGGCAGGTCATCAAAAATGATCCGTCCGTAGCGCATGCCGACAATGCGGTCGCTGTATTCTTTGGCTTCGGTGACGTTGTGGATGTTGATGATCACCGGCAACTTCAGCTCAGAGGCCAGATCGCGCAGCAGTGACATGATCTGCTCGGAGGTCTTGGGGTCGAGCGAGGCCGTAGGCTCATCCGCCAACAGAATTTCTGGGCGCTGCATCAAGGCCCGCACCACGCCGACCCGCTGACGTTCGCCGCCCGACAGCTCATCTGCGCGTTTGTCGGCGTAATGGGCAATGCCAACCCGCTCCATCAGCTCATAGGCGTGGCGGATATCGTCGCGCGGATAGCGGCGGGTCAACGCCGCCCAGGTGGAAATATACCCCAAACGGCCCGACTGGACATTTTCCATCACCGTCAGACGGTCGATCAGATTGAAGCTCTGAAACACCATACCAATACGGCGGCGTGCAGTGCGCAACTCGCGGCGGTTCAGGGTGGTGAATTCGGTGCCGTTCAGATCAATGGAGCCTGATGTGGGCTCAACCAGCCGATTGATGCAGCGCAAAAGCGTGCTTTTGCCAGCCCCGGAAGAGCCGATAACGGAGGTCAACTGATCGCCTTCGACGGTCAGGTCCAGCTCCTTGAGCACAGGATCGCCGGAGCCATATCGTTTGGTCAGCTTTGAGATTTTTAGCATTGGGGGTCCTCGGGCATAGCGCAGCCGTGCCAATGGCGCGCGCCGCAGCGGGACGCACCAGGCTGGAAAAAATGGTCCCGGACAACGATCGCGCGCTGTCCGGGGTGTTTTGGAAGGGTCTGATTACTTACCAGCGAGCCCTTGCGGCGTATATTCCACACCGTTGGACTTCTGGATCTGGCGGATGACCGCCCACTGATCCTGGTAGGTGATGGGAATGAACTTGCTCACGCCGGAGAATTCGTCCCCCAGCTTGGTGCCGGCAAAGTCAAAGGTGAAGAAGGCTTCCTTGATCTTATCGGCCAGCGCCGGGTCCAGGTTGTGGGCCAGGTTAAAGGAGGTGGTTGGGAAGGGATCGCTTTCCCAGATCATCCGCACATCCTCAGCGTCGTAAAGTCCACGTTCCGCCATGCGCTCAACCACTTCGGATGCAACGGGGGCCGCGTCATAATCACCTGCCACAACACCCAGCATGGATTGATCGTGAGAGCCGGAATAGGTCACTTCGTAGTCCTTGTCAGGCTCCACACCCAGCGTTGGGAACAAGGCGCGTGGCGCCTGGTTGCCTGAGTTGGAGGTGGGCGAGGTATGTGCAACCCGGCGGCCTGCCAGGTCTTTCACTTCCTTGATGTCGCTGTCTGCCTGGGTAAAGACCTGCAGCTTATAGCCAAACTGGCCGTCCTCTGCGCCCATGATGGCAAAGGGCACCGCCCCGGCAAGGTTCACCGCAAAAGGTGTTGGCCCGGTAGAGAAACCCGCCACATGCAAGCGGCCCGAGCGCATGGCCTCCACCTCGGCGGAATTGGATTGCACCGCAAAGAACTGCACATCCTTGCCGGTGACCTCTTCCATATGGGAAATGAAGGGCGCCCAGATATCTGCATAAACCGCCGGATCCTCAACCGGGGTATAGGCAAAAACCAGGGTGTCCGGGTTGCGCAGCTCTGCCGGGTCGGTTGAGGTATCCGCAACCAGATCGCCGTTGGCGTCACAATAGAGTTCGTCCAGCGCGCCACGGTCGGCGCAGTCTGCGGCGGCAGCGGCAAAAGCGCTCGCCGACAGGATGCCCAGTGCTGTTGCAGCTCGGGTAATAAATGGTGTCATGGTGTCCTCCCTTTTCACGCACGCCTTTAGACGGTCCTCCCAAGGCAGTGCGCTGACCCGCCCAAGGTAGGAGCCCACAGCGCGCGGAAGCGAGTCCGCGTCTGTTAATGGAACAGACGAAAAGCCAGTTTAATGTTAACAATGTTACAAACCCGGTTGCGCGGGCTTAAAATCTGGCATGATCTGCGTCACTGGATCGGTGATAGTCAAAGCCCAGTGGCCGTCTGATGCCGCAGGAAGACACAGAAAGAGGGTGCATGCATATGAGCAAAGCCGAGCCGCTCATTGCGATTGTGGATGACGACGAAAGCGTGCGCACCACCCTTTCCGCCTTAATGCGCGAAAGCGGGTTTGAGGCCCTCAGCTGTCCCGACATCGCGTCGTTTATGGCGCTGGGAGACCCGCCGCCGGTGGATTTGGCCCTGATTGACCTGCGTTTGCGGGGCGAGTCTGGCTTGACCCTGGCCATCCACATCCGCGAACGCTACGAAATTCCCATTGTGATGCTGACCGGAGTGGGAGACGAGATCGACAAGATCATCGGCCTGGAAACTGGCGCCGATGACTATCTGATCAAGCCTTTCAACCCGCGCGAACTGGTCGCGCGCATTCGGGCCGTGCTGCGCCGCTATGGGCATGGCGGCGCAAAACCCACCAGCGCCGCCTCCGGGCAGGGCATTGTTTTTGGCAGCAAGCGCATTGATATTCAAACCCGTCGGGTGCTGGACGCCGAGGGCGAAGAAATCCCGCTGACCAATGCAGAATACCGCCTGCTGGAATATTTTGCCCGCAACCCCAACCGGGTCATCCCGCGGCCGGAACTGTTGCAAGAACTGGGCTCGGATATGCAACGCTATGTGGATCGTACCATTGATGTGCTGATCCTGCGCCTACGCCGCAAGATCGAGCCCGTTGCCTCCAAACCGGTGCATCTGCAGACCCGCCGCGCCCAGGGGTATATTTTCCACCTATCACCAGAAGGCCAGTGATGCCCACGCTGTCAAACCTGAGTGTCCGGTTTCGCCTGTCGGCCGCAATTGCGGTTCTGTTTGGCCTGATCCTGTTGGTCAGCCTGATTGGCTTTTTGGTGCTGAACCGGACTGAACTGTGGATGAACGTGCTGCATAAGGACACCCTGGCAGAGGTTTCCGAAGCCTTGGATCTGTCACGGGAATCTGCAGATCTGGCAACCTCGGCACCGTTTTTATATGCGCTTTTTCCGCCGTTTCAGCTGGAACAGGAAAAGGCCAAGGTTTTGGCCAACCTGGACCGGATTGAGGCGCTTTCGGCCGACGACCCTGCCCTAGACCTGCCGGTGGCACGGCTGCGGTTTGCCATTGATGATTTGACAACAGCCCTGGCACCGCAGACCGAACGGCAGGCCGCGCTGGATGCCATTGATCGCGACATGGTGCGGCTGAACCAGCGGGTGCGGCGTTTTACCGGGGATCGCGCGTTGCCGCTGGCAGAGCGGGAAGTCTGGTCTGGTCTGCAACAGCTGACCGCCAGTGCAATAGGGGCGGGACGGGCCAATGCGCTCATCGAGCTGGGAGAAGCGCACCGTCGCTATACAAAGCAGCGCGCGGCCTTACTGGCGCAGCTCCTGCCGGTTCATGGGGCGACATTTGCCGAGATTGAGCAGGCCACCCAGCGCGGCGAAAGCCTGTTTGTTCTGAAGCATCGCGATTTGGCGGCGCGGCTTGATGCGGAAAACGCGCTGTTTCGCATCCGGCAAGAAGCCCGCCGTGTCAGCACTTTTGCCGGGGCAAAAGTCGCTCAGGCGGAAAACCGTCTATCACAGGCCCGCGCAGAGACCTCCAGCAACCTAGCCATTGCCAAAAACGCCTTTTTGGCCCTCACCGCCGCGAGCCTGTTGGTGGCGATCACCTCATCGCTCTATGTGTCACGCTACGTGGCGGGCAATCTGCAACGTATTGCTGAGGCCATGCGCAGGCTTGCAGCGGGCAACCACCGCACAGACCCGCCACAGGGACCAAACTCCGACGATGAAATTGGCCAGCTCTATGCGGCGTTTCATGTGTTTCGCGAAAGCGCCCGCAAGCTGGAGCGCCGAACCCGCCAGATTGGTCATCAGAACGCACTGTTTTCACGGGTGTTTCGCAATATCAAGGATGGTGCGGCGATTGCCTCTTCCAAAGGGTGGATCGAGGCCGAAAACGACAATCTGCGCCAGCTGCTACGTCTGCCCCCGCGCAAGGTGCTGCCCATGCGCGGGTGCCTGATCTGATAGCGGCGTCCGGTTTTGCTCGGCGCACCTCGGCCAGCGAACATGGGGGGTTTGAAGAATATGCCGACCCCTCCGGCAACGTGTTGGAGCTGCGCCGCTCGCCTTTGCCAAATGGCGAAGAGGTCTGGCTACTGTCCGAAACCACAGAACGAAAACGGGTGGAGCAACGGCTGGAAGAAATTCGCCGGGTCGAGGCGCTGGGTAAGGTCTCTGGCGAGGTTGCCCATGATTTTGGCAATATCCTGTCTAGCATCTCTGGCAATCTGCACCTTCTTGAAACGGCGGATGCCGAAGAGGCCCAGCATCTGCATACCCGCCTCAGATCCGCCCTGGATCTGGGTATTTCGCTGACAGAGCGGCTGCTGGCTTTTGCCCGCAAACAACATCTGGAACCCCAGGTGACCGACATTGGCGTGCTGATCGAAGGCATGGCCGATCTGTTGGAAATTGCGGTGCCAAGTTCGGTGTCGATGGAATTTGAAATTCCACCAGATCCGGTGCTTGCCAGGGTGGATCCGGGGCAGCTGGAAAGCGCAGTGTTGAACCTCTGCGTCAATGCCGGTCAGGCCATAGGAGAGGCCGGGCATATCCGCGTCTGCGTGACGGATGACAACGGGGCACAGCTGTCAATCCACGACGATGGCTGCGGCATGTCACCCGAGGTACTGCGCCACGCAACAGAGCCGTTTTATTCCAACCGCAACGATGGCAGCGGCACCGGGTTGGGTCTGTCGATGGTCGACGGCTTTGTCCATCAATCTGGCGGCCAGCTCAGCCTCAGCTCGCGCACGGAGCCCCCGCAGCAAGGCACCATAGTGACACTCAAATTCCCGGCGCTGACAGAAGAAAACAACCAATCCAATGAGATGCTGACACCCGGAACCGCCTTGGTGATTGATGACGACCCCACCTACCTGGCCTCTGCGTCAGAGGCCTTGGAACGTTTGGGCTATATCGTTGTTCGGGCCGGACGTTTTAGCGACGGCACCGCGCAGCTGCACCGCCTGCCCCGGCTGGACCTGGTGCTGAGTGACCTGAATCTGGACAATGGCGCATCCGGCTGGGACATTCTGCACCTTGCCCATCGGCTGTTTCCCAAGTGCCGGCTGGCCCTCATGTCGACCCGCGAAACATACCGTGTTCCACAGGAGCTTGAGGCGGTGGCGCGGCCAGCAAAACTGCAAAAACCCTTTACGGATGCGATGATGCGCAAACTGGTGGCATCCAAAGGGTGACTTACATCCGGTAGGGTCGGACCACCTATCCAGACAATGAAGATAGCCAGTGGTGCAGCCTGACCCGCTTAAAGCGGTTTTTGCAGCAAGGCGAGCACAGCACCCGCCAACAACAAACCGGCGGCGGCCAGTAGGCTGACGCCGATGCTGTTAAACAGATCCCCAACCAAGCCGGCACCATAGGGCCCAAGGGTCTGCGCGACAGCAAACACAACAGTAAAAAGACTGATCGCCCCGGCCCAGCTTTCAGGCGGCAGGTTCTGGCGGGCAAAGTTGGTGACGGCCCCCGGCGCCATAAAGACCGACAGGCCAAAGACCACCGCCGAAATAAGCAGCGCGGGTCCGCTGGGCAGCACCACCGGCAGGGCCGATCCAATCGCGATGCCGGTCAGGATAAGAGCCAGCGGCACGCCAGAATTATAGCGGACCAGAATGGGCCGCCAAACCAGCGGCGACACACAGATGCACAGGCCAAGCATGACCCAGACCAGCGCAATAAACCCGGCGCTCGCCGCCTGTTCGGTCATCCAGGCTGACAAAAAGGTGAGATAGACAATATAGCCCAACCCGAACCCTGCATATCCTGCAAGCTCAGGCAGCATTCTGCGCACCGGCAAAGGTGCGGATCGCAGGGGGTTCTGCACTGCTGGCCGCAGTTGCAGCGCGGCCCACAGGCCCAGGGGCAGAAACGACAGGCTGACCACGCCAGTCGCAATCCAGCCCATGGGCCAGGATCCGGGGCCAAACCGATCAAGCATCAGCGGCAGTGCCGCGCCGGTCAACACGATGCCAACCCCGCCGCCTGATCCAAACAGGATCGCGATGGCCAGCGCGTTGCGCCGCGCATCGTTTTGAAACAGCCCCGCAGCCAGTGCCCCGGCAGAGGAAAAGGACATCGCGCCCAAGGTGCCCGCCAGGACACGCCAGAGCGTTTGCCACCACAGCGCCGCGTTTAGCCCTGTGGCCAGGATTGCTATGGTGGTGGTGACCAGACCAAATGCAAACAAGCGCGACGGTGAAATATGCCGGATCAACACCATGGTCAGGATCGCTCCGGCAACATAGCCCAGCGCATTGGCGGTGTTCAGCCATCCCGCCTGGGCATAGTTCCACCCCATCTCGGCTTTCATCGCAGGCAACATCACCCCATAGGCAAACCTGGCAAATCCATTGGTGACAGTAACCCCCAGCGCCAGCCCAGTCAGCACCAGCCAGGGGCGGGTTGGACCTTCATTGATGGCAGGACCATCCGGTGATGTTGTTGAAAGAGACATAGAAGCCTTGCTTTGTGCGACGCTCCTGAACCTGGAACCCCATCCGCCGCAAGCTGCCAATGATAGGCCGCCCAAGCAAGCCAATTTATGCACTTGGGCGTGGTTTGTCACCGCGTCGTGACAACGCCGGACCGGCCAGTGTTCAGAGAGTTGGCCCAAAGAACACCCCACAACAGGCGCTGCGGCCAAGCCTGTCACGGGCTGCAAGCTGGCTATCAATAGAGTATTTCTTGCCGTCGCGGCCTGTGCTACCCAGCCGGTGAAACAGATAATGCACGGGTGGTGGTTTTGGAACGGTTCCTTTGGCTGGCAGTCGTATTGGCGATAATCTGGGTGGTCGAGGTGGTGAACCTGGTCTCTGGCTACGCGCTCAACCCAGTGTTCGGACTGCTCCCCCGCTCCCTTGGCGGTTTGGACGGGATCCTGTTCATGCCGTTTCTGCACGGCTCTTTGAGCCACGCTGCCGCCAATACCGCCCCCTTGGTTATTCTCGGCGGCCTTCTGGCGGCCACCGCCCCAAGGCTGGTTTTCAAGGCTTCGGTGCTAATCACCGTGCTAGGCGGTTTCGGCGTCTGGCTCTTTGGTGCATCCGCGATACATGTGGGAGCCTCGGGGCTGATCTTTGGCTGGTTCGGATTTTTGCTTACCCGGGGGGTGATGACCCGGCAACTGGTGCCTCTGCTGGTCACCATTGGGGTGGCCCTGGTATATGGCACGATGATCTGGGGGATCCTGCCGGGACAACCCGGTGTCAGCTGGGAGGCCCATCTGTTTGGCTGTGCGGCGGGGATCTTTGCAGGCTACAGCCTGAGCCGCCGAGCCTAAGTTCAGGATTGCAAATATTCTGGTTCCAAGGCAGCCTCAGCCCGGGGGTTTGCCCGGGCTGTGGCCTGCTTTTGGGTCAGTCTCCCTCTGCCACGCCCTGCGCCCGCAACCGTGCCCGACGCGCCCGGTAACTGGGCAGCAGCACCAGCAGCGCAGCAAAACACAACAGGCCCAGCGTCAGCGGCCGCTCCCAGATAAAGGCGGCGCCATCATAAAGCTGCATGGAGCGCGAAAAGTTATCTTCGAGCATGCCGCCCAGGATGAAGCCGATCAGCAGCGGCGCCAACGGATAATCGGCAAAGCGCAGCGCCGTGGCACAGACCCCAAAGCCCACCAGAAGCAACAGCTCGGTTGCGTTGTTCTGGCCGATATAGGCCCCCATCAGGGTAAAGAAGAGAATGAAGGGGATCAGATAACTGCGCGGAACCGACAGCACCTTGGCAATATAGGGGATCAGCGGCAGGTTCAGGATCAGCAGTACCAGGTTGCCAATGAACATCGACATGATCACCGCCCAGAACACTTCTGGCTGGTCGATCATCAACCGCGGCCCCGGCGTCACGTTCAGCGCAACCAAAGCCCCCAGCAAAATCGCCGTGGTGCCAGAGCCCGGAATACCCAGGGTCAGCAGCGGTACAAAGGATCCGGTGCAGGCGGCGTTATTGGCACTTTCTGGCGCTGCCAACCCCTTGATCGAGCCTTTGCCAAATTGATCCTGTTCCTGCTTGGGCGCCAGGCTGCGCTCTACCGCATAGCCCAGGAAACTGGCGATGGTTGCCCCTGCCCCCGGCAAGACGCCAATGAAAAAGCCCTGGATGGACTGCCGCCCGATGACTGGCGCAATGGATTTTGCCTCTGCCCGGCTGATGCGCAGATCGGTGATCGCGCCGCTATCGGCATCCTGCGCGGTTTTGGGCTTTAGCACCAGAAACAGCGCCTCTGGCAGGGCAAACATTGCCATTGCCAGGGTGATAAACCCAAACCCAGACTGAAGATCCATCAACCCCATGGTGAACCGTGGCAGATTGAACAGCGCGCCTTCGCCAACGGTGGCCATGATCAATCCCAACGTGGTCATCAACAGCGCCTTGGCCACCTGTCCGGTGCCGGCAAAGGCGGCAATCGCCGACAGGCCAACAACCATCAGGGCAAAATACTCGGGCGAGTGAAACAACAGTGCCACCGAAGACAAGGCCGGGGCAAAGATCATCAGCAGCAGCGCCCCAATGGTGCCGCCGGCAAAGCTGGCGATGGCAGCAATGGTCAGCGCCTTGCCCGCCTTGCCCTGCCGCGCCATCGGATAGCCATCAAAACTGGAGGCGACAGTTCCCGCCACTCCCGGCGCATTCAGCAGGATCGACGAGGTCGAGCCGCCAAAGATGGCGCCGTAATAGACCCCTGCCAGCAGGATCAGAGCCGCCGACGGATCCCCCATCGAGATCGCCACCGGGATCATGATCGCAATGATCGACATCGGCCCCAGCCCCGGCAACATGCCGATAAAGGTGCCGATCAGGCAGCCGCCAATCACCATCAGCAGATTCTGTACCGAGAGGGCCGTTTGCAGGCCAATTAGCAGTCCTTCAAGCATATCAACCTCCCCAGAAACCAGGCAGCGGGCGCATGTAGATACCCAAGACCTGCTGAACCAAATACCAAACCACCAGGGTCGCAATCAGGGCAATCGGCAGCAGATAGCGCCAGCCCCGTTCGCCCAGAATGGTGGCCCCGAGAATAAGAAAGGCAGAGGTCGAGACAATAAACCCGACAGGGCGCAGGCACAGCGCATAGGCTACCATCAGCCCCAGCAGCATCAGCGCCTGGCTCAGATGATAGTCCCCCAACCGGCGGTAATTGATCTCGGCGGGCTTTTCCTCGCTCTTTTCCAGTCCAAACAGGATGGTACAACAGGCGATCACGCCAAGAATGGACAGAACCTTGGGAAAGGTGCTGGGCCAGATCGGGTTGCGTTTCATGAACGGCGCAAGGCTGCTGTCCATGGTGAACCAGGCCGTATATCCATAGGCCAGACAAATACTTAACAGGATCAGTGCGATCCAGCGATCAAGAGCCATTTTCCCCTCCCTGCCCTTCAAAGGTGACAAGGCGATAGCCCGCCTTGCCACATGTCGTTTACTCACCCAGTTGGGTGTTACAGGAAGCCCAGCTTTTTCATCAGATCGCCAATGACTTGTTCCTGTTCTTCCAGGAAGCCTTTGAAATCATCGCCTGAGTTATGGATGTTTACCCAGCCATTGCGGGCGCGGACCTCTTCCCACTCGGGCGTGTCATACATCTTGGCCAGGGCGTCCTGATACATCGCCAGCTTGTCTTCAGACAGGCCAGGAGCCGCAAAGAAACCGCGCCAGTTGACAAAGCTGGTGTCGATGCCCTGCTCCTTCATGGTCATCACATCCGGCGCCACGCCAACGCGCGCGTCGGCGGTAACACCGATGATTTTGACTTCCCCGGCATTGGCCAGGTTAATCGCCTCGGAAAATCCCGTCGACAGGGCTGCGATCTCGCCCGAAAGCAGCGCCGCCATGGCCTTACCGCCGGCGTCATAGGGAATATATTTGACCTCCAGCGCGTCTTTGCCTGCAGCCTCCATCACCATGGCTGCAACCAGATGATCCATACCGCCCGGAACAGAGCCGCCACCAATGGCGGTTTTCGAGGGGTTGGCATCATAGGCCGCCAGCAGATCGCTCATGGAATTCACCGGGCTGTCCTTGCCGACAACAATGGCGGCGTAATCGCCGATGGTTCCAGCCACCAGCGTCAGATCGCGAAAGTTATGCGGGAACACCCCGGTAAGCGAGCGGATCACGATCGGGGTCGAGTTGACCATCAAGGTGCCGTGGTTGCTCTCGGCATTTTCGATCAAATAGCCGATGGCCTTACCGCCGCCGCCGCCAGACATGTTTTCATAGGACGCGGTTGCCACCAGCCCCGCCTTGGTCAGGGCCTCACCCGTTCCACGTGCAGTGCCGTCCCAACCGCCACCGGCCCCACCGGGGATCAGAAAGTGAATGCTCTCAAGCGTTTTATGACCCTCGGCCGAGACCGGACTGGCCAGGCTCCCAACCAGGCTCAAGGTCGCAACTACACTCGCTATCAGGGCGCGACGGCCCATCTTGATTGTCATCATGATTTCCTCCCATTTGACAACTGTCCGAAAGGCGGCTCAGTTGAGAGAGACAAACATGAGAAGCTGTCACCGAGCTGTCACGCGATGAAAAAAGTGAAAAGAGCGCATGAAATTCCTTTTGGTCGAAGACAATATGGACCTGGCAAAAGCGATTTGTGCACGTATGCACCTGGATGGCCACACCATTGATCATGCAGGCAAAATTGACGATGCAATCGCCTTTTCGCAGACCGGAGATTACGATCTGATCCTGCTCGACATCATGCTGCCTGACGGCGACGGCCGCAGCTTTCTCAAACAGCATAGGGACCAGAAACGCGACACAGCTGTGATTGTTCTGACCGCCCGGTCGCAGGTCTCGGACAGAATCAGCGTGCTGGATCTGGGCGCCGATGACTACATAACCAAACCCTTTGATCACGAAGAACTGCAGGCGCGTTGTCGGGCGGTGTTGCGCCGCAAGACCGGCACATCGCAGGCGGTTTTGCAGCTTGCCGACGTGAGTTTCAACCCGGTCGCCGGGGTGGTCACGGTCTGTGATAAAGTGGTGAACCTGCGCAATCGAGAGTTGCGACTGCTGGAAGTGTTGTTCAATGCGCCGGGGCAAATTTTCCCCAAGCAGAAACTGGCGGACCGGCTGTTTTCCTACGACGAGGATGTCTCGGAGAATGCTGTTGAGGTCTATATCGCGCGGCTGCGCAAACATCTCGAAGGCTCTGGCCTAAAGATCACCACCCACCGCGGGCTGGGCTATCGGCTGGACCATGATTGAGGCGCCGCAGATTTCGGGCTCCCTGCGCAACCGGCTGGCTGTGACCCTGATCGGCGGGGCCTCACTGTTGGCTCTGCTGCTGTTTCTGGTGGTCAGAAACTACGCTGCCCAAATCGCGCAACAGGGGCAAGACAGCATCCTCGGGGCCTCGGTCTCCTCTATTCTGGATGCCGCCGTGCTGAGTGATGATCAGGTGGAGATCGACTTTCCCTATGCCTCCTTTTCGATGCTGACCACACCGGCGCATGACCGGGTATTTTACGCCATCTACCGGGATGACCAATTGCTGTCGGGCTATGCGGATCTGCCGCGGCCAGACAGTGCTGACAGCCCCGACAGCGGCGAACGGCATTATCAAACCGCTGCGTTCATCGGCAAGCCCATCCGGATTTCAACCGCTTCGCGCACCCTGCTCGGCGCCGACGTCAAAACCCACATCACCGTTTCCGTGGCGCAGACCCAGGACGCGCTCTCGGACCGGCTGAATGCCATCTCGCGCAATGTTGCCTCCTTTGGCATGGGCTTCTTTGTGTTGGTGGTGCTGTTGTCCTTTTGGGTCACCTCCATCACCATTGCGCCGCTCAATCGCCTCGCCACCTCGGTCGCCAGGCGCGGCCCCCAGGATCTAAGCCCGGTTAGCAAACCCGTGCCCACCGAGATGCTGCCGCTGGTGGGGGCTCTCAACAGGTTAATGGCCCGGCTCAATCAATCGCTGACCCAATCCGAAGACTTCATCGCCGAGGCCGCCCATCGGGTGCGCACCCCGCTTGCCACGGTGCGTTCCTACGCCGAAACCACCCTCCAGCGGGTCGACAAAGAGCAAAACCGCCAGGCGCTCAGGTCGATGATCCGGGCCATCGACGAAAGCTCGCGCGCGGCGGGGCAACTGCTGGATCATGCCATGATCACCTTTCGCGCCGACCAGCTGGAATACCAGCAATTGGATCTGGTCGATCTGGTACAGGATCTGGTGCTGCGTCTCGCGCCGGTTGCCGAAATGAAAGACATTGATCTGCGGTTTCATGTAGATCAGCCGGTCCAATGTCAGGGCGATCCCATCCTGCTGCAAAATGCCATTCGCAACCTGATCGACAATGCCCTGAAGTATTCCCCAAGCGAAAGCACCATAGACATTCGGGTGACCGCTCACCCCCGGCCACAGGTGGAAATCCGTGATCAGGGGCCTGGGTTTCCCCCCGATGAAATCTCCGATCTGGCCCTGCGGTTTTCACGCGGCAATAACGCAGCCGGGACAATCGGCTCAGGCCTGGGGCTGACGATTGCGCAGGATGTCGCCATTGCCCATGGTGGAAAGCTAACCCTGTCCAACCTTACAGGAGGCGGCGCATGCGTGTTATTTTCGCTCTGATACTCGCCCTTCTGCCACTGATGACAGCTGCTCAGACCCAGAACACCTGGGAAGAGCGGGTAATGTTTCGCGGCACTAAAGGCGGCCAGACACTCAGGATTCTATCGAGTACCGACGGGTCCTTTTTTGCGCCCATCATCACCAGCTTCCTTGCCCAGCGGCCCGATCTGTCCATCGAATACTTTGTCTCGGGAACAGCTGAGATTGACCGCATTTTCCGCCAGGATCCCAGCCAGTTTGATCTGGTCATTTCCAGCGCCATGGATTTGCAGTTCAAGCTGGCCAATGATGGACATGCTTTGGCGATTGAAGATGTCACCACACCCGATTGGGCCCAGTGGCGACAAAGCCTGTTTGCCTTTACCACGGAACCCGCAGCCATTGTCATTCGGCGCGCCGATTTTGCCGGTCACCCACTGCCACAAACCCGCCAGGACTTGATCCAGGCCCTGCGCAGCCGCCCCGAGGTCTTCCGCAACAGGTTAGGGACCTACGACATTCGCCATTCCGGGCTGGGGTATCTTTTTGCCACCCAGGATGCCCGGGCCTCTGAGACCTATTGGCGACTGATGGAGGTCATGGGCAATCTGGGCACCCATCTGTATTGCTGTTCCGGGGATATGATCACCGACCTGCAAAATGGTAAGATCGCCGTCGCCTATAATGTGCTTGGCAGCTATGCCTCCGCCCGCACCACCGACACCGATGATCTGGCCGTCATTCTGCCCGCTGATTTCCCCATCACCATGATGCGCAGCGGCTTTGTTTCCGCCAGAACCACACAGCCAGGGCACGCCGGGGATTTTATTCGCCACCTGCTCAAAATCCAGTCCGCCCCATTGGACCCCGGGGCCTTTCCCTTGCCGCCACTGATACCGGAATCCGGCTCTCCGCCCCAATCCGCAATCACGCTGGGGCCTGCCTTAATGACCTATCTGGACAGGCTCAAACGGCGCACCTTTCTGAAAGAATGGATCAGCGCCGTTATTCAATAGATGGCCCTAAGGAAAGAACGGCCCTACCGGTAGGTCAGGTTCCGATAAAATCTGCGCGCCGTTCCTGCAGGGCGGCGTGCAGATAATCCACCAGCAGGCGCACGCGTAAAACCCGGCGCAGATCACCATGCAACAGCAACCAGGTAGAACGGTCCTGGTTCAGTTCTGTGCCCGGCACCCGCTGCAATTCGGGGAACTCTTTTTGCACCCAGCTGGCCAGAAAGGTCATCCCGGCCCCAGCCCGCGCCATGTGCAAATGCATCTGCGGGTCGGGAATGGCGTGGCGTATCTTGGCCTCGGGAAAAGGCGAGCTGGCGATCATGTCCAACAGGCTTGGTTCCGCCCCATAGCCGATCCAGCTCAACCCCTGGCCCTTTGGCCCGGCGCCGGGCAAGACCCGTTCGATATAGTCCCGCGCCGCATATATCCCCAGCGACAGTGGGAACAGGCGACGGCCAACTGCCGCGTCCTCGACCTGCAGAACATGGCGGATCGAGACATCGGTTTCGTGGTTTTCAATGGACTCGATGCCAAAGGACAGGCTCAGATCAATGTGAATATCCGGGTAGAGCTTGCTGAATTCGGCGAGGATCGGCGCCAAAAGATAATGCGCCGTCATCGGATCCGCAGACAGGCGCACCCTCCCGGTCGCCTCCCGGTCCAACCCTTGCACCGCATTACACCCTTTGAGCAAAGTCGCCTCTGCCTCCAGCGCTTGCGGCAGCAGCGCCCGCCCGGCGGCGGTCAAATGCAGCCCATCACCGCCGCGGCGAAACAGTTGCACCCGCAGCCCGGCCTCCAGGGCCTCTACCTGACGGCGCAGGGTGGCATGGGTGCTGTCGATGGCCTCTGCTGCGGCCCGAAGCGAGCCATGCCTGGCGACAGCCAAAAAGGCGGGGAGCGGTTTCCAATCTAACATGCCGGAACATTATCAATCCACACCGGATCACTTCAAGCCATTTTCGGAACGCAAATAATCCGCCATGCAGCCCCCGAACTCCGACTGAGTAAGGCAGAGCGATGACAAAAACATATCATGCATGGGCGATCCCGCGCTACGGCTGCCCTGAGGTGCTGGAGCCGGTGACCCCGCCGCGACAACCCCCAACGGGGCGGCAACTGCAGATCGAGATCAAGGCCTCCGCCGTGACCCGTGCGGATTGCATGATGCGCGCAGGCGTGCCGCGATTTGCCCGCGCCTTCCTTGGCTTGTCGCGCCCGCGCAACAATCTGGTTGGCACCGGCCTGTCCGGTGTGATCACCGCAATCGGCCCTGGGGTCAAACGCTTTGCTGTTGGCGATGCCGTCTTTGGAGAAAGCGGTCTTTCGTTTGGAGCCAATGCCAGCCATATCCGCCTGGAAGAGGACGCGCTGCTGCTGCAGAAACCCGACAGCCTGCCCCATGCACAGGCCAGCACACTTTGTGATGGGCCTTTGACCTCGCTGCATTTTCTGACGCAGGTGGCCCAGCTGCACCCCGGCCAGCGCCTGCTGGTGCTGGGGGGCTCTGGCAGCTTGGGCAGTGCGGCCATCCAGATCGCCCGCCATCTGGGCGCCGAAGTCACCGCCACCTGCAGCACCCGCAACGCAGCGCAGGTCAGCGCTCTGGGGGCCCAGCAGGTGATTGACTACACCCGGCTTGATATCGCGGACACGGCCGAAACATTTGACGTGATCTATGACACCCTAGGGGCATCTTCTTTTGGGCGGCTCAAGCACAATCTGGCAGCGGGCGGGCGGTATCTCTGTCCGGTTCTGGACGGAAAACTGCTTGGCGCTGCGCTGGCGACCTGGCTCTGGGGGGGACGCAGGGCACAGTTTTCAGCGGCGGGCCTGCAGCCCGTGCACCAGCTGCGGGACTTGCTGACCCAGCTGCTGGTGCTGACGCGCAGTGGCGTTTTGACACCTCTCATGGACCGGCACTATGGGTTGGACGAGCTGATCGCCGCCCATCGTTACGTGGACACCGGGCGCAAGGTTGGCAATGTCGTGGTGATGGGATCAAGACCCGGATCAACGACCCAATCGCAGCCACTGCCAGCCCCGCCGCCCCCGGCCATCCCCGGTGCGAAGAACCGGGACCAGGGTTAGGCCTGCACTGCCTTCATGAACCGATCCCGGATCACCACAGGGTCAAGCGGGATCACCGGCATCTTGGCATTACCACTGTCACATTTGACCACCAGAACCGTTGCCTTACCGGCCTCTAACGCCTGTTTCAGCGCCGCGCCGGTGTCGACGTCCTGGACCTCAACCACTCTGTCACAGCCTGCGGCCCGTGCCATACCGGCAAGACAGGTTTTTTTGCCGGTATAGGTCGGCTGATCCCCGGTCGAGCCATAAGAGCCATTGTCGATGATCATCAGAATATAATTGGGCGGCGCGTTATTGCCGATTGTTGGCAGGGTGCCCAGGTTGGTCAGCACCGAGCCATCGCCATCAATCACCACCACCGGTTTAGGCTGCGCCAGCGCGAGCCCCAGGCCAATCGAAGAGGCCAGCCCCATGGTGCCAAGCATATAGAAATTGCTTGGTTGATCGTCGATGGCGTGAAGTTCCTGGCTGGGAATGCCGATATTACAGACGACGAGCTGATCCCGCAGCAAGGGCGCGATCTCGGAAAGGATTTCAGAACGGATCATTGTTCGCCATAGCCTCCCCAGAAATTGGCATCGGTTAGGATGGCCACTGGTTTATTGCACATGAAGGTGTGTTTCAGGATCATGTCGAACTCCTCCACGTCGGACTGTTTGTGGAAATGATAGGTCGGAATATTCAACTGCGCCAACAGGGCCTTGGTGTGCAGCGCCATCTCGACCTGACAGGCCACCGGTTCACGCAGCTCACCGCGATAGGAGATCAGCATCGGCAGGGGCATCCGGTAGTATTGGATCAAGGTCGCCAGCGTATTGATGGTCACCCCGATCGCCGTGTTCTGCATGATGATTGCCGGACGCTTGCCCCCCATCCAGGCTCCGGCACACAGCCCCATGCCCTCGTCCTCTTTGTTGGCGGGAATATGAAAAACCTCGTCGCGCGTCTCAACTTCCTCGATCACCCCGGCCAGCTGTTTGCAGGGAACTGTGGTGACAAATGAAATGTCGTTGGCAACAAGATCATCCACGATTTTCTTGTCGATGTTCATTTTGGACATGCCTTTCCTTGAGCCCTTCCCCCTTGCTCTACCACAAGTTCTGCCCGGTGGCATCGTTTCACACCTCCAGGCTCGGGGATCTATGGTCCCACATCTGGCTTCAGAGCCATCTTGTCACAGTCGGTTTTCATGCTACGCTTTGCCTGTTCTGAGGCCAGAATTTCGGCCTATATTGAGGAGTTTTTTTATGAGTAGTTTGAAACGAATTGCGATCTCAGCCCCCCTGGTTGCCCTGTTTTCCCTTGCACAGTCGCCTGCTTTTGCTGGCGGTGATGGGGGTGGGGTCGGTGCCTCATACGGGCTAAGCAACGCTGCAACCAAATCTGTGGTGAATACACTGTCACGGGGGACATCACGTTGCAGGAAACAACCCGCCGCCTACCGCTACGATTGCTATCGCTGGGTTTACCGGCGCGCCGCAAACCAGTTGCGAACCAATGACGCCTATTCCGAAGCCCAGCAAGCGCTGGAACAGGTCGAACGCAGCCTGGAAGCGGTGATTGCACAGAACCGCGACACCACGCAGCCCAAACGCAGGCGTGCTCTTGAAACCTATACGCCGGTCAAACCCGCCGCCATCCCAAGGGTAAAGCGCGCCACCATACAGGCGTTGGAAAAGGCCGAAACCATTTTGCTGCGGTCACCCACAAACAAACAAGAGCATTACACCCGCATCGCAGAAGCGATAAATTCCAACAAGGTTCTGTTGCGCTCTGCCCTGTTGCCGGGCGGCATGATCCGTTTGGCTCAGACCTTGGTCTCAGGCTTTCTGCGCCACGGCTGACGCGCTGCCACCAGCGCCCCTACAGCCTGAGACATCCCAGCGCGCAATGACCTGACGGGCGCGGCGGCAAAGCAAAACCTCTGCCGCCGCCCTTACCTTGCAGCCTGTGCAACGCCACAGGCCCAAGAAAAGGCCGATAGCGTTACCGGACCACATGCACCGCACAGGCTGCATGGCGCACCACCTGGCTGGCAGTGGAGCCCAGCAGCAAATCCTGCATGCCTGGACGGTGAGATGAGATAATCACCAGATCGGGTTTGTTTGTCTCTGCCCAGTCAAGAATGGAACGCCCTGAGTGGCCTTCTATGACCAGGCTGCTGGCAGCGTTTGGCAGGGTTTTGGCGAGAGCAGCCAGCTCGGCCTCCAGCGCCTTGCGGGTTTCTGCCATATAGTCAGCGGACATATAGGAAATCGCATAGGCCGGAACCTGTTCGACCACATGCAACAGCGTGATCTTGGCCTCTGGTGTGGCCAAGATCTGCGCCAGCTTAAGCGATGCTGAGACATCCCGGTCTGGGTCAAACGAAATTGGTACGAGAATATTATGATACATGAAAAGCCTCCTTGGCTACTCGCCTAAATCAAAGCATGACCCCGGATCATCCTATGGACCTTGATCCAAATCAGGGGTTTTGCCCTTTGTGAATGTGTCCCGACCTTGAGGTCAAACCGCCTCAAATGTCGCTGCGACCTCATACATGACAGGCTCGAAACTGCGGCACAACTCATTGATTTTCCGGTTGCGCTCGCGCATCTCTGCGGAGCGTAGCATCGCCATAAAATCCTCGCGGCGGCGCCATTGTGAATAGTTTGCAATCCGCGTTTGGGCGTCATTCACATGCAGCCCCGCAGCAATAAATCCGGGCTGTTTCGATATGAACGCGCCATAGGCATCCGTGAGCGCATCCAAGAGATCCTGGCAGGTTCCCGGCGTCATTTCAAAGGTCGTGATAACCGTTTGGATCTCCGCACCATCGGTAATTTTAGGCATTGGCTTCTCCCTGGTTGTTTCGCTACCTGTGACAAGCCTACGATGATTACGCTGAGAAACGGACTCGTTTTTCCGCAAACGATTGCCAGCGTGGGATGATCACACGTATAACAAGATCATGCTACCGACAACTCTCCGATAAGGCCATGCTCCGCCCTGCACATCTGGTTCTGGCGCTTTGGGCCACAAGCCTGCCACTGGCTGCCAGTGCCGGAGCCTGGAAGCGCCCTGTGGATACCGGCTTTGCCGCGACCAGCTTTACCCTGCGCAGATCTGACCAGGGGTTGGTAAGCGAGTTTGGCTATTACCGGGATTTTGGCCTCTCCGCGCGGTTTGATCTGGGCATTGATCTGAACCAACAGGACAGCCAATCCGGTCATGTCCTGATCTTTGCCCGCCTGCCTCTGCGCCAGGGGGCGGACAATACCCAAATCGCCGCCGAATTCGCACTTGGTGGCAATCACACCAACCTGCAATGGCACCCGATGTACCGGCTCACCCTGTCTGCCGGACGCAGCAAGCCCACCCGGATCGGGACGCTATGGGGCTCCCTAGATCTGAGTGTTGAACAGCGCGGCGACGCGGCCCACCCCCTGGGGAAACTGGACGCCAGTTTTGGCATAGATACCAACCGCGCACTCTCACCGCTTTTGCAGATTGAAACCAGCTTTGGCCAGGGGACCGATTTTGCCTACGCCATCACGCCTGGCCTGCGCATCAAGCTTGCTGGCCTGTCCTTTGCCAAGAAGCCCATATTCGAAACCAGCGAGCTGACCATCGGGCTTGAATATCGGCGTGCAAACACGCAGAGTCTGGGCCTCAAGATAGCCCTGTGGCAGCGCTTCTGACCCAGGCCCTCGCCAGATTTGGCCCCGCTCCCCCGATCCCAAAATTCCTGACGCAAGTTCCTCAGCCCAAAAGACTGGTGCCATGACATCGATCCCCCCACAGGCCACCCCGAACACAAACCCGATCCGCCCGACCGACGATGAGGCCCGCGCCTTGGCGCAAAGCCTGATGAGCCAAGCCCGCTTTGCCGCTCTGGCCACGCTGGATAGCAGCGGCAGCCCGCTGGTAACGCGGGTTGCCTTTGGCCTGTGCGCTGCAGGCCAACCAATCAGCCTGATGTCCAGCCTCGCCCAACACAGCCAGAACCTGGCAGCCAACCCCGCCTGTTCACTGCTGGTCGGAGAGCCCAGCCCAACGGGAGACCCGCTCACCCATCCCCGGCTTAGTCTGGTTGGCACGGCGCAGTTTGTCAGCAACCAAAGCTCGGAACATCAGGAAATGGCCACGCATTACCTGCGCAGCCATCCAAAATCCAAACTCTACATTGGCTTTACGGATTTCTCTTTTGTCCGTTTTTCTGTGCGGCTGGGCAATCTGAACGGCGGTTTTGGTAAGGCTTTCACCCTTACGCCAGACGACCTGTCCCCTCCCAGCTAGGTTCTGGCCTACTTATCGACCCGCACCACCACCTGCACCTCACCACGCAGGGATTCGCCCCAGTTCAACTTAACCTCGTCCCGGTTGCTGCCCTGTTCCAGCTGCACCCAGGGGCGTGGGTATTGATAAGTGCCGCTGGAATTGCGCATGGGCCCAATGGCCACCACCGCATCCACAGCCCGCGCACGCCCCTGGAACGGCATGGCCCCGGCGGTCGAAACTGTCCAGGTGCTGGCAACCGTGGCCTGCTCATGGCGGATCCGCAGCGGGCTGGCCACCGCAGTGGAGATCCCATGGAAGGTATTGCCTTCAAAAAACACCGATTTGCTACGACTGAAATCAAGATCGGAAAAGCTGGTATCCACCCGGTCAGCCCGGTCAATATTGCCATTGATCGACCGGAACTTATTGCCAGAGATGCTCACCCCATTCAGGAAATGCCCGGTGCCATAGGGTTTGATCACCACATAGCTGAACCAGGGCGCCACATCGCTGGACAGGAACACATTGTCGGTGATCGACAGCGCACTGAACGAAAACCCACCCGTGAAATTCGGGGTTGGATCCTGCTCATTGGTCCATTCAATGAAACAGTTGTCGACGTAATTGTCCGAAATGGTGCTGGCACAATAGGTCGAGGCCATAATCAGCCCCGCCGTGCGCACGCCCCCCGCGATACTGTCCCCCTGAAAGAAGTGATTTCCGGTGATGGTGTTATTGGCCCCCGCGAGCAGCGCAAAATGGCGGAATTTGGTCACCCGGTTGTTGCGCAGCTTGGCGTCATTGGCATTGACGTTGATCCCAACACTGCTGCGGTTTGGGACGGTTGCGGCCTCTTCCGCCGACAGGAACTGGCAATTGTCCACCAAAATGCCCTGACAGCCCGATCCGATCGAGGTAATGCCTCGATCCTTGGGCCGCGAAATAAAGCAATGGTCCAGGCTGAACACCGTCCCAGCCGAGGGCAGGCGCAGCGCGCTGCAGTGGGAGTTGCACTGGATTTCCACCTCAGTCATGCCAAATTTGCTCAGGGCGCTAAAGCCGCTGAAATCGAGCATGTACTTGAAATCCTTGAAGGTAAAAACCTGGGTGCCCGCCGCATCATAAAGCGGCGCATTCAGGGTGATCTCACCAGCGCCGGTATTTTTGCTGCGCACGTAGATCTCGCGGCCGACACCAGCGCCCTCCACCAGCGCCCCCACCGGGATATTGGCGATATTGTTGACATTTTTTAGCTTGCGCGGGTCATTGGGATCATAGGTGGCCTGCTCATTCCAGGTCTCAGTATCCCAGGCCGCCCCACCCGAGGCCGCCAGCTGGCCGTTACGGATCACCCGCCGCGTCGAATAGGAGCTGCGATTGGGCACCGCCGCCTGCATATCAATCGGCGCCGTCACCGTCACCATCCGCCCGGCCAGATCCAGCGATTCATGATCCGCAGAATTCAGCAAAGCTTGAAAGGCCTTTTTGAACCCCTCTTCCTCATTGCCAAAAGCCGCCGCATAGGAGGGAAAGTCAAAACTCTTGCGCAGCAGCAGCATCTTATCCACCGGCATCCGCAGGCTGCCTTCAAAAAACACCGGACTATTTAACGAGACGGTCTGCGCCAAAAAGTACTGGCCGGCAGGCACCAGGATCTGCCGACCCACCGCCGCCGCATCCGCGGCCTCAAAGGCTGCGGTGTTATCCGTCACATCGTCCCCGATGGCGCCAAAATCCGTGACATCCACCACGCTCACCATATCGCGCAGGAAGGCGCTGGTCAGGTCGGTGATCTCGATATCGTCGATGCGGACCACGCCACCATTGGGGCCAATCAGATCCAGTCCAAAGTGACCATAGGTGGCCGCCAGCCCCCAGGGCATATCAACGCCCGCGCGGCTGCCGGTGCCGATGATGGCGCTCACCTCCACCACCGTGCCATAGGCGGTCAGCGTGGTGCTGCTGCCCACCTCAATCACCCCTGCAACGTGGCTATCGCTGCTATCCCCGGCCCAGGCGGCAATCCGCACCGTTGGCAAGGCGCCGCTCACCGCCTTGATCCGGGCCTTCACCTGCAAATAGCAACCGGGCAAAAGCGGCGTTTTCCCCATGTAGCGCAGTTTCTGCGTGCTCGCCAGTTTCTGCAACTCCAGGCAGCCGGCAAAATCCGCATCCGCCACCACAATCGCCGCATTGGGAACCCCGTCATATGTGTCAGAGCCCGGCGTGCCCTCACCGCTCGACCAGACATCCAACCCCGCTTCAAACTCTGGCGGCATCAGCTCTAGACCCGCAGTAATCACCTTGTTCATCCCAAAACCCTTTCCAAGAGCGCGCATGCATATCGCTGACAAAAGCTAGAGATCCCGGTTTAAAACCGCCCGATCACGGCGTGCGCCCCCCCTGCACCCCCCTGATCCCCTGCACCCGGACTTTGCTTTGGAGCCTGTCCCTCGCCTGAGGACCGCCCGGCAGGGAAAGGTGGCTGCCCCAGACCAAATCGCCGAGGGGCCCCGCCTCTTCAGGCGGGGATGCGGCTATTTTGTTTGGGATGCAGCCGCCGCCCCCTGCCAGGACCTCAGATCAGGTGAGGGGCAGATCTTCAAAGCTTTGCTTGGGTGGGATCCTGAGCCAAAAACACCCCTTCAAAACAAAAAAGAGAGCGCCCAAAGGGCGCTCCCAATTCTTCAAAGCGAGGCGTCACATCAAAAGGGCGTGATCTCAATCCGCCAGGGCCCGGTCCATCAGGGCACGGTCAATCAGCGCAATGGTCTCATCGACGCCATACAGCGCTATAAAGCCACCAAAGCGCGGTCCCTGGCTGGCGCCCAGCAACACCTCGTAAATGGCGGTAAACCAATCGCGCAGCGGCTCAAACCCGTGGATTTTACCAATGGCAAAGACCACCGATTGCAGGAATTCCTCATCGGCAAAATCGGCCTCTGGCAGGGGCTCATCCTTGCCCAGAATGTCGTTCTTCTTGGCAATCGCCGCCAGCGCCGCCTCTGCCGATTTCAATGCATCCGCCAGATCCTGCAGCGCTACACGTTCCTGATCACTGGGGGCGCGGAACACCTTGGTTGGTTTGACGTAATCGTTGAAATAGGCCACCGCAAAACCCGCCGCCTGATCCATCGTTGGATTGCTCTGCGGCGTCGCATCGGGGGCGTATTTGTTGATAAAGCCCCACATGGTTTCCTTGTCCTCAGCACTGGAGGCTGAGGCCAGGTTCAGCAACATCGAAAACGGCACCACCATATCCGACTCTGGCACATCGCCGGCGTGGATATGCCAGACCGGGTTATTGAGCCGGGCCTTGGTGTCCTGGGTCGCATAGGCCCGCAACTGCTGATGATATTCATCAACTGCCTTGGGGATCACGTCAAAATGCATCCGCTTGGCGGTCTTGGGCTTGAGGTACATGAAATAGGACAGGCTCTCGGCGCTGGCATAGGTCAGCCACTCGTCAATCGAGATACCGTTGCCAGAGGTTTTGGAGATCTTCTGCCCATTGGCATCCAGGAACAATTCATAGGTGAAATGGTCTGGCGCCCGGTGGCCCAGGATGCGGCAGATTTTGTCATAGATTGGCGTATTGGTGCTGTGATCCTTGCCGTACATCTCAAAATCGACCCCAAGCGCCGCCCAGCGCGCGCCAAAGTCCGGTTTCCACTGCAGCTTCACATTGCCGCCAGTGACCGGCACGGTCCATTCCTTGCCGTCCTCATCGTCAAAGGTGATGGTGTGGGTCTCGGCGCAGACCTTTTTCATCGGCACATAGAGCACCCGCCCGGTTTCCGGGTGAAACGGCAAAAAGATCGAATAAGTCTGGCGCCGTTCTTCGCGCAGCGAGGCCAGCATCACCTCCATGATCTCATCATATTTTTCAACGGCGCGTCTCAGCACCACGTCGAACTGGCCCGAGCCATAAAATTCGGTGGCGGAGTAGAACTCATACTCAAAGCCAAAGGTATCCAGGAACCGGCGCAGCATGGCATTGTTGTGATGGCCAAAGCTCTCGTGGGTGCCAAAGGGATCCGGCACCGAGGTCAGCGGTTTTTGCAGATGTGGCGTCAGGCTGTCGGCATCGGGCACATTGCCCGGCACCTTGCGCATCCCGTCCAGATCATCGGAAAAACAGATGAGCTTGGTTGGAATATCGCTGATCACCTCAAAGGCGTTTTTGATCATGGTGGTCCGGGCCACCTCGCCAAAGGTGCCGATATGCGGCAGGCCAGAGGGGCCATAGCCGGTTTCGAACAGGACATAGCCCTTTTCTGGCGCGCCCTTGGCATAACGTTTGAGCACCCGGCGGGCTTCTTCAAACGGCCAGGCCTTGCTCTTGAGAGCGGTGTCGCGCAAATCAGACATTGCTGTTCTCCATCAGCGGCCCCTGTGGCCGCCTAAATCCTGTCCCGCTGCCCTATGCAGCAGGTCGGCCCGGTCTATTGCGCAGATGCAGCATGAGTCAATGAACAGAGCCGGGCTTGCCTCGGTTTCAGTCGTTAAATTGCGCCTTTTCGACAATCCAGTCCAGAATTTGTCGCACATCCTGCCGCGCGGCAGCCCCGTCCCGCAGCCCGGCAAAATAGCCGCGCGCCGATGTGGTGGTGGGTGCCTGCAAGCGCAACAGGGCGCCGGTCTCGGTGAAACTGTCCAAAATCCCGCCCCAGGCAAGAAAGACCCCCTGCCCCGCCAACCCGGCATTGACCAGCATGGCATAGGAGTTGAAGTCCAGTACCCGCGCCCCACGCGGCATCACCTGACCTGCGGATTTGAACCAACTTGGCCAGTCATGCCACTGGCTGCGCGCCGTCTCCATGGTCAGAAAGGTCATGCGGGAGAAATCATAGCCCTGCGCCGTCATGCCAAGGCGCGCCAGATAGAGCGGACTGGCTGCGGCATAGACCTCATTGCTCAGCAGACGGGCCTCTGCCTCACCGCCGCCACCGGGCAGACCAAAGCGGATGGTCAGATCCCCGGGGCGCACTGCTTCGCCATACTCCTGGCTTATGATACGAATCGTCACCTCAGGAAAGGCCTGCTCCAGCTCTCCCAGGTGTGGAATCAGCCAGAAACCAACAAACCCAGATGGTGCCGTGACCGTCACAATCCGGGTTTCTGCAGCTTTTCTGATTTGTGAGACCGCGTCTTCGATCTGGCCAAACCCACTGTGCAGCGCCTGCAAAAGCTCCTTGCCTGCATGGGTTATTCGGGCTGGTTTATGGGTTCTGTCAAACAGGTTACTGCCCAGATCGGCCTCCAGTGTCGCGATCCGACGTGAAATTGCCGGTTGCGAGACATTCAGTTCCTCTGCTGCCGCAGTCAGTGTCCCATGGCGGGCGGCGGCATAGAAAGCTGTGAGCCCTGAAAAGCTGGGTAGACGCTCCATCTAACATAACCTCAACGTATATTACACTGCAGCTTTAGCGCATTGAATGAAACAGAAAAAGCCCCTTATCTGAAACCACTCGCCACCCACTCACACAAACCCTACGGAGGCCTCAGCACATGCAACAGGAATTGCCCCAGGATATTGCAATGGACATTACCACCCTTGCCACTGATCTCAGCGACACCGAACAGCTGCATCAGGCCTCCAATCTGCCCCATCCCCCGCAGGACCACCTGATGGTGGTGGATGCCGCACAGGTTCCCCTGGCAGGCGGCACCGATGCTGCCTTTGGCGAGGTCCGCTGGCGTACCCTGATCAACAGCTGCTCCGAGAAATCCCGCGATATGGTGCTGGGCATTGCCGAGTTTGAACCCCATGGCCGTCTGCTGCCCCATCGCCACGATCCGGCCGAGTTTTATTTGGGCCTCGAAGGTGCCGGCACCGTGACCATCGACGGCACCCCCCATGAGATGCGCCCCGGCGTCGCCATCTATGTGCCCGCCAATGCCGAGCACAGCACCCAGGCTGGCCCTGACGGTCTGCGCTTTGCCTATGGGTTTGCCGAAAGCAGCTTTGAACAGATCACCTACCGCTTTACCGGCGCAGAAGAGGCCCAGGCCTAAAATCGACCCGGTTCCGGCTGTTTCTCGCCAGTTTCGCAGCAATTTCACATCAATAGGCCAGAGGCAGGAGTTGAACCCGTCTCTGGCCAAGCCTATCCTTGGGTTTGAAATGCGCACAAAGGATCTGCCATGACCGAGAAAAACGCACAATCCATGTCCCAGCAGGACTGCCTCGTGGCTCTGATGGTGGCGGTCTCTGCTTCGGACGAAAACATCCGCACCGCCGAGCTGATCAAGATCCAGTCTGCCGTTAACATGCTGCCGGTCTTTGCCGATTACGACATTGACCGCATGACCCGGATTTCCAACACCGTGCTGGATCTGTTTGAACAGGAAGACGGTCTGGAGGCCCTGTTTGGCCTGATCCGCGACGACCTGCCGGAACGTCTGTATGAAACCGCCTATGCGCTGGCCTGTGACGTGGCGGCCGCCGATGGAAAACTGGCTGAAACCGAGCTCGAGCTCCTTGCAGAAGTGCGTTATGAGCTCAATATCGACCGACTGCATGCCGCCGCCATCGAACGTGGCGCCCGCGCCCGCCACATGGTCTAACCCAGACAGACGATCTCACCAGACCATCCTGCTGCGTTTGCCCCGGGCTTAAGATCCAGAGCAGACCACCGTTTGGCGCCTCTTCGCCGCGCCGGTTTCGACAAAATTGGTCTGGTCAGATTGTGCAGTTTTGGCCCTTAAAGACATCCCGACCCCACCATTAAACTGGCTCCAACATCGCCTTTGGAGCCAGTTTATGAACAAGCCACTCGACATCCGTACCGTGCCTTCGGTCTGCCCGCTGGACTGCCCCGACACCTGTAGTCTCAACGTCCAGGTCCAGGGAGATACAGTGGTCGCGGTCAAAGGCTCCACCGCGAACCCCTATACCGCCAATGTGATCTGCAACAAGGTGGCGCGCTACTACCCCGCGTTTGTACATGGCACAGCCCGGCTCACCCATCCGCTCAAACGGGTGGGGCCACGGGGCTCTGGCCAGTTTGAGCGGATCAGCTGGGACGCAGCACTGGATATGGTGCATGCGGGGTTCAGCAAGGCCATTGCAGACCATGGTCCCGAAAGCGTGCTGCCCTTCAACTATGCCGGCCCCCATGGCGAGCTGGCCGGGGGCTCAATGGATCGGCGGTTCTTTTACCATATGGGGGCCAGCCTGCTCAACCGTGGCCCGCTATGCGGCGGGGTGCGCGGGGGCGCCTATGCCAGTCTGTTTGGCGCCGCCCCCGGCATGCCACCGGTACAGATTGAGCATTCCGATCTGGTGCTGGTCTGGGGCAACAATGTCACCGTTTCCAACCTGCATCTGGCGCCACTGCTGAAAACGCTGCGGGCGCGGGGCGGCACTCTGGTGGTGATCGACCCCAAGCGGATCAAGATCGCCGAACAATGTGATATGTACCTGCAGATCAAACCCGGCACCGACGTGGTGCTGGCCATGGGGCTTGCCGCCGAGCTGGAGCGGCGCCAGGCGCTGAATGAGGCCTTTATCGCCGATTGGGTTACGGGCTTTGATCCCTATATGACCCAGGCCCGGCAGTATGGGCTGGCGCGGGTTGTTGAAACCTGCGGCATCAGCGCCGAAGAGTTTCATGCCCTCGCCGATGTGATGGTGGCGGCAAGAAATATCGCCTGCGCCTTTGGCAACGGCATTGAGCGCGGCCGGTCCGGCGGGTCAGCCCTGCGCGCCGGCATGGCGCTGCCTGCGCTGCTGGGCCACCATGGGCGGCTGGGCGCCGGCGTCATGGCCAAATCCGGTGGTGCCACCCCAAAGACCCAGGCGCGCCTGCACGGCGACCATTTGATCAAGCCCGGAACCCGGATCCTCAACATTGTTGATCTGGCCAATATCTTGCAGGACGACAGCCTGGAGGTCCCGATCACAGCCACCATGATCTACAATCACAATCCGGTGGCCACCCACCCGGATCAGAGCAACCTGATGCGCGCCCTGATGCGCGAGGATTTGTTCATCGCTGGCTGTGACGTGGTGATGACCGACAGCATGGCCTATTGCGATGTAATCCTGCCTGCTGCCTCACATTTTGAGTTCGACGACATCTATGGCGCTTACGGTCAAAACTACCTGCAACGGGCAGCACCGGTGATCCCCTGTGTCGGGGAAAGCCTGCCCAACACCGAGATCTTCCGCCGCCTGGCCGCCCGGTTTGGCTATGATGATGCCCTGTTTCAGGCCAGCGACAGCCAGCTGATGGATGAGGCCATCGACGAAACCCACCCGCAGCTAGAAGGCAAACGCCCTAGCGAGATCGCCCTGGATCGCGCCATCGAAATGATGGCCCCCGACGGCGAACCGCTGGTGATGTGCAAAAACGTCACCCCGGCCACCCCGTCCGGCAAGATTGAGCTGTTCAGCCAGGACTATGAGACGCGCTATGGTTTTGGCGTGCCGCGCTATGACCCGGTGCCACAGGCCCTGCCGCTGACACTGATTACCCCCAGCTCAGCCAAGCGGACCAATGCCACCTTTGGCAGTGACCCGGCCTCCGCCGGCCCGGAAATGCTGGAGATGCATCCCAAAGACGCCCAGAAACGGGGCTTGCAGGATGGCGCGCTTGTCTCGGTCTGGAACGCGCTTGGCGCTGTCACCCTACAGCTCAAAGTCACCGAGGCCACCCGCCCCGGTGTGCTGTACTCCCCCAAAGGCACCTGGCGCGGCAGCTCGCAGACCGGGTTCACCGTCAATACCCTGATCCCGGCAGATATCCGCACCGATATCGAGGATGGCGCCTGCTATCATGAGACTTTTGTCGAGGTGAAACCTGCCAAGGCATAGCCTTGGGAATAAAGCGCGCAGAACAGGGCTTGGGCTCCATATCCCAAGGGGGATACGGCACTTTTCCTGCCGCCGGTCACCATAGGCGGCAGGCCTCAGGTGCCGTAGCTTTGCCCCCAACGCTCGATCAGCTGTTGCTGCAGCCGCTTGGCCCTTTTGTTCCAACTCCGGGCGCCGGCCGGGCGCTCGCGTTCTGCCCGGCTGATGCGTGCCCGCGCTTTGGTATCGGCGGCAAAGATCACAAAAGCCAGAACCGTGCCGCTGGAGGTGGCCAAGAACCCCCCCAACCCAGAGACAAAATTCAGGGTTCCCGTTTTAGCGGTCACCTTGATCGGGTGGTTTTTGACAATCCGGCCATTGCCATCGCGCATCGGAAAGCTCTTGAGCAGCGGCTTGAGCCTGCCAGCTTTGTAGGCGGTGACCAGCACCTTGAGCAGGGCATTGGGGGCGACCCGCGAGGCCTCTCCCAGGCCGGAATGATCCACCATGTGGATCGCGCTCACACCGTATTTGGCACGCACCCAACGCGACATTTCAGCCGCCGAATCCTTCAGCCCTCTGGGGCGCTTGCCGCGTTTCGCTGTGGCTGTCATGCCGATCATTTCAGCCATCAGATTGTTGGAGTATTTCAGCATGGCCTTGAGCATCAAATCCAGCGGTGGGCTGTGATGCTGTGCCAGCAAGGTGGCGGTTGGCAATGATGACACCCTTTTGGCCGCCTTTAGCTTGATGCCATGCGCGCGCGCCATGGTGCGAAACACATCTGCGGCATAGTCCGCAGGGCGGCGCACCGGCAGCCAGCGCGACCCGCCTTTGCCAAGCGCCTGGGAGGCCACAGTCCAGCTGTCCTTCCCGTTGCGATCTGCATAGGTATAGACAGGCAGGGCCCGATTGGCGACTTTCATCCGCGCCATGCTGACCCCGGGACGATACTTTGTAGTGCGGGCGTCCATAGCGACGCTCCAGCTTTTGCCAGCCCGTTTCCATTCAAAATGCACCCGGTTAAAATTCAGCGCGATACCAGCAACCGCGGGGCTATAGCCCACATGATCGGGCTGATCTGCATCAATGGTGGAAATGCGCGGCAGCGCCCCGTCCCACACCATGAACCCACCGCGCACTTCGCGAACGCCTGCCTTTTTCAGCGCCGCCGCCAGCTGCGCCAGATGATCGGTGTTCAGCATCGGATCGCCGCCACCGGCCAGGATCAAATCGCCCTTCAGCACCCCGCCCGACAGGGTGCCCGTTGACAAAATCTGCGTGGTGAACCGGTAATCTGCTCCCAGACTGTCGAGCGCATAAAGCGCTGTCAGCGCCTTGGCGACGCTGGCCGGCGGCAGTTCCTCTTCGCCCGCATGAGATTCCAGTTCTTTGCCACTTGTGACCTCGGCAACGGCACAGGCCACCTGTCCGGACAGGTCAGACCGCGCCAAGAAGGTCTCCAGGCTACCCGCGGCACTGGCGCGGCTGGCAGCCGCGCCGCCAGAGCCAAGCCCGACTGAGGCACGGGCCTGGGGCCGCAACGAGGTTTTGGGCGCATTGGCCAGAGCCGCTGGCGCCGCCAGAGCCGCTGCGGCGGCAGAAAGGAAAAAGCGTCTCGAAAACATGTCAGTCAATATCTAATAAAATTGCTACCAAACGGCAAATGAAGACCATATCTACTATTTGCGCCATATCTCATACCTTATCTGCGGCAAAATCACCTGCAAAAATGCTCCCAGCCTGACGGTCTCTCTGCCAAAGGGAGCCGCAAGTCAGGCCAGTTTGGCACGGCAAAGGGCCGTTAAAAAGGCGGCAATTGGCTCTTTTCGGGTCGATCTCACACCAGATTCTCACCCTTTGGCTGACGACCAGCCCCCCGTTGCCCGGATTGCGGTAGAACTCTCTGCGATCATCGGCACATTGACAAAGCACCAGGCCGGGGCCGTTGATCGGGCCAAAATCTGGCTCTGGCTGTCCTTGACCATCTGGCGGCGGTAGATTCGCGCCGCAGGGGACAGGCGCGCAGAAATGCGGTCTCCGGGACGCGCCAGGACGCCAATCGGCACGGTTTCCATAATCTGCTGCCAGTCCTTCCAATGGTGGAAATGCGCCAGATTATCCGCCCCCATCAGCCAGGTGAACCGCACCTGCGGGTAAAGCCGCCGCAACGCCCGCAGAGTTTCGGCGGTGTAGCGGGTGCCCAGCCGCGCCTCGACATCGCTGATCCGCACCCTTGGGTGATCCATCAGCGCCTGTGCGGCTGCAATGCGGCGTTCCATACTGGCAGGTGCACGGGTTTTCAGCGGATTACCCGGCGAAACCAGCCACCAGAGGCAATCCAGGTCAAACCGCTGCAAGGCGGCCCGACTGATCTGCACATGGCCCTGGTGCGCCGGATCAAACGACCCGCCGAGCAAGCCCACGGTCATGCCGGGGCGCAGATATGGAAACCCCTGCCTCATCTAAGGCTTGATGCACATAAATCACCGGAATTCCAAGCCCCAAGCACAGGGTGATACCTCAATAGAATTGCAAAAGTTGACCACATGTATTGGCACTGGGTCGCAAGAAAATCGGCGACAAACTGTCAGAGCAGGTCCAACGCATCAACGGCCCGCACGTCATCGTCTTGGATGCAACCACCCGTGAAAATTGTCGCGGATTATTTTGATCCCTGCGTTCTTCCGGCTGACCAGTAGAGTTTTGTGCCGGAGAGACATCAGGCCCGCGCCTGTCCTTGGGGAGGGGCGAATGCGCCTTCGTCATACTGAAAACATGCCTCCGGCCTGACGGGAAAGTTAGGCGCGGGATGGGCCACGGCGTGGCACGTTCCAAAGCAGTGGATGACCTTTTCCATATCTCATGATCAACGTGACATTGCCCCTTGGCCTGCCATCCGCTATCACACCAGCCAGCACGAATTTCCCCATCATGGAGCAGTCACATGGCCGCCTATCAATACGTCTACCACATGCAGGGTGTCTCCAAGACCTACCCCGGTGGCAAAAAATGCTTTGAAAACATCCACCTGTCCTTCCTTCCCGGCGTGAAAATCGGTGTCGTCGGTGTCAACGGCGCTGGTAAATCGACCCTGATGAAGATCATGGCTGGTCTCGACAAGGATTTCACCGGCGAAGCCTGGGCTGCCGAAGGCGCGCGCGTTGGCTATCTGCCGCAGGAGCCCAAGCTCGACGAGAGCCTGACGGTGCGTGAAAACGTCATGCTGGGTCTGGCCGAGAAAAAGGCCAAGGTGGATCGCTTTAACCAGATCGCGGTTGAGATGGCAGAGAACTACACCGACGAGCTGATGGAAGAAATGACCGCGCTGCAGGATAGCATTGACGCGGAAAACCTCTGGGATCTGGACAGCCAGGTCGATGTCTCGATGGAGGCCCTGCGCTGCCCCCCCGATGATGCCGAGATCGCCAATCTGTCGGGCGGTGAAAAACGCCGAGTGGCCCTGTGCAAACTGCTGCTCGAAGCGCCTGACATGCTGCTGCTCGATGAACCCACCAACCACCTGGATGCGGAAACCATCGCCTGGCTGCAACAGCACCTGATCGACTACAAAGGCACCATCCTCTGCGTCACTCACGACCGTTATTTCCTGGATGACATCACCAGCTGGATCCTGGAACTGGACCGCGGCAAGGGCATCCCCTACGAGGGCAACTATTCCGCATGGCTGGAACAGAAGGCCAAGCGCCTGGAGCAGGAAGCCCGCGAGGACAAGTCCAAGCAGCAGACCCTGCAGCGCGAACTTGAGTGGATGCGCCAGGGCGCCAAGGCCCGTCAGGCCAAATCAAAGGCCCGGATCAACGCCTATAACGATCTGGCGGAACAGTCCGAACGCGAAAAGCTCACCCGCGCCCAGATCGTCATCCCCAATGGCCCCCGTCTGGGCAGCAAGGTGATCGAGGTCGAGGGCATCTCGAAACACTATGGCGACAAACAGCTGGTGGAGAACCTCTCCTTTGATCTGCCTCCCGGCGGTATTGTCGGTGTGATCGGCCCCAACGGCGCCGGTAAATCCACCCTGTTCCGCATGCTGACCGGCCAGGAACAGCCCGACAGCGGCTCGGTTTCTTATGGCGACACGGTAAAGCTTTCTTATGTGGATCAGTCGCGCGATGACTTGAAAGACAATGAAACCGTCTGGGAAGCCATCTCTGGGGGGGCTGAAATCATTGAACTCGGCGACGCTCAGGTGAACTCCCGCGCCTATTGCTCTTCGTTCAACTTCAAAGGCGGCGATCAGCAAAAACCGCTGAACCTGTTGTCTGGTGGTGAGCGTAACCGTGTCCACATGGCGCGCCTGCTGAAAGAGGGCGGCAACGTGCTGCTCCTCGATGAACCGACCAACGATCTGGACGTGGAGACCCTGCGGGCGCTCGAAGACGCGCTGGTAGATTTTGCCGGCTGCGCCGTGGTGATTTCCCACGACCGTTTCTTCCTCGACCGGATCTGCACCCATATGCTGGCCTTTGAAGGCGACGCCCATGTGGAATGGTTCGAGGGCAACTTTGAGGATTACGAGGAAGACAAGAAACGCCGTCTCGGCGCCGATGCCCTTGAGCCCAAGCGGTTGAAGCACAAGAAGTTTGTGCGCTGACGGGCTGGCTTCCACTATTAGGAGCATTTGGCCTTGGTTCTGTGATGACAGCTTTCGTTCAAAGCTGGCTGTCATCACGCGCCAAACTAAACGAACGGAGCTTTCAAGAGCGTAAGGAAGCTATCAAGGTTTACTGGAGGCGTATCACCGTGCCGCAGTCGAGGGCACAGACCAAGCATCAAAGAACTTTGCTTATTGGCAGATGCGTTGTGAAATAGTAGCCCCTGTCATAGTTCGAGAAGCTATAGACGAGATCATCGCCTCCAACGCAGACCGAAAGGGCCGATCACGCGCTCATGACAAACTAAAATCTTCGATGCGTCGCGATCTTGGGATTACGTCTGAATAGTTTTTCTTCGTTGCACTAAAGGTCTAAGCCCGAAGGCCCGCGCCTGACCTTGGGGAGGTGCAAAGCGCCTTCCCGGGGGGAAGGTCAGGCGCGGGCCGTGCGGCTTGCGCCTAACGTCCCAGGGGATATCCTCTAGAGTTCGGGCTTTGGGTTGCGCTGCTGGGTGCGAAGGGCTCCCCCTGTCCCTGCCTCTGTGAGCGGCAGCGCAAACGGGTTGAATTTCATCTTTCCAAAATTATTCCCGCCGGAGGCAATTCAGGATGGCGTGCGCTCGCCGCCCCGCTCTCCCTTGCATTTTGCCTTTTGCTCCTCTTGCGCTAGGCTGGACAGACCTCACGCCAGTCTGTTTCCGTGTTATCCGTTTGAAAGGGTCCCTCCCATGCCGATCACCGCCGAAGAAATCGCTGCCAAGGTCGAGGCTACCAAGGGCAGAAAGGCCAAGCGCAAAAGACTGACCACCGCCCCCGAAGGCACCAAGGGTAAGAAACTGCCCAGCGATCTGCGCAAGGGGCTAGAGGCGCATTTTCGCAGCAAGCTCTCCAAAGTTCAGGTTCATATCGGCGGCAATGCCAAAGACCTGTGTAAGGAGCTGAAAGCCAAGGCCTTTACCATTGGCAACGATGTCTATTTCGCCCGACCCGCCAGCGCTAAAAACACCGACCTTTTGGTCCATGAGCTTGCTCATGTGTTGCAACAGGGCCGTGGCAAGATGCCAAAACCCCGTGACGGTCAGGCCTTGGTTTCAAAATAGACCGCCCAAATACCGTGACCAAGCCTTCATGAACCCAAACAATTTTTCTTTGTTTTTTGGGGTTTTGGACACAAAGCCATTCTTCGAAGCCTTAGATCGCGCAAGGTTTGAACAAAATCTTAACCATTTGTCGCTGTATTGGAGAGGCGGTGCCGCGCTAAGTTCTGGCCGTGGCCTCGGTGAGGGAGAAATGTTTTGGCTTTTGTAAGTATCATGTTCGGTTCTGTCTTTGGGCTGCTGTCTGCCGTAACCGGCTTTGCGCTGTTTGACTTGCACGTCTGGCAGAGCCTGCTGCTTTACTCAGCGTCCGGCGTTCTGTTTGCGGTTCTGTCAATCACCATCCTGGCTCTGCGCAGTGGCTTCGCCGCAAAATCGCTCAACCTGGAAAATCAGGCCGCCATTGGTGCCTGATTTCAGGCCCTCCCCCGGACAGGAAATCCCTAGCGGGCCTTAACCCAGCTGACAATCTGACCTTCCCGTAAAGCGCCTGACTGGCGCTTTTTCTCTTTGCCGCGCTCAAAAGCAACCAGGGTCGGGATGCCTTTGATCCGATAGCGCCCGCCAGTGGATTGATGTCTCTGGGTGTCCAGCTTGACCAGACGCGCCTGCCCCGCCAGTTTACTGGACGCCTTGGCATATTCCGGCCCCATCATCTTGCAAGGGCCGCACCAGGGGGCCCAAAAGTCCACCACCAAAGGCAGGTCATCGTTCTGTGCCGCCTTCTGCAGCACCGCCGGGTCCACATCCACGGGCTGTTTCGGCAGCAGCGCCGCGCCACAGCTGCCGCATTTTGCCCCAGCCGTCAGTTTCGCCTCCGGCACCCGGTTCAGCTGCGCGCAGGACAGGCAGGTCAAGGTTTTCATCGCCATCTGTTGCGCCATCACGTGCTCTCCAGTGTATTGTATCCCCGAGATATAAGCGCTGCTTGGGGTTCTACAAGCCAAACAGCAGGGCGACAGGCTTGACCCCACCGTGGGTGACACGCAGACTGGCCAGGACTTGTTCCAACATGTGAGGCCCAGATGATTTCTCGCCGCGCGTTTTCCAGCTCTGCCCTGGCGGGTTTTACCGCCGCAGCGCTGCCCGCTCTGTCCCGACCAAGCCCGGCCCTGGCCAAAGAGGCCCCGGTCTTTGATCCAACACCGCAATATGTGCGGATAAAAAAAGAGTTCCTCCCCGGTGAGATCCTGATCCTGACCCGGTCATACTACCTGTATTTTGTGACCGAAAAACGCAAAGCCATTCGCTATGGCGTTGGGGTCGGCAAGGCCGGGCTAGAGTTCACCGGCAGCGCCATCATCCAGCGCAAACGAGAATGGCCCAGCTGGCGACCCACCCAGGAAATGATCGAACGCAGTCCGCGCAGCTATGGGCGGTTCGCCGATAACAGCTATGTTCAGCCCGGCGGGCCGGACAATCCCCTGGGGGCACGGGCGCTTTATCTGTATCAAAACGGGGTGGACACCTATTTCCGCATCCATGGCACCACCCAGCCCGAAACCATTGGCTCATCCGCCTCCAATGGCTGCATCCGGATGTTGAACGAACATGTAACCGATCTTTATAATCGGGTCCCTATCGGCACCAAAGTCACGGTTTTATAGCCGCCGCCAGTCCAAACCACGGGGTAAAAGCGCCGCCCAAGCGCCTATTTGCCCTCTTGGTGCCCATCACGCGCGCAAGATGCAACGCTTGCTGCGGTGACAGCAAAGACTACGAGATTTTTTCTTGCGTGAGGGCTTCTTCTGTCCAATGCTGTCACCGCGAGGTCATAAAAGGGGTGCAAATGGACCCTGATGGGGGGCGCTCCCCCAGAATGAACGCGCCATACTGCCGCATGCTGCGGGCAGAGCACGTGAGAAGAAACTAGGAGAAGAGACGATGGCAACTGGCACCGTCAAATGGTTCAACACCACAAAAGGCTTCGGCTTTATCGCCCCCGACAGTGGCGGAAGCGATGTATTTGTTCACATTTCTGCGGTTGAACGGTCCGGCCTGACCGGCCTCGCAGACAACCAAAAAGTCAGCTACGAAATGCAGCCCGGCCGCGACGGTCGTGAATCCGCTGTGGATCTCGCGCTGCTTTGATCCGCCAAAGATGACCCATTCTGGCGGCCCCTGTTTCGGTCGGGGCCGCTTTTGATTCCTGGCCCTAGCTCTTGGCTGCGGCAGCTTCAATCCGGGCTGCCAGCTGCAGTACCACAGGGCCCAGCGCCGCCACATTCAAGGCCACGCCCCTGGCATTGGGGTGAATATTGTCCCCCTGCATATAGGCCTGCGCCGCCGCCGGATCATCGCCCGCAACCGCGCGAATTCCGGCAAAGGCATCCGGGTGCAACAGCGCGCCAAACTCCTGCGCCAGCTCTGCATAGATGCTGTCAAAACGCGCCTTGTAATCGGGTCCGAAATTCCCCGGCGCCTGCATCCCGATCAACAGCACCTCAACCTCTTGCGCCTGTGCTGTCACCAGGATCTGACGCAGGTTTGCACGGGCCTGAAGCGGCGGCAGACCGCGCAGCAGATCATTGCCGCCTAACAGCACAATCAGCCCCTGCGGCTGATCTGCCAGCGTCCAGTCGATCCGGGCAGCGCCGCCGGCGGTGGTATCGCCGGACACCCCTGCATTGGTCAACCGGACCTCAGCTCCCTGTTCTTGCAGCCAGTGTTGCAATTGCGGCACCAGCCCGTCGCCCTGGGGCAATCCATAGCCCTGGACCAGACTATCTCCAAAGGCCGTGATCCGCAGATCCTCGGCGCGCGTATCAGAGGCGTAGGTCACGAGAAAAATCATCCCAAACAGGGCTAATACCTTGTGCATTGCAGCAAATGCTCCATATCCGATAGAGTATATTTAACAGGCGCAGCTTCATGACAGAAACAGATAGACCCGTTCTTCACCTTCAAGATGCGTCTTTAACGCTGAATGGCAATACCGGACCGGTGCGAATTCTGCAGGATATCTCTTTGGATGTCGCACGCGGGGAAACCCTGGGCCTGATTGGCCCCTCGGGATCGGGCAAGTCGTCGCTGTTGATGTTGATGGGCGGGCTGGAGCTGGCAACCGGTGGCCATATTTCTGCGCTGGGGCAGGATCTGACCGCCATGGATGAGGACGCTCTGGCGCGGTTTCGCCGCAATCACATGGGGGTGGTGTTCCAAAGCTTCCATCTGATCCCCACTATGACCGCGCTGGAAAATGTCGCCACCCCGTTGGAGCTGGCAGGACGGCGCGACGCCTTTGACGTCGCCCTGGTTGAGCTTGAAGCCGTGGGGCTGGGCCATCGTGCGGGTCATTTCCCGGCGCAGCTGTCGGGCGGGGAACAACAACGTGTGGCCCTGGCCCGCGCCCTGGCACCGCGCCCTGAGATCCTGCTGGCGGATGAGCCAACCGGCAATCTGGATGAGGCCAATGGCGCCGCTGTGATGGATCTGCTGTTTGACCTGCGCGACCGCTCAGGCGCCACATTGATCATGGTGACCCATGCGCCGGAACTCGCCAGTCGCTGTGATCGGGTGATCCGCCTGCGTGATGGCCGGCTGGCAGACCCCTCAGCCGCAAGTGAGGCGGCAGAATGACGGGCCAGTCGCTCAGCCAGTCCCGCACGCCCGCCTTCTCACTCCGTCTTGCCTGGCGCTTTGCCCTGCGTGAGCTGCGCAGCGGCGTCAAAGGCTTTCGCATCTTTCTCGCTTGTCTGGCTCTTGGGGTGGCGGTGATTGCCGCCATTGGCTCGATCCGCGCCTCGATTGAGGCCGGCTTGACCCAAGAAGGCGCCAGTCTGCTGGGCGGCGACGCTGAACTCACCTTTACCTATCGCTTTGCCAATGACGAAGAGCGCGCCTGGATGGCCACCCATTCCGAGGCGGTCTCGCAGATTGTCGAGTTCCGCTCGATGGCGACCTTAGGCGACGAACGCGCCCTGACCCAGGTCAAAGCGGTTGATAATGCCTATCCGCTGACCGGCAGCCTGACCCTGCAACCCGACATCCCCCTGGCGCAGGCGCTGGCGGGCAATGGCACGCTGCCCGGTGTGGCGATGATGCCGGTTCTGGCGGATCGGCTGGGGCTCAAGCCCGGGGATACGGTCCGCTTTGGCACCCGCGACTTTGTGCTGATGGCCACCATCAAAACCGAGCCAGACGCCGCCGCCTCCGGCTTTGCCCTGGGGCCACGTACCCTGGTGGCCCGCCCAGCCCTAGAGGGCTCCGGCCTTTTGGCGCCCGGCTCGCTCTATTCCACCAAATACCGGCTGGCGCTGGCCCCGGACACCGATCTCGACGCGCTGCAGGCCGAGGCCCGCGCCCAGTTTGAGGACAACGGCATGCGCTGGCGTGATGCCCGCAACGGCGCCCCCGGCATTGCCACCTTTGTCGACCGTCTGGGCGGGTTTCTGGTGCTGGTCGGGCTCTCTGGTCTGGCGGTGGGCGGCGTTGGCGTATCTGCTGCTGTGCGCGCCTATCTGGCCACCAAGACCGAAACCATCGCCATCCTGCGCACCCTTGGCGCTGAACGGCAGGTGATTTTCCTCACTTATTTCTTGCAAATCGGCGCACTGACCCTGCTGGGGGTCAGCATCGGGCTGCTGCTCGGCGGGTTGGGGCCAATCCTGCTGGGGCCGATGATTGCAGCGCAACTGCCCTTCCCGGCGGTTTTTGCGGTCTACCCCGCCACCCTGGTTGAGGCGGCACTTTATGGCTTTCTCACTGCCTTTATCTTTGCCCTGTGGCCGCTGGCCCGGGCCGAGCGCATCCGCGCTGCCTCGCTGTTTCGCGGCGCCTTGGGCGAGGTAAGCCGCCTGCCGGCGCTCCGCTATATTCTGGCAACCGTCCTGGCGCTGGTCCTGCTTGTGGGCTCGGCCGCCTGGTTCTCTGGCGCCGCAAAGCTGACGCTCTGGACTGCAGGGGGGCTGATGGGCGCCCTGCTGGTGCTGTTGATTGCCGCCCTGGGTCTGGGCTGGCTGGCACGGCGTGGTTCCCACATCACCCGTGGCCGCCCGGCGCTGCGATGGGCACTGGCCGCGATTGGCACCGCCCGCGATGGCGCCGTGCCTGCGGTCCTGGCGCTGGGTCTGGGGCTGACGGTTCTGGCCGCCATTGGCCAGATCGACGGCAATATGCGCCGCGCCATTGCCGGCAATCTGCCCGATGTGGCGCCCTCTTATTTCTTTGTCGACATTCAGCGCGATCAGATGCCCGCCTTCCTAGAGCGTGTCGAAGGCGACCCGGCTGTCAGCAAGGTCGAAAGCGCGCCAATGTTGCGGGCGGTCATTACCAAGATCAACGGCACCCCCGCACAGGAGGTCGCAGGCGATCACTGGGTGGTGCGCGGCGATCGTGGCGTCACCTATGCGGCAGCACAGCCCAAAGGCACCGAGGTGGTGGCAGGCAGCTGGTGGCCCGAGGATTACACCGGCCCGCCGCAGGTCAGCTTTGCCGCTGAAGAGGCCGAGGAACTGGGCCTGGACCTGGGCGACACCATCACCCTGAACGTGTTGGGCCGTGACATACAGGCCGAAATCACCAGCTTTCGCAATGTCGATTTCTCCACCGCCGGCATGGGCTTTGTGCTGACCCTGAATGAGGCGGCACTGGCCGGTGCGCCGCATAGTTTTATCGCCACGGTCTATGCCGAGACCAGCGCAGAGGCGCAGATCCTGCGGGATCTGGCGCAGGAAATGCCCAATATCACCGCCATCCGGGTCCGCGATGCGATTGACCGGGTCTCCGATATTTTGCGCCAGCTGGCCGCTGCCACCAGCTATGGTGCCGCTGCCACCCTGATCACCGGGTTTCTGGTGCTGCTGGGCACCGCCGCCGCCGGAGAGCCCGCCCGGCGCTACGAAGCAGCCTTGCTCAAGACCCTTGGGGCCTCTCGCCGCAAAATCCTGCTGAGCTTTGCCCTGCGGTCTATCATTCTGGGCGCAGGCGCTGGGGGTGTTGCCCTGCTGGCAGGCGTTGCCGGCGCCTGGGCGGTGAATATCTATGTCTTTGAGACCGCCTATGTGGTGATCTGGCCCAATGCGCTGGCGGTGGTCTCTGGGGGCATCGCTACCACGCTGCTGGCCGGGTTGATCTTTGCCTGGCGCCCACTGGCCGCCCGTCCCGCCCGTATTTTGCGAGCCCGTGAATAAAGCAAGCACGCGAAAGCGCCTTTTGCCTTCAGGAACAGATACCCCCAGGCCAAATCCACCCCAGGCCAAATCAGGCCCGGTTTGACCAGCCATGTCTCTGGCAGACCTAACCCGCTGCAGCCGTCGCGACACCTGTCGCGGAACCTGCGCAGGCAACCGGCTGCAAGATCCGCATCAGGTCGTGATTTTCGCAGATCAGCGCTTCCAGGGTGATGTCGTCCAGCGAGGCGTAAAAAGCCTGTGCCGCATCCGCAAGCGCCACCTTCAGGCGGCAGGCACTAGAGAGCGGGCAGGTGTTGTCGGCATCGGCAAAACACTCCACCATCGGCAGCGCGCCTTCGACATCGCGAAACACCTCGCCAATCTGGATCTGTTCAGGTTGACGCCCCAGGGTCATGCCGCCGTTGCGCCCGCGCTGGGTATGCAGGTAGCCAAGCTGGCTCAGCTGGTTGATGACTTGGGCCAGATGGTTTTCCGAGATATTGCAACACTCGGCGATCTCGGCCTTAGTGACCAAACGATCCGCGTTTGCTGCACAATACATCAGCAGTCGGACGGCGATATTGGTCCTTTTTGTAATGCGCATAATCCTGGCTCCCGCTACTTTCAGCTAGGGGTTTATTGCACAACTCGGCAAAAAGCGGTTTGACATACATCAATTGCCCCGGCTTCAAAAATGGAATGACGATGAAATGATGCCCCACCCTCCTTATTTCTTTGGCTATGGCAGCCTGGTAAACACCGCCACCCACGACTACCTGGATCCACAGCCCGCGCGGCTCCGCGGCTGGCGGCGCAGCTGGTGCCACACCCCCCTGCGTGATGTGGCCTTTCTCACCGTCGAACCCGCGCCGCAGGTTGAAATCGACGGGTTGATCGCCGCCGTCCCGAATGCCGACTGGCAGGCGCTGGACGCGCGCGAGTTTGCCTATGACCGCCTGCCCGCAGATCACCAGGTCCGCCATGCCCTGCCTGATCATACCGAAATTTCCTTCTATGCGGTGCCGACAGAGGCGCAAAACCAAGGCAGCCATCGCCACCCGATCTTGCTGAGCTACCTTGATGTGGTGGTTCAGGGCCATCTGCAGGTCTTTGGTACGGCGGGCGTGGATGCGTTTTTTGCCAGCACTGCGGGCTGGGACGCACCGATCCTGAACGACCGGCAGCAGCCACGCTATCCCCGCCACCAGGTTCTGTCCGCCACCGAGCAGCAGCTGGTGGACCACCATCTGACCCAGCTGAACGCCCAGGTGCTGAGCTAGCTCTTTTCCCCCGCAGGCCAAGGTTCCACCACGCACCAAAAGGCGCGATACAATCGCTCCGCGCGCCGCGCCGGGCAAGGCCCGGCGCCCGGCCCAACTGTGTCGTCCCATTCTTTGAATGGGGCTGAACAGGCGGGAGCCCCCCCTTCCCTGTCCCAGCGCACAAAAAAGGCGACCCTCCTTCAGGGTCGCCTGCTGTCTGTTTCGCTGTCGCCAGCCAGGTTGTTTGCCAGGTTGCTTGTCGCGATTTAGCCGCGCGCTTGCACAACCGACATCAGCGCCAACAGCGCGCTCATGTCTGGTCCGCGTTCGCGCCCGGTGACCGCCTTGCGCAGCGGCATGAACAAGCCCTTGCCCTTGCGCCCAGTGGCCTCTTTCACTGCGGTGGTCCAGCTCTTCCAGCTCTCATTATCATAGGGGCCTTCCGGCAGCAGTTTCATCGCCTCAGCGATGAATTCCGCATCCTCATCGGCGATCAGCGGTGCGGCACCGTTTTGGCACAGATCCCACCAGCCCTGCAGATCTTTCAGCGTGGTGATGTTTTCCTTGGCCATTGCCCAAAAGCCTTCTTGCTTGTCTGCAGGTACGCCCAGGGCCTCTACATGTGGTTTCACCTGGTCCAGCGTCAGCGACTGCAAATAGCGTGCGGTCAGCGGATACAGATCCTCCACATCAAACTTGGTGGGCGCCGCGCCAAAGCGGTTGATGTCAAAGCCCTCAACCAGCGCCGCCATCTCAGCGCGCACTTCAACCGGATCCGAAGACCCCAACCGGGCCATCAGGCTCAGCAATGCCATGGGCTGCACGCCTGCTTCGCGCAGGTCGCGCAGCGCCAGGGTGCCAAGCCGTTTGGACAGCGCTTCGCCCTGGGGGCCGGTCAACAACGAGTGATGGGCAAATTCGGGCACCGCGCCGCCCAGCGCCTTGATGATCTGGATCTGAGTGGCGGTATTGGTCACATGGTCCGATCCCCGCACCACATGGGTGACGCCCATTTCGGTGTCATCCACCACCGATGCCAGGGTATACAGGAACTGACCATCGCCCCGGATCAGTACCGGGTCGGACACCGACGCGGCATCAATCGAGATATCGCCCAGCACGCCGTCTTTCCACTCTATACGCTCATGGTCCAGCTTAAAGCGCCAGACACCATCGCCGCGTTCCGCCCGCAGGGCTGCTTTTTCATCCCCGGACAATGCCAGGGCTGCGCGGTCATAGACCGGTGGCTTGCCCATGTTCAGCTGTTTCTTGCGCTTCAGGTCCAGCTCGGTTGGAGTCTCAAAGGCCTCATAAAAGCGGCCAATGCTGCGCAGCTCATCCGCGGCAGCAACATAGCGTTCCAGCCGTTCGGACTGGCGCTCAACCCGGTCCCAGGTCAGGCCCAGCCATTCCAGGTCCTGTTTGATCGCATCGACATATTCTTCCTTCGAGCGCTCAGGGTCGGTGTCATCAATACGCAGAATGAACTCTCCGCCGGCCTTGCGGGCGATCAAGAAATTCATCAGCGCGGTGCGCAGATTGCCGACGTGGATATATCCAGTGGGCGACGGGGCAAAACGAGTGGTTGTCATTAGATATCTCCTGTTGTCCTGCCCATCTCACATAGGGCTGGCTTTGTCCAGTTTTTGCCACCTGCCGCGCCGCATCCCTGCCGCTACAATCGCCGCAGTTATGCGCTATGCTTTGCGCCGACTAAACCCGCCACAGGCCGGCGCCCCGAGCCATAAAACACCCAGCTAGAAGGCCCCCCGCTTAAAACTCCGACACACAGTTGCGTGAGGTTGGCCTTAAACCTCTTTGATTTGCGCCATGCTCGGCTAGGCTCTCAGCGACGATCAAGACGCGAACCTTCCAAGTGACCCTTTGAATTCGCCAAACCGGCGACATCCAATCCACCGCCACCTTGGCAGAAAGGACTTCCCCATGACCGTAAAATTCACCCGCCGTACCGCCCTAACCGCCGCCGCAGCCCTGCCTCTGGCCGCAACCGCCCGCAGCGCCAGTGCCAGCGCCGAGCTGGCCAAGGCCCCCGCATCCCACACGCGCAGCTTCAAACTTGGCGACTTTACCGTCACCACATTGCTGGACGGCAGCCGACCCGTCGAAAACCCGCAGCCGATTTTTGGCGGCGGTGCCAGTGATGCCGAGTTCGCCGCCACCTCGGCCCAGAACTTCATTCCCACCGACGTTGCGCAATTCTTCTTTACCCCAACACTTGTCGACACTGGTCAAGAGAAGATCCTGTTTGATACCGGCCTGGGCCAGGGCGGCATTCAGATGGCGCTGGCCGAGGTGGGCCTGACCCCGAAGGATATCAACGTGGTTGTGCTCACCCATATGCACCCGGATCATATCGGTGGCATGACCACGGCGGGGGCAGAAACCTTCTCAAAGGCGCGCTATATCACCGGGCGTCAGGAGTTTGATTTCTGGGGCACACAGGCAGCAGGCAACCGCATAGGCGATCTGATGGCCAAGAAAGTGACACCGTTTGCCGAAAAGCTCTCGTTTCTGGAGGATGGCGGCTCGGTTGCTTCCGGGATCAGCGCGGTGGCCAGCTTTGGCCATACCCCCGGCCATATGGGTTACATGCTTGACAGCGGCGGGCAGCAGCTGATGCTGACCGCAGATCTGGCCAATCACTATGTCTGGTCCTTTGCCCACCCGGACTGGGAGGTGAAGTTCGACATGGACAAAGAGGCCGCGACCGGCGCGCGGCGGAAAATCCTCGATATGCTCGCCAGCACCCGCACGCCGATGATCGGCTACCACATGCCCTTTCCGGCGGCCGGCTATGTGGAAACACGCGGCTCCGGTTTCCGCTTTGTGCCTGTCAGCTATCAGATGATGGGCTAAACCCAAACAAAACTCGGATAAAACGAAAGGAGCTGCCGCGCAAACGCCGCGGCAGCTCCTAATCTATTTTTTCCAAAACCGCGACAGGCGGAATTCATGTGGGTCCACCACGGGCGCATCCCCGGTGACCAGATCCGCTGTCAGACGTCCCGCCGCCGGACCGATGCCAAACCCATGGCCGCTGTATCCGGTGGAGACAAACAACCCGGGCAGATCATCCACCTGCGAAATCACGGGCACCGCATCCGGTGTGACATCAATCATCCCGCCCCAGCTCTGCACCACATCGGCACCTTGCAATACCGGAAAGGCCCTTTGCGCCGCTTCCCAGCCTTGCTTGATCGCCTTTTGCGACGGTGCAGGATCAAGCACCCGGGCGTTTTCAAATGGCGTGGTCTGCTGTGGCGTCCAGCGCCGGTCCTGCGCCGCCTCTTCGCGCCACCGGCCCGACCCCGTGAGACGCAGCTGAAGCGAGCGCCATTCCTGCAGATAACTGGGAAGGAATTTCAGCCCCAGGCGCAGCGTATCGGGAACAATATCGACGATGTTTTCTGTGCCATTGGCAATGGTATAGCCGCCATCCAGCCGCTTGCGCAGCGAAAAACCATTGCTCCAGATCGCGGTTTCCGGCCCATCCTGAACCGCCGAGGTCCGCAGCACGGAATTCAAGACTTTGAGCTGCGGCAGAGAGACCCCCGCATTGCCCAGAAACAGCCGCGACCAGGCGCCGCCCGCGACCACCACAGCCGAACAGGCCACCCGCCCCCGTTCGGTGATCACGTTGCTGACCCGCCCTGCTTCGGTTTCAACCGCGCGCACCGCGCATTCCGTCATCACCTTGGCCCCTGCGGCCTGCGCTGCCCGCGCAATGGCATGAGTGGCCAATTGCGGCTCGGCACGCCCATCAAGCGGGGTGTAGTAGCCGGAGATCACTTTGCCCTGATATCCGGGCATCACCGGCTTCAGCAGATCACCACGCAGCATTTGCCCCGGCAGGTCCAGCGCCGCCAGATGCGGTGCCCAGGCTTCCAGCTTTGCCTCTTCGCGGCCGCTTTCGGCAGTGTAGAGGATACCAGAGCGCTGATAGCCGGTGGGATGGCCAGTGCGCGCCTCCAGCCCCTCCCAGATTTTCATCGCCTCTGCCATCAGTGGCAGCTCGCGCGGGTCTCGCTGGGAAATCCGCACCCAGCCCCAATTGCGTGAACTCTGCTCGCCTGCAATCTGACCCTTTTCGCACAGCAACACGGAAACCCCGCGCTCGGCCAGTTCAAGTGCCGTCGAGGCACCAATGATCCCCCCCCCAACAACAACCGCATCAACGCGTTTGGGCAGGGCTAGATCGGCTTGGAAATAGGGCAGCTTAGGTCCAGGCATGAGATGGTCTATGCCGCGCCGCTGGCTTTTGGTCCAGAGGACAAAACAGCCCCCCGGCAGGCCGGGAACAAAATGTGATTTTTCGGACGCATGGTTGGCACTCTTGGGACATAGCTTTTTGTGTGAAGCGAATAAAATCAGGCCAAATCAGGTGCCAAAGCACCAAGATCGCGCGGCCTGGTCTCAATATAATAGTTAAGAAGAGTCACGAAAACGATTGACAATAGGGTAGCGCCGATCAAGCCAAAAGGCCCGTGGAGACAGCCGTGCACCCGGGGCCGACTGAAAGCGTTTGTATTCACTGATATAAATCAGATGCTCGACCCGCTTGGCTGTTTCGCGCGCGAAACCTTTGGCCACACAATCCGCGATTGAGCCGTCCTGATCGACCAGAATCTCCAGAATGGCGTCCAGCTCGGGGTAGTCCGGCAGGCTATCGCTGTCTTTCTGGTCGTCGCGCAACTCAGCCGAGGGCGGCTTGTCGATCACATTGGGGCGGATCACCTCACCTGCCGGGCCCATCATCCAGGGGCGGTGATTGCCATTGCGCCAGCGGCAGGTTTCAAACACCCGGGTTTTATAGAGATCCTTGATCGGGTTGTAGCCACCGTTCATGTCGCCATAAATGGTCGCATAGCCAACGGCCACTTCGGATTTGTTGCCGGTGGTGAGCAGCATCTCGCCAAACTTGTTCGACATCGCCATCAGCAACAGCCCCCGCAGGCGGGACTGGATGTTTTCCTCGGTGAGGTCTTCATCGCGCCCGGCAAACAGCGGCGCCAGCGTGTTTGAGATGGCACTGCGGCCTTCGGCAATGGGCACATAATCGTAATGCACCCCCAGGGCTTCGGCCACGGCCTCGGCGTCATCCAGCGATTCCCGGCTGGTGTATTCAGAGGGCAGCATCACACAGCGCACATTTTCGGCGCCAATCGCATCCACGGCAATGGCGGCAACAATGGCGGAATCCACCCCGCCCGACAGCCCCAACAGCGCCTTTTTGAACCCGGTCTTACCCATGTAGTCACGTAAGGATTCGACCATGGTGCGATAGTCCTGCTCCCATTCATCGGGCAGATGGGCCTTTTCGCCCTCAACAGCGCGCCAGCCTTCGGGGGTGCGCTGCAGATCCAGCTGGGTTATTGCCTCGTCAAACACCGGCATTTGCAGCGCCAGAGCCCCGCCGGGATTCAACACAAATGTGCCGCCATCAAAGACCTGGTCATCCTGACCGCCAACCAGATTGAGATAGATCACCGGCAGGCCGGTTTCTACCGCGCGGGCCACCATGTGATTCTGCCGCACTTCCATCTTGTTGCGGTAATAGGGCGAGCCATTGGGAATCAGCAGGAATTCTGCGCCGGTCTCTTCCAGGGTTTCCGCCACGTCCTCGTGCCAGCCATCTTCGCAGATCGGCGAGCCAATGCGGGTATCGCCCACCGCATAAGGACCGCCCAGAGGCCCCACATCAAAAATCCGCACCTCGTCAAACACGGTTTCATTGGGCAAATGGTGCTTCAGACACTGCGAAGAAATCTTGCCGCCCTTGAGGATCAAATAGGCATTAAAGAGCTTATCCCCGTCGACCCAGGGGCAGCCAATTGCCAGCGCCGGACCATCGGCGCAGTCCTGTGCCAGCTGTTCGGCGGCGGCCATAGCGGCCTGTTGGAACACTGGCCTCATCACCAGATCCTGGGTGTTATAACCGGTCAGAAACATCTCCGGCAGCGCCACCAGATCGGCCCCGGCCTTGCGCCCCTCGGCCCAGGCCGTCCGCGCCTTTGCAGCATTGCCAACAAGATCCCCGACGGTGGGGTTCAATTGCGCCAGTGTCACCCGGAAACGATCAGCCATTCTGCACAAGCCCTTTGCAAAACATGTTCCCAGTCGTTTATCAGATCAGGAGCCAAGGAAAAGGGCCGAGTGCAAAAGACATTGCGACACGCGTGTTGCTCGCTTAGTTTCCTAGCAAGTCGCCCACAAGTCACCCATTGGCAAACGCAAATCCCGCGCTGGTTTCAGACTGGCACAGGTAAGACAGAGGTTTTTATGACCCGTTACAGCAGAACGCTTGCGATCCTTTCCTTTCTGACCCTGGCCAGCGCCACCGGCAGCCCCCTCTGGGCCCAGGATGGCACCATCATCACCAGTGAGGACGAAATCGGCGGGGTCTATGAGGGCACCTTCCGCGGCGGCGTGCAGCATGGCACCGGCACCTATCGCCTGCCCAATGGCTATGAATACTCTGGCGACTGGGTCGATGGGGAAATTCTCGGCCAGGGGGTTGCACGCTTTCCCAATGGCGCGGTCTATGAAGGCGAGTTCGTCAAGGGAAAACCCGAAGGTCTGGGCAAGATCACGCTCTCGGATGGCGGCACTTATGAGGGCGAATGGATGGCCGGCGTCATCAATGGCCAGGGCGTCGCAGTCTATGCCAATGGGGTGCGCTATGAGGGCAGCTTTGTTCAGGGGGAGCACCAGGGCAAAGGGGTGATGCAAAACCCCGGCGGCTATGAATACGACGGGGATTGGATCGAAGGTCGCAAAGAGGGGACCGCCACCATTACCTATCCCGATGGCGCCACCTATCAGGGCGATATTGTCGACGGTCTGCTGCATGGCACCGGCACGTTGCAGATGCCCGACGGGCTGCACTATGAAGGCGAGTGGGTCGGCAATCAGATGCACGGCATCGGCACCCTCACCCAGCCCAACGGCGATGTCTACACCGGTCCGCTCGACCAGGGGCGGCGCCAGGGGATTGGCACCCAGACCCATGCCAATGGCGACGTCTATGAAGGCATGTTCCAGGATGACCTGCGCCACGGCACCGGCACCTTTACCAAAACCGACGGCTATACCTATACCGGCGACTGGCTGGCGGGCCAGATCGAGGGCAATGGTCGCGTCACCTATCCCGATGGCTCGGTCTATGTGGGGCAGTTTCAGGATGATCTGTCCCATGGCACCGGCAAAATCACCTATCCCGATGGCTCGACCTATGAAGGCGACTGGATTGCCGGAGTGATCGAAGGCAATGGCACCGCCACCTATCCCAATGGGGTCACCTACACGGGCGCGTTTCAGAATGCCCGCAACCATGGTCAGGGCGTCATGACGGACGCCAGCGGCTATCGCTATGATGGCGGCTGGAAGGATGGGCAGCGCCACGGCGAGGCCCGTGTAACCTATGCGGATGGCTCGATCTACAGCGGTAGCTTCGTGAACAGCCAGCGCCATGGCAAGGGCAAGATCGAGATGCCCAACGGCTTTACCTATGAAGGCGACTGGAGCGAAGGCAAGATCACCGGTTCAGGCACCGCCACCTATGCCACCGGAGATGTCTACGTCGGCAGCTTTGTGAACGGCAAACGCCAGGGGGCCGGCACCATGACCTATGTCAGCGGCCAAACTGTCAGTGGCGAATGGGATAAGGGCGCGCCTCCCAGTGCAGATGGATCGGCAGCCGAGGCCGAGGGAAACACCGCCGACGACACCTAACCCCCATCGGGCAAGGCCAAGATAGGTGCCGACGTGCCAATCTTGGCCTGCAATCTTGGCCTGAAAGTGCGGATGCAACAGCAACGCGCTGATCCCGCATCGCCAAGGCCTGCCCCAAGGCAGCAGTAACGCAGCAGCAAGCCGCTCAGTGTTGCTGCGGTATTGAGCGCTTGCCGCTGTCCAAAGCAGCAAAATTCTCTCTTTTCATTCACCCCGGCCTCTGTATAAATCACCCCATGACCATTTGCGCAGATATCCCCATGACCAACGCCGCGTCGCGTGCTGTGTCTCTGCGCGCCCTACTACTGCTCCTAGTCCGCCTCTGAGCGTGCCTTTTGGCGCGTCCGCTCAGAGGAGAATGGATTTACGCGTCAGAACACACCCCCAGAAATGGACTTCAGGACAGAGCTAGAAAGATTTCAAAATGACAAATGTTACCGACAAAGGTCGCGTGCTGATCTTCGACACCACCCTGCGTGATGGCGAACAGAGCCCCGGCGCCACCATGACCCATGACGAAAAACTCGAGATTGCCGAGCTGCTGGATGACATGGGCGTCGACATTATCGAAGCCGGCTTTCCCATCGCCTCTGAAGGCGACTTCAAGGCGGTGAGCGAAATCGCAGAGCGGTCAAAGAATTCGGTGATCTGCGGGCTCGCCCGTGCCAATTTTAAAGATATCGACCGCTGCGCCGAGGCCGTGCGCAGCGCTGCGCGACCGCGCATCCATACCTTTATCGGCACCTCGCCGCTGCACCGCGCCATTCCCAATCTTTCCATGGATGAGATGGCCGACAAGATCCACGAAACCGTCACCCATGCGCGCAACCTGGTGGACAATGTGCAGTGGTCACCGATGGACGCCACCCGCACCGAGTGGGACTACCTGTGCCGGGTGATTGAAATCGCCATCAAGGCTGGTGCCACCACCATCAACATCCCCGACACTGTCGGTTATACCGCCCCGGCTGAGAGTGCTGATCTGATCAAACGCCTGATCGAAACAGTTCCCGGCGCCGATGAGGTGATCTTTGCCACCCATTGTCACAATGACCTTGGCATGGCGACGGCAAACTCGCTGGCGGCCGTAGCCGGTGGTGCGCGTCAGATCGAATGCACCATCAATGGCCTGGGTGAACGGGCCGGCAATACCGCGCTCGAAGAGGTGGTGATGGCGCTGAAAGTACGCAGTGACATCATGCCCTGGGTGACCGGCATCGACACCTCCAAGATCATGCATATCTCGCGGCGCGTTGCCACCGTTTCGGGGTTCAACGTGCAGTTCAACAAGGCCATCGTCGGCAAGAACGCCTTTGCCCATGAAAGCGGCATCCACCAGGATGGCATGCTCAAGAACAAGGAAACCTTTGAGATCATGCGCCCCGAAGATGTGGGTCTGGCCGGCACCTCGTTGCCGCTTGGCAAACACTCGGGCCGCGCGGCCCTGCGCGACAAGCTCACCACTCTGGGGTTTGAAGTCGGCGACAACCAGCTGAAAGATCTGTTTGTGCGCTTCAAAGAACTGGCCGACCGCAAGAAGGAAGTCTTTGACGACGATATTGTCGCCCTCATGAGGGTTGGTGAGGATGCCGAAAATGACCATCTGCAGCTGGTCTCGATGAAGGTTGTCTGTGGCACTGGTGGCCCGGCAGAGGCAACGGTTGAGATGGAAATCGACGGCAAAGACCTGACAGCGGTGGAAAGCGGCGACGGCCCTGTGGATGCCACCTTCAAGGCGATCCGCAAGCTCTATCCAAACACCGCCCGCTTGCAGCTGTATCAGGTGAACGCAGTGACCGAAGGCACCGATGCCCAGGCCACTGTTTCGGTCCGGCTGGAAGAGGAGGGCATCATCGCCACCGGCGAGAGCGCCAATACCGATACGGTTGTGGCCTCGGCCAAGGCCTATATCAACGCGCTGAACCGGGTGATCGTGCGGCGCGGCAAAGTCGGCGAAGGCGTCGACACCCGCGAGATCTCATACAAAGACGTCACCTGAGGGTAAGCCTTATGGCAGCGTGACAGCAACATGCGCCGCACAGCAATGTGGCGCATGATGTGCAAATACCCGACGACAGGCAAAAGCCCCGCAGCTCAGCTCAGCGCTGCAAAAAGCGCGTCCAGGCGGGCACATTCGGCCTCGGTGCCGAAGGGCGTATTGACCACAAACATGCCAGAGCCAATCATCCGGTGCCCTTCGCGCGCTGGTGGAAACCGCACCTCGTGACGCAGGGCACCGGGCAGGTCCTGGTTTTCCAGCGCCCGCAGCATCGGCCCATGGGCACCATCCTTCAGGATCGGATACCACAGGGCAATAATGCCGACGTTCCACTTGCGATGCAGAGTGGCGATGATGCCGGGGATGCGGCCATAGTCGCTTTTGATTTCATAGCTTGGATCAATCAACAACACGCCACGCCGCGGGGTGGGCGGCGCCAGGGACTGAGCCAGCTCAAACCCGTCCTGCAGATGCACCTTGGCCCGCCCCCGTGGCAGCGCCTGCCGCAGGGCGTCATGTTCGCCGGGATGCAGCTCGGCAAAATGCAGGCTGTCCTGCGGGCGCAGCAGGGTCGAGGCAATCAGCGGCGAGCCGGGATAGGCCATATCGCCATGCGCTGCCTGACAGGCCGCCAGCGCCTGGCGCAGCGGATGCTCGACTGGCAACAGACCATCGCCCAGAATGCGATCAATACCCGCCGCCGCCTCGCCGGTTTTCACCGCCTCCGGCGCATCCAGATGGTACAGGCCCCGCCCGGCGTGGGTTTCGATATAGCTGACCGGTTTGTCCTTGCGGGTGAGGTAGGACAGAATCACCGCCAGCAGCGAATGTTTCTGCACATCGGCCAGATTTCCGGCGTGATAGATATGTTGATAGGATAGCATAGCACCGGCTTTAGCCTGAAATTGCACCATACGAAACCTCGAAAGACACCCGGTGGGATCTCGGTGGGATCTCGGTGGGATCTCGGCACCTGCCTGCTTGGGGTGGGGTCTGCCCATTGCCCTGCCCCCGGCAAAGCGCAAGTCCGATGCCCAGAATATCGCCCAGGCCGGCGAAAAGGCGCTAGTTGACCTTAAAACGCCCTTTCGCGGCAGGGCTGCGCTGGTATAAGACCTTGATCTGCGGCCCTCGCGGAGTCGCCCCACGTTGCAGTTCAATAGGATCCTATTTTTATGGCGCTTTTCGGAAATCTTGGCGGTTTGTTCACCACGGACATGGCCATCGACCTCGGCACCGCAAATACGCTGGTCTATGTCAAAGGCCGCGGCGTGATCCTTTCGGAACCCTCTGTGGTGGCCTATCACATCAAAGACGGGGTGAAAAAAGTTCTGGCAGTTGGCGAAGACGCCAAGCTGATGCTGGGCCGGACCCCGGGCAGCATTCAGGCGATCCGCCCCATGCGCGAAGGGGTGATTGCCGATTTTGACACCGCCGAAGAAATGATCAAACACTTCATTCGCAAGGTCCACAAACGTTCGCCTTTCTCCCGCAAGCCAAAGATCATTGTCTGTGTGCCCCATGGTGCCACCCCGGTTGAGAAACGCGCAATTCGCACCTCGGTGCTGTCTGCGGGGGCTGGACGCGCTGGTCTGATCGCCGAACCCATTGCCGCCGCCATTGGCGCTGGCATGCCCATCACCGACCCCACCGGAAACATGGTTGTTGATATCGGCGGCGGCACCACCGAGGTTGCGGTTCTGTCGCTGGGCGACATCGTTTACGCACGCTCGGTACGTGTGGGCGGCGACCGGATGGACGAAGCCATTATCTCTTACCTGCGCCGCCAGCAGAACCTGCTGATCGGCGAAGCCACTGCCGAACGGATCAAGACCTCGATCGGCACCGCCCGGATGCCCGACGATGGCCGCGGCCAGTCGATGCAGATCCGCGGGCGCGACCTGCTGAACGGCGTGCCAAAAGAAATCGAAATCAGCCAGGCCCAGGTCGCCGAAGCCCTGGCAGAACCGGTACAGCAGATCTGCGAAGCGGTGATGACCGCATTGGAAACAACACCGCCGGATCTGGCCGCTGACATCGTCGACCGGGGCGTAATGCTCACCGGGGGCGGTGCGCTGCTGGGGGATCTGGATCTTGCGCTGCGCGAACAGACCGGGCTGGCCGTCTCGATTGCGGATGAATGCCTGAACTGTGTGGCACTTGGCACCGGCAAGGCGCTGGAGTTCGAAAAGCAGCTGCGCCACGCCATCGACTACGACAGCTAAGCCAAAATCTGCCCTGCCCGCGCAGAACCATGCGGGGCAGTGACAGCCGTCGGAAAGGAGCCCCTTGGCCAAAGATCGCTCCCAGCGCGAAGACTATACAACCCCGCTGCGCCGCCTGCTGGTGGTGCTGGCCTGTCTCTGTCTGGCTGCACTGTTTCTGGTCTGGAGGATCGACAGCCCAAGGGTCGAACGGTTTCGCGCACAGCTGATCGACGCGGTGGTGCCTAATATGGACTGGGCCATGGTGCCCGTAACGGGGGCCATCAACCTGTTCCGGGATTTCCAAAGCTACCAGCGTTTGAGCGACCAGAACCGCGAGCTGCGTTCTGAGTTGCGGCAGATGCGGGCCTGGAAAGAGGCCGCCCTGCAGCTGGAGCAGGAAAACGCCCGGCTGCTGGATCTGAACAACGTGCGGCTTGATCCAAAACTCACATTTATTACCGGCGTGGTCATGGCTGACAGCGGCTCGCCGTTTCGTCAGTCGGTGATTTTGAACGTGGGCGCCCGCGACGGCATCCAGGATGGCTGGGCCACCATGGATGGCATCGGCCTGGTAGGGCGCATTTCCGGCACCGGGCGCAATACGGCCAGGGTGGTGCTGTTGACTGATGCCGCCAGCGCGGTGCCAGTCACCATCCAGCCTTCGGGGCAGACAGCGCTGGTGACAGGCGACAACAGTACTGCCCCCCTGCTCACCTTTTTGGAAAATGATGATCTGGTGCGCCCCGGCGACCGGGTGATCACCTCTGGCGATGGCGATGTCTTTCCTGCCGGTCTGCTGGTCGGGCAAGCCACGCTGGATCGCAGTGGCCGCATGCGGGTGCGGCTGTCGGCAGATTATGAACGGCTGGAGTTCCTGCGGGTTCTGCGCCACCATGGCACCCAGGTGATCCGCGATCCCGGCGGGCTGATCGTCCCGGCTCCCGGCGCCAATACCCCCAGATCTCGTCCCGGCGATCTCGAGCTTGGCACGGACACCCCCGCCGACGGGGCGGTCGCTCCCGGTGGAAACGGAGCGGACAATGGCTGAGGTCACCCCAGGCAGAATTCAGCTCATGCGGGTTTGTTTTGCAGCGCTTGCCTTTGTAACCATCTTCTTTCACCTGCTGCCCCTGAATTCCCAGGCCAGCAGCTGGGCACCGCCGGATCTGATTATCTGCCTGGCCATGGCCTGGTCCCTGCGCCGCCCGGACTATGTGCCGGTGTTTATTCTTATTCCGGTGCTGCTGATCGCCGATCTGCTGTTTCAACGCCCACCGGGTCTGCTGACCCTGCTGGTGGTGCTTGGCTGCGAATTCCTGCGGGCACGGGCGCAACCACAGCATGAAACCCCCTTTGTCGCGGAATGGCTGTCGGTTGCCCTGGTGATCATCGCCATCACCCTGCTGAACCGTCTGACCCTGTCTCTCTTTACCATTCCCCGCGCCCCGCTGAGCTTGTCTGTGATCGAAATGTTTGCAACAATTGCCGCCTACCCACTGGTAGCCCTGTTCAGCCAAAGCCTTCTGGGCGTGCGCAAACTCTCTGCCGCCGAAGCCGAAATTCTGGAAGCCCGCAAATGAGACGTTCCCCCAAAGATCAGGAAGGCGCCCACCGCAAGCTGAGCCGCCGCGCCCTGCTGCTGGGGGGGATGCAACTTGGGCTGGTGGGGGCGCTGGCCGCACGGATGCGGTACTTGCAGATCGACCAGGCGGACCAGTTTCGCCTGCTGGCCGAAGAAAATCGCATCAATATCCGCCTGCTGGCGCCGGCACGCGGCGAGATCTTTGATCGAAACGGTCGGGTGTTGGCCCATAACTCGCCCTCTTACCGGATCATCATCGTCCCCGAAGATGCCGGCGACGTTGAGCAGGTCATCGGCAAGCTGTCTGAGCTGATCCCACTGCCGCCCGAGGACATCGAGCGCGCCCGTACTGAAATTCGCCGTGGCCGCCCCTTCCTGCCGATTACCCTGGCCGACCAGCTGAATTGGGAGGACATCTCCAAGGTTGCGGTGAATGCCCCCGCCCTGCCTGGCATCACCCCCGAAGTGGGCCTGACCCGGATCTATCCCCAGCTCGATGATTTTGCCCATGTGGTGGGCTATGTGGGTCCGGTGTCGGATTATGATCTCAGCAAACTGGAAGCGCCTGATCCCACCCTGCGCATTCCACGCTTTCAGATCGGCAAGGTCGGGTTTGAGGCCAAGCGCGAAGACCTGCTGCGCGGCACCGCCGGGGCCAAGCGCATCGAGGTCAACGCCGGTGGCCGGGTGATGCGCGAGCTGGACCGCAAAGAAGGTCAGGCTGGCGCTGATATGCAGCTGGCAGTGGACACCGAGCTGCAAAATTATGCCCAGGCGCGGCTGGGCAAAGAAAGCGCCGCCGTGGTGGTGATGGATTGTGAAAACGGCGATCTGCGCGCCATTGCCTCAGCGCCGAGTTTTGACCCCAACCAATTTGTGCGCGGCATCTCAGTGGCCGACTACCGCATGCTGACCGATGATCCCTACCGCCCATTGGCCAACAAGACCGTGCAGGGCACCTACCCTCCCGGTTCGACGTTCAAGATGGTGACCTCCCTCGCCGCCCTTGAAGAGGGGTTGATCGGGCCGGAAGACACTGTCTATTGCCCCGGCCACCTAGAGGTCTCGGGACGTAGGTTCCACTGCTGGAAACGCGCTGGTCACGGCCATGTCGACCTCAACACCTCGCTCAAGCAATCCTGCGATGTGTATTACTATGACCTGGCGATCAAGGTCGGCATCGACAAGATCTCGGCCATGGCCAATCGGCTGGGGTTGGGGGTACGTCACGATTTGCCAATGTCAGCGGTGGCCAGCGGGCTGGCCCCCAACCGCGACTGGAAATCACGGGTAAAAGGCCAGGAATGGCTGGTGGGGGATACCGTCAATGCCTCGATCGGCCAGGGCTTTATACTGGCCTCGCCGCTGCAACTGGCGGTAATGACCGCCAGACTGGCCACCGGGCGCAACCTGTCGCCCCGACTGATCAAATCCATCGATGGCATTGAGCAACCCTCAGGCGCGGGTGAAAGCCTAGGCCTGAATGAAAACAATCTGCGCATGGTTCGCCGTGGCATGTATTCGGTCAGCAATGACCGGCGCGGCACCGGCTACCGCTCGCGCATTATCGCCGAAGGCATGCGCATGGGGGGCAAGAGCGGCACCAGCCAGGTGCGCAACATCACTGCCGCCGAACGCGCCGCCGGGGTGATCCGCAACAAGGATCTGCCCTGGGAGCGCCGGGACCATGCGCTTTATGTCTGCTTTGCCCCCTTTGACGACCCCAAATTTGCGGTTTCGGTGATTGTCGAACACGGCGGCGGCGGCTCCAGCGTCGCTGCCCCGATTGCCCGCGATGTGATGTTGCAAGCGCTTTATAACGGCACCCCACCGCTGGAGGCCTACCCCAAAGGCGACCGCAAGCGGATCAAGGCGCAACAGGACAGGTTAGCGCGCGAACGTGCCAAACGTGCCGAAAACCCGGACAGTGACCGCGCATGAGTTATCTAGAGTATAACGCCAAATCGACACCCTCGGGCCTGCGCAAGATCTTATACCTGAACTGGCCCCTGACCCTGCTGCTGGCCTCGGTGGCCGGGGTCGGCTTTTTGATGCTCTATTCCGTGGCGGGCGGGTCCTTTTCCCCCTGGGCCGAACCGCAGTTCAAACGCTTTTTGCTCGGCATGGGCGTAATGCTGGTGGTAGCCCTGATCCCGATCTGGTTCTGGCGGAACATCTCGATCCTGGCCTATCTGACCTCCGTAGTCTTGCTCTTGGCGGTTGAGTTCTTTGGCACCGTCGGCATGGGGGCGCAGCGCTGGATCGACCTGGGGTTTATGCGATTGCAGCCCTCTGAGCTGATGAAGATCACTCTGGTTATGTTGCTGGCAGCCTATTACGACTGGCTACCAGCAGAACGCAGCTCGCGCCCGGTCTGGGTCTTGGTACCGGTGCTGATGATCCTGTTCCCCACCTTCCTGGTGCTGCGCCAGCCTGACCTCGGGACCTCGATCCTGCTGATGGCAGCCGGCGGTGGGGTGATGTTTCTGGCCGGAGTGCACTGGGCCTATTTCACCGCCGTCATCGCCGCCGGTCTCGGCCTGGTGGCGGCTGTCTTTCAAAGCCGCGGCACCGACTGGCAGCTGCTGAAGAATTATCAATATCTGCGCATCGACACCTTCCTCGACCCGTCACAAGACCCCTTGGGGGCCGGCTATCACATCACCCAGTCCAAAATCGCCCTGGGGTCCGGCGGCTGGTCCGGGCGTGGCTACATGCAGGGCACCCAATCGCGGCTGAACTTCCTGCCGGAAAAACACACCGATTTCATCTTTACCACCCTGGCCGAAGAGTTCGGCTTTATCGGCGGGCTCACCCTGCTGAGCCTCTATGTGCTGATCATCGTGTTTTGCGTTGCCACCGCGCTGGCCGCCAAAGATCGCTTCTCCTCTTTGGTGAGCCTCGGCGTCGCGCTAACCTTCTTTTTGTTCTTTGCCGTGAACATGTCGATGGTCATGGGGTTGGCGCCGGTGGTCGGGGTGCCGCTGCCGCTGGTGAGCTACGGGGGATCGGCCATGCTGGTGCTGATGATCGGATTCGGACTGGTTCAATCGGCGCATATCCACAGGGCACGCTCAAAATGATCGTAAAAGTGCAATTCATCACCGATGCGGCCCGGTTCGAGGAGTACCGCGAGCCGCTTCGCGGGGCGCTTGCGGCGCTGGGGGTCGAGGCCGAGCTCGCGGCGGACCACCCGCCGGAGACGGTCGACTACATCGTCTACGCCCCGTTCGGCGGACAGGTCGACCTCTCGGGTTACGTCCGGGCCAAGGCGGCGCTCGGGCTCTGGGCCGGGGTGGAGACGATCATCACCAACCCGACCCTCACCATGCCC
>CAJQNB010000046.1 GCA_905479575.1 uncultured Pseudophaeobacter sp.
ATGCGAAAGGTCGATGGCTGGGAAACCTTGGCTCAGCCCATCGCCCCGATCAGACTTGACCTCGCGGCCTGATCAGGCCCAAATCCACATGCTCGGAGAACGCCGCCAGAGAATTTCCACCAGATTCGAGACACAACCCCCAGCGATGACCAGTAAGAGCGGTTAATGCCGATGCCAGTTCACAGTTTCCACAATCACCGCTTCTCCTTTGAGGAAGGTGAACTTGCAGGTCACAAAAACCTGATGACCTGCGTCATCATCGGGAACCAGCACCCTGTGGTCGTCTCAGATGGCTGTGATCTGGTTACAGCGCAGATTATCTGTATCAAAGCCGATGTTTCGCACCGTGTGGCCGTGCCCAAAGGCGGCGCTGACATCATTTACCTGGATGGCGTCCGCCTTGGCACGGATCGCCCGCCGTTTATGCCGCTCACATCTGAATGGCGCGGGCTGGCGCGTGCCTTCGACCTCCAGGATTATGCCGCCCTCAATACCTTTCGTAACAGGCTTGAGCAGGACCGTTTGCCCCCTGACCAAAGCGTCATGGAGATCGTGAAAGAGCTTTATCTGGCGCCGTTCACCCGTTTGTCGCAGACGGATCTGGCCTCAGCGCTTGGTCTTGAACGTACCCAAGCGCTGAGACACTTCAAAGCAACCACCGGACAAACCTTTCGACGGTTCAAGATTTGGGCCGCCCTTGTTGCCGCAACGCGCAGTGCACACGCGGGTGAGAGAATTGGCCATGCTGGAATAGAAGCAGGCTTTGCAGACGCTGCACATCTGGCGCGAACAGCAGGTATCGTGTTCGGGGTGACGCCCACTGTGGGGCTCTCTGGGTTGAAGACTATAGAGACCATGTGAGAACCGCCGCGAGGCTCCTCCGACAATCCGCCTGCAGTCCAGAAGAGGCATTCTCTGCGCCCCGTGCACGCATAGGGACAGTAACATGGAATTAACCAGGTTTGTCCTAAGGTTGCCCCAAGTCACTACAGACGCAAATCCGCAGCGGACATCACACATGGGGCAAAAGTTGGACAAGAACACTTTCTCTTTAGATCTTGGTAAAAATGCGGGTAGCAAAACGGCTTTGGTTGAGTCTCAGAGATTTCTAGGCCGCAAGGGCGCGCCGACATCAGGTCGTTCAGGGCGTAAGCACAGCAAAAATTCCGTGGTCGATCAGAAGGCTGCTGGGCAACTGGAATCGCATCTGTTGTACAAGGATATTTTGCTGGCAAGGGTGAACAACGAATACACCAAAGTTGGTCAACTTTCGCAGCAAGGCGTGGAACAATTCCCGACAGAGGCCCGCTTTTACCTGTACCTGGCAAAATCTTTCTCACAAAGCGGGAACTATCTTGAGGCTTTGAAGCATCTCACTCAGGGTTTGGCTCTTGAGCCGCAGAATTCAGAGATACTTGTCACTATTGGGAATACACTGGAGGGCTGGGGAAAGCCCCATGATGCCAAAGGGTTCTTTCAGGCGGCTCTGGCTGTCGACCCTGCCAATGTTCCGGCGATCTCCAATTTGTTCAACTTAAGTTTGGCGGAAAGTGACTGGAGTTTTTTTCCAAACCTCCCGGACATGCTGAAAGTCCTGGAGCAGGCGAATACTTTGGGCAATCCCTTTAACATCTTGTCGCTGACTGATGCGCCGGGATTGCACAAAAGCCATCTGATGCACCGCGACCGCTCACTGCAAAAGAATGTACTGAAAAACGATAAGTTCAAACCGCAAGTGCCACCTGGTGAGAAAATTCGGATTGGATATTTTTCTTCGGATTTCCATAACCACGCCACGATGTTCCTGCTGGGGAAATTCTTTGAAAACCATGACCTGGATCGCTTTGAAGTCTTTCTCTATGACTTGCAGGAGTTGGTTGATACCGATTTTGGTCGCCAAATTAGATCTAACGCACAATCCTATGTCTCTTTGGTGGGCATGACTGATACGCAAGCCGCAGAACGGGCCCGCGCTGATGGATTGGATATTGCCGTTGATATGAAAGTCTATACCAAAGGCTGCCGCCCACTGATCTTTTCCCAGCGGGTCGCTCCTACTCAGGTTTCATATCTCGGCTATCCAGGCACCAGCGGCATATCGAACATGGACTATTTCGTTGGGGATCCAGTGACGGTCCCGGCTAAGAATCGTCGGTTTTTCAACGAAAAAATCATTTATATGCCAAACTGTTACCAGGCGAACGACAATCTGCGCCCGCACCCGGATGTGATTCCATCCAAAGCAGAGCTTGGGTTGCCAGAGGACAAATTCATCTTTTGCAGCTTGAACAACCCCAATAAGGTCACACCGGTTGAGTATGATATCTGGATGCGGCTTTTGCATGCGGTGCCCGATAGTGTGCTGTGGATACTGGCGCCCAGCGAGCACCAGAAAAAGAACCTCACCGATGAAGCAGCAGCCAGGGGCATTGGACCGGAGCGTTTGGTTTTTGCAGGTCGGGTAAGCATCAAGGCACATCTTGCACGATTGCCTCAGGCGGATCTGTTTTTGGATACGTTCAATTGTTGTGCCCATACCACGGCCAGCGAGACCCTGTGGTCTGGGGTGCCCTTGATCACAAAACCAGGGGAGCAGTTTGCCTCGCGTGTCGCGGCCAGCCTGCTTACCGCGATCGGCTGCGAGGATTTGATCACTCAAAGCGCTGAAGACTATTTTGATCTGGCGCTCAAACTGGCCCAAGATCCAGATGCTCTGGGGCAAATCAAACAGCGTCTGAAGGATAATCTCTGGACCACGCCGCTTTATGATTCAGAATCCTATCTTCAGGATTTCCAGGATCTGATGGAAAAAGCCGTTACACGACAGCGATCAGGACAGGCGCCGAAACATCTGTTCTTGGGGGAAGAGCCTACTTCGCCAAAGAAAAAAGCCCGATAGGCGGTGTGTTACAGCTGGGCCTGGTGCCAGGCAGGTCCAGCTGCAGAAGGTTGCCACTGAGGATTACAGAATACGCACCTGAGTGCCGACCTTAACCAGCGGGTAGAGCTGCTCAACATGCTGATTGTACAGACCAATACAGCCGGAGGAGCTCTGCCGTCCGATTTTGCGGGTGTCATGGGTGCCGTGCACCAGATAGGCCGGCCAGCTCAGGTACATGGCGCGGGTGCCAAGCGGGTTGCCGGGGCCACCTTCCATGCGCAGTGGCAGCGTCGGGTCACGTTCCCGCATATTTGCGGTCGGCGTCCAGCTGGGGTTTTCGGCCTTGCGGATTACCTTGGTATAGCCGCGCTTGGTCAGCTCTTCTGACATAGGCACCGAGGAAGGATAAAGCCGATAGGTTTCGCCATCACCGCCCCAGTAGTGTACTGCCCGCGATGTGACATCCGCCAGCAGGCACCCAATTCCAAGTTCGTCAAAATGATCCTGCCAGTTTTGTTGCTGGAACGAGGAAATATTGCGCTGAACCGTGTGCTGATCTGAAATCGGATCTTCATTTTGCGGAAATGCGTCGCTGGACTGCGCCCGCAGCAATGCCGGAGTGGCCAGAGATGCACCAAGCCCCAGAAGGGCAGCGCGGCGATGGATAGGTTTTGAAGACATGGGTTGGTCACACTGCTCGCTGTTTTATGGTTACTGTACCCATATGGGATGTTGCGCAGAGGTGAAAAGCCCCGCGCAGATCACTTTTTCGTATTAATTCGAATTATTGCATCTGTATTGGGCGGGGGGAACAAAAAAGAGCCCCGAAATGCATCGAGGCTCCTTCTTTTTGTTCATTTAAGCTAGGGGTTTAGTCCATTGCTTTAAAGTTGAACTCGCCGCCTTCACGGATGCCCGAGGGCCAGCGCGAGGTGATGGTTTTGGTGCGCGTGTAGAATTTGAACGCATCCGGACCGTGCTGGTTCAAATCGCCAAAGGCGGATTTTTTCCAGCCACCAAAGGTGTGGTAGGCCAGTGGCACAGGAATTGGCACGTTGATGCCGATCATGCCGATGTTGATCCGGTTGGCAAAGTCACGGGCGGTGTCGCCATCGCGGGTGTAGATCGCGGTGCCGTTGCCGTATTCGTGATCCATCGCGTAGGACAGCGCTTCTTCATAGGTTTCGGCGCGCACGGTGGACAGAACCGGGCCAAAGATTTCCTGCTTGTAGATGTCCATATCGGTGGTGACATTGTCAAACAGGCTGGGGCCAACAAAGAAGCCATCCTCATAGCCCTGCAGGCTAAAGTCACGGCCATCGACAACCAGATCGGCGCCCTGATCAACACCAGTTTGAACCAGACGCTCGATATTGGCTTTGGCAGCTGCGGTCACAACCGGGCCGTAATCGACATCGTCGCCAGCGGTGTAGGGGCCAACCTTGAGGGTCTCGACACGGGGGATCAGCTTTTCGATCAGCCGATCAGCGGTCTCTTTACCAACAGGAACCGCAACCGAAATCGCCATGCAGCGTTCGCCAGCAGCACCGTAACCGGCGCCGATCAGGGCGTCAGCCGCCTGATCAAGGTCAGCATCGGGCATGATGATCATGTGGTTCTTGGCGCCGCCAAAGCACTGAACGCGCTTACCCTGGGCACAGCCGGTGCCGTAGATGTATTCGGCGATTGGGGTCGAGCCGACAAAACCAACCGACTGGATGGTGTCATCATAAAGGATCGCATCCACGGCTTCTTTGTCGCCGTTCACAACCTGAATGATGCCTTTGGGCAGGCCTGCTTCTTCCAGCAGTTCCGCCAGCATCAAAGGCACCGATGGGTCACGCTCGGATGGTTTCAGGATGAAGGCATTGCCGCAGGCGATGGCCGGGGCAAACATCCACATGGGGATCATCGCTGGGAAGTTGAACGGGGTGATACCCGCAGTCACGCCAAGGGCCTGACGCATGGAATACATGTCGATGCCAGGGCCGGCGCTGTCGGTGAATTCACCCTTCAGCAGCTGTGGCGCACCGATGCAGTATTCTACAACTTCCAGACCACGCTGGATGTCGCCTTTGGCGTCGGGGAAGGTTTTGCCGTGCTCGCGCGACAGGGTTTCGGCCAGCTTGTCCATATCGCGGTTCAGCAGGTCGACAAATTTCATCATTACGCGGGCGCGGCGCTGGGGGTTCACTTTTTCCCAAGCAGGCTGAGCAGCAGCGGCAACCGCGACGGCCTGCGCCATCTCTTCTTTGCTGGCCAGTGGGCATTTGGCCTGCACTTCGCCGGTGGCGGGGTTGAAGACGTCAGAAAAACGGCCCGACGTGCCTTTGACGTGTTCACCGTTGATGTAGTGGGTGAGCTCTTGCATCAGAAAAACCTCCTCATGGATGACTTGAGGCGAGCTTAGGCTTGCAAAAAACAACGGAAAAGAGGAAAGATTTCAAATAGGATTTGCAGGAACGCAAATGGTTAACGGGGTAGTCTGGCCTCGATCAAACTGAGGGGATCGCGCAGATGGATGCTCAATGGGATGATATGAAAGTGTTTTTGGCGGTTGCCCGAGAGGCCAGCCTGTCTGGTGCCGGGCGTATCTTGAAAATGGATCCTGCCACGGTAGGCCGTCGCATTGCACGTTTTGAAGCTGCATTGGAAACCCCTCTTTTTGTCAAATCCCCTCAGGGCTACGCGCTCAGCGCCTCGGGGGATCGTCTCTTGGTTCATGCCGAGGCCGCAGAACAGGCGATGCGCGCCGGGGCTGAGGCGCTCACCGGGCCAAGCGACACCCTGTCAGGGCAGATCCGCATCGGTGCGCCGGATGGCAGCGCCAATTACATCCTGCCGCAGGTCTGTGCCCAGATCTGTGAGGAACACCCGGATCTGGATATCCAAATCGTCGCCTTGCCTCGGGTGATCAACCTGAGCCGTCGCGAGGCGGATATGGCGGTCACGGTGAGTGCGCCCACAGCGGGGCAGCTCCTGGTGCAAAAGCTGACGGATTATAAACTGCATATGGTGGGCTCACACCATTATTTGCGCAAACACCCGCCGATCAAAAAGCTCGAAGATCTCAAAGGTCACAAAATGATCGGCTATATTCCCGACATGATTTTTGATCAGGAACTGGATTACATCAGCAATCTCGGCGTCGAACGGGTGGCGCTGGCCTCCAATTCGGTGTCAGTACAGATCAAGCTGGCGGCCCAGGGCACGGCGCTTTGTGTGGCGCATGATTTTTCCCTGCCGGCCCATCGTATGCTGCGCAAGGTTCTCACCGATAAGATCAGTCTCACCCGCAGTTTCTACCTGGTACGCCACCAAGGTGACCAGCGCAGCGAGCGGTTGAACCGCTTTGCGCGTGCCTTGACCAAAGGCATCCGCGAGGAGGTGGCCCGGCTGGAGGCCTTGACTTGACGCGGCGTTGCGGCAACGCTTGGTAATACGCAATAAAATTACCAAAGGAGCGCATATGCTGGTTCAATTGATTCTGAAGTCCAAGGCGGGCGCCGCAGTTGTGACAGTGGCCCCCAATGCGTCCGTTGCCGATGCAGCAGCTCTGCTTTCGGACAAGGGGATCGGCACGGTGGTGGTCTCTTCTGATGGCAAAACAGCTGAAGGCATCTTGTCAGAGCGTGATATTGTCCGCGAGCTTGGCAAAAGCGGCTCAGGCTGCCTGGGCAAACCTGTCAGCGCGTATATGACGACAAAGCTGGTAACCTGCTCGCGCCAGTCCAACGTCGAAGATATCCTGCAGCAGATGACAACGGGCCGTTTCCGCCATATGCCAGTGGTTGAAGACGGGGAAATGGTGGGCCTGGTCTCTTTGGGGGATGTTGTTAAGGCGCAGCTGGCCGAAATCGCCATGGAGAAAAATGCCCTGGAAGGCATGATCATGGGGCACTGACACCCAAGATTGATGTCACGCTCCGCTGGCGCCTGTCGTGCAGCGGCGATGGCCGCTGCGGGTTTCTGGTCAGGCGTATTCCCGGATAAACGTTGGGTCGCGACCAGATGACGCGCGGGAATATCGCTTTGGGTATTTTCCCCCTCTTGCGTCCTCAGGGGTTAAGATGTTTGGTCTGCGCAAGAGCTTAGACCGAAACAGTACCATGACAGGAGAGGCCAATGCGCATCGGCTTGTATCCAGGGACGTTTGATCCCATCACATTGGGTCATATCGACATCATCCGCCGGGCCAGTGCGCTGGTGGACAAGCTGGTTATCGGGGTTGCGATCAACCGCGACAAGGGGCCTTTGTTCTCGCTGGAAGAGCGCGTGACCATGATTGAGGCAGAATGCGCAAAGCTGAGCGAGCAGACCGGCACTGAAATCGTGGTGCATCCCTTTGAAAACCTGTTGATTGATTGTGCCCACGATGTCGGCGCCCAAATCATCGTCCGGGGGCTTCGGGCTGTTGCTGACTTTGAATATGAATATCAAATGGTTGGCATGAACCGCGTATTGGATAGCTCGGTTGAGACGGTGTTCTTGATGGCTGAGGCCCGGCATCAGGCAATTGCCTCCAAGCTGGTCAAGGAAATCGCCCGCCTGGATGGGGATGTTTCCAAGTTTGTCACGCCACTGGTCTTTGATGAGCTGCGAAAACGGCTAGGCAAGATCTAGGTGAGAGCTAGGCAAGGGCAGCCGGCCCGGTGTCATCCGGACTAACGGCCATCAGCCTTTGGAGAGAACTCCACGACATAATTATGAAAAACAACGCTTGGCGCGGCCTGAAACAGGGCTGCGCCTTTGTCGTTTTTGCGCCCGAGTGGTTTTGGCAGAGGTGTTTTGGTCAGCATCGGTTTGGCTGACCTCAGCAGGACGGGCAGGGGAGCTCAGCGCCAGAAGGCGACCCAGTCGAGCAGCTCGAACAGCTTTTTCGCCAGAAACAGCAAATTGTCCCCACCAAACAGCAAAAGGTCAGCGACCACTGCCAGCACCAGGAACAGGCCAAGCCATATGGCAATCTTATTTGTCATGAGGCTCCGCCAGAATGAATAACGCCCGCTCAGATATGCCTGAGCGGGCGCGAAATCTCAAGAGCGACACGCCATTAGCGCGCTCTGCGTTCAAATCCGGGGATGGTTTAAACCAAACGTCCCATGGCGACGGCAACATCGGCCATACGAACAGAGAAGCCCCATTCGTTGTCATACCAGGACAGAACCCGCACCATGCGGTCCTCGACCACGCGGGTCTGATCCGGTGCAAAGATCGAGCTCTCGGAGGAGTGGTTAAAATCAATCGACACCAGCGGCGCGGGCTCATAGCCCAGAACGCCCTTCATCGGACCGGCGGCAGCTTCCTGCATCGCGGCGTTGATCTGCTCGACGGTGACATCGCGGCTGGCGCGGAAGGTCAGATCCACAGCCGATACATTTGGCGTGGGCACCCGAATGGCAGAGCCGTCCAGACGGCCTTTCAGGTTGGGCAGAACCTCGCCCAGGGCCTTGGCAGCACCAGTGGAGGTGGGGATCATCGACATAGCCGCGGCGCGGGCGCGATAGAGATCCGAGTGGCGACGGTCCAGGGTTGGCTGATCACCGGTATAGGCGTGGATGGTGGTCATGATGCCATGTTCGATGCCAAAGGAGTCATCCAGCACCTTGGCAATGGGTGCCAGACAGTTGGTGGTGCAGGAGCCATTGGAAATCATGGTGTCAGAGGCTGTGAGCTCACTGTCGTTGACGCCAAAAACGATGGTCTTGTCGACATTTTTGCCGGGGGCCGACAGCAGCACCTTTTTGGCCCCACGCGCCAGGTGAGCCTTGGCTTTTTCACCGTCATTGAATTTGCCGGTGCATTCCAGAACCACGTCACAGCCGGACCAGTCCAGCTCATCCATGTTGTAGGTCGAGAACATCTGCATGTCGCCGCGGCCCAGGTTCATGGTGCCTTCACCGATGGAGACCTCGCCCGGGAAGCGACCGTGCACGGAGTCGTATTTGATCAGATGGGCAGCCGTGTCCAGCGGGCCGGTTGCGTTGACTTTGATCACTTCAATGTCGTCACGGCCAGAGGCGGCAATGTGTGACAGGGTGCAGCGGCCAATACGGCCAAAACCGTTGATCCCGACTTTGATGGTCATGTGCATATCTCCAGGCGAGCAAATCTTGGTGTCGCGTATAGACGTCATTGGTTTCCTGCTAAAGGGGCAAATATAGCGAAAACACAGTATGTTAGCGCAAAACCTGGCTGGTGGCGTTAACGGTTTTACCCGGTGGCGTTAACGGAAATCAGCGGGCGCAGATCGGTTGCGCTAACGCTTGTCACCCGCCACAGATAGGGTAGGTTGCAAGAAAATGTGCGGTACAGATAAGGGTTTGTGACATGAGCGGTTTGCTGGCTTTGCTGGATGATGTGGCAGCGATCGCCAAGGTGGCGGCGACCTCGGTTGACGATGTGGCGGCTGCGGCCGGCAAGGCCGGGGCCAAAACGGCGGGCGTGATTATTGATGACGCGGCGGTGACGCCAAAGTACCTGCAAGGTTTTGCCCCGGCGCGCGAATTGCCAATCATCTGGCGCATTACCCGCGGATCCCTGTTCAACAAGCTGATTCTGCTGATGCCAGTGGCGATGCTCTTGGCAAATTTTGCGCCCTGGGCGATCACGCCTTTGTTGATGCTGGGCGGTAGCTATCTGTGTTTTGAGGGCGCGGAAAAGATCTTTCACGTGCTGTTCCCCCACGCCAGCCATGAAATCGCGCAGGATATGACCATCAAAGATCCCGGTCATCTGGAAGAGGCAAAGATCAAAGGTGCCATCAAGACCGATTTTATCCTATCGGCAGAAATCATGACCATCGCACTTGCCGCAATTGAGGCGCCAAATGTCTGGATTCAAGCGGCAACCCTTGCGGTGGTGGCCATCGGTGTGACGCTGGCGGTCTATGGGTCGGTGGCGCTGATCGTCAAGATGGACGATGTGGGCCTGTTCCTGGCTAACAGGGCACCGACCCCCGTCGGACGTGGTCTGGGGCGTGGATTGGTGAAATTCATGCCGGTGCTGATGTGGTTGTTGTCAGTTGTGGGAACCGCCGCAATGCTTTGGGTTGGTGGATCCATCATCATCCATGGGCTGGAGGTTCTGGGCTTTGGCTGGCTCGGCCATCACATCCACGATCTGGCCTATGCAGCAGGCCACGCGGTACCCGCAGCCTGGACCGGATTTACCGAGTGGAGCGCCAAGGCCACCATGGACGGCGTCTTTGGCGTCGCCTGGGGATTGGTGCTGATCCCGGTGGCGACCAAGGTGATCGGGCCAGTGATGGGGATGTTTGGTGGTGAGAAAGAAAGTCACTGAGTTCACTGCCTCACCAAGACCGAATAGTCCGCTTCGAGCCCAAATGTATCCTGCGCGGTTCTTGAATGTCCGGTCTTCCTCGCAGGGAGCCTTTTAATGTGAAGCGGATCGGTATGGGTGAGAGTGCTTGATAGCCTCTAGAAAACGGTAAATGCCGGAGGCCGCAAAACCTTTTCGATTTTGCGAATGGGCGTCATCTTAGTCCGCTGTAGCGCGCTTGGCAGCCGTGCGTGGTCACTGCTGTATTTTGTCAGCAAGAGTGTCTCTGCCCACGCGCCATTCGCGCGGACCAGTTGATGGTGATCAAGCAAGATGTGGTAGTATCGTGCAATTTTGCAAGACGGCCGTTCCGTTACACCGGGTAGCTGAAGAAGCTTATTGGCCGCGACGATATAGGTGGGATTGTTCTGCGGCAGAGCAATCCTGTGTTGCGGCGAGACGAGAAGCTCACGGTTCGGAACCTTCGGCCCGAGCGCATTGGGCCGAAACCGAATAGGTTTCATTTTGTGAGGGCCATTTTTGAACTTGTAGCATCTACAAGAAATGAACCTCACCGGCTGCAGTCCGTTGTCTAGGGTTTCGACCAAATCGCCGAGACGCAACGCCTCGACGGGTGTCGGGCCTGTTGCCGTATCAATCAGGGTGCCCTTCAGAAAACACACCGGCCCCGACTGAAAGGTGAAATCCGACGCTGACTGAGACGCATAGTTCAACCATTTGACTTGGGTCACCGAGCCGTCGGGAAGAGTGATCAGAGTCCCCCAATTTCCATCGTCACTTAAGTAAGGCTCAAGTTCGGCGTAGGTTGTAATTCCCGGGTAGTCGACGGAAAGGATATCGCCATCGGCGGCGTTGTAGTCTTCGATCGTGTCAATGCTGCTGCCCGTCGTGATGACGAAAGTATCCGCGCCAGCGAAGCCGTAGATTGTGTCATCGCCCGCGCCGCCGCGAATTTCGTTGTCGCCATCACTGCCGTAGATCAGGTCGTCACCGTCGCCCCCGTCTAGCGTGTCATTTCCCTGATTGGCATAGATCGTGTCATTGCCATCACCGCCATCAACAAAATCATCGCCATCGCCACCATGCAGGCTGTCGGCCCCCGCACCGCCCCGAATTTCATCGTCACCTGCAGCAGCATAAATCGTATCTGCGCCGTCGCCTCCATCAATAGTGTCACCGCCATCGGCAGAACCGAGGGCATCATCACCGTGTACGACATCATTACCGGCACCGGCGTTGATCGAATCAGCACCTTGGCCACCAGTAATCGTGTCGTTGCCGGACGTCCCGTTTAGAGTGTCGTCGCCGCTACCACCGTTGATTGTCGCCATTGTCGTTGTCCTAGGAAATGCAGAGGCAAAGTTCGCACAAATACATTGAATTTCTCTTATTTTGCCGCTGGTGCCGCGAAATCGGGGCGTCAGGTCGGGTAGGGTGAGGTCCTAAAGCATGCGGTGATCTTGGCTTGGTTGAGAGAGTGTTTGCGGCCCTAAATCACCGATTATTGAGCGGTTCGCCAATGGCCAAAGCACGGCTTAGGCAGGGGGGAAACCACCCGACGGGGCGGATGCTTCGCTTCCTATCCTTTTGTTCAGAAACGGTAGTTTCTTGAAAACACGGCCTGTATTGCGTCCACCTTTAAGAAAAAAGGGCACCCAGGTAGGTGCCCTTTTCTATTTCAATTATGGCTGAACTTTAGCCCAGCAGTTCTTTTACCTTGGCGACGGTGGCCTCGGCGGTGATGCCGAATTTTTCGAACAACTCACCAGCTGGGGCAGAGGCGCCAAAGCGGTCCATACCGATAAAGCCAGCCTTTTTGTCCTGGCCGCGTTCGCCCATCAGCCAGCGATCCCAGCCGCCGGCACGCATTGCGGCCTCGATGCCGACCCGTACCGGGCCTGCGGGCAGCACTTTGCGGCGGTAGGCTTCATCCTGGGCGGCGAACAGCTCCATGCAGGGCATGGATACAACGCGGGTGCCGATGCCTTCCGCTTCCAGCTTGGCCTTGGCTTCCATCGCCAATGACACCTCAGAGCCGGTGGCGATGAGGATCGCCTGACGCTTGCCTTCCGCTTCGGCCAGCACATAGGCGCCTTTGGAGGTGAGGTTGCTCAGCTTGTGCTCGGTCCGCAGGGTCGGCAGGTTCTGACGGGTCAGGGTCATCACCGAAGGGGTGTCCTTCTCGGTGAGGGCCACTTCCCAGGCCTCAGCCGCCTCAACCGCGTCCGCGGGGCGGAACACATAGGTGTTTGGTGTGGCGCGGCAGATTGCCAGATGCTCAACCGGCTGGTGGGTTGGGCCATCTTCGCCAACGCCGATGCTGTCGTGGGTCATCACAAACACTGTCGGGATCTTGGACAGCGCCGCCAGACGCATGGCGGGGCGAGCATAGTCGGTGAAGCAGAAGAAGGTGCCGCCATAAGCGCGGATACCGCCGTGCAGCACCATGCCGTTCATTGCGGCGGCCATGCCGTGCTCGCGGATGCCCCAATAGACATAGCGACCCTTGCGGTTATCGGTGTCAAAGACGCCCAGATCGCCGGTTTTGGTATTGTTGGATCCGGTCAGATCAGCCGAGCCACCAACGGTTTCGTGCATGATCGGGTTGATCACTTCCAGCGCCATTTCAGAGGCCTTGCGTGTGGCAACCTTTGGCTGCTGTTCCGACACCTGCTTTTTCAGCGCCTTGATGGTGGCCGACAGCTTCTTGGGGGCGTCCAGCGCATAGGCGCGGTTGAACCGGTCCTGTTTCTGCTGCGACACCTCGGCAAAGCGGGCGTCCCAAGCGGCACGTTCTGTCGCGCCACGGGCGCCGATGGCTTCCCATTGGGATTTGATATCAGCAGGAACCTCAAACGGGCCGGTTGTCCAGCCATAGGCCGCCTTGGCGGCAGCCATCTGATCGGCGTCGGTGAGCGCGCCGTGGCCCTTGGAGGTATCCTGTGCCGCATGGCCCAGGGCGATATGGGTTTTGCAGGCGATCATCGAAGGTTTCTTCGATTTCTTCGCCGCTGTCAGCGCCTCGTCGATGGCAACAGGGTCATGGCCGTCGATCTCGATCACCTGCCAGCCAGAGGCGCGGAAGCGCTGCACCTGGTTGGTGCGATCCGACAGCTCAACCGTGCCGTCGATGGTGATGTTGTTGTTGTCCCACAGAACAATCAGCTTACCCAGCGAATGACGGCCAGCCAGGCCGATGGCCTCTTGGCTGATGCCTTCCATCAGGCAGCCGTCGCCGGCGATGACATAGGTGTGGTGATCAACGATCTTGCGGCCATATTGGGCGCGCTGCATTTCTTCGGCCATGGCAAAGCCTACGGCATTGGAAATACCCTGACCCAGGGGGCCAGTGGTGGTTTCAACTGCGTCGAGCAGGAAGTTTTCCGGATGGCCGGCCGTCAGCGCGCCCATCTGGCGGAAATTCTTGATCTGGTCCAGTGTCACCTGTTTGTCACCGCAGAGGTACAAAAGCGAGTAGATCAGCATCGAGCCGTGGCCGGCAGAAAGGATGAAGCGATCACGGTCTGGCCACTGGGGGGCTGCGACATCAAATTTCAGGTGCTTTTCAAACAGCACGGTGGCGACATCGGCCATGCCGATGGGCATGCCTGTGTGGCCAGAGTTGGCGGCGGCGACGGCGTCAAGGGCGAGCGCGCGAATGGCGGCGGCCTTGTTCCAATGGTCGGGGTTGGCGGTGCGCAGGGCTGTCAGATCCACTGAAGTTTTCCTTTGGGTTACCAGGCTGGTTAGCCGCTCAATAGCAGTGACAGCCCAAAGATCAAGCTTTCTGCGCCATTCCCCGCCATGTAGGCGAAGTCATGACTGCAAGTGCTTGAAAGCAAAGAGGGGGTGTTTTACTCCTGACTTCGTTAAGCTGTTGGCAATGTGACGCGCGTAAAGCGATTCGCGCGGGCAGGTAGCGGGTGTGGCACAGGACGTCGCACAGGACACAGAGGCAGACACCAGCAGAAGTGATGAGGGGTGAGGGACAGGCATGACGCAGATCGAAGAGTTGCAGGGTAGAATTCAGGCCGCCATGGCGCGGATCGGCGCCGGGGTTGAACAACTGGAACAGGCCCGCGCCAAGGCCACAGAAGACGCCCGGGTCGCTGCGGATAATTCCGATCTGGAGCAGGCCCTGGAGGAAGAAAAAACCGCCAATTCCCAGCTTGAGGAACGGGTGAAAATCCTGCACAGCCGCCTCAAAGAGGCAGAGCAGGCTTCTCCGGCTGCCGACAATGGTGACATGGAAGCGCTGCAGGCAGAGCTGGAACTGCTCCGCAATGAGGTCGGGAATACCGATGAAAAGGATGCCTTGAAGCTGGAGATCACCCGATTGAAGGGGGAGCTGGAAAGCACAGGCAACGGTCTGGCCGCAGAAAAAGAAGCGCTGGAGACCGAACTCTCGGACTTGAAAGCAGCCAATCAACAGCTGATGTCCCAGCTTGAGCAGGGCTCTGGGGAGGCCGCCGGTGATCTGGGGGACGTGGTGGATCACGCGGCGCTTGCGGCGGAAATGATCGCGCTGAAAGCACAGCTGGCCGAAGCCCAGGCCGCGGCAGCTGTGGTGCCCAAGGAACATGAATTTCAGGCTCAGCTGGATGAGCTGCGCCTTGCCAATGATGAACTACGCAGCACCAATGACGCCCTGCGCGCGGCCCAGGCCAATGATCAGGCGCAGGTGAATGCGGTGCTTGCCAAGCTGGAACCGCTGTTGGCCAGCGCACAAACCCTGCCAGAACAAAATCTGCCGGAAGGGGAGGAAGCCTGATGCCAGAAGTAACCATTCATATCGGTGGACGTGGATTCGAAGTCTCCTGCCAGTTGGGCGAAGAAAGCTATCTGCATTCCGCCGCCAAGATGCTGGATGACGAAGCCCAGGTTTTGTCGGACCAGATTGGCCGCATGCCAGAGGCGCGGATGTTGTTGATGGCCGGTCTGATGCTGGCCGATAAAACCGCCGCCGTCGAGGATCGCATTAAAGAAGTTGAGGCCGAACTGGCAGAACGTGTTGCGGAACTGGAGGCGTTGAAAAACACCCCCGCCCCAGAGCCCGAGCGCATCGAGGTGCCAGTGGTGCCGCCACAAGTGCCCGAAGCCCTGGCCGAACTGGCGGCCCGCGCCGAATCTTTGGCGCAACAGATCGAAGAAAAAACCGCAGCCGAATAAACCAGGGCTGCGTTAGGTGAACATGGGCAGCCCCCGTGAATTTGTGTGGGCCTGGGTGAATAGGGACCTGGGTGATTAGGGGAAATGTCTTGAAACCAACAAAAAGCCCCTTCCGGTATCTGCCGGAAGGGGCTTTTCTATCTGTGCAGATCCCGGCCCTAAATAGGAACATGCGGGCCGGGTGGGTTGCCGTTTAGCCGTTGGCTTCGCGGATTTTGTCTGCGGCGTCTTTGTCAAAGGCGATTTCATTGTCGGCAAACATACCGTCCAACTCACCGGACAGCGTCATCTCGGTGATGATGTCACAACCGCCGACAAACTCACCCTTGATGTAGAGCTGCGGAATGGTGGGCCAGTCGGAATATTCCTTGATACCCGAACGGATTTCTTCGTCGGCCAGCACGTTTACATCGGTGTAGTCCACGCCGATGTAGTTCAGCACGCCTGCCACGCGCGAGGAAAACCCGCACTGGGGCATGTCCTTGTTGCCCTTCATGAAGAGCACAACGTCATTGGCTTTTACGGTTTCGTCGATGCGGGTCTGTGCGTCGCTCATCTGTCTTTTCCTTTCGGCAGTTCCGCCTGTCGCGGTCTTGTTCGATATATGGCTCGAGTGCAAAATAAATCCAGACCACCAGCACTGCCAGAGCAGCAATGACGATCAAGATTGTGCTCACTCAGGCGCCTTTGTGGTTAGCGCAAGGGCGTGAAGCTCGCCGTTGGAGCCATCCATTTTACCCTTGAGCGCGGCATAGACCGCGCGTTGTTGCTGCACCCGGTTTTTGCCGCGAAAGCTCTCGTCAATCACCATGGCGGACATATGCACGCCGTCCTGGCCTGCGACCTGGATGTCCGCATCCGGGAAGGTCTGGCGCAGGAGGTCTTCGATTTCTTGAGCTTGCATTGGCATAGGGGGGATCCTTGGCTTTGGTCTTGCTTGAAACTTAGGGTGGCCGTGGGTGTAGTGCAAGCACTCAAGGTGCCTACGATCAGCACAAATGAGGCGGCGGCTGGTCGGATATACGCACAAAGGCGCGCCGATATGCGCGCCTTTGAAAGGATGTAGGTCTATCGAGGGGGAGCTTAGGCTACGGCCTCGGCAAAACCGGCCCGGAAGACCTCTTGCAATTCAGCCAGCGGCGCTTCGGAGCCACCAATTTTGACGCAGTCGCCAGTAAAGCGGCCAACAGTGGTCAGGGTCACACCTGCCTGGCCAGCCGCCAGCATCAACCCTTCGGCCTGGTCAAAGTTGCAGGCCACCAGGTAGCGCGCCTGATCTTCGCCAAACAGGGTCGGGGTGTCGCCTGCGTCGATATGGACGCCAACACCTGCTTCTTCGGCCAGCTCAAACGCCGCCAGCGCCAGACCGCCATCGCTGAGGTCGGTACAGGCCTTGATCAGCTCGCGGTTGGCACGGATGAATTCACCGTTGCGCTTTTCCGCTTCCAGATCCACTGCAGGGGCATCGCCATCTTCGCGGTTAAAGACCTCTGCCAGCAGGGCAGATTGGCCCAGATGACCCTGGGTTTCGCCGATTAGCAGCGCAATATGGCCGTCACGGGCTTGGCCGGTGATGGCCTCTTCGCCCGCAGCAATCAGGCCAACGGCGCCAATGGTTGGCGTTGGCAAGATGCCCTGACCGTCGGTTTCATTATAGAGCGAGACATTGCCCGACACGATGGGCATATCCAGTGCTGCCACGGCCTCACCAATGCCCTGAATGGCACCAACAAACTGGCCCATGATTTCGGGCTTTTCCGGATTGCCAAAGTTCAGGTTGTCAGTTGTTGCCAATGGCTTGGCGCCAACTGCTGTGAGGTTGCGATAGGCCTCGGCTACTGCCTGTTTGCCCCCCTCAACCGGGTTTGCCTTGACGTAGCGCGGGGTTACATCCGAGGTGAAGGCCAGACGTTTGTCGGAGCCATGCACGCGGATAATGCCGGAGCCAACGCCGGGGCGGCGGGCAGTGTCGCCCATGACTGTGGTGTCATATTGCTCATAGACCCACTGTTTGCCGGCATAGTTGGGCGAGGTCAGCAGCGCCTTCAGCCCGTCAATGGGATCAATGGTGGGCACATCCGCATCTGTCAGCGGCTCTGCCGCCGGAGTGGCCACCCAGGGGCGGTCATATTCAGGCGCGGTGGAGGCGAGTTTGGACAGCACCAGATCGGCCTTGACCTCACCATTGTGCAGGATGAGGAAGCGATCCTCAGCGATGGTTTCGCCGACGATGGCAAAATCCAGGTCCCATTTTTCAAACACCGCACGGGCTTCGGCCTCTTTTTCAGGCTTTAGCACCATCAACATGCGTTCCTGGCTTTCCGAGAGCATCATCTCGTAGGCGGTCATGTTTTCTTCGCGCTGGGGCACATCTTCGAGGTTCAGTTTGATCCCCAGCTTGCCCTTGTCGCCCATTTCCACCGCCGAGCAGGTCAGACCCGCAGCGCCCATATCCTGGATCGAGATCACCGCGCCGGTCTGCATCAGCTCCAGCGTCGCCTCCATCAGACGTTTCTCGGTGAAAGGATCGCCAACCTGAACGGTGGGGCGTTTTTCCTCAATGGTGTCGTCAAATTCGGCAGAGGCCATGGTGGCGCCGCCAACGCCGTCGCGGCCGGTCTTGGCGCCGAGGTAGACCACCGGCATGCCAACGCCAGACGCGGCGGAGTAGAAAATACTGTCAGTTTTCGCCAGGCCCGCCGCAAAGGCATTGACCAGACAGTTGCCGTTATAGGCCGGGTGGAACCGGACTTCGCCGCCGACGCAGGGCACGCCAAAGCAGTTGCCATAGCCGCCGATGCCCTCAACCACACCGTTGACCAGCTGACGGGTCTTGTGGTGGGAGGGCTCGCCAAAGGACAGCGAGTTCATCGAGGCCACGGGGCGCGCGCCCATGGTAAAGACATCGCGCAGGATACCGCCAACACCCGTCGCCGCCCCCTGATAGGGTTCGATATAAGAGGGGTGGTTGTGGCTTTCCATTTTGAACACCACCGCGTCGCCATCGCCAATATCGACGATGCCGGCGTTCTCACCCGGGCCACAGATGACCTGTGGGCCGTCCGTGGGCAGGGTGCGCAGCCATTTCTTGGAAGACTTGTAAGAGCAGTGCTCGTTCCACATGGCCGAGAAGATGCCAAGTTCGGTGAAGCTGGGTTCGCGCCCGATGATCTCGAGGATCATGTCGTATTCTTCGGCGTTCAAGCCGTGGCTTGCGATCAGTTCGGATGTAATGGCTGGTTCTTGCATGGCGCGATATGGCCCCCCATGGTGCTACTGAGGCGGCTTTTAGAGCATGCCAGCCTGATGGGGAAGGGGGTATCTCATTGGGAAATCGCGTCTGAATGGCTCAGGGCGCTATTTGGCGGGCGGTGGCTGGGGCAATGGGCCAGGGGCTGTGCCTTTATGACGGCGCCCAGAGATTATGCGGACCCCAAAGAGTAGTGCACAAATTTCAGGCGATTTGGGTGAGGCGGCGATCTTTGTTGGGCTCTGCGCTTGCACAGGCCAGAGCCGAGGGTAACAGCTGTAGAGGTAAAAAAAAGGCCGAGCACTAAGCTCGGCCGAAGTCCAACAGGGAGGTATGAAGTGAGGCTCTCGCCTCGTCTTCATGCGCTCCATTTAGGGTTATGATGCTGACCCTTCAAGATGTTTCGCACGGGTCCGATGACATTGCCGCTATGCGCTTTTTGCATGGCTTATGGGCAGGCTCCGGCCCGGTTGCAAAACCGCTATAATTTGCCCAGTTCTTTCATATGTTTGCGGTGGGCCATGATCTCGGTCTGGACAAAGTCGCGAAAGGCCGACACGCGCTGCGAATGGCGCAATTCTTCTGGGTAGGCCAAATAGACCGGGACGCCATTGTTTTCCTCATTGGGGAAAACTTCCACCAGATCAGGAAAGTCCTCGGTGACGTAGTCTGGCAGAATCCCAATCCCGAGATCATGCAAAACGCCCTGCAAGACCCCAAAATAGTTGTTCACGGTGAGCAGGGAGCCGGGATTGTGGGTCAGCAGGCTCTGAACCAAAATCGATGCTGACCCCACCTGGGCGGACCTTTGATTCTGACAGATCAGCCGATGCTCCTTGATGTCTTCTGCGGTTTCTGGCGCGCCATTCAGGTCCAGATATTTGCGAGAGGCATAGAGTTTCATTTGCACGGTCATCAGGCGTTTGCGTACCAGATCGGCCTGGCTTGGCTCTTTCATGCGAATGGCAACATCGGCCTCGCGCATTGGCAGGTCCAGTACCCGTTCTTCGAGCATGAGATCGATTTTCAGATTTGGGTATTGTTCAAACAGCTTGGTCAAGCGGGGCGCCAGCCAAAGGGTGCCAAAGCCAAAGGTGGTGGTGACACGCAACTCGCCAAAGACCTCTTCCTCGCTGTCGCGAATGCGCGCCGATGCCGCCTCCAGCCGTGCTGACATGGATTTGGTGGCATCAAACAGCAGCTCCCCCTGTTCGGTCAGAATCAACCCCCGCGCATGACGGTGAAACAGGGTGGCGTTTAGGCTTTCTTCTAGCGCGCGCACCTGTCGGCTGACCGCTGACTGGGACAGATTCAGCTTATCCCCGGCATGGGTCAGGCTGCCTGCATCGGCCACTGCATGAAAAATTCTGAGCTTATCCCAATCCATATCCGTCTCTTTCGATCAGTCGCTAATAGACTACATGAAATTATAGCTTTTTATCAATTTACCATGGGGACGCGAGGGAAAAGTAAAAAAACTGCCTATACAGGTCAGTAATTGTGACCTATTACTGGGTCAAGCACTGCAAGCTAGTTTTTGGTTGGGAGGACCGGATGAGCACGCAAAAGATTTCACTGAATGACAAATATGACCTGAGCAAGTCGCCCGTTATGCTAAATGGGACGCAGGCACTTGTCCGTCTGATGATGATGCAAAAGGCCCGCGACACGGCGGCCGGCCTGAATACGGCGGGTCTGGTGACGGGGTATCGTGGCTCACCGCTGGGGGCGGTGGACATGCAGATGGAGCGGGCGCAAAAACAGCTCACTGAATCTGATGTGACCTTCCAATATGGTCTCAACGAAGATCTGGCTGTCACCGCGCTTTGGGGTGCACAGCAGGCAGAAATTCGTGATGAGGGCAAATATGACGGTGTCTTTGGCCTGTGGTACGGCAAGGGACCTGGGGTGGACCGCTCGGGTGATGCCTTCCGTCACGCCAACATGGCCGGCACCTCGAAAAACGGTGGTGTGCTGGTGGCTATGGGCGATGACCACACCGGCGAAAGCTCCACCGTGTTGCACCAGTCCGAATGGTCGTTGCTGGATTGCTATCTGCCCATCGTCAGCCCCGCTGGCGTGCAGGAAATCCTGGATTACGGTATTTATGGCTACGAGTTGAGCCGATTTTCCGGGCTTTGGGTGGGGCTGAAGACGATGAAGGACACCATCGAGGTGACTTCGGTTGTCGACGGCGACCCGGATCGGGTGCAGCTTGTCTGGCCAGATTTTGAGATGCCCGAAGGGGGGCTGAATATACGTCTGGCGGATGATCGCTTCCAGCAGGAAGACCGGATCATTGACCACAAACGCTTTGCCGCCGAAGCCTTTAGCCATGCCAATAAGATGGACAAACGCGTCTGGGGCAAACCCGGCGCCAAGATCGGCTTTGTAGCTGCGGGTAAAAACTGGCTTGATCTGGTTCATGCCCTGTCGCTGCTCAACATTGATGAACCCATGGCCGAACGCCTGGGCATCACCACCTACAAGGTGGGGCAGACCTGGCCGATGGATGTAAGGGGCTTTAACGCCTGGGCAGAAGGTCTTGATTTGATTGTGGTTGTTGAAGAAAAACGCAAACTGATCGAGGTGCAGATCAAAGAGGCAATCTTTGATGATCGGCGTGGGCGTCGTGTCTATGGCTGGTACAAGGGCGGCGTTGGCACCCCCAACCGCGAAGAACTGTTCCCAACCAAATACGCGCTTGATCCGATCATGATCGCTGAAAAACTCGGCGGTATTCTGATCGAGGAAGGCCGCGACACCGAAGCGGTCAAGGCGGGTCTGGCGGCGCTAGAGGATGCCAAGCGCGCCGACAATGCCGAAGAAATCGCCGCGCGTTTGCCCTATTTCTGCTCGGGCTGCCCCCATAACTCCTCTACCAAACTGCCCGAAGGCAGCCGCGCCTATGCCGGCATTGGCTGTCACTTCATGGTGCAGTGGATGGACCGCGAGACCACGGGCTTTACCCATATGGGTGCAGAAGGCGCCAACTGGATTGGCGAAGCGCCGTTTTCCAATCGCAAACATGTGTTCCAGAACCTTGGCGATGGCACCTACAATCACTCAGGCGTTCAGGCTATTCGGGCTGCTCTGGCTGAAGGCACTAATATCACTTACAAAATTCTGTTTAATGATGCGGTTGCCATGACCGGCGGCCAGCAGGCCGAAGGCGGGTTGACCGCGCATCAGATCGCACATGAGCTGAAAGCCATGGGCATGAAGACCATTGCGGTGGTTTATGACGACAAAGAAGATGTGGACGCCAAGCTGTTCCCGGCCGGCATGCGCATGTATGAACGTGCCGAGCTGATGACGGTCCAAAAGGAGTTTGCAGAGGTCGAGGGTGTCTCGGGCATCATCTACATCCAGACCTGTGCCGCCGAAAAGCGCCGCCGTCGCAAGCGCGGCCTGTTCCCGGATCCCGATCAGCGGGTCTTTATCAACCCGGATGTCTGCGAAGGCTGCGGCGATTGTGGTGTTCAGTCCAACTGCGTGTCGATTGTGCCAAAAGAGACCGAACTGGGCCGCAAGCGGGCGATTGATCAAAGCTCCTGCAACAAGGATTTCTCTTGCGTCAACGGCTTTTGCCCCTCGTTCCTCACGGTTGAAGGCGCCAAGATCCGCAAGGAAGCCACCGCTGATGTGCAGCTGCCTGACCTGCCTGAGCCCAAACTGCCCGAAATTGACGGTACCCATAACGTGGTGATCACCGGGGTTGGTGGCACTGGTGTTGTGACCATTGGCGCGGTGCTGGCCCAGGCGGCGCAGATTGATGGCCTGGGCGCTGGCATGATGGAAATGGCCGGGCTCGCCCAAAAAGGCGGCGCGGTGCATATCCATTGCCGCCTTGCCAAACGTCCCGAAGATATCAGCGCCATTCGCGTCGCCACCGGCGAGGCCCATGCGCTGATCGGCGGCGATCTGGTGGTGAGCGCCGGGGCCAAAACCATTGGGTTGATGAAAACCGGCCAGACCGGCGGCGTCGTTAACAGCCATGAAATCATCACCGGTGACTTTACCCGCGACACCAATTTCCAACTGCCAACAGACCGCTTGCAGGTCGCGCTTCAGGCGCGGCTGCGGGATGATCTGTCGCTGTTTGACGCGTCCGAGTTGGCCCGTGCCACCATGGGGGATTCGATCTTCTCGAACATGATGGTCTTTGGCGCTGCCTGGCAGCAGGGGCTGATCCCGGTGAGCCATGCCGCGATTGTCGAGGCCATTACCCTGAACGGCGCGGCGGTAGACCGCAATCTGCGTGCCTTTGAAATCGGCCGTTGGGCCATTGTCGACCCTGCCGAGGCCGCCAAGGTCTCCAAACCTGCCAATGTGGTGCAGATGCCAAAATCCCTCGAGGAGATCATTGCTTTCCGCAGCGATCAACTGTTGGCCTATCAGGGCACTGGCCTGGCCAAGCGCTACGCCAAGCTTTTGGACGGGATTGCTGACAAGCAGCTCAAGGAGGCGGTGGCAAAGGGCTATCACAAGCTGTTGGCCTATAAGGACGAATACGAAGTTGCCCGACTGCTGCTGTCGAGCCATGAAAAACTGGCGGCTGAGTTTGAAGGCGATCTGAAGGTCTCTTACAATCTGGCGCCGCCGATCTTTGGCGGCAAGACGGTCAATGGTCGCCCGCAAAAGCGCAAATTCGGCCCTGGCATGACCCGCTGGCTGCGTCTGCTGGCCAAGATGAAACCGCTGCGCAACACGCCGCTGGATGTGTTTGGCTACACCGCAGAGCGCAAAATGGAGCGGGCGCTGATCAAGCAGTATGAGCGTGACATGAAGCAATGGCTGCCCAAGGCAGATGCCTCGACCCTGGAGCCGCTGATTGCGCTGGCAGAGCTGCCCTTGCAGATCCGTGGCTTTGGTCCGGTCAAACTGGAAAGCGAAGCCAAGGCCGCCAAACGCCGTGAGGAGCTGCTGATTGCACTGCAACAGGCCGGTGATCCGGTAAAGGACGCGGCCGAGTAAACGCCCCTTCGCCTTTAGGGGCTTGCAAGGTGGGACATCAAAAGGGGGCGTGACCGATTGGGTTGCGCCCCCTTTCTCCTTTGGTGTCTTCTCTCCTTTGTCATCTCCCTGTTATGAGACTGTCTTACATCCCAGCTAAACTGCTGCACCTCTGTTTCGGAGTTTCCCTTTGACCTCTGCCCGCCATATCGCCCGTGATATTTCCTACGCCCATTCCGCCGGGTCCGGTCCTGGACGGACGATGATCCGGTTGCTGGAAAACAGCACCGGGCGGCTGAACCTGATCAAACGGGCGGATGGTTATGAACGCGATCTGGCGGAGGGGCGCAATTTCTGGAGCGTGATGGCGGAGCGCTACGGTCTGACCCTGGATGTGAGCCGTGGCAGTCTGGATAATATTCCTACGGACAAACCCGTTATCCTGATCGCCAATCATCCCTATGGTATTCTTGATGGCTTGATGATGGGGCATATCCTGGCCGAAACCCGCGGCGATTTCCGCATCCTGGCGCATCAGGTCTTTCGCAAGGCCGAGGATCTGAACAAAGCCATCCTGCCGGTCTCCTTTGATACCACCAAAGAGGCCATGCGCGACAATCTGCAAACCCGACGCGAGGCGCTGGAGTATCTGGGGCAGGGTGGGGCCATCGGCATCTTTCCCGGCGGCACTGTTTCAACCGCAGCGACGCCATTTTCCCACCCGATGGATCCCGGTTGGCGTGGCTTTACCGCCCGGATGATTGCCAAATCCGACGCGGTGGTGGTGCCGGTGTTTTTTGAAGGCCATACCTCGCGGCTGTTTCAGATTGCCAGCCATCTGCATTCGACCCTGCGGATGGGGCTGTTGATCAAAGAGTTCAAAAAACGCGTCGATACCCCGGTCAAAGTGGTGATTGGTGAACCCATCACCCGCGATATCCTGACGCCGCTGGCAAAGGATACAAAAGGAATGATGGATTTCCTGCGCAAAGCCACGTATGAGCTGTCTCCGAAGCCGCTCAAATCCTATGACTATGGGTTTGAGTTTGAGGAGAAACATCGCGCCTGACACTCAGGCCTGAAAGAGAGATTATGGCTGTAGGTATCTTTGATTCCGGTCTGGGCGGGCTCACCGTTTTGAAAGCTGCCCAATCCCGTCTGCCGGATGTGGATTTTCTGTATTATGCGGATAGCGCCCGCGCGCCCTATGGTGTGCGCGACGCTGAGGATATTTACAACCTGACCAAAGCCGCTGTTGCGGATATGTGGTCCAAGGGCTGTGATCTGGTGATCTTGGCCTGCAATACCGCCTCTGCCGCTGCGCTGCGCCGGATGCAGGAAGAGGGCTTGCCTGAAGGTAAGCGGGTGCTGGGCGTCTTTGTGCCCTTGATCGAAGCCATGACCGAGCGGCAATGGGGCGACAACAGCCCGCCGCGCGAGGTTGCGGTGAAACATGTGGCGCTTTTTGCCACACCTGCCACCGTGTCCAGCCGCGCCTTTCAGCGGGAACTGGCCTTTCGCGCCATCGGTGTCGACGTAGAGGCCCAGGCCTGCGGCGGCATTGTCGATGCCATCGAAGACGGCGACATGATCCTGGCCGAGGCGCTGGTGCGCAGCCATGTGGATGCCCTGAAGCGCAAGATGCCGCAACCGCAGGCCGCGATTTTGGGCTGTACCCATTACCCGCTGATGGAAAAAGAGTTCCAGGCCGCGCTGGGTGCAGAGGTCAAGGTCTTTAGCCAGGGCAATCTGGTGGCCGACAGTCTGGCGGATTATCTTGAGCGCCACCCGAATATGATCGGGGCGGGCACAGGCGGCTATTTCACCACCGGAGATCCGGTACGTGTAAGTGATCGGGCGACGCAGTTTCTCCGACGAGAAATCCGCTTTCAAGCGGCCTGACAGCTGCCGGATCAGGGAGATGGCTCAACATCGCCCGATGATCTGGCGCAAGGACAGTGCGCGATTTTTCTTCTAGGTTCCGTTTCATGCCGTGGCATGAAACCCAAATACACATTCAGAATGCGAGGTCTGATATGACCCATAAAGTGGCAATTCTTGGTGCCAGCGGCTATACTGGCGCAGAGCTGGTTCGGCTGATTGCGAACCATCCAAACATCGAAATCGCAGCCCTGGCGGCGGAGCGGAAGGCAGGGCTGAGCATGGCTCAGGTGTTCCCGCATCTGCGTCACATGTCGCTGCCAGTGCTTTGTAAAATCAGTGAAATTGATTTCTCTGATATTGATCTGTGTTTCTGCGCTCTGCCGCATAAAACCAGCCAGGAAGTCATCGCAGCGCTGCCAAAGACGCTAAAGATTGTGGATCTGTCTGCTGATTTCAGGCTGCGGGATCCGGCAGAATATGAAAAATGGTATGGCAATGCCCATGCGGCGCTGGAACAGCAAGAAGAGGCGGTCTATGGCCTCAGCGAATTTTACCGCGAAGAGATCAAATCGGCGCGGCTGGTGGCCGGCACCGGCTGCAATGCGGCCACGGGCCAGTTTGCGCTGCGTCCGCTGATTTCGGGCAGGCTGATTGATCTGGACGAGATCATCCTTGATTTGAAATGCGCTGTCTCTGGCGCCGGTCGGGCGCTCAAGGAAAACCTGCTGCATGCGGAGCTGAGCGAGGGCTACAACGCCTATGCCATTGGTAGCACCCACCGGCATCTGGGGGAATTTGACCAGGAGTTTTCCGCGCTTGCGGGCCGTCCGGTCAAGGTGCAGTTCACCCCGCATCTGGTGCCCACCAACCGGGGCATTCTGGCCACCGTCTATGTCAAAGGCGATGCCCAGGCGATCCATCAGGCCTTGGTGACCGCCTACAAGGATGAGCCCTTCATTGAAGTGCTGCCCTTTGGCGAGGCGCCCAGCACCCATCACGTGCGCGGCTCCAACTTCTGTCATATCGGCGTGGCCGCGGATCGGATCGAAGGCCGTGCAATTGTCTTTGCGGCGCTGGATAACCTGACAAAAGGTAGCAGCGGCCAGGCCTTGCAGAATGCCAATCTGATGCTAGGTGAAGAAGAGACCGCAGGGCTGATGATGGCCCCTCTGTTCCCGTGACCCCCTTCGAAAGGCCCATAGGATGAAGAACCTCAAGAAACAGCGCCGGATCCAGGTCATCGCCCTTGCGGCCCTTGCTTTGGTGGTGTCCTCTGTGCTGATTGGCTATGCGATGCGGGATGGGATCAATTATTTCCGCTCGCCCAGCCAGGTGACCGAAGCCCCACCGTCGCCAAGCGAGGTCTTTCGTATTGGCGGTCTGGTTGAAGAGGGCAGCCTGAAGCGCGGCCAGGGTGAGGCTGTTATCTTTTCGGTGACCGATGGGGGCGCCACGGTGCCGGTGACCTTCACCGGTGTGTTGCCGGATCTGTTTGAAGAAAATCAAGGCATGGTTGGCACTGGCAAATACGTAAATGGTGTCTTTGAAGCCTCTGAGATTCTGGCCAAGCACGATGAGACCTACATGCCCAGAGAGGTTGTTGACGCCTTGAAGGAGCAGGGGGTCTATCAGGTGCCTGAATCGTAAAGGCAGGCACCTGAATCCCAAAGCCTGCGGCAGATCTGCTGGCCTTTGAAAACTTGGCAAATTGCCCCCTCAGAGCACTGCTCTTTGGGGGCTTTTGTTTGCTGGGCTGAATTCTGCCCAAAAGTGAAGGGGCTGCGGCGGCTGGACGCGGGTTTTCCCATTGGCCCGCTTCGCGGTAAAGACTATAGACATAGTCATGATTACAGAGCTCGGACATTTCGCCCTCATCCTCGCCTTCATGGTTGCCATTGTTCAAATGGTAGTTCCACTGATTGGTGCCCATAAACGCTGGCCCGGCTGGATGGCCGTGGCCGAACCCGCTGCACAGGCGCAGTTCTTTTTTACCGCCTTTGCCTTTGGGGCCCTGGTCTGGGCCTTTGTGACCTCGGATTTCTCGTTGCGGCTGGTGATGCTGAACAGCCATTCCGCCAAACCGATGCTGTATAAAATCTCGGGAACATGGGGCAACCATGAGGGCTCGATGCTGCTCTGGGTGCTGATTGTTGCCTTGTTTGGCGCGGTGGCCTCGGTGTTCGGAGGTGGCTTGCCGCAGACCTTGAAGGCCCGCGTTCTGGCAGTACAGGCTGCTATCGGAGTGGCGTTCTTTGCCTTTATTCTGTTTACGTCCAACCCGTTCCTGCGTCTCGCTGTGCCGCCCTTTGACGGCCAGGATCTGAATCCGCTGCTGCAGGATCCGGGGCTCGCCTTTCATCCGCCGTTTTTGTACCTGGGCTATGTGGGCCTCTCGATGGCCTTTTCCTTTGCGGTCGCGGCGCTGATCGAAGGCCGCGTTGACGCTGCCTGGGCGCGCTGGGTGCGCCCTTGGACGCTGGCGGCCTGGATCTTCTTGACCATTGGCATCGCGCTTGGCAGCTGGTGGGCCTATTACGAGCTCGGCTGGGGCGGTTTCTGGTTCTGGGATCCGGTTGAAAACGCCTCCTTTATGCCCTGGCTGCTGGCGGCTGCACTGCTGCATTCGGCAATCGTGGTGGAAAAACGTGAGTCCCTAAAAAGCTGGACCATCCTGCTGGCAATCCTTGCCTTTGGCTTTTCGCTGGTCGGGACATTCATCGTGCGCTCGGGACTTTTGACCTCGGTGCATGCCTTTGCCAATGATGCCGAGCGCGGGATTTTCATTCTGTTCATCCTGGCCTTCTTTACCGGCGGGGCGCTGACGTTGTTTGCGGCCCGTGCCCAAGCCATGCAGGCCAGAGGTGTGTTTGGACTGGTCAGCCGCGAAGGCGCGTTGGTGGCCAATAACATACTGCTGGCAGTTGGCTGCTTTGTGGTGTTCTTTGGCACTCTTTGGCCCATCGTTGCGGAAATGGCCTTTGGGCGGAAACTCTCGGTAGGCCCTCCGTTCTTCAATGCCGCCTTCACGCCATTTATGGTGCTTTTGGGGGCTATCCTTCCCATCGGGTCGATGTTGCCGTGGAAGCGCGGCAACCTGGGCCGGACCATCAAAAAACTGCGCTATGTCTTTGTGCTGGCTGTGGCCCTGGCGGTGTTGGCCTGGGCGATGCAGTCGGGGCGGTCCGCTCTTGGTCCGGTTGGGTTGTTCCTGGGCTCTTGGGTGGTGTTTGGCGCGCTGGTGGATCTATGGGGCCGCACCGGTAGCATTGGGCGGCTGACGCGTCTGCCCCGCGCGGATTGGGGTAAGGCCACCGCCCATGCCGGGCTCGGCGTTACCATCTTTGCCATTGCTGGGCTGACCGCCTGGGATGTCGAAGATATCCGCGTGGCCCAGATCGGTGAACCCTTCACCGTTGGCCAATATGAGCTGACACTCGACGGGGTCGAGAACACACGCGGGCCGAACTACTTTACCACCATGGCGACAATCACGGTGACCCAGGACGGGCGCGAACTGGCAGTCATGCATCCCGAAAAGCGCAACTATCCGGTGGCCAAAATGCCCACAACCGAGGCAGCAATCGATTATCGACTGCTGCGCGATCTCTATGTGGTCATTGGCGATCAACAAGCAGGCGGCGGCTGGACTGTGCGCACCTATATCAAACCCCTGGCCAATTGGATCTGGGGTGGCTGCCTGTTGATGGCGCTTGGTGGGTTCCTCAGCCTGAGCGACCGCCGCTTTCGCGTTGCTGCCGGAGCTGCCAAAGGGCAGGGCGGCAGCAAGGAACCAGCAGGGGTGGCGGCACAATGACTTTCCTGAAAACCTGGGGCTCTGCCTGTGCGCTTGTCTTGTTTTGTGCCGTGGCAACCCTGCCGCAGCCCGCTGTGGCGGTGCAACCGGATGAGGTCCTGTCGGACCCGGCTCTGGAGGCCCGCGCCCGGGAGTTGTCCAAAGACCTGCGCTGCCTGGTTTGCCGAAATGAAAACATCGACGAGTCCAATGCAGAGCTGGCCCGCGATTTACGCATTCTGGTGCGCGAGCGCCTGGTTGAGGGCGACAGCAACACTGAGGTGATTGACTTTGTAGTTGCGCGCTATGGCGAATACGTGCTGTTGCGGCCAACCGCGTCTGGCGCCAACTGGCTGCTCTGGGCTGCTGGTCCTTTGATGCTGCTATTGGCTCTGGGCGTGGCTGCGGGCTATATGCGCGGGCGGGAGCGGGCGTCCAAGGAGGGCGAGCAGGGGCTGAGCGATGAAGAACAGTCCCGGTTGAGCCGGATTCTCGACGAGTGACAATTTCACTGCCGTGACGCGGGGTTTGGCTTTTCGCCTTACCTGCTTTGCGGCACGGTTGCGGATAAACTTGCGCCAAGCGGTGACTCTATCGCCGCCCCGCCAATGAGACATATGAGGCTTTGATGGACTACAAGGAAATCCTGTACACGCTTGAGGATGGTCTAGCGATTGTTACGCTGAACCGCCCAAGCAAGATGAACGCCCTGACAGGCCAGATGCGCGCAGAGATCACGCATGCCATGAAACGTGCCGCTGGCGAGGCCCGCGCGGTTGTCCTGACCGGGGCAGGTGGCGCGTTTTGCTCGGGCCAGGATCTGAGCGATGCCTCCGGCAATGGCAATATTGATATGGAACGTACCCTGCGGGATGAATACACCCCAATGCTGGAGGCGATCTATGAGTGCCCGGTGCCAACCCTGTCCGTCATTAACGGACCTGTCGCTGGCGCAGGCGCCAATCTGGCGCTGGCCGCGGATGTGGTGATTGCTACCGAAAGCGCCTATTTCCTGCAGGCTTTTGCCCGTATTGGCCTGATGCCGGATGCGGGTGGTACCTGGTTCCTGCCGCGCCAGATGGGTCTGGCCAAAGCCATGGGCGCCGCGCTGTTTGCCGATAAGATTTCTGCCAAACAGGCCAGCGACTGGGGCATGATCTGGGAAGCCGTCCCTGATGATGAATTTGACTCCCATTGGCGCGCGCGCGCGGCCTATTTGGCCAATGGCCCAACCAAGGCGTTTGGGGCAATCAAAACCGCGATCCGCGCCAGCTATGGCAATAGCCTGCCAGAACAGCTTTCGGTTGAAGCGACCCTGCAGGGGGAATGTGGCAAAAGCCGTGACTTCAATGAGGGTGTCACCGCCTTTCTTGAAAAACGCCCTGCAACATTCGAGGGCCGTTAACGGTCAATTAGGCATGAATCCCTAAAACTCTATGCGTTGGGTGGATCGTCCTCTCGGCGTACTAGAGGTTTTAGGATACATCGTCGTGAAATTTACATCCCATAATCTGTCCAGCCTTTCGCAGGACCAGCAGCCCATCGTGACAGTCTTTTGTGCGGTTTGGCATCAACAGAAAAACAAGCTGGATCTGCTGCGCTCTCATTGGGAAAATCTAAAATCCCAGACGCTGAATGTTCACCCTTGCTACATTTTTGACAACGGCGACACGGCACCTGATTGGCTGGATGCGCCCTGGCACAGTTTCGGCGAACCTCTGAGCATCTATGAGGCCTGGTCGGCTGGCACCGCCTTGTCGACGACGCCCTATGTGATGAACCTGAATATGGATGATCGCCTGGCGCGCGATGCGGTGGGGCTATTGGCGGGGACGGCGCTGGAGACAAACTCGGCGCTGGTCTGTGGTGAATGGGAAATCTGTTTTGACGAAAAGGACATGGCAGAGCCCTTTGATCTGACAGATATTGACTACACCCATTTCAAACCCACCTGGCCCCCGGTACTGGATGAAAACCTGCGCTTGGGCAGCGGCACAGGAGAGCGCGGCACCTTTGGCCCTGCGACGCTATGGAACGTTCATACCATCGGCAAGTGGTACCCCTCCTATTTCAAAAACGGTGAAGTGATCCGGTCCATGGGGGATGGGTTCTTTTGGTCGGTATTGAAAGGCAACAACCTAAAGCTAACCCGGGTGCCAAAAGTGATCGGTAAGTATCTGTCTGATCCCGACTCTCAGGGGGAGTTTCGCCCGCATCAGGATGCCGAACTCATAAAGGCTCATGGTCTCAGCGAACGCTCTATGTCCAGCCGTATTTTGTCCGGTGACGTCAGTTGCGCCAATGAGGTGGACATGACGCTCTTTACTAAAGCGCCAAGCAGCCCGACCAGCGTGCTGGCGCAAATGCAAGGGACTGCCGCTTAGTGCTGCCACCTTGCCCTGCAGGCTATGGGTGACAAGAAAAAGCCTGCGTCGAACTGGCAGGTTCAACGCAGGCCATGGGCGACTGTTCGGTGTGGTTCTTAGCCCGTGCGTACGCCGTTGAGCAAGAGCACGTGTTCCGCCAGATCAAAGCTATCATCTTGATCCTGCACGCGAATTACCTCAGATCCATTGGCAGAGACAATCGCATCAGAGGTGCCATCACCGTTTTCCACCAAGTCCACCGTGAGGTCAGGCTCACCAGCGGCTGGGTCATAGGCATACATCAATTGATCTTCGTCTGGATCAAAATCGGTCACTGTTGCAGGGCCTTCGCCCTCGAGCCAGGAGGCGGTCACAAATGTATCCGCTCCGCTGCCACCGCCAACGGTATCATTGACGCCAAAAATTACCGTGTCGTCGCCAGCGCCACCAAAGGCTTGATCGCCGTCTGTATCGCTGTCAGCGGAAAAGTCGATTTGAAGCTGGTCCAGCAAATTGCCAATACCATTTTCAGGTTCTGGATCCGCCAGGAAAGCCGCTTCTGCATCCGGGTCCATGGTGCCGCTTGCGATGATCAGATCGTCACCGCCGTCGCCCTGAAGCCTGTCGGTGCCGGTTGCGTCAATGAGAACGTCATCATCGCGTCCGCCGCGCACAAGGTCGTCGCCTTCGCCGCCTTGAACCAGGTCATCGCCATTGCCGCCAAAGACGCTGTCGTTGCCTTCGCCGCCCTCGACGTTGTCCTTGCCACCGTCGCCAAAGACGCGGTCATCACCTTCACCACCGTCAAGAGTGTCCTCGCCGTTTTTGCCCAGGAGCGTGTTATCCTCAGCATCGCCGTCGATTTCATCATCACCTGAGGCACCGATAAAGGGGTCGATTTCCGAACCACCCCCGGTATCATCACCGCCCCCGGTATCCCCACCGTTATCATCGCCGCCGCCGGCATTGGCAGGCGCATCGTCATCGTCGTCGACGATAAGCGCGATACCGGCAACCAGGCCGATACCCAAAAGAGCCATCCACATCATTTAATCGTCCCCCAGAAAGTGATTAAGATTTCTTTTAAAATACCTCTGGTTGGAACCCCAGAACAAGGAAATTAGAGCTGGCTTTACTCGAAAATCAGCCGGTATTATCCACAATGGATAGTCTTGAGGGGGATTGTTCATACCAGAGCGCCAAATCTCTTGAAAGGTCACAAGTGGATCGGTGGCGAACCTGGTTTGCAGACTTTGGGTCTTAACAATGCTTGATTTTGATTTTGCCGACTCACCTGGCAGAATCTGACAGTCGCCTGGCTGGGACCTGCTCGGGCAAGGGGCCAACAAAAAAGCCCCGCCGAAACGGCGGGGCTTGGAGGTCGCAATAAGCAAGCGCTTAGCGGTTTTCGATATCCACGTAGTCGCGTGACGTCTGACCCAGATACAGCTGACGTGGGCGACCAATTTTGTTCTGTGGATCTGCAATCATTTCTTTCCACTGTGAGATCCAGCCAACGGTGCGCGACAGCGCAAAGATTGGCGTGAACATCGAGGTGGGGAAACCCATCGCTTCGAGAATGATGCCGGAATAGAAATCCACGTTCGGGAACAGCTTCTTCTCTTTAAAGTAGGGGTCATTCAGAGCCGTCTGTTCCAGCTCTTTGGCAACCTGCAGCAGCGGGTTGTCTTCGACACCCAACAGTTCGAGCACCTCGTCGGCGGACTGTTTCAGAACCGTGGCGCGCGGGTCGGTGTTTTTGTAAACACGGTGACCAAAGCCCATCAGACGGAAGGGATCGTCTTTGTCCTTGGCGCGGGCGATGAATTCAGGAATGCGGTCAACCGTGCCAATTTCCTTGAGCATTTCCAGGCAGGCCTGGTTGGCGCCACCATGAGCAGGCCCCCAAAGGCAGGCGATACCCGCAGCGATACAGGCAAAGGGGTTTGCCCCGGAAGACGACGCCAGACGCACGGTCGAGGTCGAGGCGTTTTGCTCGTGATCGGCGTGCAGGGTAAAAATCCGGTCCATTGCGCGGCTCAGGATCGGGTTCACGTTGTAGTCTTCGGCAGGAACCGAGAAACACATGTGCAGGAAGTTGGCTGCATAATCCAGATCGTTGCGCGGATACACGAAAGGCTGGCCGATCGAATATTTATAGGCCATGGCCGCAATTGTTGGCAGTTTTGCGATCAGGCGGATCGACGCCACTTCGCGCTGCCAAGGGTCGGCAATATCGGTTGAGTCGTGATAGAAAGCTGACATCGCCCCAACCACACCAACCATCGTCGCCATCGGATGCGCGTCGCGACGGAAGCCACGGAAGAAGTTGTGCATTTGTTCATGCACCATGGTGTGACGAGTCACACGGGCTTCAAAATCTTCCAGCTGAGTTGCGGTTGGCAGTTCACCATAAAGCAGCAGATAGCTGACTTCCAGATAATGCGATTTAGACGCCAGCTGGTCGATGGGGTAGCCCCGGTGCAGCAGCACACCTTCGTTCCCGTCAATATAGGTGATGGTGCTGTCACAGCTGGCGGTCGAGGTGAAACCCGGATCATAGGTGAAAACCCCGGCCTGGGCGTAAAGCTTGCGGATGTCCAGAACATCAGGCCCGGCGGTAGGCGAGAAAATGGGAAGCTCATAATCCTGGCCGTTCAGGCTGAGCTTTGCGGTCTTCTGTGTCTCGGTCATAGATGTCCCTTCCTGTATCAGGCACGAATACCCGGAATTTTATCCCGGGCACGGTGCAGGCAGAACCTGCGCGCGGATCGCGCAGGTGAGGTGGTATAGGAACAGGCTTACTGACCGGTTAAGGACAGGGTCAGCCTGTGGAGTCGTTGAGCCGGGCCATTGTTTCTTCACGGCCCAGGATCAGCATCATGTCAAACACCGACGGTGTTGCGGCACGACCGGCCAACACGGCCCGCAAGGGGGCGGCCAGTTTGCCGAACTTGGTGTCATGGGCTTCGGCAAATGTATTAAGAAGCGCCTCAAGATCGTCACGCGCCCAGCTAGCACTTTGCAGCTGCGGCGTCAATTGAGCCAGTATACCATCGGATACATTTACCAGTGCCTTGGCGGCTTTTTCATCCGGCACAACTGGCCGGGATGTCAGGACAAAATGAGCTTTTTCAAGCAGGTCTGGGAATGTCTTCGCCCGATCTTTGAGGCAATACATCGCACGTTCAAGATTTGCTGACTTAACGTCATCCAATGGTGATTTGCCAGCTGCGATCAAGTAGGCTTGAATCTCCTGCCGCAGCGCAGCGTCATCGCTAACGGCAATGTGTTGCCCTGAGAGGTTTTCCAGCTTTTTGGTGTCAAAACGCGCCGGGCTTTTGCCGATGGCCTCCAGCCCGAACCAGGCCTGCGCCTGGGCATCGGTGAAAAACTCGTCATCGCCATGGCTCCAGCCCAGACGGGCCAGATAGTTGCGCATACCCGCAGCGCTATAGCCCATGGCCTGATATTCTTGGGCACCAAGCGCACCATGGCGTTTGGAGAGCTTTTTGCCATCTGCGCCGTGGATCAATGGAATATGAGCCCAGACCGGAATATCCCAGCCCAGTGCGGTATAGATCATCATCTGGCGGGCCGCGTTGTTCAAATGATCGTCGCCCCGGATCACATGGGTCACTCCCATATCGTGATCATCAACCACAACCGCCAGCATATAGACGGGGGTGCCGTCCGAGCGCAGCAGAATCATGTCATCCAGCTGGTCGTTCTGAATAGTGACATCCCCCTGCACCTGATCCTTGATCACCGTGACCCCGTCCTGCGGCGCCTTGATGCGGATCACATAGGGGGCGTCCGGGTGGTTTGCGGCGCTGGCGTCCCGCCAGGGAGACCGATACAGCGTTGATTTTCCATCGGCCTTTGCGGCTTCGCGAAAGGCGGCAATCTCCTCCTGGGTGGCAAAACACTTATAGGCCTTGCCCTCACTCAGCAGCTGTTCGGCCACTTCCGCATGGCGTTTCGCCCCTTCAAACTGGCTGACAATTTCGCCGTCATGGTCCAACCCCAGCCAATTCATGCCCTGCAAGATGGCCGCTGTTGCCTCGGGGGTGGAGCGTGCACGATCTGTGTCTTCGATGCGCAACAGAAACTTGCCGCCGCGGCCGCGCGCAAAAAGCCAGTTAAACAGGGCCGTGCGGGCACCCCCAATGTGCAAATAGCCTGTAGGAGAAGGGGCGAAGCGTGTGACGACGGGTTTTGACATGAGGTGATCTGCCTTTGGAAACCAAAAATGAGCCGGATTTTCCGTCTGTGTACCGAGGCAGGGAAGCCGGAGCAACCTTGCAGATTTTGTTGCGCCTTGATCAGACCCTGCAGGCCCAGCGTGGGGTGTTGCTGACCTGGGTTCCGGTGTGTCTCGGGCTTGGCATTGGTTGGTTCTTTCTGCTGCGCAGCGATCCGGGTTTTCAAACCTGGTGTTTGCTGACCTTGACCATCCTTCTGGCTCTGCCACTGACGCGCTGCCGGGATAGCCGGGCGATGATCGCCTGGGCGATCCTTCTCATTTGCCTAGGTTTCTTGTCTGCGGTGGCGCGCACCGCACTGGTGCAGGCGCCGGTCCTGGCATTTCGCTACTATGGTCCCGTAGAGGGGCGGATCATTGCCATCGATCGTGGCAGTCGCGGTGCCCTTAGACTGACGCTGGATCATGTGCGGTTGGCGCGCGTGGTGCCAGCAAAGCGTCCTGCACGGGTGCGGGTGTCCCTTGCTGCCGGAAGCGAAAGCCCGGAAGTGGGGGCGACGGTGGCCACCACTGCACATCTGATGCCTCCTCAGGGGCCGAGCGAGCCGGGTGGGTTTGATTTTCGCCGATATGCCTGGTTTATGAAAATTGGCGCCAATGGCTATACCCGGGTGCCGATCGTGGTGCTCAAGCCCGCGCAGGAGGGGCTATATCTGCATCGGTTTCGCTATCACCTGTCACGGGCGGTGCAGGATCGTTTGGGGGCCAAGACCGGAGGATTCGCGGCTGCAATCATCGCAGGAGACAGAAGCGGCGTCGCCCCAGAAGAGCTGCAGGCCTTGAGAGCAAGTAACTTGGCCCATCTGCTGGCGATTTCCGGGCTCCACATGGGGTTGCTGACTGGGTTTGTGTTTACGGCGCTTCGGTTTTTTCTTTGCCTAATTCCGGCACTTGCCCTGCGGTGGAACATCAAAAAAATCTCCGCAGCGGCGGCGCTTGCGGTGGGGGCAGTCTACCTCGGGATCTCTGGCGCGAGCATTTCGACGGAACGGGCCTTTATTATGGTTCTCGTAATGTTTGTGGCGGTTTTGCTGGATCGACGCGCCATATCCTTGAGAGCGGTCGCTGTTGCGGCAACACTTGTCCTGTTGCGCAGGCCAGAAACGCTGATGAGCCCGGGGTTTCAGATGAGCTTTGCTGCGACCACGGCGCTGGTTGCGGTGTTTGGCTGGATCCGCACCCAACGGCTGGCACCGGGCCCCGTCTGGTTGCACCCGGTGCTGACGGTGGTTGTTTCCTCGGCAGTGGCCGGGATCGCAACCGCGCCCTTTGGCGCTGCCCATTTTAATGCTCTGTCCCATTATGGGCTTCTCGGCAATGTGCTGGCGGTTCCCATTATGGGGTTAGTCGTTGTTCCTGCTGCGGTTTTATCCCTTTGCCTGGCCCCTATCGGCGCCGAGATGGTCGGGGTTTTCTTTCTGCAGCTAGGTCTTGAGTGGATATTGGGAGTGGCGAATTGGGTCGCCGCGTTACCCCATGCACAAAGCGGCGTGGTTATGCCCGGTCCTTGGGTGTTGCCACTTTTTTCCCTGGGGGCGCTGGTTGTACTGCTTTGGCAAGGGAGGCTGCGCTGGGGCGGTTTGTGCCTGGTTGGGCTGTCTCTGGCGATCTGGGGGCAGACAGATAGGCCAGTATTGCTCGTTTCAGCCAATGGGTCTTTGGTCGGGGTGTTGACCCCAGAAGGCCGTGCGTTGTCCCGAGCGACCAGCCAAGGTTACACTGCAAAAAGCTGGTTGGCCGCAGATGGTACGCCAGTGTCCCAAGCTGAGGCGGCGCAGCGGTGGGCTGCGCTTGCGAAAGACAGAGGTATCTGGGTTTCTGGACGCCGCATTATACATATCACCGGCAAACGGCGGGCTGAAGCGTTTGTGGGCTGCCATGCATCGGATCTGGTGGTCGCCAACGCGGTGCTTCAGCATACGGGACCCTGCGCGATTCTGGGACCAGATCGCCTGCGGAGCAGTGGCAGCATTGCAATGACACAGAATGGCATATTGATAAGCGCAAACGAACTGGCGGGAGATCGCCCCTGGTCGCGGCACTGACTTTTTCAGTGCTCCGTCACGATCCTGGTGCCCCCAAAAGCTTAGTAGCTGCGGATCAGACCTACCAGCCGTCCTTGAACCTTAACCTGGTCTTGCGAAAAGATCCGAGTTTCATAGGCGGGGTTTTCAGCCTCAAGCGCAATGGCGCCGTTGCGGCGGAACAGCCGTTTCAGCGTGGCTTCTTCATCGGCGACAAGGGCAACCACGATATCGCCATCATCCGCCGTGTCGCATTCGCGGATCACGACGATGTCGCCATCGTTGATCCCTGCATTGATCATCGAGTCGCCGCGCACCTCGAGGGCGTAGTGTTTACCATTGGAGGACAACATGGTCTGAGGGATCGCGATCTGATGGGTGATCTGGTTGATCGCCTCAATCGGGACACCGGCAGCAATGCGGCCCATCACGGGAATTTGCAGGGAAGCAATAACGGCTTCCTCTGACGGTGCGGTCCGAGGGGCGGATGCAGGCGGCGTTCGGCGCGTGTCGATGTTGATTGCAGGTCGGGGCGCGTCCTCGCCTGTGGCGGCGCCAGTCATATTTTCTGGCAGGCGCAGAATTTCGATGGCACGTGCCCGGTGCGCAAGTCGGCGGATGAAACCACGTTCTTCAAGCGCCGTAATGAGCCGATGAATCCCCGATTTGGAGCGCAGATCAAGGGCAACCTTCATTTCATCAAAGCTCGGGGGAACGCCGTCTTTTTGCAGTCGCTGATGTATGAAGTTCAATAAATCCAATTGCTTCTTGGTTAGCATTGCTGTCCCTCCGATTACATCCGTTTCGTTTTGTTCTAGTCATGTTCCCGTTTTGTGTCAACAACGCAAGAACGCCGCAGTCTCTTTTGTGAGGTTTTCACTGCTGAGGGTTCCGCTACGCCTGACGCTTGGGAGCGGTTAAATTGGCAGGTAGTGCAGAGTGTCACCACAGCGCTGCGCCGGCGCATGGGGCGGCAGGACGAGCAAGGCGTTGGCATCGGCCAGAATGGTCAAAAGTGCGCTGTCCTGTCTGGGCGAAACGGTGATTTCACCGGCGGCAACTGTCGCACGCATGTAGTGTTCCCTGGGCCCGTTGGCAGCCAAGTCATGGGTAAGGGTTGCGGTTTGCAGGCTCTCTTCTTGAGCCTCAAAACCTAACATGCTTTGGATCATGGGGCGCAAGAAGATATGCCCGCAAACCATTGCAGAAACGGGGTTTCCAGGCAATCCGACCATGGTAGCCTTGCCCATGCGCCCGGCCATCAACGGCTTGCCAGGACGCATGGCAACCTTGTAAAAGCTACGCTCCATCCCAAGATCAGCGGAGACCTTGGCGACCAGATCGTGATCGCCAACCGAGGCGCCGCCGATGGTGACAACCAGATCAACGTCACGGGCCAGAGAGAAAGCCATTTTCAACGACGTGTCACTGTCTTTGGCGATGGGCAATATCCGCACTTCTGCGCCAAACTCTTCCAGCATCGCCTTGAGACCAAAGGTATTTGAGGCGATGATCTGATCCGGGCCAGGGGTGCCGCCGGGCATCACCAACTCATCACCGGTAGAGATCAATGCGACAACCGGGCGGCGGTAGACGGGTACCTTGGGGATATTCATCGCTGCCAAAAGCGCCACATCAGAAGGGCGCAGCAGACGCGGCGCATTGACGGTTTGGCCGATGGTGAAATCACCGCCACGGGGGCGGATATTGTCCGAAGCACCGGGGTGATCGAGAATGGTGATCAGGTCTTTCTTGCGGTCGACATCCTCTTGGATAACCACAAAATCAGCACCATCCGGCACCGGCGCGCCGGTGAAAATCCGTACCGCTTGACCAGCCTTTAGGCGGCCCTCAAAGCGATGCCCGGCTGCGGCCTCACCGATGACCTGAAACATGGCGTGCAGCTCAACTTCGTCCCGTTTGACCGCATAGCCATCCATCGCCGAGGCGGAAAAGGGAGGCTGGTCGCGCACAGCGCTGACCGGCTGAGCCAAGACCCGTCCATTGGCCTCGGCCAGTGGAACCTGTTCTATTTCGGTCACCGAGCTGAGCTGTAAAAGAGCCGCGCGGGCCTCGGAAACTGAAATCATCTAAGCCTCGTACCGCCCTGATTTTCCGCCATCTTTTAGCACAACTCTGGTGCCGCCGATCTGCATTTCCTTATCCACGGCCTTGGCCATGTCATAGACGGTGAGACAGGCAACTGATACAGCCGTCAGGGCCTCCATTTCAACACCGGTTTGCCCGGTGGTTTTGACTGTGGCCTCTACCCGGACACCGGGCAGGTCGGGATCCAAGGTCAGATCAACAGCGACTTTGGAAATAGCGAGCGGATGGCACAGGGGGATCAGGTCGGGCGTCTTTTTCGCCCCCATGATGCCTGCCAGCCGCGCAACGCTCAGTACATCGCCCTTTTTGGCCTTACCTTGGGAAATGATTTCAAAGGTTTCCCGGGCCATGGTGATGTGACCCTCGGCCACGGCCACGCGCGCGGTGACCGCCTTGTCGGAGACATCTACCATATGGGCGTCGCCCTTGGTGTCAAAATGGGTCAGCGCCATGTCACAGTGCCCCGGGGGTCAGAGGGTCAGCCAGTAGGGTGCGGGTGGCCAGTGCCACATCGTCTTGACGCATCAAGGATTCCCCAATCAGGAACGTGCGGGCGCCATAGCGGGCCATATCCGCCAGATCCTGCGGCGTAGAAAGGCCGCTTTCGCAGACGATACTGCGCCCGGCGGGCACCAACCGCGACAAATGGCGAGTGGTGTCCAATGTTGTCTCAAAGGTTTTTAGATTGCGGTTGTTGATCCCCATTAGCGGGGATTTCAGCAGGCTGGCACGCTCCAGTTCGGCCTCGTCATGGACCTCAAGCAGCACATCCATGCCCCATTCCACGGCACAGTCTTCCAGCTCGGCGGCCTGTTCATCGGTAACCGAGGCGAGAATGATCAGGATGCAATCGGCACCCAGGGCGCGGGCCTCGGCAACCTGATAGGTATCATACATAAAATCTTTGCGCAGGGCGGGCAGGGAACAGGCAGCGCGCGCCTCCACCAAGAAGGATTTGGCGCCTTGAAAGCTTGGCGTATCCGTCAGGACCGACAGGCAGGCAGCGCCGCCCTGTTCATAGGCCTGGGCTAACGCGGCAGGATTAAAATCCTCCCGGATCAACCCCTTGGAAGGGCTGGCCTTTTTGATTTCTGCAATCAGCCCATAGCCGTCGCGGGCAGCACTGGAGAGCGCTTCCGCAAACCCCCTGGGGGCTGAGGCGTCGCGGGCTTCGGCTTCGACTTCGGCTAATGGCTTGGCGGCTTTGTCAGCGGCGATTTCTTCCAGCTTATAGGCCTTGATCTTATCCAGCACATTTTCAGCCATGGTCCTGCCTCCTGTCATTGTGTTGTGTCATGTCTACCCTTAGATCGTCCAGTCGATTGGCTGTGATCCGCGTGCAGCAAGCCAGCTATTGATCTTTGAAAACACCCCTGACCCAAAGAAACCGCGATGGGCAGATAGCGGAGATGGGTGGGCAGTCCTCAGGATAAGGTGATCGCCCGGATGGAGGTGTTTTTCAAGTCTCTGCGCCTGTTTTCCCCAGAATACATAGGCAGTGGGTCTTTGCGAGGTCCTGGCGAGCACCTGTTGAACCAGCTTCTCCCAGCCCAGATCTTTGTGCCCATTGGCTTCTCCGCTCGGCACCGAGAGTGCGGTGTTGAGCAGCAAAACGCCCTGTCGTGCCCAGTTTTGCAAATCCCCAGTGGCTGGATGTGCGCCAATATCCTTATGCAACTCTTTGTAAATGTTAGAAAGGGACCGTGGCAGAGGCCGCACGTCAGGCGCGACGGAAAAGGCCAGCCCATTGGCGTGACCCGGCGTAGGATAGGGATCCTGGCCCAGGATGACCACATGGGTGTTGTTCAGCGGCGTCAGTTCAAGCGCCGCAAAGCGCACCGAGTTTGGCGGCAAAATGGCCCGAGGTTCCGCATCCAGCTGCGCTTTGATTGCCGGCCAGTCCTGGGAGAAAAACGCCAGATCGCCCCAGTCACCTAACTGGGGTGCGCTTGGGGCTGAGCCAGCAGCTGTACTCATACGGCGGCGGCCGTGGTGATTTTTGCCAAGGCTTCTAGCTTATTCTTGGCCGCACCGGAATCTATGCTTTCGATAGCCTTTTCAACACCTTCTTTCAAAGAGTTGGCCGCATTCGCCACCACCAGTGCCGAGGCTGCGTTCAACAGAACTGCATCACGGTAGGCGCCTTTTTCACCGTCCAACAAGGCGCGGAAGGCCGCTGCATTGTCTGCGGGGCTGCCACCAAGGATGGCCTCAAAGGGATGTACGGGCAGGCCGGCCTGTTCCGGGTGCAGTTCGAAATCATTGATCGACCCGTCTTCTTCCAGCGCGGAGACCCAGCTGATCCCAGTGATGGTCAGCTCATCAGTGCCGTCGGATCCATGCACCAGCCAGGCGCGCTCGGACCCGAGCTGGCCCAGGGTTTCCGCCATGGGGCGGATCAGTTCGCGGCTAAATGCACCGGTGAGCTGACGTTTGACACCAGCAGGATTGGTCAATGGTCCCAATATGTTAAAGATCGTTCTTGTGCCCAGCTCCTGGCGGGTTGGCATCACATGTGCAACGGCCGGGTGGTGCATTGGCGCCATCATGAAGGCGATGCCGCAATGGTCCAGCGCCTCTTCGACCACCTTTGGCGGTACCATGACATTGATGCCCATCTGCGCCTGCACATCCGCCGTGCCAGAGCGTGACGACAGGTTGCGGTTGCCATGTTTGGCGACCACAACCCCGGCGCCTGCGGTGACAAAGGCGGTGGCGGTGGAGATATTCAAGGTATGTTTGCCGTCGCCGCCGGTGCCGACAATATCCATGGCCCCGGCGGGGGCTTTCACAGGATTACATTTGGACCGCATGACCGAGGCCGCAGCGGCATATTCATCAACGGTTTCGCCACGGGTGCGCAGCGCCATCAGGATGCCGCCAATCTGGCTGGGAGTGGCTTCGCCTTCAAACAACAGGGTAAAGGCCTGGGTCGCCTCATCGCGGCTCAGGGGGCGGTCGGCGGCGGCACCAATCAGCGGTTTGATCAGATCGCTCATGCGGGCACCTTCATGTCATCGAGGAAGTTCTTGAGCAGGGCATGGCCGTGCTCGGAGGCGATGGATTCGGGGTGGAACTGAACCCCGTGCATTGGCAGCTCTTTGTGCTGCAGCCCCATGATGGTGCCATCTTCCAGCTCGGCGGTGATGTCCAGACATTCGGGCAGGGTTTCGCGATCCACCACCAGAGAATGATAGCGGGTTGCCTCAAACGGGCTGGGCAGCCCGGCAAATAGCCCGGAGTTGTTGTGCTGTACCTTGCCCATCTTGCCATGCACGATCTCGTGACAGCGGACGACATTGCCACCAAAGGCCTGGCCGATGGTTTGATGCCCCAGGCAAACCCCAAGCAGCGGCGTTCTGGTTTCTGCGGCGGCCAGGGTCAGCGCCAGGCAAATACCGGCCTGTTCCGGGGCCTTGGGGCCAGGCGACAGCAGGATGCCTGCCGGATTTAACGCCATGGCCTCCTGCACGCTGAGGGCATCATTGCGATGGACCTCCATCTCGGCGCCGAGCTCTCCCAGATAGTGCACAAGGTTGTAGGTAAAGGAGTCGTAGTTGTCGATTAGCAGCAGCATCTTGGTGGGCTCTTTTATGGGTGGCGGGCGAGGGGGGCGCCGCAGTATAGTGGTTTCGGTATACTTGTTCAGGCTTGCGCGGCAGCGTCAAGAGCAGGACGGTCAATTGGCGCAGTGCCTGACCTGACAAGGGACCAAACAGGTAGCAAAACCGGTGCAGATGCACAGTTTGTTGTCTGTGGCTTTGAGGATAAACCAGCCCGGTGACAGGGTGGAAACAGGTGATGAGAGGCAAGACTGCGATGAAAGGGTTTCTCGGAGGCGTGAGTATCGGTGCACTGGTGGCCGTTGGCGGGGCAGCAATGGTGTCGCTGTCGTCTCCTTTGCCGAGCCGTGTGCAGGTTGATGCAACACTGCCGGATCAATCCAACCCGCCCAAAGCCGCCGCGACACAGGCGCCTGAGGCCAGTGAACGTCGCGATGCCGATCTGGTGGAAGCAGCCCCCAGCATCCCCACAAACTCCGGCACCGAGGACGCCAGTCCAGTTGCCGTTCTTGACACCAACCCCGGATCACGGCCCGTGGTGGCCACCGCGGAGGGGGCCAGCCCCGGCGATATGAGCCAAGGGGCAGGGGTGCAGAGCCTGCCACAGGTGCCAAGCACCGTCACAGCGGAGACCGAGAGCGGCGTAGCCCCCAATGCCCCGGCCCAGGAACAGGGGCCGGTTGTTTCCACCGAGACAGCGGCAGTGCCAGCACCGCCGGTCTCGACAGAAACGACCACAGAATCGGCGCCAATGGAATCATTGCCCCTGTCCGAACAAGCAGCTCCCTCGCAAGGGGCCAGCGGTACTGGCGATACCACGACTGTCAGGGTGGGCACAAAAATTACGGAAGCACCCGGCATGGGGGCAGACAGCCCCGCAGTGGAAACCGCCGATACGGAAACAGCAGACGCCACCCAACCAGCCGCCACCCAACCAGCCGCCACCCAAGCAGATGCCAGCCAACCGCGCCCGGGTATCACTGCTCCTGTAGTGGCGTCTCCTTCTGTGTCGGGTTCTCTGGGGCCAGAAATCGGGACAGCGCCGGTGGCCACTGCCCTGCCCAGCATATCTGCTACAGCTGTGACACCGTCGCAGCCAGAAGGCGGCGAAGCGCAAGCAGAGGTGGATCCAAACCAGCAAGAGAGCGCAGCTGCTTTGGTGGCTGACGAAGAGGCTGATGAACAGCAATTGGCCTCTGCCGAGGGCGCAACCTCTGGCGGGGAGCTGGGGGCACGCCTCGGCACCCGTGTGGTTCCGCTGACCGAACGCAGCAGCACACCGACTTTGATTGCCGGCGATGACGCGGCCCCCTCAGAGGCGGTTCTGGCCGAGGGTCAACCCTTTGAGATTAACGCCGAGGCTTTTGTCGCGCTGGATAACCGACCCTTGATGTCCATCGTATTGATAGATGACGCGGCCGCAATTGGCGCCGAAGCATTGCAGGATTTCCCCTATCCGCTGACCTTTGCAATTTCTCCTCAGGATCCAAAGGCTGCAGAAAAGATGAAGGCGCGCCGCGCCGCCGGGTTTGAGGTGCTTATCCTTGCCGACCTGCCGCGTGAGGCCAGCCCGCAGGACGCTGAAACCGCCATGGGGGTCTGGATGCAGCAATTGCCCCAGGCGGTTGGTATCCTGGAAGGAGTCGACACCGGGTTTCAGGGCAACCGGCCGCTTGCGGACCAGATGGTGGCGGTGATGAAGGCCACGGGCTATGGCATGGTGACCCAGAACAGCGGGCTGAACACGGTGCAAAAGCTGGCCCTGCGCGATGGTATGCCAGCGGGCGTGGTGTTTCGTGATTTTGACGGAGCCGGACAAAACCCGCGCGCCATTCGCCGGTTCCTGGACCAGGCGGCCTTTCGCGCCCGTCAGGAAGGCGCTGTGATCATGCTGGGCCGGTTGCGCCCGGATACCATTTCGGCGCTGTTGCTGTGGGGCTTGCAGGATCGTGCCAGCCAGGTGGGCCTGGCGCCCATTTCAGCCGGGCTCAAGGCCGCTCTTCCCGCGGCAGACTGAGCGGGAACCTAACATAAGGCCAGGCGCGCAGTGCGCCAACTCCAGGGGCGCTAAAACATAAAAGGGCCTCCACAGGGAGGCCCTTTTATGGTGTCCGTACTGAGGATCGCCTGTCCCGGTCAGCTGTTTCCATTGCCGACAAAGCGCGCCGCATCGGCTGCAGCCCGGCGGATGGCGTTGGATTTATGCACGGTTTCCATATATTCGGCCTCAGGGTCGCTGTCATAGACAACGCCACCACCGGCCTGCACATAGAGGGTCTGGTCCTTGACGATGGCGGTCCGCAGGGCGATGCACATATCCATGTCTCCCCCGGCTGAAAAATAGCCAACACCGCCGCCGTAGACACCCCGTTTTTCCGGTTCCAGCTCATCGATGATCTCCATCGCCCGCACTTTGGGCGCGCCAGAAACTGTGCCCGCAGGCATGCCGGCAAAAAACGCATCCAGGGCGTCTTTGTCTTCGTGCAGCTCGCCCACCACGTTGGAGACGATATGCATCACATGGCTGTAGCGTTCGATGATGAACTGCTCAGTGGGCTTGACCGTGCCGATCTTGGCAACCCGGCCGGTGTCATTGCGCCCCAGATCCAGCAGCATCAGATGCTCGGCCAGCTCCTTTTTGTCGGCCAATAGATCCAGCTCGTTGGCCTTGTCCTGTTCGGCGGTCTCGCCGCGGGGGCGGGTGCCTGCGATGGGGCGAATGGTGACCTCATTGCCAAACACCCGAACCAGGATTTCCGGGCTGGCACCGATCACCTGGAAGCCGCCAAAGTTGAAATAGAACATGAAAGGCGACGGGTTGGTGCGCCGCAATGAGCGATAGAGCGCAAAGGGGGGCAGCGGGAAGTCTTGGCTCCAGCGCTGCGCTGGAACCACCTGAAAGATATCGCCGGCCCGGATGTAGTCCTTGGCCTTTTCCACCGCTTCCATATAGCCGGATTTGGTGAAATTCGATACCGGCGGCGCGATCTCGCGGGCCTCGCCCAGATCGCGGGTTTCTGCGGGCATCGCCCGTTCCAGATCGCGCACCGCATCCATGACCCGTTCAGCTGCCTGGGCATAGGCAGCGCGGGCGGTCTGGCCCTCGCTCACCCAGGCTGGCGACACCACGGTGACCTCACCTTTGACACCATCCAGAACGGCGATCACCGAGGGGCGCATCATCACCGCATCCGGCAGGCCTAGCGGATCGGGGTTTACATCCGGCAGATGTTCCACATGGCGCACCATGTCATAGCCCAGATAGCCAAACAGGCCGGCAGCGGCCTGGGGCATATCCTCGGGCAGGTCGATTTTGCTTTCGGCCAGCAGCGCGCGCAGATTGTCGAGCGGATTACCCTCCTGCGGCTCAAACGCATCCGGGTCAAACCGGGCCGAGCGGTTGAGCGCCGAGGCCTCCCCATGGCTGCGCCAGACCAGATCCGGCTTCATGCCGATGATGGAGTAGCGTCCGCGCACCTCACCACCGGTTACGGATTCCAGCATAAAGGCGTCCTTCTGGGCGCCTGTGAGCTTGAGCATCAAAGAAACGGGAGTGTCCAGGTCTGCGGCAAGCCGCGTATAGACAACCTGGTTTTCACCGCTCTCATAGGCCGTGGCAAAGCGCGCAAAATCTGGGGTCAAAGCCATTGGGCGGGTCTCACTTGTTTACTGATAGTTCGTCATAACGGCGTTGAGCGCCTGTTGATCAACGCGCGGTGCTGCACGCAGTTGTGCGGCGCTGATAAAGGCAGAGAACAGCGCCTCGGAGACGGCCTGGTCCAATTGGGTGCCCAGCGCCTCGGCCAGGAGCTGCGTCTCCTCGTTGTTCTCGGCGGCAAGGATCTCATCCAGACGGACCACAACGGTGATGGCCTCGCCCTTGATCACTTTCAGATCCCCTGGTGCCATGGTGAAGATCTGGTTCATCATATCGGCTGGGGTATTGTCGAGGTAAGCGGTCCGGGTAAGGCCGGTTTCGGTCTGGACCTGGGTGCCTTCGGGGAAATCGCCGGTTGCAGAGGTGGCCGCCAGCAGGGCATCAGCCTGTGCCTGCAGCGCTGTCGCAACGCGATCGGCTTCCCACGCGGCCAGTACCTTTGGTTTGGCCTCTTCAAAGGCTTCGGGACGTTCCGGCAGGATCTCATCAAGGCGCAGCGCGAACAGGCTGCCATCCTCGAGGAATTCGGCCGAGGGGAAATCTTCCAGGGTCACCACACTGGCAGCGGTACGGAATCCCTCATAGGCGGTGATGCCTTCGCCGGTGTCGCCGCTCCAGCCCAGGCTGGCGACTTCCATTTCGCTTTCATTTGCCAGGTCTTCCAGCGTTGCACCGCCGGCAAGCAGATCGTTGATGTCTTCGGCCTGCTGCTCGATCAGGCGGCGGGCGCGATCCGCTGCCAGCTCGTCGCGCAGATCAGGCAGGGCCTGCTCAAAGGTGGTGAGCTGGGCCTCAAGGCGACCATTGATCCGGTACAGGGCAGGGCCAAGATCGGAAGGCAGCGGACCAGTGACATCATGCACCGCAGCGGCAAACACCGCTTCGCCTGCCGCGCCCAGGGCGGGCTGTGTTACATCGCCAAGGTCGATATCCTGCAGCGACAGACCGCGCGCCTCGACCAGAGCTTCAAAGGTTGTCTCAGCGGCATCCAGCTGTGCCTTGGCAGCGGTGGCGCTGGCCTCATCGGCAAAAACCAGACGTTCCACCAGGCGACGCTCGGCCACCTGATACTGGTCGCTGCGTTCGGCATAAAGTGCGCGCAGGGCCTCTTCTGAGACCTCGACGGTGTCCAGGATCATATCAGGGCTGAGGTGCGCATAGGTGATGCGTTTGGTTTCGGGCAGGGTGAACTGCGCCGTGTTGGCGTCATAAAATTCCTTGAGCTCCGCGTCGTCTGGCACCACCTGGATCAGGGCGATCTGATCCGGGCTAAACGGCACATAAGAGAAACTGCGGCGCGCACCGATGTAATCGGTCATGGTTTTGGTCATGGTGTTCGGCATTTTGGCACCGACCACGATGGCGCCTTGCACCAGGGTCCGGGCGGATTCGCGGCGCAGATCGGCCTCAAAATCGCTTTCGGTCAGGTTGACGTTCTGCAGCGCAAATTTATACGCCTGCCTGTCGAATTTGCCGCTGGCGTCCTGAAAGGCCGGGATTTCGGCCAGCTCTTGGCGCAGATTGTCATCGCCAACAGAAATGCCGAGGCTTTTGACTTCGTTATCAATGGAGGCGATGGAGATCAGACGGCTCAGAACCGCCTGGTCCAGACCAAAGGCCGCCATTTGGGCAAAGGTCAGGCTCTGACCGCCCTGGGCCTGCAGCGCACGCTGTTCGCGCTGCATCTCGCGTAGGTATTCGTCAACGGTGACCTCTTCCTCGCCAACAAGGGCAATGGCGGACATCGAGCTGCTAAAGTTGACCGCGCCAAAGCCGGCAAGGCCCACAATCAGCAAGCCCATAAGGATCCAAACAAAGGTATTGGATAGTTTTTTTATGCTTGTGGCCATGCTGCCCTCGTTGTTTTCGGTTCAGAAAGGCGCCGCGAGATTTTCGCCTGGGGGCTGCCTCTTCAAAAGAATTCGCACCTTGCATACGCTGCCACCCCAAGGGGAGCAAGATCCAGCGGCCTCCCAACCACTTGAATAAGGCGCTTTGACGGGGATCTGGGCCTATGGCTGGGAGAAATGCCGCCAGATCTGGTTGCTTTGGCCTCCTAGGGGGTGAAGTTGCACAATCGCGAGAACAGCTCGGCTATTCCATCGGCATCCACATTGGCAAAGGCTATGCGGAACTGACGCGCGGCAGGTTTGCTGCCTTCCGGCATAAACATGGTGCCGGGCAACATCAGCACCGAGGCATCGGTGACCAGTTTTTTGGCAATCTCTTCGGCGGGGGCTTCAAAGGGATGTTCAACATAGGCAAAATAGGCGCCGCATCCCAACAGCTTCCACCCCTGGGCTTGCAGGCTGGGGAAGTGGTCGATGATGGCCTGTTTGCGGGCCAGGATTTCAGCCTGTTCCCCAGCCAGCCAGTCTTGTAAGTTGTGAATACCCCATTGCGCGCCGATCTGTCCCAGCTGCGACGGGCAGATGGTAACGGTGTCGAGAAACTTCTCCATCTCAAACAGGCGCTGCGGCGCTGCGGCGATGGCGCCAACCCGGTGGCCGGTCAGACGGTAGGCTTTGGAGAAGGAATACAGATGGATCAAGGTCTGCTCCCAATCCGGATCCTGAAACAGCGCGTGCGGTGGCCCCGAGCGGCTGTCAAAGTCACGGTAGGTTTCGTCCACGATCAGGGTAAGCCCGTGGGATTTGGCCAGATCAAAATAGGCGCGCAGCAGGCCGGCGGGATATTCCACGCCGGTGGGATTGTTGGGGGTCACCAGCACGATGGCCTTGGTCCGCGCTGTGATCAGCGCCTGCGCGGCGTCGAGATTTGGCAGCATATCATCGCCAACCTGCAGCGGGCGGGCGGTGACGCCGCTGAGATCGAGCCACATTTTGTGGTTAAAGTACCAGGGCACCGGAATGATCACCTCATCCCCTTCGCCGCAAAGCGATGCAATCGTGGCGGCAAAGGCCTGGTTGCAGCCCGAGGTGATCCCAACCTGAGCGGGGGAGATGTCAGCCGCGTAATGGCTGCTCATCTGGTCTGCGAGCGCCTGACGCAACCCGTCGCGCCCCAGCACCGCCCCATAAAGATGCGCGTCATCCTGGTTCAGCGCCGCCTCTGCCAGCGCCTGGCGCAGACCCAGTGGCGGCGGATCCGCCGGGGCGGCCTGGCTGACGTTGAGCAAAGGGCGCTGGCTGGGGAAAGAGACACCTTCGACCCAGCGACGGGATTCGACAATTGGCGAAAGAAAGGTGGCCTCTGTGCGCGACTTGGTCATGCCCGCTCCTGTTCAAGGGATTTTCTGGTTCAGAATTGGTAGGGGCTTGGGCGGGCGATGGCAATCACTCTGTTTTGGGCAAAATCCTTTTGCCAGAAAAAGAGGTGCACAGAAAAACGCGCCCCAAGGGGCGCGCTGGTTTTATGATTTCAAGAGAGGCGTTTGCGTCTAATCCGCGCCGTCTATTTAGGTGCCGCGATAGGGCTCGACATATTGCAGCGCCATATCCCAGGGGAAAAAGATCCAGGTGTCCTGGCTGACCTCGGTGATAAAGGTATCCACCATGGGGCGGCCTTTGGGTTTGGCATAGACGGTGGCAACATGCGCCTTGGGGTACATGGCCCGCACCAGTTCCAGAGTTTTGCCACTGTCCACCAGAT
>CAJQNB010000047.1 GCA_905479575.1 uncultured Pseudophaeobacter sp.
GTCCCGAAGGCTCTTGCAGATATAGGCGCCAGATATGCTCCTGACATAATGCTCTTTGATTCCCCTCCGATGCTGGTCACCGATGACATGATGGCGTTTGCCCGCCACGTCGATTGCGTACTTTTGGTAGCAGGTGCTGAAACTACCACCATTAAGGAGATCGACTTGTGTGAAAGGGAGTTGGCGACCCAGACCAACGTCATGGGAGTAGTGCTAAATAAGTGCCGCTATATGGGGCCGGAATACGGCTATGGCTATTACGAATAGGCCGCGGCCGGGTCTGCTCAGTCTGACTGAAACAGGTCGCGGGTAAAGACTTTGTCGTCCACATCCGCAAGGACAGGGGACTTGCGGTTTGCGATGATGATATCGCTTTGTGCCTTGAAGGCTTCAAGGTCGTGCATCACCCGTGACCCGAAAAACCGGGCCTCGTCCAGTTCGGGTTCATAGACGATCACCTTGATCCCTCGCGCCTTGATCCGTTTCATGATCCCCTGCACCGAACTTTGTCGGAAATTGTCTGAGCCTTCTTTCATCACCAGCCGGTAGACCCCCACAACGGACGGGTTTTGGGCAATGATCCGTTCGGCCAGAAAATCCTTGCGGGTGCGGTTGGCCTCGACCACGGCGCGGATCAGGTTCTGCGGTACATGTGCGTAGTTGGCCAACAGTTGTTTGGTGTCCTTGGGCAGGCAATAGCCGCCATAGCCAAACGACGGGTTGTTGTAGTGATTGCCGATGCGCGGATCGTATCCGATGCCCTCGATGATCTGACGCGCCTCCATGCCGCCCGCCATGGCGTAGCTGTCCAGCTCGTTAAAAAACGCCACTCGCATGGCAAGATAGGTATTGGCAAACAGCTTGATCGCCTCCGCCTCGCTGGGATCGGTAAATAGAACCGGCACGTCCTTTTTCACCGCGCCCTCTATCAGCAGATCAGCAAACCTGCGGGCTGCCTCACGTTGTGAGCCAACAATGATCCGCGAGGGATGCAGGTTATCGTAGAGCGCCTGACCTTCGCGCAGGAATTCGGGCGAAAACATCAGATTGTCGATGCCGAGCTCAGCCCGCAGCCGCTGGACGAACCCCACCGGAATGGTCGATTTGATGACAATTGTCGCCGCAGGGTTCACCGCCAGAACCTGAGCTATCACCGTCTCGACACTGGAGGTGTCAAAGTAATTGGTATCGGTATCGTAATCCGTAGGCGTGGCAACAATGACAAACTCAGCATCGCGATAGGCCGCCTGCGCATCCAGTGTCGCCGTCAGCTGCAGGGGTTTATCCGCCAGAAAGGCCTCTAGCTCTGCATCGACAATGGGGCATTTGCGGGCATTGATCATATCGACCCGTGCCTGTGTCACATCCACCGCCACCACCTGATGGTTCTGCGCCAGCAAAACGGCGTTCGACAGGCCTACATAGCCAATTCCAGCAACGGCGATCTTCATTCCACACCTACAATACTCTGTCCCTATAAGGCCTTGTATGTACTCGAAACCACAAGCCAAGCCAAACCGGAAAGCAGCAGACAGATCAACAGACCGCGACAGCACATTGGCAGGGCTGGTCGCCTGCCCTGTGAAGAGCTATATGGGCATTTAAGAAAACGCGTCAGCATCCAGGTGCCACGGCAATGCAGGAGCAGAGTTTGCAGGATCAGATTTGCATTATTGGCCTTGGCTATGTTGGCCTGCCCCTGGCAGCGGCCTTTGGTCGTCACCGTCCCACAGTGGGTTTTGACATTGACCACAGGCGCATCACCGAACTGCGCGCCGGCAACGACCAGACTGGCGAGACCTCTGCGACAGAGCTGGCCGAGGCCGTGCAACTGAGGCTCACCTCGGACCCCGCCGCCATTGCCGAGGCCACGATCTATATCGTCACCGTGCCGACCCCGGTTGACGCCAGCCACCGCCCGGATCTGCGCCCCCTGCTGGCAGCCTCCAAAACCGTTGGCGCCGTGCTGAAACCCGGCGATCTGGTGATCTATGAAAGCACGGTCTACCCAGGTGCCACCGAGGAAGACTGCGTGCCGGTACTGGAGGCGGAATCCGGCCTGCGCTTTAACCAGGACTTCCACACCGGCTATTCGCCAGAGCGGATCAATCCCGGTGACAAAACCCGTCGACTGGCGGACATCACCAAGGTGACCTCCGGCTCGACCCCCGAAGTCGCAGCGCGCGTCGATGCGCTGTATAATGAGGTGGTCACTGCCGGCACCCATCTGGCCCCCAGCATTCGCGTCGCCGAAGCCGCCAAGGTGATCGAAAACAGCCAGCGCGATATCAATATCGCCCTGATCAATGAGCTGGCGATGATCTTTAACCGGATGGGGATCGACACAGAGGCGGTGCTCGAGGCTGCAGGCAGCAAGTGGAATTTCCTGCCCTTCCGCCCTGGCCTGGTGGGCGGTCACTGCATTGGTGTGGACCCCTACTATCTGACCCATAAGGCGGAAAGCCTGGGCTATCACCCCGATATCCTACTGGCAGGGCGACGCCTGAACGATGGGATGGGAACCTATGTGGCGCAACAGATGATCAAGGCCCTGGTCAAGCGCGGCAAGCCGATGCGCCGGGTGTTGGTGATGGGGCTGACCTTCAAGGAAAACTGCCCCGATCTGCGCAACACCCGCGTCATTGACGTGGTGCGCGGATTGGAAGACTACGGGCTGAGCGTCGATGTCTGTGACCCCTGCGCTGACCCGGTTGCGGCACGTGAAAGTTTTGGTTTTGAGCTCATTCAAGCTCCAGAAAAAGACACCTATGATGGGGTAATCATCGCCGTCGCACACGCGGAATTTGCCAAACTGACGGAACAGGATTTTCGCGCCTTTGGCACGCAGGATGCCGTGCTGTATGACCTCAAATATGTGTTGCCCGCTGCAGCGTCAGATCTGCGGTTGTAGCCCTATGGCGGGGGCCCGCAGCTGGCCACAGATCACCGCTCATACCACGAAGGACCGCGCTCTATCAGCAGGGTGATGTTGGCAGCGGTCCAACCCTGGCAAGGGTCAGTTCACATAATACTTGCGACCGTATTGGGATTGGTCTTGCAAAGCCGATTCATGGCAAAGTTGAAACTTAAGCCTAAGTTTGCCCAAGGGGATTCGCGCCAGCACCCTCGGCTCGGTTCTATTTCTTGAATACTTGACCATTCTGTGCAGGACTAAATGGAAACCAAAATGACGGTGAGATTGACAGCGGGGGAGCGCGTGCTTCTGCCCAATAAGGATAGAAAGTAATAATCGACACCCAAGGACTCAATCCTTTGATTCTATTGGGTTTCCAATCTTTTGAAGTAGTGGGTTTTTGAATGCAGCAATTGGCATCACCAGTGAATGAGTGGAAAAACCAAGGCAGTTCTGATGAATTGTTGGTCCTCTCCAGCTCAACCGGACGTGACTTTATCCAGTTTTTTGCTGAAACTCTGGCTGATTGTTTCGAGATTGACCTGGTCACCATAGGCGAGCTTTTGGTGATGGAGAACGAGCGGATTAGTGTCCTGGCCGGCAGTATGGACGGTAAACCGCTGGAAGATTTCGATTATCAGGCCTGCTTGACCCCCTGCATCGCGGTGATTAAAACAGCCCAGCCGAAAATCCTGCTCAGCGATGTTCAAAAATCCTACACAGAGGACAACCTGCTTCGCGAACAGGGTATTCGCAGCTACATCGGCATCCCCCTGAAAAACTCCGAAGGAGAGCTCATCGGTGTGGTGCAGGCCTCCTGGCGGCGGGAAATTGATCCGGAAGAAGCCGAGCATGTGCTCGAAACCATAGACATGTTTGTCGCCCGCCTTAGCGCCGAACTGGTCACTCTTCATGCCATGCGCATTTTGGCGGCCCTGGCTGAGGGCCCAAGCCTGATCGGCAACCTGGACACGCTGCGGCTGCTCACGGAACAGATGCAGACCGCGCTGAAAGTACGGGTTGCCTTTATTGCGGAAACACTGCCCGAAGACGATCACAGCTTTCGCCTGCTGACCTATTGCCAGGATGGCAAACTTATTCCGGATGTGGAAAACGAAATTGTTCCCTATGCGGGCACACCCTGTACCCATCTCAAAGACAAAGACGTCTTTATTGTCCGTACCGAGCTGCAAGAGGCCTTTCCCACCCAGATGCAATACAAGGAGGCCAATCTGGTCTCCTATCTTGGTCAGAACATCCGGGATGAATCTGGTCAGGTGATCGGCCATTTTGCGCTGCAACATGATCGCGAACTTCTGGATAAGATTCTGCAAGCCGACCTGTTTAAACTCTTTTCCGCCCGTTTGAATCTGGAGCTGCGCAAATTCCATGCTGAGCAACACCAGCGCGACGGCGGGGAAACGCATCCCCCCACGATGGCCCAAGACGCCGCAGGAAAAAAACTGCCGCCAGCACTCGCGCAGAGTGTCAGTGAAAAACTCGCCGCGTTGCAGGATCGCGTTGCAGGTTTGGAGAAGTCATTGGAAAATGGCCCCGCGCCGCAAGTGCCTGCCGACCTGAAAGCCTTACAGGCTGAGCTGGTCGCAACACAAAAGCTCCTCTCGTCACGCTGAGCCCCTGACATCACTCAGATGAAAGGGTCGTAGGCCCATTGCAGAAGGGCCTGCCTTTGTCGTGGGCGGCAAAAGACATCGCCTGGATAACAATTGGCACGGATCTGCCCGGCATGGCGGGCAAAGCCGCGCCAGCGTTTGATCTGGATTTGATCAACCTCAGCAAGTCGGCGCCCCAGGTAATAGCGGCAATACCACTGAAACCACCCGCGCGGATCCGGCCCATAGATCCATCCCTTGTCTTGCCAATGGCCCAGGGGTTGGCGGCTTTTGATGCCAAAATAATTCAGTGACGCATCTGGCTGCGCTGACAGCCGGGCCTTTTCAAACCAGCTTGCTGGGAACTCATTGCGGCAGTCATTGAGATATTTGCCCTCAAAGACCCCCAGCGCAAGCATCTCTGCCGGGCTGTGAAACGGGGTAAAGCTCTCATCAAAGTCTTCCCCCATTTTGGCCGTCAAACGATAGCTGTACCCCTGTTGCATCCGGTCCGAAACTGAAATCAGCGTCTCGCTTTGGTCGATCATAGCTCAAACGCCTCTGGTTCCATCTCTTGCCAAAAGGCAATGATTGCGCTGGCATTCAGGGCTGATCGCCAACCATGGACGCGGAAATTCTCGCGCTCCAGATCGTCTTCCAGCCCGGCCATGAACAGCTGCTTGTCCGCATCCCGCTGGGTGGGGTTTCGCCGCGAAACCAGATCCTCCACCAGATCAAGCCGCCGCGCCCGTTCTTGCCGCTCAGTTTGGCGCGCCGCATAGTCCGCCGCCTCCTTGGCCCGCTGCTGATCCCGCAGCCGAGCCGCTTCTTTTGCCTCAGGGCTGGGCTCTGCCTTTGCTGCGGGTTTGTGAGGCTGATAATCATCGCGCAGCGCTGCCGACAGATAGCCCACCGAGCTTTTGACCTCGGCCTGCTCCGTCATCAGCGACAGTTTCTGTTTCACATAGTCCTCGCCATGTTCGGTGATCCATTGGCGCGCCAGACGGTCAGAGACCCCCTGCCCGCGCAACGCCTTGTAGGTCGCCAGATTGCGCATGCCGTCGCTGTCATCAATCTGGAACATCGCCATCTGCGGGTTCGACTTGATCAGAAAGCGGATCTCGGTCACCGCCCTGCCCTTCTTTTGAAACTCCGGCGTGATGATAATGTCTGAGCTTTTGTTGACCTCCGCCACCGCTGGTTTGATGATCTTAGCATTCAGATGTTTGAAGCTCTCATAATAGCTGGAGCCATCAACCCCCATCAGCTTGCGGAAGGTCTCTAAGCTCCACCAGCCGGTCGAGTGGGTGCGCACAAAGCGGTAGCAGTTTTCATACAGCGCCAGCCCATGCCCTGAGCTGAAGTTGCGCTGGATATGTACATTGATCAGCGCGTAAATTTTGGGGTCATGCAGTTTTTGCGCCAGAGCCGGGGAATAGGCATATTCACAAACCCCGTTCTTTAGCTTGGCAAAGGACAGCAGCGAGGACACGCCCCATTCCTGACGCCCCTTGTCATCCAGCATATCCCATTCCGCCACGGTTTCTGCCAGCGCCCGCAGGCTGGCGCGCAGGGTGTCAAAATCGTTGGAGTTGTAGCCGACAATTGTCGCCAGGGTTCGTGCATCAATGGTATGGCTCTGCGCGGTGGTCAGCGCGTCATAGGCATTGAGCAACAGCACATTTGACAGCTTGCGTTGCAACAGGCTGAGCTTGCCGCTGATATGAATTGCGGCCACATTCTTTTTCACCGTTTCCCGCCGCAAGGGGCCGGAGAGTGAATCCATGTCGATCTGGGAATCGCCCATACTATTTGCCTGCTCGATTTTTCCCACATCATGCCATATAAGGTACCCAACGATCAATCACGCCCAGGTTCCTGAGCCCAAGATATTAAGGTACCCATATACAGGAGCCCCAGCTTGATCCGAATCCATCCCCTGCGGGCATACGACTCACACCGCGCAAAAGAAGCCGCGACAGAGGTCGCGACCCAAGCCCGACACAGAGTTGCATTAGAGCCTAAGCCCCCACAAGAGAGCCTTATAGCGCTTGACAGCCCGTCCCGAGAATCGGTGCCCCTTATCCCGCGCCAAGGAGTCCTTTATCCCGTTGACGGGTACCTATGGTCCCGCAGACTGGTGCCTTTCATCCTGTTTTCAGGCACCCAAGTTAGATTAACCCACTGAAATAAAACTACTTATCCTGAGCAAAGATTCTAAATTCCCTAAAATAATTAAACCTATGTTGTGCCTAAGATTCTGATTTCACTAGGTTTCGCCGCGAAACCGGTGAATTTGTCACGATTGTGCAAATGTATCATATCCATGCTGGAATGATCATAAGATGTCCGCTAGTTTCGCTGATATCCGCCGTATAGGCGAACATGATATGAGGCAACGATATGAGCAAACCCCCCTCACCTGCCCTGCCCCCCTATCTTAATCTGGATCCAGAGGCCGCCGCAAAGAAGCTGCCTGATCCGATTGGCACCGCACGATTTGCCAAGGCAGCGGCCTTTTGTGGCAAAGGCCGCGAAGACCTGGCACGCCGCGGTTACGCCCCCGATGGGCAGAAACGATTACGCAAATTTTCCACCTGGGAAATCACCAAGTACCTGATACCGGTGGCGCCCGCACATCTGCGCCGGGTGCTCAAAGCAAACCCTGATCTGCCCCAGGGTGAGGGCGAAGGCGGTTCCAAATGGTTCACCCTGGAAGAGGTCCTGGCACTGCGCCAACACTTTGACAGCGAAGGCGTCAGCACCAAGGAATATGTGCCTTACCGTCCAGAAGGTCTGCCGGCCAAAGTTGTCGCCGTGGCCAATTTCAAAGGCGGTGTTGGCAAAACATCAACAGCAGCGCATCTTGCCATGTCTGCCGCTTTGGATGGCTACAAGGTGCTGGTGATTGACCTGGACAGCCAGGGCTCGATGACCTCGATCATGGGCGGCAAGGTTGCAGACGAATGGCAGACGGTTTTCCCGCTGGTGGCCAAGGACTACGCCAAGGCCGTCACCAGCGAAAACCAAATACGCGCCGCTGCTGGCCAGCCCGAAATCCCGTTGGATGAAACCCTGCAAGAGGCGCTGAAGACCACACCGCAGGACGTTATTCAGAAAACCCACTGGCCCAATATTGATCTGATCGGGGCGCAGCTGAACCTCTATTGGGCGGAATTCCAGATCCCGGTCTGGCGCATGGGATTGCGCAGCTGGCCCCTGTGGGACGGGCTGACCAATTTTCTGCAGGATGAAAGCATCCTCGATGAATACGACGTGATCTTTCTCGATACCCCGCCCGCGCTTGGCTATCTGACCATCAATGCGCTGGCGGCGGCTGACATTCTGCTGGTTCCCCTGGGGGCGTCCTATCTGGAGTTTGATTCGACCGGGCGTTTCTTTGATATGCTTTACACCACCTTTGCCTCGATTGAGGACGGTGAAAATTCTGCACAGCGCGCGGCGGGGTTACCTGAAATAAAGTTCGAATGGGATGTAGTACGGGCCATTGTCACCCGGTTTGATGCCAGTCAGCAAACCGATATGGCCAATGTGATCCAGGCCTATTTTGGGGACTTTATGAATGCCTACCGGCAGGACTATACGGCCTTGGTTGGTCAAGCGGGGGAGCAGGTGAACGGCATCTACGAGGCCGATTACCGTGATTTCAACCGCGACACCTATGTGCGGGGGCGGGAAACCTTTGATCGCACCTATGCGGAATTCAAGGAACTGTTGATCGGCTGCTGGTGGCGCGATGCAAATATGGGAGACGAACAGAATGGCTAAACGCAGAAGACTGATCGCCCCGGATGCCAGCGAGCTGCAAGAGCTGGAGGAGGGTTTCGCGACGAAACCTTCCGCCAATCCGTTTGAGACCAAATCCGCGGTGCCGCCGATTGCCCAGGTCGCAGCCGAGGCGGCCAGCCTCAACAGTATGGCCGGGGTCACTGACCGGGTGGCACTGGCGCGGGATCAGGGCGATGCCGCCCGCTGGCGCGAGGCTGAAAAGGATGGCCTGATTGTGCAGATCCTGGCCGTTGCGGACATCGACCAGGATTTCATCCGCCGTGACCGTCTGGTCGAAGACGCCGAAGCCATGGCGGAGCTGCAGGCCTCGATCAAAGAAAACGGCTTGCGGGCGCCTATTGAGGTGGCCAAGACGGAAACCGGCTATGGGTTGATCTCTGGCTTTCGCCGACTGCAGGCCTATCGCGCGCTTGCAACAGGGGACGCGGGCTTTGCCCAGATCCCGGCATTTGTGCGCGAGGCCGACGCGGGGCAGGCGGCCTATGTTTCCATGGTGGAAGAAAACGAGGTGCGCGCCAACCTCAGCCATTATGAACGCGGGCGCATAGCGGTGCTGGCAAAGGGACAAGAGGTCTTCCCCAGCATCGAGGCTGCGGTGGACGCGCTGTTTGCGGCGGCCTCCAAGGCAAAACGATCCAAGGTGCGCAGCTTTGCCCTGGTGCATGAGGCCCTGGGCGATCTGTTGCAGTTCCCAACCGGGCTGACCGAAAAGGCCGGGCTTGCCCTGGCTACCGCGCTGCGGGATGGGCGCCAAACCCAGTTGCGCGCGGCCCTGGCAGAGGCAGATGTCCAGGACGCCAAATCCGAATGGGCCCTGCTGCAGAAGACACTAAAGGACGCAAGCACAGCGCCGCGTGACAGGTCTCGCGGTGGACGGCCACAGGAAATCACCCGGCTGCCAAGCCGCGATCTGCCCAAAGGTGGCGCGCTGAGTGCCGAGGTGTCATCCGATGGGCTACGGATCGAGCTGAAGGGTAGGGTGATTAATGCCGATACGGCAGAGCAGATCCTGAAACTGATCGCCCGTCAGATTGGCTAAGGCCATCGGGCAGCTGCAAAACCGGGGCTGCTATTTCTGGTAGTAGTCCCGGAACCAGGCGACAAAGCGATCTATGCCGTCGCGAAAATTGGTCTGTGGCTGATAGCCTGTCAATTTTTTCAACAGCGTTGCGTCGGCCCAGGTCGCTGGCACATCGCCGATCTGCATTTCCATGTAGTTGCGAATGGCCTTTTTCCCGAGGCTGGTTTCAATGGCGTCGATGAAATCCAGCAGGCGCACTTTTTCGGAATTGCCGATATTGACCACCCGGTAGGGCGCAACGGGGGAGAGGCTGTCGCCTTCCGCAATCTCTTCCTTGCTGGCGGGGCGCTGGGGCACCACATCGATCAGCAGGCGGATACCGCGCACCAGATCGTCGATATAGGTGAAATCGCGGTACATCTCACCGTGGTTGTAGATGTCGATGGGGCGCTCTTCGAGGATGGCATCGGCAAATTTGTAAAAGGCCAGATCCGGCCGCCCCCAGGGGCCATAGACGGTAAAGAACCTAAACATTGTGGTGGGCAGATCCCAGAGATGCGCATAGGAATGGCCCATGCTCTCGTTTGCCTTTTTGCTGGCGGCATAGATGGTGAGCGGCGCGTCGGTGTGATCCAGCTCGGTAAAGGGCATCACATCGTTGCCGCCATAAACCGAGGAGGAGGAGGCCATCAGCAGATGGTCGACCTTCAAACGGCGAGCGGCCTCCATCACGTTGAAGGTGCCCATCACATTGGTTTCCAGATAAGATCTAGGATTTTCAAGGCTGTAGCGCACACCTGCCTGCCCAGCGAGGTGAATGATCACCTGAGGCGCAAATTCATCCGCCATGGCGTCAAATGCTTCCGCATCTTCCAGCATTGCTTCGGTGATCGAAAAATTGGGGTGCTGCAACAACATGGCATGGCGGCGCTGTTTCAGGGTGACATCGTAGTATTCGGTCATGCCGTCAAAGCCATGCACGCGAAAGCCTTCGTCCAGCAGCAGTTTGGCAAGGTGAAAACCGATGAAGCCGGCAGTGCCGGTAACAAGAACGCGTTTCATGTGATGTCTTTAAGTCCTGCGTTCGGGTCGCCAAAGGGGCTACCCTGGTGATGATGGCGTTGCTATACCACGGCGAACCGCCCTGCGCGAGGGGGCAGGGCGGTTCGATCACACTAGTTTGAAGCCAATGATTTTATTGAACTATCCGGAAAACACAGGGGCGCTTTACCGGTGCTTTCCTGCCAGCGACCAATTGAGCGGCGGGTTTTGAAGCCAACCAATCCATCGGCGCCCCCCACATCATGGCCCAGGGCCTCCAGCCCGCGCTGCATCGCGGCAACATCAGATCGGTAGAGCTTGTCGATACCCTGCCAGCGGGCAGTGAAATCGCCAACCCCGTATTGGATACGGTCGCCAACATGGCCGACAAACAGCGCATAGAGATCGCTTTTGTTGTAGTCCTTCAGCACGTAGAAATTTGGCGTGACGATAAAGGCAGGTCCATAGCGCCCGGCGGGCATCATCAAAAATCCCTGGCCTGCACGTTCCGCCGCCGGGAAGGGGCGGCCAGATATCCGGGTGATGCCCAAGGCTTCCCAGTCGGCAATGCTGCGGCCCTGATCCGGGCCTTCCAGACTACAGGAGAGCCCAGGCGGGACCTTTACCTCAAAGCCCCAGTCGCGCCCTTTTTGCCAGCCATGCTCCGCCAGGAAATGCCCAATGGACATCAGCGTGTCGGCCTCGGAACCCCAAATATCGGCGTGGGTGTCGCCATTGCCGTCGCGGGCATATTTCAGGAAGCTGCTTGGCATAAACTGGGGCTGCCCCAGGGCGCCGGCCCAGCTGCTTTTCATGCTTGCGGCGTTGACGTGGCCAGCCTGGGCGATTTGCAGCGCCGCGATGAGCTCCGCGCTGAAATAGTCTGCGCGGGTGCTCATAAAGGCCTTGGTGCCCAGAACTCGGAACACATTATGGGGGATTTTTGCGCGTCCGTGGGCGCTTTCGCGGCCCCAGATGGCAATTAGGATCCGCCCCGGCACCCCGGTTTCAGCCTCGACTTGGGCAAGGGTTTTGGCATGGGCCTGCAGCATTTTGCGACCCATGGAGGTTGCTCCTGCCAGCCCGCCCGGGCTGAAATATTTGGCGGGGACGCCAAATTCGGCCTGACGTTGCTGTTTTGGCACCTGGGGTGTGCTGCCGGGGGGCACCAGATCCGGCAGATCCCAGTTTAGCGTCACCCCGGAAAACGCGGCTTTAAAGGTCTTGCGGCCGACGCCTGCCGCCTTGGCCTCTGGCCAGATCTCTTGCTGTAGCCAGTCCTGAAACTGACGCTCCACCTTGGCGCGGTTTAGGGCCGCGGCGGGCAGGGGCAGCAGCCAAAGCACGGCGAGCAAAACAAGAAAACGACTGAACATGATGTAGGCTCCGGCGTGCAAAAGAGGGTGTGCACCTGCCAGCCTAGCGGGGTTTGGCAAAAATGCCACCCAAGCCTGGGCGGGTTTCAGCGCAGTTAGGGCACCGCAAACGTAATAACAAAGCAGGCACCGCTGTCGCTGGGATGCAGGGATATATCGCCGCCATGGACGCTTAGCATATTGCGCAGGATTGTCAGCCCCATGCCGGTGCCGCCTTGGACGCGTTTGGTGGTGAAAAACGGATCAAAAACCTGTGCAGCATTGCCGGGAGAGATGCCTTTGCCATCGTCGGTAATCCTGAGCTCCACACCGGTAGACAGTAGCTGAGCCGCAATGACAGCCCCTTGCGCCCCCTGTTCGCGGGCGTTGTTCAGCAGATGGGTGAGGATGATCTGTAATCCGCTTGCTCTGATGGGTAGCGCCAGATCGTGGCCCGCAAGCGCCAGTTGCAGATCGGCAAATTCGGCCTGAAGCCAGGTATTAACCGTGCTGAGGCTGCTGCTGCCCTGGTGGTTTATTTCACGGGCGCGGGCAACCTCGCGCAGGGCGGTGAGCTGGTCTTCGATCTGGCGCGCGGCTCCGTCGATCTGGGTCAGCAGCTTTTGGTCTTCGCAGGGCAGGGCGGCGCCATCCTCGATCAGCTCTGTCGCGGCACGAATGGCGGAAACCGGGGTTTTGATCTCATGGCTGACGTGGTCGGTAAAGCTGCGGATGGTCATTTCCCGGTTGCGCAGGTGATCGGCCATATCAATCACGTTTTGGGCCATCTCATGCAGCTCGGCAGTGCCGGAATGATATGGTGGATCAATGGGTTGTCCCTGTTTGCTGCGCACTTCGGCGGTATAGGCGTTTAGGGCGCGAATGGGGGAAAGCAGCAGCCGCACCAGCAGCCAGCCGAGAAAGGCAGTCGCGAGGAGAATCAGGGTACCCAGCAGCGCCGCCGCATTGCGAAAGCCAATTTCCGGCCCCAGATAGCGCAGCGCCACCAAACCGATCAGCGACAGAACCAGCGTGCCTGCTAGCCCACCGCCCAGCACCAGCGCCAGCGAGGGGCGCCACTTTTTCACCAGTTTCCCAGGCGTCAAATTATCGGGCATCAGCGCAGTGCCCTGAGCCGGATGCCAACGGCATGCACGGTCTCGATCAGATCAGTGCCCCCGGCCTGTTCCAGTTTGGCGCGCAGGTTGCGCAGATGGCTGTCCAGGGTGCGATCCGAGACCTGACTGCCAGCCCCCCAGATCTGGGTGATCAGCTCGGCGCGGCTGCGAATGCGGCTGGCGTCTTGCAGCAGCAACAGCAAAATGCCCTGTTCGCGGGCGGTCAGTGATATGTCTTGCCCGGCGATCTGGCAGCGGTGCGCCTGTGGATCAAGGCAAAGATCCCCGTGGGTTAAAACTGTCGGAGCCTGGGTTTTCTGACTGCGTTTCAGGATAGTGCGGATACGGGCCACCAGTTCGCGCGGGCTAAAGGGTTTGGTGACATAATCATCGGCGCCCAGTTCCAGCCCCAGAATGCAGTCGACCTCGTCGTCGCGGGCGGTGAGAAACAGGATCGGGATCTCGGATCGTTGCCGAATGCGGCGGCAGACCTCAAACCCGTCCAGCTCTGGCAGGCCAATGTCCAGCACGATGAAATCCGGCAGCTCGCGGCTGGCATGCAGCAGCGCCTCTTGCCCATCAGCAGCGGTCACCACCTGCCAGCCCGCGCGCTCCAGCGCGATGCGCACCAGATCGCGCAGGCGGGGGTCGTCATCGACCAGTAGAATCTTCATCGGGTTTTGCCTTACCTGCGCTTGCGCCGTCAAAATCTAGCCCAGCATAAGAACTTATCCGCCAGGAGCGAAAGCCCCATTCGCGCCAATTGTCACCCTCAGAAGGCTGCTGCCAGCAGCTGTGGTAGCCGGATGGGATGCGCAAGGTTGGATCCGCTTGCAGTGCGGCGTGGATGCCACTGGTTGCAGTCGGTCCAAGAGTACAGAGGTAATACAAATCCAGCATTTTTGTTGATTTCATAGTCAGGTTCTGGGCGGCAATCAGGCTGGCAAAGTTGATAAAGGCACAGATGTACAGTGTCATCAGCCCCAGCCCGGTACAGCGCAGCAAAAGCCAGCGGTTGGAGCGCGCCTTGAGGATCTGCCAAGCGGTCAGCAGCAGTCCCACCACCACCAAGCCAATCCAGATCATCGCATAAAGCCGCAGATAGGTGAGACCAAAGCTCGCCATATAGAGGTCCAGTCGCAAGACCGAGCTCAGGCCGAGCAGGGCGTTCTGGCCAAGCCAGAGCATCATCAGCGGTTTCAGGCTGGCATGGCTTCCCAGATAGGGCCGCGCCGCGAGGGCAAACCCCCCGGCCAGCATGGCTGTGATCAACAGCGGATAGGCGCCGCGATGGGCATATGTCGCCAGCGTCATGCCCTCTGGCAGCTCCGCTCCACCAATGAGAATGGAGAGATCCATCAGGCTTTGCACCCCGAGGATTAGATTAAACACCACTAGGGCGCGCAGCACTGATCCGGCATTGAGCCCAAAGCTCACTCCCCGGCGGCGGGCGGGCGTATCGGCTTTTGCTTTAGGCGCTTCGCCTTGTGGTGTGGGCACGAGAAAGGGCCAGGTCATCAGCGCCGTGCCGCTCCAGAACAACACCCGGAGCAGCAGCGGTATGATATCCAGATCAAAACTCAAAAGGTCCACCAGCCCCTGTTCCAGCAGCGGATTGGCCTGCAGCAGCAGGGCGACCAGCACCAGGGCGCCGCCCAGCGGAAAGCTCCAGTTCCGCAAATGTTTTGACAGGGAGGAGGCGGCCTTTTTGTCGTTGTTGTCTTGGCTGGTCTTTGGTTTGGCCACTGGGGCGTTCTGGTGCAGGCTGTGCACCAGCGCGCGCAGACCGGCTAAGGGCAGGGCGCGCGCTAGGTGCAGCGCGGCCGCTGGTATTGCCGCCAGGCGGGCCTTGGATGGCTGATGTATCCAGGCGACGGCGGTGATCAGGCCAAACAGCTGAAACCCCAGGGATAGAGCCTGATAATGCTCGATCACCGGCAGGCTGGTGAGCAGCAAAAACAGCAGCGCTGGTTTGCTGTGGGCCTTGTCGGGGGTGTTTACCAGCAAGGCGGCGCCAAACAGCGCCCAGCTGAACAGGGCGATAGACAGCCCCGGCGCATAGCCCCAGAACAGCCAATCCGCCAGCGCCACCAGAACCACCAGCGCCAGCATCGCGCTGCCGCCCTTGCGGCCCAGATCTGTCCAGTTGCGCGGCGGCTTTGGGGCGACGGGATCCGGCTGTTCTGCGCTATCGCAGCTCAACCACCAGCCATCTTGTTGCAAAGACGCGGGCACCCCGCGCACGATGTATTCACCTGTCATCTTCTGTTCCCTCTGTCTCATTTTATCGTTGAAAGGACAGGGCAAGGGATGCCACAGGCGCCGCGCAGCGCTTGCGCAAGAGATGTGCAGGATCTGTGCAGATTAGTAACCCGACTTCGGCGGGGAGGCGCCCAGCGGTGGCGGCTGTGCCTGCGCCAGGATTGCAAGCGGGATGAGATGCGCTAGGGTAAAAGAAAACAGCGAGCAGTGATGATGAGTTTTTCCAAGACGACAACCACCCAAATTTCCCGACGGAGTTTTGGCTTTGGCTGTGCCGCCTTTGGGCTGGTGGCCTGCGGCAATGTTACCTCGGCGGATCAGCGTGGCGTGCAGGGCAGCACGCCGCTGGCAAAACCTGGATTGCCCGCCGACCTGCGGCCTACTCCCAATGTCGGCTATGACGCCTGGGTGGATGGGTTTTACAGCCGCGCCCAGGCCCAGGGCATATCCGAGGCAACCCTGCGAGCCGGGTTTCGCAATGCCGGCTATCTGCCAGGGGTGGTGAAACGCGATCGCAACCAGACCGAATTCAAACGCACCCTCGAGGATTACCTATCGATCGCCGTCTCAGACGAGCGGGTCAGCAAGGGCCGCGCCGCCTATCAGCGGCATCGCAAAACCCTGCTGGCGTTGGAGGCCAAATACGGCGTTGACGCATCCATCATTGCGGCGATCTGGGGGCTTGAGAGCTTTTACGGTGAACGGCGCGGTGATGTGCCGGTGGTTTCGGCCACCTCGACACTGGCCTATGACGGACGCCGTGGTGCATTTTTTGAAAAGCAGCTGATCGCGGCGCTGAAAATCCTGCAAAACGGCGATATCACTGCCAACAGGATGACCGGTAGCTGGGCCGGGGCCATGGGTCATACCCAGTTCATTCCCACGTCGTACCAGGCCTTTGCGGTGGATTTCACCGGGGACGGGCGGCGTGACATCTGGTCTGAGGACCCAACAGATGCGCTGGCGTCGACCGCGGCCTATCTGCAACGCAATGGCTGGACACGCGGCACGCGTTGGGGGCGTGAAGTCACCGGCGCGGCAGCTGCTGGCGCCTTGCAGCCACAGCCGGGCGGGCCAAGCTTTGCGGTGACGGGCAATTTCAAGGCGATCAAACGCTACAATAACTCGGATGCCTATGCCATTGGCGTCGGCCATCTGGCAGACCGCATCGCCGGGGGGGCGCCTTTGCGCGGTACATTCCCACCGGATGCCAATGGGCTGACCAAGGATGACCGGGTTGCGTTGCAAAAACGTCTGACTGCCAAGGGCTTTGACACCGATGGGGCAGACGGAATTTTGGGCCCCAAAAGCCAGGCCGCGATCAGCGCTTATCAGTCCAGCATTGGCCTGCCCGCCACCGGCACCCCGTCACAGGAATTGCTGCGCGGGCTGAAATAACGCCTTTCTAGACCGGATGTCGTGGGACAGGGGCTGATACTTGGTCTGTTTGCCAGCATCCAGGGCGCCGGTTTGCGGCGCCTGATGCATGTCCCGTGGTCAGGCCCGTGGTCAGGCCGGTGGACGTCGCGCAACTGTGCTGCCGCGCGCAGAGCAAAGGTTCAGGGGGCCAAACAGTACGATTCCCGGCGATTCTTGCTCTGGCTCCCTGATGTGCATCTGGGTTGCAGGGGAGCTTTGCGGCTCACCTTACGTTAGGGCAAGGTGTCGCACCGCTTTTTAAGCCATGGCGGTCAAGAGCTTAGGGATTGCGGCACAGTTTCACTATGGTGATTTGAATTCCACATATTGAAATTGCAGTGGCACAGGTTTATACCCAACATCACTGTGCGACCCCGCACCCTCCAGGCCGCTGCGAGTCGTCCTTGGGTGTCCAGGGGGCAGGGGGGCTCAGTTCCAGGAGGATTCATAGGGAGGGGACCTGCGTGCAGACCCGAATTCACGAGACGCTACAGGCGGCAGCCGCTGCAAAACCCGACGCTCTGGCGATGATCGACTACGCGGATGGCAAGTACACCTGGTCCGATCTGGTTGAGGCCACTGCCGAGGCCAAGGAGGTGCTCCTGGAGCATGGCGTAAAACCCGGTGATCGCGTGGTCATGGTGTTTGAGAATTGCCTGGCGGTTTGCGCCTTTCTTTTTGCCACCAGTCAGCTGGATGCGACGGCTGTACCGCTGAATGCGCGGCTCACTCATGCTGAACTGGACCGGATGATCACCCATAGTGATCCAAGTGTTGTTGTGTTCTGCAAGGACGCGTCCGAATCTGCGGTGATCCATGGCAAGGCTTTTTCCGCCAAGACCGCCATGGGCAGCTTTGGCACCGTAGCGATTTTCCAGCGGCGCTGTAGCCAGTCGGAGCCTAGTTTCGAGGATGGCTCCGAACAGGTGGCGCTGTTGCTCTATACCTCTGGGACCACAGGCGTGCCAAAGGCGGCGATGCTCACCCACTTCAACCTGCTCTGTGCGGCGGCGGCCTCGGCCAAGGTGCGCGGCATCGAGGATGGTGATATGACCTATTTGGCGCTGCCGCTGTCGCATATCTTTGGCTTGGTTACCCTGCTATCGGTTTGTACGGCGCAGGGGGCGCTGCGGTTGGAGGCCCGGTTCTCGGTTGAGCGGCTCTATAAGGCGCTGCAAACGGATGTGACCCTGCTGCCGGCGGTGCCGCAGATGCATGCGCATCTGTTTCACTACGCAATGGCGCAAAACGAGCCGCGCTATAAGGCGGGTTTGCTGCGTTTTGTCTCCTCTGGCGGGGCGCCGCTGGACCCGACCTGGAAGCGGGAGGCCGAGGCTTTTTATGGCATTCCACTGCAAAACGGCTACGGGCTGACCGAAAGCTCCGCCGGGGTCTGTGCCACCACCAGCCCCTTTGGGGACCCGGATGTAAGCGTCGGCCATCCCATGCTCGACAGTACATTCCGGCTCGATTTTGATGCCGAAGGCGCTGCGCCCGCCGAGGGGATCGGCGAGATCCTGGTTGGTGGTCCGCAGATCATGAAGGGCTATTTCCGCGACCCCGAGCAAAGCGCCAAGGTGCTGACTGCAGACGGCTTTTTCCGCACGGGCGATTTGGGGAGGTTTGATGAGGAGGGGCGCCTGCATATTGCGGGCCGGTCAAAAGAGCTGATCATTCGATCCGGGTTCAACGTCTATCCCGCCGAAATCGAAGGCGCGTTGACGGATCATCCCGAGGTCATCATGGCCGGGGTGGTCGGCAGACAGGTCTCTGGCAACGAAGAGGTGCTGGCCTTTGTCAAAGTCGCTACGGCCTGCAGCTTGAATGAGGCGGATCTGTCGGACTTTGTGAAGGACAGATTGGCGCCCTACAAGCGGCCAACCCGGATCATTCTGGCACCGGATTTGCCTGCGGCTCCGACGGGCAAGATCCTCAAGGGCAAGCTGATTAGTACCTTTGCGGATGAATTGATGCGCGAGACCGCTGTTTAAGTAAAAATTCTACTATACGGAATGTTGTTCTGTATGATAGGCAGCCGGGAAACCTAATCTCGGGGAGGAGATTCTGACTATGAGTTTTGTAAACACCACATTGGCAGCGGCAGCGGTTGCGCTGTCTTTTGGCACCGTTGCAGCGGCGCAGACCACGATCTTTTACGGCCACAGCGGCCCGGCACGCGGCACGGTTCCGGCGGCGTTGAAATGGTTTGATGGCCGTATTGGTGAACTCTCTGAGGGCGATCTGAAACTGGATGTGCAATGGGGCGGCGCCCTGTTCAAAGCCTCGGCGTCGGTGCAGTCGATTGGTAATGGTGTTGCGGATGCCGGTTCGGTGATCTCGGCCTATTTCCAGAAAGAAATGGCGGCCTATTCCTTGGCGGATCTGCCTCTGGGCGGCCCCAACCCTTGGGTTGGTCTACGCGCCACCGACCATTTGATGCGCAGCATGCCCCAGATCACCGAAAATCTGGCGCGTCAGAACCTGGTCTATATCGGCACCTTTACTGCGTCTGATGTGAACGTCGCCTGCAAAGGCGCCGAGATCAACTCGATCCAGGATATCGCTGGCCTCAAGGTGCGGGGCGCTGGTGTCTACGGCAAAGTCTTTGGAGAGCTGGGCGCCACTATGGTTAACCTCAGCGTTTATGAGGCCTATCAAGGGCTTGATACCGGGCTGATCGACTGTACCCAGGGCTATTCCTATATTGTCCCGGCGCTGAAATGGCACGAGGTCATCGACAGCTACACCGTGCTGAACTGGGGCCAGATCGGTGGCTATGGCATGTTCATGAACAAGCAAAGCTATGACGCGCTGAGCGACGCGCAAAAGGCGGTCCTGACCCAGGCGGGCACCGAACTGGCGGATAAGTTTGCGCAGATCGTCATTGGTGCCAACAGCAAGGCATTGGATGCGATGCGGGCTGATGCCTATGACCGTCCGGTCAAGGTGCTGGAAGTCTCGGCTGAGGAGCGCGCGGCGCTGAACACCGCCACCGAACCTTTCCTGGATGACTGGAAAGAAAATGCCGTCAGCGTTGGTCTGGATCCAGAGAAAATGATCGAGGTCTATACCCAGGCGGTGGCGGAATACACCGCCGAGTTTGAGGCCAAAGGCTATCCTTGGGAGCGCAACTAAGCCGCGCTACTGGTGCTGAGGCACTGACCTGAAACACCAACCTGACACACCGGGGCAGGGAAGAACCTGCCCCGGTGTGTCAGACCGGCTGTTTCAAAATTTCAAAGCGAGCAGGGAGGCGCGACATGCTGGACCGGATCGAAAAACTCTTTATCGACGTGGCAACGGCGGCGATCATTCTATTGGCCTTGATGATCTTTGCCGATGTGATTGCGCTGAACCTGTTCAACGCCTCGGTGCCGGATGCGGTGATCATCGTGCGCGAGCTGATGGTGCTGGCAATCATCATGCCTCTGGCAGCTGCCACCACCCAGCGGGCTCATATCTCGGTTGAGTTTCTGACCAATATGCTGCCGCCCAAACTGGTGGAGTATTTTGTGATCTTTGGCACCCTGTTTGGTGTTTTTGCCCTGTCTCCGCTGATCTATTCGGGCGTCAAAGAGCTGATGCATCAGGTCAATACCGGCAGCGCCTTCTACGGTGATCTCAACCTGCCGCAATGGCCTGGACGGTTGGCCTTTGTCATTGGCATCTCGCTGTGCTGGCTGCGTTTGCTGGTCATGGCTGTGGGGGATATCCGGACCATCTGGCGCGGTGAAACTCTCCACTTTGAGCCCACAGGCCACTGAGCAGGGTGCGAACTGTCCCCTTTGCGTGTCGGCAGCTGACGGTCGACGCGCCGCGTAGAACACTTCAATTTCGGGAATAGACTTTATGGATCCGGCAACGATTGGATTACTGGCCTTTGGCCTGATGCTGGTATTGTTGGCGATGCGGGTGCCGATTGCCTTTGCATTGATTGGGGTTGCCACATTGGCCGCCTTTACCATCTTTGCCTTCAGAACCGGCACCTTCATGCCTGAGCGGGCCATTCGGGCCACCTCGTCGCTGGTGTTTTCAAACTCCTTTGATCTGGTGCATAGCTTTGATCTGTCGATGATCCCGTTGTTTGTGGCGCTTGGTAATATTGCCTATCGCGCTGGTATCACCACCGCTGTCTATAACTCGGCCAAGGTCTGGCTGGTGCGCCAGCGCGGTGGGTTGGCGGTGGCCTCGGTCATGGGCTGTGGCGGGTTTTCCGCCATCACCGGCTCGAGCCTTGCCTGTGCCTCCACCATGGGCAAGATCTGCACGCCTGAAATGTTGCGACTGGGCTATGATCCCCGTCTGGCCACGGCCAGCGTGGCGGCGGGCGGGACCCTGGGGTCGCTCATTCCCCCCAGTATCCTGTTCATTATCTACGCCATCTTTACCGAGACTTCGGTGAGCAAGCTGTTCCTGGCTGGGGTTTTGCCGGGTCTGTTGACGCTGGCGGGGTTTGTGCTGGTGATCTGGGTCTGGATCCGGGTCAATCCCAAACTGGTCCCCGAACAGGGCGCCGCCGCCAGCTGGAGCGAGAAAATGGCAGCCGCGCGCGAAGCCTGGCCTGCGGGGCTGATCTTTGCAATCATCGTGGTTGGCATTTATGGCGGCTTTTTCACTGCCACAGCGGCGGCGGCGGTCAGTGTTGTCATTACCACCATGATTGGCTTTGCGCAAAAACGCCTGACCCTGCAGGGCCTGTGGGAAGCGGTGCGCGAGACCTGCGTGCAGACCTCAGCCATCTTCATTGTGGCGGCCGGGGCCAAGATCTTTGTGGCGGCGATTGCCCTGACTGGGATGGCACCGGCGCTGGTGCAGACGGTGGCGGATGCACAGCTTTCGCCGATGGTGCTGCTGATCTGCATCTGTTGCGTGTACCTGATGCTGGGCATGTTTCTTGATCCCATCGGGATCATGGTGCTGACCCTGCCGCTGGTGGTGCCACTGGTGGAATCCTACGGCATGAACCTGATCTGGTTTGGCGTCGTGGTGGTGAAGCTGCTGGAGATTGGCCTGATTACACCGCCGGTGGGGCTGAATGTCTTTGTGCTATCCAATGTGGTTGGCAAAGCGGCGCCAATTGGCACGGTATTTGCAGGCATCTGGCGGTTCTTGTGCGTGGATGTGGTGGTTTTGGCGCTGATTGTGGGCTTTCCGTCGATTTCTTTGCTCTTGTCTATGACGGCAAGGTGAACAGGCTTTTTCATTTGCAAGAAATTCTATACGTTGGAATTCCTAACCACCGCTAGGACGATAGGCGATGCCAGATCTGAAAGACGACAAGCGATTTGCCAATACCCTGGCGCGCGGGCTCAATGTTTTGCGGGCCTTTGGACCCAATGACGATGGTCTTGGCAATCTGGAGATTTCAGAGCGCACCGGTCTGCCGCGGTCAACTGTATCGCGGCTGACCTTTACCCTCTGTGCGCTGGGGTATCTGACCCATGGCCGTCACCATGACAAATACCGGCTGGGGCCTGCGGCCCTGGCGCTTGGAAATATCGCCGGGGCGTCCTTTGGGTTTGTCGAAACGGCGAGCCCGATCATGCAAAAGCTGGCCGATGCCACCAAGACGCTGATTGGGGTGGCGATCCAGGATGATGGCAAGATGCTGATCGTCAAAACCTGGCGCCCGCGCAATTCAACCACCACCTGGCTCAATGTAGGGTATCGCATGCCGATGCTGCGATCCTCTTCGGGGGCGGCCTTTCTGGGCGCATTAGGGCGCAGCGAAATGGAAAAACAGACAGGCGCCATGTCACCCGAGGATCAGGCCCTTTATCAGGATTTTGGCGCAGAGGCGCAGTCGAGCCTGCTGAGTGACGGCTATGCTTTTGTGCGCGGTGAGCAGCGGTTCAACACTTCGATCAACGCCATTGCCACCCCCTATCGTCCGTCAGAGTTTGGCGAGCCTGTGGTGTTTCTCAGCGGCGCCAAAAAAACCGACCTGACAGATAACCTGATCACCGAAAGCCTGGGCCCGGCGCTGGTGACAGCGGTGCAGGAGTTGCTGCATATCACCGGGCGGCGCTTTCCGATCCTGTCCGAAGACTAGGCTCTGGGCCCATTTATCTTACATGCTCAGCGGCTATTTCACGAGATTTCAGGGGCTTGGGGTGCGCAGCCAATAGTGGTTCTATTTGCAAGCGATCCGAGACATTGACATGAAGTGAAATAGCCGCCCTTCGGGTTTGACGGATTTTCCCGCTGGACGCGTCACATCTGATTGAAATAGTACCACTATTCCTGCGCAGATGCTCCTAACCAGCGAAAAAATCTGTCAAACTGAGCACGTAAGATTAATGGGCCCAGAGCCTAGGCATCCAAAGATCGCGTGTCAGATCAGAGCACCGGGCGGGGCACAGGTGGCTGGCCTTCGGCCCCGTGGGACAAAAGGCCAGGGCGTTTTAGCCGACAATCATCTGCTTGAGTTGCAACGCTTCATATTCCAACTCATTCAGGCGGTAGTTCACCACATCGCCAATGGTCAGCATGCCACATAGCTTGCCATCCTCAACCACGGGCATGTGGCGGAAACGACCCTCGTTCATGCGGCGCAGGACAGTGACCAGAACATCAGAAGGGGTGCAGGTTTCCACCTTGGCGGTCATGTTCTCACCCACGGTCTGTGGCAGGGTTTGCCCCGGTGTTTCCGCCAGTTTACGCACGATGTCGCGCTCTGACAGGATGCCTTCCAGCTGGCCATCTGTTCCAGTGACCAGCAGGGCGCCAATGCGTCGGTCGCGCAACACCGAGACAGCGGTGCTGAGCGTATCGGAGGACGAGATCGTATAGGTAGTGCCGCCCTTTTTGCTGATCAGCTGTTCGACTGTTGCTGTCTCATGCGAGATATTGCTTTCAACGGACTGGCTGTGGCTTGTCTTTTTGGCCTGATCCCCGCGACTGGGGGACTGATACGAACTTGGCATGTTGAAATGCTCCCTGTTGTTGCTGCGCCTGGTTGTCTATTGGTCCTGTGCTGTGTCATGCAGATCGACAGACGATATGCCTTAGGGCAGCTTAGACGACAAATTGCCTTTGGGGGAATACCTTGCTTGCCTCGCAGATCACACTGACGCCGCTGAGCGCCACGATTTTGATTTTTCTGGCGGTGCTCGCGGGCAACCGCTATCGCCGGGTCTGGAAGGCTGAGGGGCCGCGCTGGCAGCTGTGGCTGTTTGGCCTGATTGCGGCGGCGGCGCTGCTGACACTGGGTTTTGTCCCGATGGCGCCGGGCTAAGCGGCGCATCAGGCACAACAAAAGGGCGACCGATTGGGCCGCCCGCGTCCAGACTGTCTTAGATCTGCTGTCTGTTTGAAGGCTCAGCTGCCGGTCTGACCATCTGCGCGCATCTCGGCTTCCATCTGTTCGACCATTTTGCGGGCGCGTTTACACTGCAGCTTGTCGCGCAGCGGGCTGTTGGGGTCGATGTCCTTGCTGCAGACCACACATTTGTCAGCGCCGGAAATGGCGTTTAGGCCACCGCAGCTGCCCTTGATGGTTTTGCCCATCAGCAGAACGCCCAGTGACATGCCCAGCATGATCAGTGCCAAAAGCCCAAAGGTAAAAAGGAATGTGGCCATCAAGATCTGCCCTTATTGCTTGGCTTGCAGCTTGGAAAACTGCGAGCTGGTGGTGGTTGCGAACCCTGTCTCACCGGAATCGGCTCGGCGTGCAATGAACAAAACCGCGAGGCCTTCGGTTTCGGCGATCTTGAGCCCGCGGTCCTGACCCAGTGCCAGCAGCGCGGTGGCCCAGCCATCGGCCATCATGGCGTTTTCTGCCAGCACCGTCACCGAGGCGGTGCCATGGGTGATGGGGCGGCCGGTGACACCGTCAATGATGTGGGAATAGCGGATGCCATCCTGTTCAAAATAGTTGCGGTAATCCCCCGATGTGGCCATGCCAAGCCCCGAGACATCGACAATTTCCTCAATGGTCTGGCTGGCGGCATCGGGGCGTTCGATGCCAATGCGCCAGGCTTCGCCATTGGGGTTCAGCCCGGCGGTGACCAGATCGCCGCCAATTTCCACCATGTAGTCGGTGATACCAGCCTCGGCCAAAACGGCAGCAACCTGATCAACACCATAGCCCTTGGCAATGGCGGCCAGATAGACCGAGGTCTGCGGCAGGCTTTTGCGCAGGGTCAGGGGATCCTGCGACAGCGACAGGATTTTGGCCTGCCCGACCTGTTGCATGGCTGCGGCTATGGCTTCATCCGTGGGCACCGGGCTGTCAGGGGTGCGGGCACCAAAGCCCCAGATTTCGATCAGGGGGCCAAGGGTTACATCAAACAAGCCCTCGCTTTTCTGGTGGATCGCATTTGCCGCCGCCACAACGTTGGCCAGTTCGGGCGAGATCGCAATTGGATCGGTGGAGGGCGCTGCGTTGAACTGGGAAATTTCGGAGTTTGGATCCCAGTTCGACATCTGGCTGTTCACTTTGGTCAGTGCCGCGGTGATGCTGGTTTGCAGCGCATCCGACGACAGATCCGCCGTTTTGTCGATTGCCACGATGGTGTAGGTTGTGCCCATGGTCTCGCCGCTGAAGGTCAGCGTGACGGGATCTGATTTGCAGGCTGCTACAAAAAACATCATAGCGACAAGAAAGAGACGTGCCATTTATCCACCTACCCTTGAAACGCCCTTCTATTGTACGCTATTCGCGGCCCTGTCAATCAAGGTTGGATATGGTCTGAAATGGTACGGAAACGCGCTTTTTCATTTTTCCCGGTGGGAACTTGGTCCAGATCAGACTATTTGCAGGTCGAATCCGAACAAACGGCCCAGAGATGTTGGTTCTGACCGACAGCACAAGAAGAAGAGATAGAGTTGCGGCATTACAAGCTACGAAAAGGACTCGAACTTCCGGTAGCGGGCGCCCCCGCGCAGGAAATTCACGATGGTCCCGCAGTCAGGACCGTTGCCTTGCTGGGCAGCGACTACCTAGGTTTGAAACCCCGTCTCGCGGTGCAGGAAGGCGATGTGATCGCCGCCGGCGCCCCGGTCTTTGCCCATAAGGATACGCCTGATGTGCAGGTGGTCTCACCTGTGTCGGGTCGGGTCAAAGCGGTGAACCGTGGCGCCCGCCGGGTGCTGGTCAGCGTCGAGATCGAAGTGGACGCCACTGCGGCAGAGCCCGTCGATTTCTCATCGGTGGGAGATGTCTCCACCGCTGAAGGCCTGGCAGAACGTCTGTGTGCGGCGGGTCTGTGGACTTCGTTCCGCACCCGGCCCTATTCCAAGGTGCCCGCATCCGATAGCCGCCCGGCGGCGATTTATGTGACGGCGATGGAATCAGAACCCCTGGCGGCGGATGCCAGCGTCATCATCAATCAGGCGGCGGATGACTTTGCGGCGGGGCTCAAGGCCATTGCCATGCTGAGCGAAGGCAACACCTATCTTTGCCAATCTGGCGATGCGTCTATCCCCAGCGCCGATGGGGTTGAGGTTGTTGGCTTTGACGGACCGCATCCTGCGGGTCTGGCTGGCACCCATATGCATTTCATCGAGCCCCCCACCTCCACCAAAACCGTCTGGAGCATTGGCTATCAGGATGTGATTGCCATTGGCCGTTTGCTGAACACAGCTGTGGTGAGTGCCGAACGCATTGTTGCCCTGTCGGGACCGCTGGTGAGCAAGCCACGTCTGGTGCGGACCACTGTTGGTGCCTCGATGGCGGATCTGCTGGCCGGTGAGCTGGACAACTCGGTGGCGCCACGGGTGATTTCCGGGTCGATCCTGTCGGGTCGTGCGGGCCAGGGGGCCGATGGCTATCTGGGCCGCTACGCGCGTCAGATCACCGTGATCGAAGAAGATCACAAACAGATCCCCATGGGCTGGATTCGCCCGATGGCGAGCAAATATGCGGTGCAGCCAGTGCTGGGATCGCTGTTCTCGAACAAGCTCTATGCGCTGACATCGAACCTCAATGGCGGACGTCGCGCCATGGTGCCCACCGGCACCTTTGAGCAGCTGATGCCGCAGGACTATCTGCCAACGCAGCTTTTGCGTGCGCTTTTGGTAATGGATACAGACCAGGCCCAGGCGCTGGGAGCGCTGGAACTGGACGAAGAAGATCTCGGGCTGGTCGGCTTTGCCTGCCCGGCAAAATACGAATACGGACTGGCGCTGCGCGACAGTCTGACGAAGATCGAAAAGGAGGGATAGTCTCTTGGGTCTCCGTAACTTTTTTGACCGCATCGAGCCGAACTTTACCAAGGGCGGCAAGTGGGAGAAACTGTTCCCCATCTATGAGATGGTGGAAAGCTTCCTCTACACACCAAAGACGGTCACCACCGCAGCGCCTCATGCGCGGTCGTATATCGATATGAAGCGGATCATGACCTATGTGGTCATCGCAACGATCCCCTGCATTCTGTTTGGCCTTTATAACACCGGCCTGCAGGTCAACACCGCGCTTGGCGCCTACGAGGCCACGGGCTGGCGCGTCGCCGTGCTGGAATTCCTTGGCATTGGCTTTGACCCCAGCAATCCGCTGGTCAATATGGCGCATGGTCTGCTGTATTTCCTGCCGATCTATATCACCACACTGGTGGTTGGCGGCATCTGGGAAGTGATCTTTGCCACCGTGCGCGGCCATGAGGTCAACGAAGGCTTCCTGGTGACCTCGATGCTTTATGCTCTGATTGTGCCGGCCAGCATTCCGCTGTGGCAGGTAGCCTTGGGCATTTCCTTTGGCGTTGTCATTGGCAAAGAGGTCTTTGGCGGCACGGGTAAGAACTTCCTCAACCCGGCACTGACCGGGCGGGCCTTTCTGTATTTTGCTTATCCGGCCTATATGTCCGGTGACAGCATCTGGACGCCTGTTGACGGATTTTCCGGCGCCACTGCGCTGTCGGTGTCTGCCTCTTCCGGGTTTGACCAGCTGGCGGCCAACGGGGTTGAGTGGATGGATGCCTTTATCGGCACTATTCAGGGCTCCTTTGGGGAAACCTCAACCCTGGCTTGCCTGATCGGTCTGGCCTTCCTCTTGGTGACCAAGATCGCTAACTGGCGTCTGATCATTGGTTGCATGGCGGGCATGGTGGGTTTCTCGCTGCTGCTGAATGCGATTGGGTCTGACAGCAATCCGATGTTTGCAATGCCCTGGTACTGGCATCTGGTCACCGGTGGTTTTGCCTTTGGCATGGTCTTTATGGTCACCGAGCCGGTTTCGGCCAGCCACACCAATATGGGTCGCTATATCTATGGCGCGCTGATTGGCTTCATGGTGGTGATGATCCGGGTGATCAACCCGGCCTTCCCCGAAGGCATGATGCTGGCCATCCTGTTCGGCAACGTCTTTGCGCCGCTGATCGACTACTTTGTCGTGCAGGCCAATATCAAACGGAGAGCGAAGCGTCATGTCTGAGCAAACCAAAAAAGGCGCGATCCAGCGCTTCCTTGAGGCCTCGCCTGATTCAACCGGCAAAACCCTGTTTGTCGCTGTGGCGCTCTGCCTCTGTGCCTCGATGATCGTTTCGGCGGCGGCGGTGGCTCTGCGGCCGACGCAGGAAGCCAACAAGCTGAAAGACAAGCAGATCAATATTCTGCAGGTCGCGGGCCTGTATCAGCCTGGCGTGAATGTGACAGAGGCCTTTGGCGCCTCCTTTGAACCGCATGTTCTGGAGCTGGCCACTGGCCGGTTTACCGAAGACTTTGATGTGGCGACTTTTGATGACCGCGCCGCGGCGGATGATCCGGCGACCTCGATTGCGTTGGAGGATGATCCGGCCTCGATCGGGCGGCAGTCCAAATACATGACCGTCTACCTGCTGAAGGATGACGCGGGCGAGATCGATAAGGTGATCCTGCCGCTGCATGGCTATGGTCTGTGGTCGACGCTCTATGGCTTTATCGCGGTGGAAGAAAACGGCAATGACATCTTTGGCCTTCAGTTCTACAGCCACGCCGAAACCCCCGGTCTGGGCGCCGAGGTGGACAACCCCCGCTGGAAGGCCCTGTGGAAGGGCAAACAGCTGACGGATGAGTCGGGTGAGCTGCAAATCACCGTGGCCAAAACCGCGCCCGCCGCTGGCAAAGAGTTCCACGTGGACGCCCTGTCCGGTGCAACGCTGACCTCGGCTGGTGTCGACAATCTGGTGCGTTTCTGGATGGGCGAAACCGGGTATGCGCCGTTCCTTGCCAATCTCAAAGCAGGAGATATCTGATGTCCCAGACACGTAGGGAAATGCTGCTCGACCCATTGGTCGACAATAACCCGATCACCCTGCAGGTGCTTGGCATCTGTTCCGCCCTGGCGGTGACCTCCTCGCTCAAGGTGGCGCTGGTGATGACCCTCGCGGTGACGCTGGTGACGGCGTTTTCGTCCATGTTCATTTCGGTGCTGCGCAACCAGATCCCCAGCTCGATCCGCATTATCGTGCAGATGGTGATTATCGCGTCCTTGGTGATCCTGGTAGATCAGGTGCTCAAGGCCTATGCCTTTGAGATCTCCAAAACCCTGTCGGTTTTTGTGGGTCTGATCATCACCAACTGTATCGTCATGGGCCGCGCCGAAGCCTTTGCCATGAAGAACCCGCCGGTGGCCTCCTTTATCGACGGCATCGGCAACGGTTTGGGCTATGGTCTGATCCTGATGCTGGTTGGTTTTTTCCGCGAGCTGTTTGGCGCGGGCTCGCTGTTTGGGGTCACCATTCTGGAAACCGTGAACAACGGCGGCTGGTATGTGCCAAACGGGATGCTGTTGCTGCCACCTTCGGCCTTTTTCATCATCGGTCTTTTGATCTGGGCCTTCCGCACCTGGAAGCCGGAACAGGTGGAAGAGCGTGAACATAAAATTCAAGTCGTAGAGGCCCACTGATGGAAGCGCTCCTCTCTCTCGCGGTCAAGGCGATCTTTGTTGAGAACCTGGCCCTCTCTTTCTTTCTCGGCATGTGTACCTTCATCGCCGTTTCCAAGAAAATCTCCACCGCCATTGGTCTGGGGATTTCGGTGATGATCGTGCAGGCCATTACCGTGCCGGCCAACAACCTGATCCTGACCTACCTGCTGGCGCCCGGCGCCCTGGGCTGGGCCGGATTTCCCGATGTGGATCTGACCTTTCTGGGGCTGATCTCCTATATCGGCGTCATCGCAGCGCTGGTGCAGATCCTAGAGATGGTTTTGGATAAATACTTCCCGCCGCTCTACAACGCGCTGGGGATCTTCCTGCCGCTGATCACCGTGAACTGCGCCATCCTGGGTGGTTCGCTCTTCATGGTGGAACGCGACTACGGCTTTGCCGAGGCGGCGACCTATGGCATCTCCTCCGGGTTTGGCTGGGCACTGGCGATCACCGCCATGGCCGGTGTGCGCGAAAAGCTGAAATATTCTGACATTCCTGATGGTTTGCAGGGTCTTGGCATTACCTTCATCACTGCGGGACTGATGGCTATGGCCTTCATGTCCTTCAGTGGCGTGAAACTGTAAGGGGCTGGCACAATGGCTACTTTTGGACTTGGCATTGTCCTTTTTACCCTGATCGTTCTGGCGCTGGTCAGCATCATCATCGCGGCCCGTTCCAAGCTGGTTTCCACCGGCAATGTGAACATCACCATCAACGGCGAGAAAACCATCTCAGTCCCTGCCGGCGGTAAGCTGTTGCAAACCCTGGCGGCGGAAAAACTGTTTGTGCCTTCGGCCTGTGGCGGCGGGGGCACCTGTGCCCAGTGTCGGGTGCGGGTGCATTCCGGTGGCGGGTCGATCCTGCCAACCGAAGAAGGCCATATCACCAAGCGTGAGGCCGGTTGTGGTGACCGTCTGTCCTGTCAGGTTGCGGTCAAGCAGGACATGGAAGTGGAAGTGCCCGAAGAGGTCTTTGGCGTCAAAAAATGGGAATGCACCGTGCGTTCCAATGAAAATGTCGCCACCTTCATCAAGGCGCTTATTCTGGATCTGCCCGAAGGCGAGGATGTGAATTTCCGCGCGGGGGGCTACATCCAGATCGAAGCCCCGGCCCATGCGCTGAAGTACACCGACTTTGACATCGAAGAAGACTACCGCGCCGATTGGGATCGCTTTAACCTCTGGCAGTATGAATCGGTTGTGTCTGAACCGGTTGAGCGCGCCTATTCCATGGCCAACTACCCGGATGAAAAGGGCATGATCATGCTCAACGTCCGGGTTGCCTCGCCGCCCCCCGGATCTGAGGGCATCCCAGCGGGCATGATGTCGAGCTACATCTTCAACCTCAAGCCCGGCGACAAGGTCACCATCTCTGGTCCCTTTGGCGAATTCTTTGCCCGCGATACGCAAAAAGAGATGGTCTTTATCGGGGGTGGTGCCGGTATGGCGCCCATGCGTAGCCATATCTTTGACCAGCTCAAACGGCTGGAAAACCGCGATCGCAAGATCAGCTTCTGGTATGGTGCACGCTCCAAGAAAGAGATGTTCTTTGTTGAGGACTTCGACACCCTGGCAGCGGAGTTTGACAACTTTGATTGGCACGTGGCCCTGTCGGATGCGATGCCCGAGGATGAATGGACCGGCCACACCGGGTTTATCCATAACGTGCTCTTTGAAGAGTACCTGAAAAACCACCCGGCGCCGGAAGACTGCGAGTTCTACATGTGTGGTCCGCCGATCATGAACCAGTCGGTGATCAACATGCTGCTCGACCTCGGTGTCGACCGTGAAGACATCATGCTGGATGATTTTGGCGGCTAAGCTGCTCTGAAAAGATCGAAAAAGCGGCTCCCGTATCGGGGGCCGTTTTTGTTTGGCGATGGGGGTAAGGCCGGGGCCCTAGGGTAAATCAGGGGCTGATTTGCCTAGCGCCTTGCGCGCCAGATCCAGAAAGGCCGCGTGCTCTTGTGGTGTCAGCGCTTGCAGCATTTCTCCCTGCATCTGTTCCACCAGCGGCAGAACCTCTTCAAATAACGCTTGGCCTTTTTCGGTGAGCCGCACCTCGCGGGCGCGCCGGTCGCGCGCGCTGACGCTGCGGGTGACATAGCCCTTTTGATCCAGCCGGTCGATCACCCCGCCAATGGTGGCCCGGTCATAGGCGATCTTGGCCGCGACGCCTGCCTGGTCGATGCCGGGGCAGGAGGCAATGGCATCCATGGCTGCAAACTGAACCGGTGTCAGGTCGTAGCCGGTCGCCTGCATCTGTTTTGCAAAGATATGGGTGGAGACCTGGTTCAGCCTGCGGATCAGGTGGCCCGCCATATTCTGTACTCGCATCGCCTGTTCCTTCTGCTCTCAAGCGCTCTGTCCTGTGTAATACAGCTGAGGTCCGGATGATAGGAAGTACACATATTAAATTCTTGACTCAATATAGTAAGCATAGATACTAATTGCAGCGACCGCCCCAGCGGCTTGGGTTCACATTGAAGGAGCATGGCAATGCAGTTTTACAAAGAAGGCTTTCGAGGCGGCAATCCGGATGTAAAACCCACGGCAGCTGATCTGCGCGCGCGCGGGGCCTATGAGGCGCTGCCGGACCGGGTCGATGTGCTGATTGCCGGCTGCGGTCCGGCGGGGCTGTGCCTGGCGGCGCAGTTGGCGCAGGCGCCCGAAATCAAAACCATGATTGTAGATCCTAAACCCGGTCCCATCGAAAAGGGACAGGCCGATGGGGTCAATACCCGCACCATGGAGATGTTTCAGGCCTTTGGCTTTGCCGAAACGGTCAAGCGGGAAAGCTACTGGGTCAACCAGACGGCTTTCTGGTCACCGGACCCCAGGAACCCGGCGCATATCAGCCGTATTGGCCGGGTGCAGGATGTGCCCGAGGGCTCCTCGGAGATGCCACATACCCTGATCAACCAGGCGCGGGTACATGAATTGTTCCTGGAGGTGATGAAAAACGCCCCAACCCGGCTGGAACCGGATTATTCCTGGGCGGTCCGCGATCTGGAGATTGACCCATCGACCAGCGATCATCCGGTTACGGTTACGCTGGAAAACACCGGTATCAACGCCGGTGAGACCAAAACGGTCCGGGCCAATTATGTGGTGGGCTGTGATGGGGCGCGCTCCAGGGTACGCAGTGCGATTGGGGGCGAGCTGCACGGCGATGCGGCCCATCAGGCCTGGGGCGTGATGGACATTCTGGCCAATACCGACTTTCCGGATGTGCGGCAGAAATGCCTGATCGCCTCGGCGACAGAGGGCAATATCCTGATCCTGCCCCGCGAGGGCGGCTATCTGTTTCGCATGTATGTGGAGCTGGACAAGCTGAACCCGGATGAACGTGTTTCCAGCCGCAACTTTACCGCCGATCACATGATCGAAGCGGCGAACAGGATCATGCAACCCTACAGTATCGACGTGAAAGAGGTGGTCTGGTGGTCCATTTACGAGATTGGCCACCGGCTGACGGATCGGTTTGACGATGTGCCTGCGGCGCAGGACCGGAACCCACGGGTCTTTACCGCCGGGGATGCCTGCCACACCCATAGCCCCAAGGCCGGGCAGGGGATGAACGTCTCGATGCAGGACAGTTTCAACCTCGGCTGGAAACTGATGCAGGTCTTCCAGGGGCGCTCGGATCCCAGCCTGTTGCGCAGCTATTCGGCTGAACGTTGGGTCGAGGCAAAGCGGCTGATCGAGACGGATCACCAATGGGCGCGGATCATGTCAGCGCCGGCCGGAGAGTCCGAGCTCGACAGTGGCGACATGCCGCGATTCCAGAAACAGTTCGTCGAGAACCTGGAGTTCACCGGCGGGTTGGCGGTGAAATATGATGCCTCAGCGCTGACAGGGCATGAGACTCATCAGGCTCTGGCACCGGGGTTTGAGATCGGACGCCGCTTTCATTCCGGCCCGGTGGTTCGGGTGGCAGATGCCATGCAGATGCAGCTGGGCCACGTGGCGGAGGCCGATGGCCGCTGGCGGATCTATGCCTTTGCCGGTCAGGACAGCGCCGCAGGGTCCGATCTGTATCGGCTGTGTGAGTGGTTGATGAATGACCCTGACTCGGCTGCGCAAAAGTACCGCCGCCCGGAGGAGGACATTGATGCAGTGATCGACCTGCGCGCCATCTTCCAGCAGGGCTTTGATGCGCTACTGGACCAGCAGATGCCCGAGATCCTGAAACCCTGCACGGGCAAGCTGGGCCTGCAGGACCACGAGAAGATCTTTTGTGTCGATCACAAAGACGCCGGGGATATATTCGAGATGCGCGGTGTTGATCGCGAGGCGGGCTGCATGGTTGTGGTGCGGCCAGATCAGTATGTCGCCCATGTGCTGCCGCTTGATGCACATGCCCAGCTGAGCAGCTTCTTTGATGGGGTGTTCCGCTCCCCCAGCACTTAGGCTGGGCGCGTCCCGTCGGCTGTTCAGGTTGAGTTCCCAGTTTGAGGCTCTTCTCAATGTTTGACTATAATGGTTATGAGGTATAATCATTATGGAGACTCACGTTGAGTGCAGGGAGCGTTTGACCCTTAGGGGTTAGCAGGGAGGCGATAAATGCGGATTGACGGACAAATTGCGTTAGTGACAGGTGGCGGTAGCGGTCTTGGGGCGGCGACGGCGCGGCTGTTGGCGGGGCAGGGGGCCAAGGTGGCGATCCTGGATTATGATCTCACCCGGGCCCAAGCGGTCGCCGCTGAAATTGGCGGCGTTGCGGTGCAGGCGGATGTCAGCGATGAGGCGGCGGTAAGTGCCGCCATGGACAGCGCTATAGATCAGCTGGGTGGCGTGCCCCGGATTGCGATCAGCTGTGCCGGCGTTGGCATGGCAGCGCGGATTGTCGGGCGCGAAGGCAAACTGTCCTTTGACGTGTTTGAAAAGACCCTGCGGGTCAATTTGTTTGGCACTTACAATGTGATGAGCCACGCGGCGCGCCGTATGGCCGAGCTGGAGCCGCTGGGTGATGGCGAACGCGGCGTGGTGATCAATACCGCCTCTGTTGCCTTTGAAGATGGTCAACTGGGGCAGGCTGCCTATGCGGCGTCAAAAGGAGCTATTGCCTCCATGTGTCTGCCTGCCGCGCGAGAATTTGCCCAGTCTGGCATTCGCGTCATGGCCATCGCACCGGGGCTGTTTCAGACCCCGATGATGGAGGGGCTGCCGCCGGAAATCGCCGAAAAGATCACCGCAAATATTCCCTTCCCCGCGCGGTTGGGGGCCCCGGAAGAATTTGCCCTTTTGGCCCAGCAGATCATTTCGAACCCGTTTTTGAACGGGACCACAATTCGTCTGGACGGGGCCGTGCGCCTGCCGCCACGCTGAGGAAACGACAATGAGCGACCCAATTCTGAAGATCGAGATCGTCGATACGATCGCAACGCTGACCATGAACCGCCCCGACAAGCGCAACGCCATGTGCGAAGAGCTGCTGATGGCCCTGGACGCATTCTTTTCCGCGCCGCCCAAAGAGGTGCGGGTGGTGATCCTGACCGGCACCGCAGGCCATTTCTGCTCGGGGTTGGATCTGTCGGAACATGTTCACCGCTCCGCCGAAGAAAACCTGTACCACTCGCGCCACTGGCATGCGGTGATGGAGAAAATCCAGTTCGGCGGGCTTGCCGTGGTCTCGGCCATCTTTGGCGCAGTCATCGGCGGCGGGCTGGAGCTTGCCTCATCGACCCATGTGCGTATCGCCGAAGACTCGACAATTTTCCAACTGCCCGAAGGGCGACGGGGCATTTTTGTCGGCGGTGGCGCAACGGCGCGTGTTGGTCGCTTGTTAGGGCCGGATCGCATGACCGAAATGATGCTGACGGGTCGCAAATACAATGCCGCAGAAGGCCTGGCTTTGGGGCTGACCCATTATGCCGTGGGCGAGGGTGAAGCCCTGCCACTGGCGCAGCAGCTTGCAGGTAAGATTGCCCGCAATGCGCCGTTGTCCAACTATCTGATGATCCAGTCGATTGCGCGGATCAATGACATGTCGCAAAGCGACGGATTGTTCACGGAATCCCTGGCCGCTGCCCTGTCCCAGACAACCCCCGACGCCGAAGAAGGCCTGAAGGCCTTCCTTGAAAAACGCGCGCCAAAGTTTCGGTGAGGATATGAAAAAGCTTGAAGGAAAAGCGAGCCGATCCTCCGATGTCGTCACATCGGACGTGACCCATGTCAGCGATGCCACCCTGCGCCAGTTCATGGGCTATCACATGAAGCGGGCGTTCAACATCATTCAGAGCGATCTGGGGCGCACGCTCAAACCCTTTGATTTGCGGATGTTGACCTATACGGCGCTGGTTCTGATTGTGGACAACCCCGGTCTGCGTCAGTCGCAGCTGGCGGATGCCATGGATGTGGAACGCCCCAATCTGGTGGTGATCATCGACGAGCTGGAGCGCCGCGAGCTGATCGTCCGCGACCGGGTTCCAACGGACCGGCGCGCCTATGCCCTGAAGGTGACGCTCACCGGGCGGCAGCTTTATGAGAAAGCCGTGGCTGCGGTTACCGCCCACGAAGAGCAGCTTTTACAGCAGCTTGACGGTGATACGCGTCAGATCGTTATCGCCGCATTGAAAACAATCGAGACCAATAGAGGGAAAGCTTAGCTTATGAAACGCACGTCGCAATTTCTCAGTCACTCGATTTCCCGTGAGGACCGCGCCGATGGCGCCATTTTGTTGCGCTCGACCCATGGCCTGGGGCCAGTTGTCGACAAGACCTCTGATTGGTTGCACCGCTGGGCCAAGGAGGCACCGGATCGGGTGTTCCTGGCAGAGCGCAGCGGTGCCGGCTGGCGCGAGGAAAGTTATAGCTCCACGCTGCAAAAGGTGCGGCTGATCGCACAGTCGCTGCTGGCACGGGGGATGGGCGCAGATACGCCGATCCTGATCATGTCCGGCAATGGGGTGGATCACGGGCTGTTGGCCCTGGCGGCACAGTATATCGGTGTGCCGGTGGCCCCGGTGGCTGAACAATATTCGCTGATTCACGGCGCCCATGGTCGGTTGCGTCAGGCGATCGAGCTGCTGCAACCGACCATGGCCTATGTGGTGGATGCGGATCAGTATGGCGAGGCCCTGAAACTGGACGCCCTGGAAGGTGTCGAGATCGTCGCCAGCCGTCCTGGCAGCATTGAAACGGTCACGACATTTGATGCCTTGTTGCAGGGCGATGCCGGCGTTGACCTGGATGCAGCCAATGGGCAGGTCGGCCCGGATACCGTGGCAAAGATCCTGATGACATCGGGCTCTACCTCGGCGCCCAAAGGGGTGCTGACGACCCATCGTATGATGTGCGTCAACCAGACCCAACTGGCAGACGGGCTGCCGTTTTTACGTGACCGTCCCCCTCGGGTGGTGGACTGGCTGCCGTGGAACCATGTTTTTGGCGGCTCGCATAACTTCAACATGATGCTGGCCAACGGCGGCAGCTTCTACATCGATGACGGCAAGCCGGTCAAAGGCCTGTTTGACCGTACGCTGGAAAACCTGTCGATGGTGACAGGCAGCCTGGTGTTCAACGTGCCGGTTGGCTTTGCCATGCTGCGCGACGCGCTGGAAAAGGACGCGGCTTTGCGTCAGCGGTTCTTTGAAAACCTGGATCTGCTGTTCTACGCCGGGGCCTCGCTGCCGCAGGATGTTTGGCAAAGCTTTGAGAAGATGGCGATTGAGGTCAAAGGCGAAGTGCCGTTGATGACATCCTCCTGGGGGCTGACCGAAACCGCCCCCGCCACCATGATGCAGCAAGAACCCATTGGCCGGTCTGGCGTTGTTGGGGTGCCGATGAACGGTGTCACCGCCAAGCTGATCCCGGATGCCGACATGCGCTGCGAAGTGCGGGTCAAAGGCCCCAATATCATGCCGGGCTATTATCAAGATCCGCAAAAGACCAAAGAAGCCTTTGATGATGAAGGCTATTTCATCACCGGCGACGCCATGGTTTTTGTCGATCCTGACGATGTGAACAAGGGCATGAAGTTTGACGGACGTATTTCCGAAGACTTCAAGCTGTTGACCGGGACCTGGGTGCGCGCGGCAGGGCTGCGGATCGAAATGCTCGCCTGCCTGGCACCGCTGGCAGCGGATCTGGTGATCACCGGGCAGGATCGCGATGAAATTGGCTTGATGATCTTCCCAGACCGGGATGCGCTGGCAGCGGCTGGCTTCACACTGGAAGAGGAAGACGGCGCTCTGATCTGCCCGAAACTTCTGTCCGAGATCCATCACCGCCTGAACGAACGTTCAGGTCGTGTGTCTGGCTCATCGACGCGGGTGGCGCGGGCGATTGTGCTGGCAGAGCCTGCCTCGCTGACCGAGGGTGAAGTCACCGCCAAGGGCAACCTGAATTTCCGCAAGGTGCTGACGGGACGCGCCAATCTGCTGAAACGGCTTTATGATGACGCGGATAGCGGCATCGCAAAACTCTAAAGGAAACAAAATGGTAGATATTTCCAAAGTCCGTGCAATCGACTTTCATACCCATGCTGAAGAATCCTGTGGTTGCCATGCGGACGACGGCTATGACGAGCTGCAAAGCACCATGGCCAAGTATTTTGGCGCGCCATGGCAGCACCCGCCCACCATCCCGGAAACTGCCGCACATTACCGCAAGCAAAACATCGCGGCGGTGATTTTTCCCGTCGATGCCGAACGCGAGACTGGCTATCGCCGGTATTCCAACGATGAGGTGATCGAGCTGGTCAAGCAGAACGATGACGTGCTGATCCCCTTTGCCTCGATTGATCCCTGGAAGGGCAAGATGGCGGTGCGCGAAGCCCGCCGCCTGATCGAGGAACACGGCATCAAGGGCTTTAAATTCCACCCCACCATGCAGGGGTTCTACCCCAATGATCGCATGGCCTACCCGTTCTATGAGGTGCTGGCCGAGCACGGCTGTATCGCCCTGTTTCACACCGGCCAGACCGGTGTTGGCTCGGGTATGCCCGGTGGCAATGGCATGCGACTGAAATACTCCAACCCGATGTATATGGATGATGTCGCGGTTGATTTCCCGGATATGAAAATCATTCTGGCGCACCCCTCCTTCCCCTGGCAAGAAGAGGCGCTGTCGGTGGCCCAGCATAAGCCAAATGTCTATATCGACCTGTCGGGCTGGTCGCCAAAATACTTCCCGCCAATCCTGGTGCGCTACTGCAATTCCATCCTCAAGAAGAAGGTGTTGTTTGGCTCGGACTGGCCGATGATCAGCCCCGAGCGCTGGCTGAACGCCTTTGAGCAGATCGACATCAAGGACGAGCTGCGCGAAGACATCATCAAAAACAACGGCGCACGGCTGTTGGGATTGATGTAAATGACTGTTCCAATCCCGGCGCTCGTAACGCTGGGATTGGTCGTTCTTTGCCGGTGATCGTGACCCCTTAATTTGGGGCTGTTGCATTAGTTCGTTGGTGGCGAGTGTCTGCCTGAGTGACCCATTTGGTTACGCGGCATCGAACAGGCCGGCCACGAAGGTGATCTCACCTCTGACGCTTGGCTCATTGTGATGGATGTGACCCCGCTTGATAGTTCTGATTGTCTCGATCCCGCTCAAGGTAGCTTTGGCAGTTCATCCCATTAGCTCAGTGGGTGGTTGTAAAGGCGTTCCAATTCTTGTGAAAACAGCCACCTCTCGGTACCGTAAATCGAGTTGCGCCGAAAATTATGCTTCAGATTTTTCGCTCAATCTCACCAGCACCATATCGAAGGCAAGAGATGTACCCTCTGTCGCGCGGATGCCAACTCTTGGGGAATTTGTGTCGCACAGAGCAAGCCTTTCACGCAACAACAATGGAAACACAAAGAGACATATACACCCGGCTGCACATACGATCAGATGTATTCTGATGCTCCATCTCAAGCGGAGCTTGATGAAACCCGCATGCTGATCCTAAAAGATTTGCGGGTGGCAGGCATCCAACGCATCGAGATGCACTATTCCGTGACGAAGATAGGGCGCACTTTCAGAGCCTGAGTTTTAGATCTGCTGCAGCTTTGACCACAAAAAACTTGAGCGATGGTGTTGCAGTTTTTAGTTTGGACTTTACCGATTCCGTTAATCTTGGGTGCAATCACGGGTTGAACAACCACGGAACTCTCATTTGGGATCTACCAACCGACCGCATCGATAGTTTCCAAGTGAGACGTACATCAGCGTCGATAGCGTAACTCACAACGGACTGTAGTCTGGCAGTTTAGCGTCAAAATGTAACATAATACCGATTATAGGATTATAGTATGGAAGTTGGTGGATTCACAAACGAAGTGCAAATTCTTTACTAAAACAGAGAGTTGCACGGAGGATGAAGAATGGGAACCCACTACTGTCACCTGAAGCTGGACGAACGTCGCAAGCTTGCAAAGTGGCTTGAAGCCAAAATGCCGAT
>CAJQNB010000048.1 GCA_905479575.1 uncultured Pseudophaeobacter sp.
CCGGCGCCCCGCGTTCGGAAATGACCCGGTCCAATTCCCTTGTGACCCGCAAGCCCGACAGCGATGTGTCAGCCACAAGAGCCAGGTTCTCGCGAGTGTGGTCATCCACCACGGTCAAGATGCGAAAGCGGCGGCCATCCGAAAGGAATTCTTTGGTGCGGCGGGCGTGCATTCCAGTGGCGGAGGTGGCGGCGATCGAGAGGCCGCAAAGCGGCCTGCGCCATCGTATAGAAAGCCTGAGCATTCTGTCAGGTATTATGCTGCCGATCATGTTGAGGGCGCTCATTCTTGGGGGCCTTGCGGCCATATGGTTATTTCCAGGTCAGCCGCTGCCCGGAAAAACACCCCAACAAGGTATCGGGCGGCATCTGCCCCAGTTGCTCAAATAGGGCTAGACTGTCAATTTTGGAGATCAACTCAGCGATCAGCCCCTGCTCAAAGCGAAACATCAACAGGCTCTCAATCTTGATCGGGGTGTCGCCATCCGGGCCGGAAGCAACGGTTCTGTAATAGACACTGACCCAGTCCCCGTCTTCCAGATAAACAAGAATTTCGGTTTTCATCGGCCCCATCAGGCGACCAAACATCTCTGCCAGAAATGGCAGATCTTTGCGGAGCGCCAGGCCGCAATAAATCGGATCATCCTCTCCCAAGGAGGGCGCAAGCAGCTTGTCCAAAGCGGATAGGTTTCCAGCGTCCCAAATCTCTGAAAACCACCGTCCAACGACATCCCGTTTGGTCATAGTCATAGTGTAATCGCATTCCAGTCTCATTCTCGCACCGTTCGCAGAAGGACACGTAATTGACAACGCCTCCAAGCACAAACCTGCGAAGTCAGTTTTGCTAAATAGCAATGACTGAAACCTTAAGAGACAACAATTTTCCTCATAAATAAGAACGGGTAACACGCCAGCATTCCCGTCTGGACTGTGGCGCGACCAACACTCTTTTTGCGGCCTGACACAGGGTAAACACATCTGTTCCAAGATGGCTGGTCGCGGGACATAAAGTCTACCATGATCCTTGGTGACATTGGACAAAACAACAGGAGATACGCGTGTCAGACCATGGATATGAGGCAGGCCGGTTGAACCTTCCCTTTGTGGGGATCTCCACCTTTGGGAAATCCCCCTATGTTGCCGACTGGACCGCGATTGATGCGGATGTCGCCATTCTGGGCGCCCCCTTTGATTTTGGCACCCAATGGCGCCCCGGCGCACGTTTTGGTCCCCGGGCAGTACGCGAGGCGTCGACCCTGTTCAGCTTTGGCCATACCGGCGCCTATGACCACGAAGATGACGCCACCTATCTGGGCGCCGATGTCAGGATGGTCGATATTGGCGACGCAGATATCATCCACACCAAAACCGAAGAAAGCCACGCCAATATCGAATTTGGCGTCCGCAACATCCTCAACGCGGGCGCCCTGCCCGTTACCATCGGTGGCGACCATTCGATCAATATCCCCTGTATCAATGCCTTTGCCGAGGACTGCGCGGCACATGGCCCGATTCATGTGGTGCAGATTGATGCACATCTGGATTTTGTTGATACTAGGCACGGCGTCACCAATGGCCATGGCAACCCAATGCGCCGCGCCATCGAGAAAGACTACGTCGCGGGCATGACCCAGCTTGGCATCCGCAATGTCTCGTCGACCGCCAAGGACGGCTATGACGATGCACGGGCGCGTGGCTCTGATATCCTGTCGGTGCGCCAAGTCCGCAAACTGGGCACCCAAGCCGTGCTGGAGCGCCTGCCAAAGGGCGCGCGTTACTATGTGACCATCGACATTGATGCCTTCTGCCCCTCCATCGCGCCTGGCACGGGCACCCCCAGTCACGGCGGCTTTCTCTATTACGATGTGCTGGAGATCTTGCAGGGCCTGGCCCAACGCGGCGATGTGGTGGGCATTGATCTGGTCGAGGTGGCCCCCGCCTATGACCCCAGCGAAAGCACTCAGATCCTGGCGGCGCAGCTGCTGCTCAACTTCATCGGTTTCATTTTCCATGCCCGCAAGGAGCACAGCGAGCCAAGCTGACACTCCTCGCCAGTTGTGGCGTCGCGATCAACGGCCAGCTAGCGCCCGATGACAATATCGGCCTGCAAACCACCAAGCTCTTTGCTTTTTCCCAGCCGCAGCATGCCGCCATGGGCGCGGGCAATATCGGCAACAATGGCAAGGCCCAGCCCAACCCCCGAGCCCAGTTCCTGGTTGCGCGCCGGATCCAGCCTGGCAAAGGGGCGCACCGCATCGCCCCGCTGAGCCGCTGGAATGCCGGGGCCGTCGTCCTCGACCCGCAGGCGCATGGATTTCTCTGTCAGGGTGACAGAAACCCGCGCCCGGGTGCCATAGCGTACCGCATTTGAGATCAGATTCTCCAAGGCCCGGCGCATCGACTGCGCCCGCAGCGGCACCGTACCCGCACCGCTCAACTCTCCCAGCATCACGTCCTTGTTCTGACGCCGCCAATCTTCCACCACAGAAGCCGCCAGTTTTTGTGGATCCACCGGCTCTGGCTCCCCAGTGGAGGCGCCCCGCGAGAAATCCAGAAAAGCATCGAGCAGCGCCTGCATTTCGCTGACATCACGCAGCATGGGTTCTGCCTCATCCTCGTCAATCATCGCCAGGCTGAGCTTGAGCCGCGTCAACGGCGTGCGCAGATCATGGCTCACCCCGGACAGCATCAGCGTGCGCTGTTCGATCTGGCGTTCAATGCGCCCCCGCATATCCAGAAAGGCACTGCCCGCCACCCGGACTTCGGTTGCCCCGCGCGGCGAATACGGCAGGTTGCGCCCGCGGCCAAAGGCCTGGGCGACATCGGCCAGTTTCTTGATAGGGCGCAACTGATTACGCATGTAAACAAAGGAGATCACCGTCATCAAGAACCCAAAGAACACCATGGTAACGATCAACTGATGCGGTGCAGCAGCGGTTAGGCGACGCCGATCCACCCCCAGCTCCAGGATCCCTGCCGGGGTGTCAAGATACAGCAAAAACTCACGGGTTACGGGAAATTTGACCGCAACAAATCCCTCCAGTTCATGCCGCAATTTATCCCGCACCACCCGGCCAGAAAATTCATCCCAGCCAAGCTCATCCTGTGGCCGTGGCGCATCCTGTTCCACAAACCGGGCTGTCATAGTCAAAGGCGCCAGAAAGGGCTCAAGCCGGTGCAGATAGAGATCGCGATCCGCAGTCTCGCCCGCCTGTTGCCGCAGCAGGGAAACTTCGCGCAGAACCGTTGTGGTCATCTGCGTTGTCACATCCTCAAGATCGCGTTTGATAAAGACAATTGTGACCAGCAGTTGCAGGGCAACGACAGGCATGATCAGGATCAATGCCGCACGGGCATAAAGACTGCGCGGCAGATATTGTTTGAGCCATTGGAAGAACATAGGCTAATACTAACGGCGCAAACCACAAGTGTGAAGACAGGTTGGCCCTGCTACGGTTTGGCCGGACCTCTACCGACAAAGACACCAAAGGCCGCGCCAAACGCAGCCCTGAGACGAGGCAGAACACGTGCAAGCTCCTGACGATTTCAACCCGGCCCCCGGCCATCCCGAAGAGCTGCAACCCGGTATGCGGCGCCTGTTGGCCCCGAACCCCTCACCGATGACCTATCGGGGCACGAATACCTATCTGGTGGGCACCACCGAACTGGCTGTCATCGACCCTGGCCCGGATATGCAGGTTCATTTGGAGGCGATTCTGGCCTGCGTCCTGCCCGGCCAGCGGATCAGCCATATCATTGTCACTCACAGCCACCTGGATCACTCGCCCCTGGCCCGCGCGCTCTCTGCCCGCTGCGGCGCCCCGGTCTATGGCTTTGGTGGCCCCGAGGCCGGGCGCAGCGCGATCATGCAAGACCTTGTCCGCGCAGGGATGACAAGCGGCGGTGAAGGCATCGACAGTGATTTCGGGCCAGATATCACCGTTGCGGACGGTGAAATTCTGTCCGCTGCAGGCTGGCAGCTTGAGGTCATCCACACCCCCGGCCATCTGGGCAACCACATTGCCCTTGCCCTGGGCGACGCCTGTTTCACCGCAGATCACGTGATGGGCTGGGCTAGTTCGCTGGTCTCGCCGCCCGACGGCGATTTGACCGACTTTATGGCCTCCTGCGCCCGCCTGCGCGCCCGCGAATGGCGGGTGTTCTACCCGGGCCACGGCGCAGCAGTGACAGCCCCGCAAGAGCGGCTGGACTGGCTGATCCACCATCGCAAGGGCCGCGAAGCCGAAATTCTGGCCTGTCTCGCCCAGGCCCCGGCCACCCCGGCCGAACTGGCGCGGGCGATCTACCAGGAAACACCCGCCGCCCTGCTGCCAGCAGCTGAACGCAATGTCTTTGCCCATCTTGTCGATCTGGCGGGCCGGTCAATAGTTGAACCCTGCGGCGCCTTTACGGAAACGGGCAGCTTTCAAATTCTGGCTTGAGTTTTTTTCAAGAAAACGAATTTCCCCTCTGGACCTCCCCCAGAGCCCCCGCTATATCGCACGGACCGTTCCGGCGTAGCTCAGCGGTAGAGCAGTTGACTGTTAATCAATTGGTCGTAGGTTCGATCCCTACCGCCGGAGCCAAAGATTTCAAGGACTTAGCGCACATCCGCTAAGTCCTTTTTCTTTCCGAGCACAGAATAAGTACAGAAAACACTGTCCGGTTCGGTGTTTTCGGATCATTTGTGACCCGGTGCCATGTGCTTGCGCTAACTATCGACCTTTAAACGCTTTTTCTCCTCCCCCGCATATTGACGTAGAGATTTCCCCTTTTCCTTACGCTGAGTGGATCGGTGCAGTTCAAGGCGTCCTGCAGTATTGAGCCCGATCTGCCAATTAGGGACTGTCACAGCGATGATCTCCGAAGGTTGAGCCAAAAAATTCCGTCTTTTATGGCTACCCAACCTCTGGGAAAGGACATGCTGCCTTGGATGAACCACATGCCAACCAGAAACCTGACCGTGTTGGCACGCATCGAAAAATCCGGCGACGGTGGGTAATCCTCAAGAGCCTCTGCAACCAACATCTTTGCCGCATCTTGCGTCTTTGAGTAGGAGATTGAAGGCAATGGCGGGATCGTCCGTGTCGCTGGTTCACCCATCTGGGTCCTCGGGCGCAAATTGGCGTCCAAGGCATCGTGCCGCCAACAGGCAGGCAAGTAAGCCAGCAAGCTATCCCTCTGACATTCGATCAAAGGGTTATGATTACCAATCACTGAATAAATTAGGGGCCTAAGTCCTCAACACTCCAACCAAGCATTGGGTTGGGCACCGTTATGGCCACCTGTCGATATCTAGAAGACGCTTCCAAAAATCGCGCAGAAATTGCATGTTATCGTCATGGATAGCTTTGCATGGAATCGTGCTTTTTCGTTGTTGTCATCCGCAAGGTTAGCAAATGACCTCATGTTGACCGCAAATGGCTTAAAACCGTGCTGTCGGCTGACGCTTAACAGGTACAGGCTTTCCGACTTCGGTTCATTTTTGGAGTCGTTGAATTTAGTATATGCTTCACCGAGATTTTCTAAGTTGGCCATCCCAAGTGGCCAACGGCGAACGTATTCTTCTTCCAGTTCGAGCAATTACAAAGACGCAGTCGAGTACGCTACAATCTTTGTATCTCGTCATCAGGACGTGAGTTTTCGGGCGCTAAATGCCAGCGATCTACACAACGACCATGATCTTGGTCAGTTGTTGGGCTATCCAGACTGTTGCACATCGCGCTTTGTAGCCCTGCGTGCCCTTGCCGAACAAAATAACATGAGCCTGCTGCCTCACATCGACGGAGGCGCTACCCGCTTTGACGCCCTGTTGAATGTATTTGGATGGTTCTTAGATGTTGGGGTCACTAGCCATTTTCCATGCAGTCTAACCTGCGATCAATCATCAGCGTTCGCAAGAAAAAGTCTTGAAATCCTTGATCACATAGTTCCTCGACAAGCATTAGTTTTAGTCGAACAGCTCTCAGCGGAGGTTGGCAGGACCGACTACGGATTCACCTATGTGGGACTCAAAACCGGAGAGAAGTACGTACTGAACAATTGTGGGGAAGAGTTGCCCGCACGGTCCCGTTCTCTCACAAAAAAGATTGACAGAAAGCGTGAGGTTCCTGACCGTGGGTTATCGGGCGAGGAGTCGCGAACTTTTAAATTCAACTAGGGGATAGAAATGTCGACAAAAAATACAGTTACATTTGAGCTGCCCAAGCCACTTGCAGATGCCATAGAGAAACTCCAAAAGTCGGGAGAGACTATCAAAATCGAGATCGATGGCCATATCGATGGTGAGAACTTGGTTATTAACAAACTTGAAAGCTTTTCGACAGGTGCTCGAGCTGCACCGCATTGCTGGCACGCCGTTTCCGATAAACACAGTGCAAGCGACTGATGAAAGAGTTTTATGAGAGTTTTTTGAAGGAATGGTGTAACATCAATGGTCGACCGATGTTGACCCTCTATTTTGACGTATTGACTGAAGCACATGGTGAGCACGAGCCATGCTACGTTACGCATGAGTATGGAGAAAAATTCCGAGCAATTGCATCCGAGAGAAAACACTTTGCAGCTCAGCAATTAAACAACTCAGTGGAAGAGGCTTTTGGCGCACAACGACTTCTTCGGCTTGCTCGTGACGCTCCTAAAGACACGTTGAACCTACCAGAGAAATTCTTGAGACATGCAGAAGATGAGATACGGCACAACGGAGTTTTTCTGGCGCTGTATGATGTTGTGTTTCCAGACATTCCGATTTCGGCCTCGTTGAAAAGTGAACTTGAAGAGGCGAGTGTACGAGCCAACTACCCGCTTCCTGTTGATCGTGACTTAGACCTCAATGAATTGATCCTAGAAGTGGTGCAAATCAACATCGGCGAGTTCAGGAATTTGGTGCAATTGAAGTTGGCCAAACCAATGATAGAGGCTCACTGCCTTGACGACTCAAGTCGATCTAAGGCGTCAGAAATAATGGACGGATTGATAAGCGATGAGTGTAGCCACGTTTACTACACCGGTGTTCTCATGGAGCGCCTATGCGACCAAGGACACCGCGACAGAGTGATCAGCTTAGCGAAAGAAGCTACGTATCTTTTTGACCAGGAAGCACGCCAATACATGTGGCCATCTGACGCGCCGCAAGTGACCTGAGCCCCAAGTTTCCTCCACCTAGCGGAGAGTCCTTGGGGTTGGTTTGATGGCCCTACGCGGCCAGTTTGTCCATCGTTCCTTTCTCAGCAAATTCTCTGGGCGTCAGGTTTCCGAGCGCCGAATGTGGTCT
>CAJQNB010000049.1 GCA_905479575.1 uncultured Pseudophaeobacter sp.
CGTCAGCCGTCTTCTCGCCAGCTTCCTGCTCCTTGATCATTTGGATGATCTGTTCGTCCGTGAATCTCGTCTTCATTTGTCCGCCTTTCGGTTGGGCGGACTCTACACAAAAATGGAGGAAATTCAGGGGCTCAGGTCACACACTTTGAAACACGCTACCCGGTTGTACTGCGTTTTGAGGGCATCGGGCCTGAACACCTCGCAGGCTATGAGAAACACCGCAAGCGGGTCGGCGGTGAAATCGGCCACATTCTTGAACATCCGCCAGCGCCAAATCACTTGCTGATTGGATCTGAGGACTGGGCTGCCAATGCCTTGGCGGAGATCGCAGCTATTAAGGCGCAGAACATTGCGGCGGAGCTGGAAGCCCTGGAGCAGCGCAAACGAAAGAAAGACATCCAGAAACGCTTGACAGAAGGGCCGCACAACCCTTGGCGGCCAACGCGGCACGGGCCGATGCGCGAGGTGATCTTGACGGTCAACAAGGCGTGGTTCGATGCTGACCCCGCAGCTGTATTTGGCGAAGGCGTCGAGCACAATCAACGGATTGCGGATTTTGAACGGCTGTCCATCGCTTGGCTGAAGGAGACTTTTGTCGATGATGTCATTCATGCTCGGGCAGATCTTGATGAAGAGGCCTACCACATTCACGCCGTGATCATGCCGCGCGTGCAGGTTGAGATGACACGCACGGACAAAAAGACCGGTGAGAAAAAAGTCATCGCCACCCGGCTGATGCTGCAGCCTTCCAAGTTTGATGTGATCGAAGATTATGAGCACGCCCAAGATAGCGTTGGCGAATGGTTCTCCGAGATCGGTCTTGATCGTGGGGAACGGCGTAAGGCGGCATACCGCGAGGCCATCGCCAAGGGCGAGACACCGCCTCCGAAGCGGATGCACAGTAAAACACGCGAATGGCGGCGCAAGAAGGACCTTGAGCTGGCCAAGCGTGAGCGTGACCTTGAGACCCGCTCGGCCGTCGTCGAAGAGAAAGCGGCGGAGGCAGAGACCATCATTGAAATCACCGAGGCGGTGGCGCAGGGCGCGGTCGACCCCAGCGCACCAAGCGCCGAGGATGCGTTGGTGCCAGTGAAAGGGCGCGAACAGGACGAGGTGTTCTTGCGGGCGCAGCGACATGCGCAACGTTCACCCAAAGGTGCATCGCGCATTGCAAAGGCATTCCGCCGTGGATGGGGCGCGATGTTCAAGACGGCGCGCAACGAAGCGCTTGCGCGGGTCAATGTAGACTTCCGTGCCGCCAATAAAACGCTTGAAGAGGAGAGGGGACTATTGGCCAAGATTGGCGGGACTTTGGGAGCCGATCTGTCGGGCAATATCAGCAAGCTTCCAGACCTGGCTCGACGCCTGAAAATGACGATTTTGGCAGGAAATCTTTCACATGAAAGATCCGCAGAGAGTCGACGGACCGCGCGGAAAAAAATAAAAATAACACCAATACAAAGGGTTGGCCCGAACGCAGGTGATTTTCTCGGAGAAAAAGCGATTACCCCCAGAAAAACGTTTTATCTAATTTTTATGCCGCGGGGCAATCCCGCCTCAAGCGGTAAAAACACCAAACCAAAGGACACTAAAATGAGCAAACGTATGTTCCGCAAGCCCGTCAAAGCCACCCGTAAGAACTCTGCTGCGGCTACAATGAGCCCGGCAATGCAAGCCGCTATGTTCAAGGTCGCGAATGTCGCGGCGAATATGTCCAGGAAGGACGAGGCCACACAACAGGCCGCCCGCAAGGCGATCGCCGATACGATCGAAGAATGGATCGGATTTTTGGCCGAGGAGCAGCCCGAAGCCGTTGAGGATTTTTACTACGAGGTCTGCATGCTGGCGACCGCCGGCAATCGCCGCCGCATCGCAAAGCACAGCCCAATGCCAGAGGGCGTCTTCGAGCGGGTTGAAGATGATCTGCGCGAGCAGAAGGAAGAGGCAAAGCGCGAGGCTTCGACGCAGCAAAGTGCGGACGATGATGCCAAAGAGATGATCTCGGAATAAGCCTCAGCCACCCACATTGAAAAAAGTTCGCCAAAGTCCAACTCCTCCTCCCGTAACCAATATTAATACATAAAATAAGACACTTAACGCCACCTCAGGGTGGCTTTACGCGTTGGTGCGCTACGCCCGATGCTACGCCGCGCAGCAAACAGCAGCTAAGTTGGCGAGGCGTCTTCTGCGGGCTGTGGAAGCAGATCGGGAGCAGACGGGGTATGAAAGCCAATGCCCATCCTCTCTCAAAACCAATCTTCATATGCAAAAACACAGAGAATACACCGTCTATGCTGTCAGCACTATCAGCCGGATTTGACCTGCGCCCAAATGAAAAACTCAGCGATGGCGGAACACGCAGTGCGCGACCACTGCTTCCGTTCGTGGTGACGGCTGTAATGTCTGCTAGGAGATTGGCAACTCCGAAGTTGCTTTCTCGGTCGAGACTACGATGGATGTCCGAAATTTGCGAACATTCCTATCAGAAAAGAAGAACCGATGTGTGAAGGCTTCGTAGCCTGCGATATCTTTTGCCATCACGACGAGGATGAAATCGGCCTCGCCCGCGATACAATAGAAATGCGTTACTTGCCGATCTTCACGCGCTTTACGCTTGAATGCATCAATCTGATCAAGCCGATCACGTTCCAGTTCTACCGACACGATGGCAGTTATGCCCAGGCCGAGAGATTTTGGGTCAAGAATTGCGACCTCGCTTTTGATCACACCCGCGTCCCGCAGCGCCCGAATCCGTCTCTGCACTGAAGCTTTCGAAATGCCTGTGGCATCTGCAAATGATTGCACGGAAGTTTTGGCATCTTTTTGAAAAAGATCGAGCAGCTTTCGATCTGTTGCGTCCATGACTTAAAAGTTCCCATTTTTGCAAGATTGTGATGCGATCGCATCGCATATATCCTGATGTAGGTATATATCGCATCGGGTGAGCTGTCTATTCATGTCCTCATGAAACACGGTGCTATTGCTATCCTCCCTCTCGCTCTTGGCGCTGCTATCTATGGCTTTGCGTTCGGTCTTCTTGCTGCCCAAGTTGGTTTCCCATGGTGGGGCGTTGGACTGATGAGCGCCACCGTTCATGCAGGGTCGTCTCAGATCGTCGCGGTGGAGCAGTTTGCCTCCACGCAAACGGTCGCCGGTGCTGCCCTGGCAGGGGCTGCGCTGAATCTGCGCTATATAGGGATTGTCGCATCGCTGTCGGATGTGTTGGCAGGTCTATCGTTGAGGGCCAAACTCTTGGCGATCCACATCACGGGCGACGAAAACTGGGCGTTGACGATGGCGGAACGCGCTAAATCGCCAGATGTTGGGGCGGCCTTCCTCATGGGATCAGGCCTTGTGATGATCGCTGTCTGGACAGTTTCAACAACGGTTGGAGCAGTGATTGGGGCGGTGCTGCCCGACCTTGAACGCTTTGGATTGGGGTTCGCCTTTACAGCCGCATTCATTGCAATGGCACGAGGGCTTTGGCGCGGAAGGCCACAGATGTTGCCCTGGGTGGTCGCCGCCACCGTAACCATCGCGGTCGTGTCTCTAGGATTGCCGAAGGCCTATGCAATCGTCGCTGGGACGGTTGCCGGTCTGGCGATGTCCTTGATCTTGCATCGTGCCAGCGGAGTGGTCGCATGAGCGTCGCGCACTGGGGTGTCATCGGCATTTTAGCTCTTGCCGCGTTCTCCATTCGCATTCTCGGTTTGATTGCAGGCGGACGCATCCGTGGCTCACGCCATGCGTGGGTGTTAGACGATTTACCGGGTTTGATCGTTGTCAGTCTGGTTGCAGCATCGCTTGCAGGTCAACCATTGCAGACATGGGTTGCAGCCGGCGCGGCACTCGGAGCGGCAGTTCTAACCAATCACGTTATTGCCACGATGGTGGTTGGTGTGGTGGCCTTTGCGGGTCTCGCAGCCTTTGGGCTTTGACATTGAAACGGGGCCTGCCGAGTACCCCGCTGCAGGTCCTTAGTCGACCCTCAGCTTTCTCTAAAGCGGATTTGCGTTCCGTTACAACAGTTTCGCCGTAGGTCCCATCGTTTGTCTCCTGGGCCTAGAAAACGGGGGGCACTTGAATTGAGGTTAAGGGCCTTCTGGGCCCACCCAGATGAACTGTCTCTGACGGTTCTGAAATAATCTGTCGTAAGAACGATGACTTCAAAAGAATCGACTGCGCTATTCGGGTAAACTACATACTGAACACACGTGTGGGCACGAGGCCTGATGTTGTAGGGGGGGCATATGACGGCAAAAGATCTGGGTGAGCAGGATGAGTCCCTTAGAGAGCTAAAGGTTTCGTCGCCGCAACAGGTAAGATCGGATTCCCATCTGAAAGTTGATGTTTTTCAAGCTGCGACGCGTGAGATTTCATTAAAAGATCTGTCCTTGCTTCAGGAATTGATTGTCGGTGTCTTTTGGCCGCATCGCGACCGGGATCTCGAAATGCTGATACAGCTGGGGCAGGGATACCTTGCTTTGGATGAAATTGGCCGCCCTTTGAGTTCTGCGATGAAGTTCGAAATGGGCTCGGAATTTGCGATGTTGGGCATGATGATCACCGCTCCGCGTTTGCAGACACGGGGGACGGGGCGCTGGATGTTGGCGCAAATCATGGAGGACTGTGGCGCGCGGGATCTACGTCTGAGTGCAACGCGTGCGGGCTACCGTTTGTATAAAAATGCGGGTTTCCAACCGGTGGCAACGATCCGGCAGCAACAGGGCATCGCGCGGGCGATTGTGCCGCCACCACCGCTGGCTCATACCGATGTGCGCGCTGTTGAAGAGAGAGACTGGCCAGAGCTGCTGGAACTGGACACAGGCGCCTATGGTGCCGATCGCCAAACCATTCTTCAGGCGCTGCAGGTCAAATCTGACTGTATTGTCGCAGAGCGCGCAGGACAGATTGCGGGATATGCGATGATCCGCAACTTTGGCCGAGGTCAGGTGATTGGACCCGTGGTGGCAGACAGTGATGCGCTGGCAATACAATTGATCGCGCCGTTGATTCAGAAACGCGCAGGGACCTTTCTGCGCCTGGATACCCCGGTGGAGGAAGGCGAATTGACCGAGTTTCTGTCAGCTGCCGGGCTGGTCCTGTATGACACTGTGACAGAAATGTACCTAGGCAAACAGCGGCGCGCCACAACGGGCGCTGTGTTGTATGGATTGGCTGCGCACTCCCTGGGGTAAGGGGCCTGCCCCAGGGTTACGACAGGCGGTCTTTGAGACCAAACCACAGGCCCACTAGCGGAAGAAACCAGGGCTGGCCGGAATGGGCGGGAATTGTCGGCCAATTCAACCCATCCAGAGGCATGTCTTCCTTTACGCCCATAGCTTTGTTCGCCAGTTTTTGCCCCAGCAATGTTGAAAACTGCGCCCCATGGCCGGAATAGCCCATGCCATAGATCATGCCATCAGCTTCGCCCGCCCGGGGAAAGCGATCTTTGGTCATGCCAACAAGACCGCCCCAGCAGTAGTCGATTGCGATGTTTTGGGTTTGCGGAAAGATTTCGGTCATGGATTTGCGCAAAATGGCGCCCGACTTTGCGTCTGAGCGCTGATTGCTATCCGCAGAGAACCGCGCCCGGCCGCCAAAGATCAGCCGGTTATCCGGGGACAGGCGAAAGTAGTTCCCGATGTTCAGCGAGGTTACACAGGTGCGATTTCCCGGCATGATCTCCGCGACTTCGATTTGGGACAACGGACGGGTGGCCACGATGAAGGAGCCAACAGGAATGATGCGCCTGCGAAAGTACCCCAGGGGGGCGGTTTTAACCTGCGCAGAATAGGCTCCGGTGGCGGCGATCACGCGATCTGCGGTCAGGCTGCCGCGCATGGTGTCAAGCTGCCAGCCCTTTGCGGTTTTGGATCGCGCAGTAACTGGAGCGTTTTCCCAAATCGTGGCCCCGTGCCGCTGTGCCGCCTGCGCCAAGCCGCAGACATAGCGCCCCATATGCATCATGGCAGACTTTCCATAAAGGATCGCACCATGAAAGCTATCACTGCCAACCTCATCCTTCAGCTCAGAGCGGTCGAGCCAGCGGGTCTCTGGGTCGACCTCTTTGTTCAGCAGCTCAAAATTCGCTTTCATAGCCGCAACATGAGAGGGCTTAGAGGCCAGTTTCAGTTTACCTGAGCGGCGAAAATCACATTGAATGCCCTCAGCCTCAATAAGTTCCTCGATAACATCAATAGAGTGATCGTAGGCCTGATACAGCGCTTGGGCGCGTGTCGCGCCCAAGTGGGATTTGGCAGAGGCAAAATCATGGGCCAGGCCGTTGTTCAGATGGCCACCGTTTCGTCCAGAGGCCCCGGCGCCAACGTGTTCTGCCTCTAGGATCGCCACAGATACGCCCGCCTTGGCAAGGCGATGTGCGGAGCTGAGTCCGGTAAAACCGGCCCCGATGATGACAACATCAAAGTGTCCGCTAACCGGCGCAGGGCATGCCGCCTCGAACGGGGCAGCTGTTTCATGCCAATAGGAGGCAAACTGCATTACAAACCAACCACTTTTGCCAGACCGGAAACATCAGGGAGTTCTGTGTAGCCGTAGTATGGGTTTGCCGGCTCATGGCCGCGGTTGATCCAGACCTTATTGGTGATCCCCAGATCATGGGCTGTCATCAGATCGTAGCGGAAAGACGACGATACATGCAGGACGTCTTCTGGTCCGCACCCAAGCTGATCAAACATATACTCAAACGCCCGCATTTGCGGCTTGTAGGCCTGCGCGTCTTCGGCGGTGAACACATGCGCGATGGGCGAGCCCAGTTTTTCGATATTGTGGGGGATTTGCGCGTTCATCGAGTTGGTCAGCGCCACCAGTGGTATTTCATGGGCCACTTTGGCCAGCCCGGCGGGCACATCGGCATGGGGGCCCCAGGTTGGGACGCGGTGGTATATTTCTTTCGCAATCGCAGGATCAAAGGCCAGATTGTTCCGTTTACAAGCCCGTTCAAGCGCGTTGTAAACGATCTCAGCATATGGCTTCCAGGCCCCCAGAACTTCATCGAGGCGATAGGCTGAAAAATCCTGGATGAATTTTGCCAGTGCCTCTGCGGACAGAATATTGCTGTAGTGATCCGTCGCCGCACCGGCCATATCAAAGTTAATCATGGTGCCGTGGCAGTCAAAGGTGATGTATTTAGGGCGGAAGGTCATCCGAGCTCTCCAGTGTTTCGTCGAGATCATCTTGTCGCTTTCCAAGGCGCGCCAGATGCCGGGTTTGCCAAAACCAAGGCAGGAAATTCTGAAATACAAATGCACAACAGCAGAGCCTGCCATCTGACCGGCGGGCTTAACCGATGCGCCTTGTGAAGCCGGTGCAGACTGTCTGCAGATAAGGTGACGTTAGAAAATGGGGCAGCAGATGACAATTTTAACCGCAGAAGACCTGTTAGGCAGGCTGGTGGGGTATCCCACCGTTGTGGGCCACGCAAACCTCAACCTGATACAGTTTATTGCTGATTACCTTGAGAGCTACGGAGCCCAGGTTCATGTTTTGACCGGGCCAGAAGGCGACCGCGCCAATCTGTTTGCCACCATTGGCGATCCCTCAGTTCCGGGCTACATCCTGTCTGGGCACGTGGATGTTGTGCCCGCCGGTGAGCCTGAATGGAAAGGGGATCCTTTCAAAATGCGCCGCGATGGGGACCGCCTGATCGGGCGCGGAACCTGCGATATGAAAGGCTTTGATGCCGCTGTCCTGGCGGCGGTGCCAGATCTGGCAGCCCTGTCGCTGTCTGCCCCGGTTCATATTGCACTGTCCTATGATGAAGAGGCCGGCTGCAAAGGGGTGCCCCATATGATTGCGGAGCTGCCAAACCTTTGTGCCAGGCCGTTGGGCTGCATTGTTGGGGAGCCAACGGGATTGCAGCCCGTGTTGGCCCACAAGGGGAAAGCGGCGCTGCGGCTGCGGGCCAAAGGTCTGGCCGGTCACAGCTCGCGCCCTGATCAGGGGCAAAATGCTATTCACGCTTTGCTTCCGGCGCTTAGTGCGGCTGCGGCGCAGGCTGAGGCCTTAAAGACCCAATCGCAGGATGCGCGTTTTGCGCCGTCCTATTCGACCCTTCAGATTGGTGTTGTGCAGGGCGGGCAAGCGGTCAACATCATACCGGATCACGCCGAAGCGCTGATCGAAACACGGGCCATTGCCGGTGTCGATCCCCGGCAGCTGATGGCGCCGATTATCGCACAGGCCGGATCTTCGCTGGAGGTTGACTGGATTTCCTCCTACCCGGCGCTGGCATTGCCGACAGAGTCCGACCTGAGCCGTCTCATGACCGAGCTATCTGGAAAACCACCGCTTGGGGCTGTCAGTTTTGGCACCGAAGCGGGGCTGTTTCAGCAGGCTGGAATTCCCTCGATCATCTGCGGCCCGGGGGACATCTCGCGGGCGCATAAACCAGAAGAGTATCTGACCCGCGCAGAGCTGGAGGCAACGCGGGACATGATCTGTAAGCTGGGTCAGCACCTGGCAAACTAGCTGCGTAGCATTTTGTGCTGCAAACACTCTTGATGCAGTTTCTTTGCTGCTTTCCCCACCTCAAACGCAGCGCAACGCGTATGTCAAAGCCGGTAGGCTGGGGGCAAGTAATCATGGAATTGAAATTATGACGACAACTTTGGACAGGATCCAATTGGTGGATTTCTCCGCAGATCACTTGCCCGGAGCGGTGCGGCTAAGCCAAGAGGCTGGATGGCCACACCGGACACAGGATTGGGCGCTGACGCTTTCGCACTCCACAGGGGTTGTAGCGCTACAAGAGGGCGAAGTTGTAGGCACGGCGCTTGCCTCGGTTTTTGGCGATGTTGCCACCCTTAATATGATCATCGTTGATGAGCGCCTGCGCGGTCGCCGCCTGGGGCGTCGTCTGATGGATGCGGTTATTGCGTATGCTGGTGCACGGGAAATGCGGCTGATTGCAACCCAGGACGGGCTGCCGCTCTATGAAAAGCTGGGGTTCAAAGCGATCGGTGACGTCGCGCAGTTCCAAGGGCTGGTTCGGGCCGCTCCACCCGCCGATGGGGTGAACACCGATGGCTACGATCTGGACCGTATGGTCGCGATGGATAGGGCCGCCTCTGGCCTGGAGCGCGGCGATCTGTTGAAGCAGATCTCAGAGCAGGGGCAGGTGTTTTACACCGACCAGGGCTTTGCCATGCTGCGCGATTTTGGCCGCGGAAAGGTGCTTGGCCCGATTGTCGCGCAGAATCTGGAAACGGCCCGCAGTTTTCTGGCGACAGCGGCGCACACAGAAAACGGCTCTTTTCTGCGCCTTGATACGCCGGTTCCAGAACTGGGCACATTTGCGCAGGAGCTGGGTCTGGAACCCGTCGGCGGCGGCACCTGCATGGTGCTTCAGCCGCAGCAGGCCACCTATGGCAACACCTTTCAGACCTATGGTCTGGTTTCTCAGGCTTTGGGGTAAACAATGAACACTCAATTGCATTCAAACGCGTTACACGAATTGGACCGTCAGCATTTTGTGCATCCGGTCTCGTCCTGGCAGGGACACGAAGCACGGGGTGTTCGCATCCTGAAAAGCGCAAAAGGGGCCACCGTTACGGATTCTGAGGGACGCCAGCTTTTGGATGGTTTTGCCGGTCTGTGGTGTGTGAACGCCGGCTATGGCCATGAAAGCGTTGTTGAGGCGGCGGCCGAACAAATGCGCCGTCTGCCCTATGCGACAGGGTATTTTGATCTTGGCTCTGAGGCCCCTATCAAATTGGCGGCTGAGCTGGCGGACCGCGCGCCGGGGGATCTGAACCACATCTTCTTTACGCTTGGCGGCTCTGACGCGGTGGATAGTACCATTCGTTTTGTGCGCTACTATTGGCATTCCAAAGGCCAGCCCCAGAAAGACCAGTATATCTCGGTTGAACAGGGATACCACGGCTCCACCTCTGCAGGCGCGGGCCTGACAGCGCTGCCGGCATTTCATGACGGGTTTGGTGTGCCGTTCAATTGGCAGCATAAAATCCCGTCGCATTACCTGTATCGCAACCCGGTGGGAAGCGACCCTGCGACCGTTATTGCCGCATCGGTTGCCGCCCTAAGGGCAAAGGTTGCAGAGCTGGGGCAAGAACGCGTTGCCGCCTTCTATGTAGAGCCGATCCAGGGCTCATCAGGCGTCTTGGTGCCACCCAAAGGCTGGATCAAGGCAATGCGCGACACCTGCGCCGAGCTGGACATCCTTTTTATCGCGGATGAGGTTATCACCGGGTTTGGCCGTACCGGCCCGATGTTTGCCTGCGAAGAAGAAGGCATCGTGCCCGACATGATGACAACGGCAAAGGGGCTGACCTCTGGCTATTCGCCAATGGGGGCTGTGTTCCTGTCCGATCACGTCTACCAAACAATTGCCGAAGGGGCGGGGCCCAAGGCCGTTGGCCACGGCTTTACCTATTCAGCGCATCCGGTCAGTGCGGTTGTGGCGCTGGAAGTGCTGAAGCTTTATGAGGGCGGGTTGTTTGAAAACGGCATCAAGATGGGGGACCGTTTGCAAAAAGGTCTGGCCGGATTGTCAGATCACCCCCTTGTTGGGGATGTGCGGGGCCGGGGGATGTTGGCCGCGATTGAACTGGTCACGGATAAGGACAAGAAAACCCCGGTGCCGGCCGAGCTCCAGGCCGCGACACGTCTGTTTGATCGTGCATGGGATAACGGCCTGATCATTCGCGCCTTTCCGCAGGGCGTGTTTGGATTTGCGCCGCCGCTGTGCTGTACTGCTGATGAAATCGACGCCATCGTTGATCGAACCAAACAGGTGCTTGATCTCACCCTGGAAGATCCGGAAATCAGAGCCGTGCTGCGCGGATGACTCTACTGCTCCAAAGCTTTCCTGCGCGGGCCAAGGTCTGGAGTGAGGTCTTTGCCGCCGCAGGAGAGCCTCTTTTCACCCAGGCACCTTCGGGGGCGGAGGCCAAAGACGTCACGGCATTGGCCTGCTGGCAGCCGCCATCTGATTTGACGGTATACCCAAACCTGAAACTGGTTTTGTCCGTTGGGGCTGGGGTGGATCAGATGACTGCTTTGCCTCAGCATATCATGCTGTGCCGGTCTGCGGCGCCGGGGATTGAAACGCAGGTGCGCGACTGGGTGACCATGGCCTGTTTGATGATGCATCGGGACATGCCCGCATATCTGCAGCAGGCCCGCAAAGGGGCGTGGAACAGCCGGGACACCAGGGCCACGACCACGCGCCGGGTTGGCGTGCTGGGCATGGGGCGGATCGGCCGACTGGTGGCCCAAAGCTTGACCGCTTTGGGCTTTCCGGTAGTTGGCTGGTCGCGCTCGGGGCGGCCTGTTGAGGGCGTTGAAATCCATGGCGCCGAGGCCTTGTCGGCGGTGCTGGCACAGTCTGACATCTTGGTCTGTCTGCTGCCTCTGACCCAGGAAACCAAGGGTATTCTGAACGCAAAAACCTTTGCCGCAATGCCCAAAGGTGCCCATTTGGTTCATGCCGGGCGCGGTGCGCACCTGCATATGGATGATCTGCGGGATGCGTTGAATAAGGGGGGGCTGACCTCTGCCATGTTGGATGTCACCAATCCTGAGCCGCTTGCCAAAGACCATTGGGCCTGGGCGCATCCGCAGGTGATCATCACGCCGCATATTGCGGCGCAGACCGACGCATATGAAGGGGCGCACCACGCGCTGAATGTTATCCAGGCCCTGAAACGCGGTGAAACCCCGCCGGGTTTGGTGGATCAAACCAATGGCTATTGAAAGGCGCGGGTGGCGAAGGTCGGCAATCAGATGTTCTGCGGACTTCACCAACTTGGAAGATTCTGCCGCAGGAGGCCCGGATATCAAACAATATGCGCAGGTTTACTGGCGGATGATGAGTTCAGGAAGTGCTGTGGCACTGGGGTCTACCTCTCTTCTGGTTTCACCAGAGGAACGGGTCTCACCGTCTCGCGACGCAATCTGTCGCTGACCAGACGAAGGCTGTCACTCTTCAAGAATGCTTCTTGCCTGTGCGGTTGCGCGGGCCCCACAACAAACAGGGATTGAACATGACCAATAATAAACCAACAAATTGGACCGGTCGCGACGATACAATGGTCGAAAATGCGATCCGGCGTGGTGCAACGCGGCGCGACTTGCTGAAGATGCTGGCTGCTTCGGGGGTTGCCGTCGGCGCAGGATCATCTTTGCTGCTGGGCGCAACAGGCGCGGTGGCAGAAACACCGGTCTTTGGTGGCCATTTGAAAGCGGCGGGCTGGTCGTCATCCACCGCCGATACGCTTGACCCGGCCAAGGCCTCATTGTCCACTGATTACGTCCGCTGCTGCGCGGTTTACAACCGACTGACCTTCTTGGATGAATTTGGTCAGGTGCAAATGGAACTGGCCGATAGCATTGACTCTGCTGATGCCAAAACCTGGACCGTTAAGCTGAAATCCGGCGTTACCTTCCATGATGGTAAGCCCTTTACCGCGGCGGATGTGGTGTTTTCCATGAACCGCCACCTGGATCCGGCGGTTGGGTCCAAGGTCAATTCCATCGCCAAGCAGATGACCGCGATTAAGGCGGTTGATGATCTGACCGTTGAAATTGTTCTCGAGGAATCCAACGCCGACCTGCCCACGATCCTGTCGTTGCACCACTTTATGATTGTGGCGGATGGCACGACTGATTTCTCAAAGGGCAACGGCACCGGCGCCTTTATGATGGAGACCTTTGAACCGGGTGTGAAATCCATCGCGGTGAAGAACCCGAATTACTTTAAGGATGGTCCCTATCTGGACAGCTTTGAGTATTTTGCCATCACCGACAACAACGCGCGTGTAAATGCGGTTCTGTCCGGTGACATTCACATGGGTGCCTCCATCAAGGGTCGTTCGCGCCGCATGTTGGAAGGCCAGGACCACGTTTGGTCATCGGTCACCAGCTCCGGCAATTATACTAACCTGAACATCCGTCTGGACATGGAGCCCGGTGCCAAAGCGGGCTTCATCGAAGGGATGAAGCATCTGATCAATCGCGAAGTAATCGAAAAATCGGTTCTGCGCGGTATGGCGACCGTCGGCAACGACCAGCCTGTGTCTGCAGCAAACCGCTATCACAACTCTGAGCTGGCCCCCAAAGCCTATGACCCGGAGAAGGCCAAAGCACTGTTCGCCAAGTCCGGCCTACTGGGCGAGTCGGTTCCAATCGTTGCCTCTGATGCGGCAACGGCCTCTGTTGATATGGCGACGGTGGTTCAGCAGGCAGGGTCGGAAATCGGCATGAACTTTGACGTTCAGCGGGTACCGTCTGATGGCTACTGGTCCAAATACTGGCTGAAAGCGCCCATTCACTTTGGCAATATCAACCCACGTCCTACACCGGATATTCTGTTCTCGCTGCTCTACAGCTCGGATGCCAAGTGGAACGAGAGCCAGTTTAAATCCGAAAAGTTCGACAAGATGCTGATCGAGGCGCGTGGCGCTTTGAACGAGGATCTCCGCAAGGAAATCTATTGGGAAATGCAGGACATGGTTGCCAATGACGCGGGCACGGTCATTCCGGCCTATTTGGCAAACGTGGATGCACTGTCCACCTCTGTGAAAGGTCTGCGCTCAAACCCGTTGGGCGGCCAAATGGGCTATGCATTTGCCGAATACGTCTGGCTCGACGCCTAACAGACTTAAATCAGTATGTCCCTGCGCTGGGTTTCCCGGCGCAGGGAACGCGCATTTTTAAGACCCAGATCCGGAGAGCCCGCGTTGCATAGATCGTCTCATACCTGGCTGCTTGTCGCACACCGACTTGGCATCGCATTGATAACATTAATCATTGTTTCTTTTGCGGTATTTTTCGCCACCGAACTGTTGCCCGGTGATGTCGCTGAGATCCTATTGGGGCAGGCGGCAACCCCCGATGCTGTCGCCGGGTTGCGGGATGCCATGGGGTTGAACGAACCCGCCCTGTCGAGGTTCCTGTCCTGGCTGGGCGGGCTCGCCACTGGCGATATGGGGCGCTCTTATGTCAACGACATCAGTGTCGCTGATTTGATTGGACGCCGGCTCTCCAACTCCCTGCGGCTGGCAGGGGTTGTCACTGTGATCTGCGTCCCCTTTGCCCTGACCTGCGGTATCGCTGCAGCCATGTGGCAGGATTCCCTGCTGGATCGGCTTGTGTCGATCCTGACGATTTCGGTGATCTCCATTCCGGAATTTATGGTCGCCACACTGGCGGTTCTGGTGTTTGCGGTCTGGCTGGATTGGCTGCCAGCCCTGAGCTACGGGGCGGATGCCAGTAATTTTGCCGCGCTGCTCAAAGCCTATGCCATGCCTGTCATCACCTTGACCTGTGTTGTGTCGGCGCAGATGATCCGCATGACCCGCGCTGCGGTGATCGAGACAATCAAAACACCCTATGTCGAAATGGCCCTTCTGAAAGGGGCAAGCCGTCGACGCATGGTTCTACATCATGCCTTGCCCAATGCGCTGGGCCCTATCGCCAATGCGGTGGCGCTGTCGCTGTCCTATCTCGTCGGTGGCGTCATCATCGTCGAGACCGTTTTCAACTATCCGGGGGTGGCCAAACTGATGGTGGATGCCGTTGCAACGCGTGACCTGCCGCTCATCCAGTCCTGCGCGATGGTGTTCTGTGTGAGCTATCTTTCTTTGATCACCTTGGCTGATGTGATCGCCACTCTGTCCAACCCAAGGCTGCGGAAATGATGCAAGATACTCAAGGCTCCGAACGCAAATTCTCAATCACTGGTCATGGCTATTCCTTTAATATGGCGGGACGAATTGGCCTGACCATAATCCTGTTCTGGGCTGTGATCGCTATAATCGCCCCCTGGATTATTCCCTATCCGCCGGGCAAAATTGTGGATTGGGACTACTTTGGCCCAATCAGCGAAAGCTATTGGATGGGCACGGATTATCTGGGTCGGGACATCCTGAGCCGGGTTTTGATGGGGGCAAGATATACCGTCGGCATATCACTGGCCGGCGTCACCCTGGCCTGTAGCGGCGGTATTGTTCTGGGCATGGTCGCGGCTGTGATTGGCGGATGGCTTGATACGATCCTGTCACGCCTGCTGGATGCGTTTAACGGCATTCCTTCCTTGTTGTTTGGCCTGGTTGTTGTTGCTGCCGTTGGCTCGTCCATCCCTGTGCTGGTTCTGACGCTGGCCGCGATTTACCTGCCCGGAAGCTACCGTTTTGCGCGGGCTTTGGCGGTGAATGTGAACACGATGGATTTTGTCACCGTGGCCCGTGCCCGCGGTGAGCAAACGGGATATCTTATTCGCACCGAGATATTCCCTAACATCCTGGGGCCGGTGCTGGCGGACCTTGGCCTGCGCTTTGTCTTTATCGTTTTGGTTTTGTCGGGACTGTCCTTCCTCGGCATTGGTGTGCAACCGCCCCATGCTGACTGGGGCGGGTTGGTACGTGAAAACATCGAGGGCCTTAGCCTTGGGGCGCCTGCGGTGATCTTCCCCTGTATCGCAATCGCCTCCCTGACTATTTCGGTGAATATGTTCATCGATAACCTTCCACAAAAAATCCGCGACAGGAGCAACTGATGAGCCAACCCCTTGTGTCTGTTCGAGATCTTGTGATCGGCGCGGTGACGGATTCTGGCCGCGAGGTCGAGATTATTCGCCATGTCAGTTTTGATATCCAACCGGGTGAGATCGTTGCACTGATTGGCGAAAGCGGATCGGGCAAGACAACGATCGCGCTGTCGCTGATGGGCCATTGTCGCCCGGGCTGTTCCATCAATGGCGGCTCTATTCAGTTGGGCGCGCAGGATGTTACCAAACTGACAGAACCCCAACGCGCCCGGTTGCGTGGGACAGAAGTTTCCTACATTCCGCAGTCCGCTGCGGCGGCCTTTAACCCGTCGCAACGGATCATGGATCAGGTCATCGAAATTACCGACATTCATAATTTGATGCCCCGTCCCGAAGCTGAAGCCAAGGCGGTTGAGCTGTTCCGCGCGCTGGCGCTTCCTGAGCCTGACAGCATTGGGCAACGCTATCCCCATCAGGTCTCGGGTGGGCAGCTGCAACGATTGTCGGCGGCAATGGCGCTGATTGGCGATCCGCAGCTTGTCATCTTTGACGAGCCCACGACAGCGCTGGATGTCACCACGCAGATTGAGGTTCTCAGGGCGTTTCGATCGGTGATGCAGGGGAGCGGCATGGCCGGTGTCTATGTCAGCCATGATCTGGCAGTGGTGGCGCAGGTTGCGGACCGCATCATTGTTCTGAAAGAAGGGCAAATTCAGGAAGTCGGGATGACACGAGACATCTTGGACGCGCCGCAACACCCCTATACCCAAGAATTGTTAGCCGCCTTCAAGCCAGTGCCTTTTGCCTCGGTCAAATCTGCCGTGGCCAAGGCCGAAGCCCCCATTCTTGAGGTCAACAACCTCTCTGCGGGCTACGGGCCGACACGTTCGGGCGAGGCAGAGTTCAAAGTTCTGGATAACATCAACTTTCAGATGGAAAGAGGCACAAACCTCGGGGTCATCGGGGAAAGCGGGTCGGGAAAATCGACGCTTGCTCGGGCGGTTGCCGGCATTTTGCCCCGCTACAAGGGCGACGTATTTTCCCAGGGTGAGGCTCTTTCGCCAGATCTGAAAGACCGCTCCAAAGATCAACTGCGGCGGCTTCAAATTGTGTTTCAATTGGCAGATACGGCTTTGAATCCAGCCCAGCCGATTGACTCAATTCTGTCCCGACCGCTGAAGTTCTATCACGGTATGACTGGCAAGGCACGTGAGCGGCGTGTGATTGAACTGTTGGATATGGTGCAGCTGCCAGCGGCAATGCGGCACCGGCTCCCGGGGGAGCTGTCTGGCGGACAAAAACAGCGGGTGAATTTTGCCAGGGCGCTTGCGGCGGAACCAGACCTGATCCTTTGTGATGAAATCACATCGGCTTTGGACACGGTAGTAGCTGCGGCCATGCTGGATTTGCTCAAGGACCTGCAACGGGACCTGGGGCTCAGCTATATGTTCATTAGCCATGATCTTTCGACGGTCGAAGCGATCTGCGATGATGTTCTTGTCATGCTGAAAGGGGAGCTCGTCGAATCCTTGCCCGCAGCACAGATGAGCGAAAGCGCGGAACACCCCTATTCACGGCTGTTGATCTCATCGGTGCCCAAGCTGGACCCAGACTGGCTGGCCAACCTCGAACACAACCCAGAGCTGGCAAAAGCCATGCAGGGCCGTTAGCTCTGGTCGTGAACCCGATCCCCAAACAGGCGCCCGAGTGGAAGATGGTTTTTCACAAAGGGCGTCTTCATCACGACAAAGCTAAAGTACTTGTCGATGCCAACATCCTTGTCGATCAGGGCTTCGACAATATTTTGATAGTCCGAAATGCCGGCGGTTACAAATTTGGCAAGGTAGTCATAACCGCCTGAAACGAGGTGACATTCAACGCAGCTATCGATTTTTTCCAGGGTCTCTTGAAAGCGCGCAAAGTCGATTTGGCGGTGGTTTTTGAGAGTGAATTCCGTAAACACCGTCAGCGTCTCACCCAGTTTCGCAACATCAATCAAAGCGGTGTATCCGGAGATATAGCCAGCCTTCTGAAGCTTTTTCACCCGCATCAGGCAGGGGGAGGGCGACAGGTTGACAATCTCCGAGAGCTCAACATTGGTTATCCGCCCATTCTCTTGCAGAGCAGCCAGTATGTTCACATCGATACGGTCGAGTTTGTAGGTCTGGGTCATTCAAAATTCCACGTGAATGGCTGTGCGTTCTTCATAAGAGCATACTATTTGCTGGTCCTGTAACCATTCGCTGGGTGGCTCTTTAAAAGAATATGCTGAATTTCCACCCAATCCGGTAGTTCGCATCGCTTGTTTCAAGTTACTTCCTAAGAAAAGATTTGGGATTTTTTGATGACTGCTCCGCTCTTGCACATTTTGTCCGCAACCGATTGTCCGCAACACGCGGATACAGTGGTTATTGGCGGAGGTATTGTTGGCGTCAGCACCGCCTACTGGCTGGCGCGGGCCGGGCAAAAAGTGGTGCTGCTGGAAAAGGGCCGTATCGGAGCAGAGCAATCCAGCCGAAACTGGGGCTGGTGCCGACAGCAAAACCGGGATGCCCGTGAATTGCCCTTGTCGCGTGTGAGCCTGTCTCTGTGGGGCGAGATGATGCAGGATTGCGGCGCTGAAATTGGGTTTCGCCGCTGTGGTTTGATCTATCTGTCCAACGATGAGGCCGAAATCGAAGGCTGGGCCCGGTGGGGTCATTTTGCCCGTGGTGAGGGCGTTGATACCCGTATGTTGACCGCTACAGAAGCTGCCGAACACGGGGCGGCCACTGGGCAGGCCTGGAAGGGCGGGGTCTGGTCTCCGACGGATGGTATTGCCGACCCTGCGGCGGCGGCGCCGATGATTGCGCAGGGGATCGTGAAACACGGCGGAATTGTCCTGCAGGGCTGCGCGGCGCGCGGACTTGAAACCAGCGGCGGAGCGGTCAGCGCCGTGGTCACCGAAAAAGGGGTGATCCAGACCAAACAAGTTGTGCTTTCTGGCGGCGCCTGGGCCGGCAGTTTCCTGCATCAGCTGGGTATTTTCTTCCCGCAGTCCTCGGTGCGCAGCTCGATCCTTTCGGTGGCACCCGGGGCGCAGGGCCTGCCAGATGCGGTGCACACCAAAGAGGTCTCTGTCACCCGGCGCGGCGATGGCGGCTATACGTTGGCCATCTCGGGCCTGGCAAAGGTCGATCCTACCCCGCGTATGCTGCGCGGATCTAAACACTTTCTGCCGATGTTTCTGCGCCGCTGGCGCTCGCTGGCCCCTGGCGGGCCGCAGGCCTGGCGGTGCAATTTTGACGGTTTGAAAAAGTGGAGGCTGGACCAGCCGACGCCGATGGAACACATGCGTATATTGGACCCGCGCCCGGATGCGCCCACAATTGCAAAAACCCTGGCCCAAGGGCGCCAGTTGTTTCCGGCTTTGCAGAATGTGCCTTTGCAGGCCTCCTGGGCCGGGTATATCGACAGCACTCCAGACGGCGTTCCGGTCATTGACAGCGATATCGGAATGCCGGGGCTGGCTCTGGCGGCGGGTCTGTCTGGGCATGGGTTTGGTATTGGCCCCGGTGTCGGCCACCTGATGGCGGATATGGTGTTGGGGCGGACACCGGTTACTGAAACGGCACAATACAAACTGTCCCGTTTTGCAAAGAGCCAATGGGGCAAAGTTTCTGAGTTCTGACCTCATGCGCTGAACCGTGCGATGTCAAAAGGCGCCAGCGGCGTGGAGCAGCTCCCCGTTGTGATAAGTTCCGCCATGGCATCACCCACGCCCGGCCCCAGCTGGAAGCCATGTCCACAAAAGCCAAAGGCATGAAAAAGACCGTCGGTGGTGCCGGAAGGCCCCATCACGGGCAGCATGTCTTCGACATAGCCCTCGACACCAGACCACTGCCGAATAACGGTCGCCTGGCGCAGGGCGGGCACCAGTTTCACAACCTCTTGCAACTGCTTTGACAGGTTGTGTGGATCAATCTTGGCAAATCCGTCTGCCCCAACCCGGGTGCGCGCAACCGCGCCGCCAAAGACCACATTGCCGCGCTCGACTTGGCGCAAATAGGCCCCGTGTTGTTTTGACCAAACCCCGACCACAGGTAAAATGCGATGGGGCAGGGGCTCTGTGGCCCCCATTTGTGGCCCTGCCAAAGTGATAGGAACCTCTTCGCCAAAGCGGCGCGCGACGTCAGGCCCCCAGGCGCCGGCGCAATTCACAAGCAGGTCGGCAGAAAATGTACCAGCTGAGGTCACCACTTCAAAGCCGCTGGCCGTTTTGCTGATTTCAGAAACATGGGCCTGCTCGTGAATGGTGGCGCCGCCGCGCGCCGCAGCACCTGCAAAGGCGGGGCTGATGAGACGCGGGTTGGCAGAGCCATCATCGGGGGAGAAAGACGCCGCAATTGCATCGGGACCCAGCCCCGGAAACCGTTTGCGAATGGCATTTGGCTCCAGAACCTCCAGTTCCAGCCCCCAATCCAGCGCGTCTTTGCGAAATTGCTGCATCAGGGCCAGGCCATCGTGGTCAAAGATCAGCCGCAAATGCCCGGTTGCCCGGAACTCGACATCCATACCCAGCCAGGTTTCCAGCTTTGACCACAGCCCCAGTGAGCGATTGGCCAGGGGCATCTGCGGCAGGTACCGCCCCGACCGTCTGATATTCCCAAAGGAGGCCACGGTTGCACCGGCGCCAATATGGCCGCGCTCAATCAGCGTCACGCGGACTCCGCGTTGGGTTAGAAAATACGCCGTGGCGGTTCCCATAAGACCGCCGCCTAAGATCATCACATGCACAGCACAATACCCCCTGCATCCATCAAAGAGGCAACGACCGCTTGCGTCAAAGACGGCTTTCTGTGACACCTATAAGGATAGCCTATGGAGTTGTTATGCGCGCGCGCCAATTGGAAGTGTTTACAGCCGTCATGCGGATCGGCACCGTGACCGGTGCTGCCCGTATGTTGAATATTTCGCAACCGGCCCTCAGCCAGGTCTTGCGTCACACCGAAGACGAGCTTGGGTTTCTGCTGTTTAGTCGTGAAAAGGGGCGCCTGCATCCCACCCCCGAGGCGCTAGAGCTTTATCCCGATGCCGAACGCCTTTTTGCCGGGCTCGAAGGTCTGCGCCGCAAATCGACAGATCTGCGAAAGGGACGGTCGGGGCTTGTCCGTATTGCCGCTTCGGCACCGCCGTCCATGTCGGTTTTACCCAATGCATTGGCCATGCTGCGGCAAAAACACCCGAACATTCAATTGCGCGCGCATGTGGCCCCGATCAACACCTTGATATCCATGTTGCGGGCAGGGGACGCCACATTGGCGCTGGCGTTAGATGATCAAATGCCGCCAGACATATGCGCAGACGTCATTGATAGGACATCCTTCTGCTGCTTGATGTCGGCACAGTCTGATCTGGTCAGCGCCTCGGAAATCAGTTTTGATATGTTGGCGGATCGCACCGTTATTTCATACCGGGCGCAGACCCGTCCCAGAGATGAATTGCAACAGGCGGCGCAGGCGCAGGGGCTGGGGTTTCAACCCGATTTGGAAATTGATTCCTCAATTACAGCGGTTGGATTTGTTCAGGCCGGGTTGGGTGTCGCCTTGGTGGATGCCCTGCTGCCTTGGCATCAATTTCAGGGGGTGGTGGTGCGTCCCTTGGCCAACAGTCCCAAATTGCCCCTATCTTTGTTGACGCTAAAGGACAGGCCATTGTCCCAGGCCGATCAGATCATGTCCGCAGAGTTGCGGGCGATCTGTGAAAGGGACGACGCGGAATAGCCATAAGTGTGGCTTATGGATTTGCACCGTAAGCGTCTTGGACGGTCTTCGCTCAATCTGTTCCCTTAAGGACAACAGATTGAAAGGGACGCAAATTATGGATGGGACTAGACCTCATCGTGAAGACTGGAAGATCGGCGTCGATATTGGCGGCACCTTCATGGACTTCTGTGCGCTGGAAGTGAATTCCGGCCGTTTGGCAACTTTGAAAGTTCTGACAACTCCCGATGATCCGGGCGCGGAACTGACCACAGGGTTGTCACTGCTGGAAGAGCGGGACCAGCTTTCGCCCGAGACAGTGACGCGGTTTGTGCATGGGACCACCGTGGGAATTAACACGGTGTTGCAGCGCAAAGGCGCCAAGCTGGCGATGATTACCAACGCTGGCTTTGAAGATGTGCTTGAGTTGGCGCGCCTGCGCATGCCCGAGATGTATTCCCTGTTTTGCCACCGCGCTGCGCCGCTGATTTCGCGTGATCATATCTTTGGTGTGACTGCCCGGCTGAATGCACAGGGGGAAGAAACCACCGCACTGGAGGAAGGCTCTGTTGCAGAAGCCATCCAAAAGGCGCTTTTGGCAGGGGCTGAGGGCATTATCGTTTCTTTCTTGCACAGCTGGCGCAATGACGCCCATGAGCGGCGGGTGAAAGACATGATTTTGGACATGGCACCGGGGGTTTTTGTCTTCACCTCCTCCGAAGTCTGGCCGGTGATCCGCGAGTATGAACGCGGATGTACAGCGATTATGAATGGCTATGTGCACCCGCGTGTTGCCGGGTATCTCGATGCGCTAGAGACGCGTTTGGCCAGCAAGAATATCCCGGCAAAGGCTTTGCTCACCAAATCAAACGGCGGTGTGATGAGCGCAGGCGACGGGCGAGAGAACTGCGTTTCCATGCTGTTGTCAGGCTCGGCATCTGGTGTGACGGGCGCTGCCTGGCTGGCACGTCAGGCCGGAGAAGACCGCATCCTGACCCTGGATATTGGCGGCACCTCTGCCGATATTGCCCTGATCATCGACGGCGCGGCGAATTTTGGCACTGGGGAAATGATTGGTGATTTCCCGCTGTATATTCCTTCGGTTTCGGTCAGCTCAATTGCCATCGGTGGCGGCTCCATTGCGTCAGTTGATGACCATGGTGTCCTGCGGGTGGGACCGGGGTCTGCTGGATCCACGCCGGGGCCTGCCTGCTATGGGCGCGGTGGCACTGACGCCACGGTAACAGATGCAATGGCTGTCTGCGGCTGGCTGGGACATAGTGATCTGGCCTATGGGCAGCTCCGGATGGATCGGGATCTGGCGCTCCAAGCCGTGGCTGTGTTGGCCGCGCAGCTAGAGCGCAGCACCGAAGAAACGGCTCAGGCGATCTTGAACATTGCACTGTCCGAAATGTTCGTCGAGGTCGAAAAGCTCGCGTCACGCGAAGGTGTCGATCTGAGGGAATTCACATTGCTGCCCTTTGGCGGCGGCGGGCCGATGCTGGGGGCTTTCCTTGCAAGGGATCTGGGTATGACACGGGTTCTTGCCCCCCGACGCCCCGGTGTTGTGTCAGCGCTTGGTGGATTGGTGGCTGACCTGAGGGGGGATTTCATCCGCACCGTCTTTGCGGGGCTTGATGATACACTTGTCCCTGCTTTACAGGCGCAGTTCACAGAGCTTGCGCAAGAGGGCCATGCGTGGCTGAGCAGGCAGGGCCATGATGGACCCGCTGAACTGCAGCTGACCGCCGACATGCGGTATTCAGGTCAAAGCTTTGAGATCGAAGTTGCGCTCAAACCAGAGTGGCTGGAGAGTGCCTGTGACATCGCTGACGCTTTCCACAAAACCCACGCCCGTATCTATGACTTTGCGGATCCAGAGGGGCTGATCGAGGTTGTGAACCTGCGGCTGGCAATTGTTGGCGCAGGCCCAAATCCTGAAATTCCGGCGCAAACCGTCAGTGCCAGCACGGCAGAGTCAGAAAAAACCGTCTTGGTCTACACCGGCAGCTACCGCGGTGTTCCGCTGTATCGGCGCGAGACCTTGTCCCCTGGCACCCAGCTGCGCGGGCCAGCAATTGTTTCACAAGAAGACACGACGCTGATCATTCCACAGGAGTGCACGGCCGAGGTGGATTTTGCTTCGAACATCGTTGTGCATATCGAGGGCTCTGCTCATGACTGATAAAATGACACTGCGGGTTTTGGCGAACCATGCCCGCGCCGCCGCTGAAAACATGGCGCATACCCTGCACCGCACAGCGCATTCGGCATTTGTAAAAGAAACGCAGGATTTCACCGTCATGCTGATGGATCGGCGGGGCGATACCTTTGCTGTGCCAATGGACCTGGGGGCGACCTGGTATCCCGGTCTGACCTATGGCCGTGCGATTGATATGGTGTCGGACTATCGACCGGGCGATGTCGCCTTTACCAATGATCCCTATTCCGGCCACGTCGCAACACATGCCCCCGACACCCATCTTTGGAAACCGGTGTTCAGCGAGGGTGAAATCGTTGCCTGGACGGGCGGGCATATTCACAACACCGACATGGGGGGCGCTGTGCCTGCCTCTCTTAGCCGGTCGCTGACAGAGGTCCACCAGGAAGGTCTGCGCTTCCCCCCGATGAAGCTGGTGCACGAAGGCCAGTTTGATGAGACGGTGATGCGGATCATGGAAACCAATGTGCGTAAGCCTGGGCTGAACATCGGTGACATCAAGGCGCTTGTCGGGGCTCTGAACACCGGTGAACGCAAGGTGCAGGCGATGATCCAAAGGTTTGGCAAAACCGGTTTTGTCGATGGGGTGTCGCAGTTGATGGACCAGGCCGAAGCCGAAGCGCGGGCCATTCTACGGGCGACGCCGGACGGGGAATACATCTTTGCGGACTACGCCGACGAAGACAGCGATGCGGGCAATCCATGCCGCTTGCACCTGAAACTCTGCATCCAGGGGGACCAGGCGGTTCTCGATTTCTCCGGTTCCGATCCGCAGCTGGGCTCGTCTTTGAACGTACCCTCAGGTGGGGATCCTCGTCATACGATACTGTTGGTGGGGATCTATTATGTGCTGTACACCCTGAACCCGCAGATTTTGTTGAACACGGGCCTGACCCGCGCCTTTACCTGCATCACCCCCAAAGGCTCGGTGCTGAATCCGGTTGCGCCGGCTGCGGTAGGGATGCGGTCCCTGACCTGTGCCCGGCTGCGGTCGGTCATTTTTGGAGCCTTTGCCCAGGCCATTCCCGAAAAAATGCCCGCAGCCCCTGCAGGCAACAATTGCATCGTGAATGTGATGACACGGGACGAGCGCCACCAAAAAACGGTGATTGCAGCGGTGAACCCGGTTGTGGGCGGCGGTGGCGGGATGCCTCATCGCGATGGGACCAACGGGTCTGGCGCGGATGCGGCCTATCTCAAGAACACACCGATCGAGATAACCGAAACCGAGGTCCCCGTAGAGGTGCTGCGCTATGGTCTTGCGCAGGATACCGGCGGGGCAGGGCAATGGCGCGGCGGGCTGGCGACGGAGCTCTCGTTTCGCGTCTTTGCGCCCGACACCCGGATTACAGCGCGTAATCGGGATCGTTCAAAGTTCCGGCCATGGGGCACCCTGGGCGGGCAATCTGCGGGCCTGGCGCATATGGTATTGAACCCCGGTCAGCCTGCAGAAACGGATCTGGGCAACCGTGATACAGCCGTGCTGCAACCCGGTGACGTATTGATGATCCGCTCTGCCGGCGGTGGCGGACGAGGTGATCCATACCTGCGCGCCCCTGAACGCGTGGCGCGCGATGTCGCCTGTGGCTATGTCTCGCAAGAGGCGGCGGCCCATGACTACGGTGTCGTCATCGATAAAGGTATCGTTGATCAGAAACAGACACAGGCCCTGCGCAAGAAACGCCCGTTGCGGGACAGCATGTTCGACTATGGAGCGGAGCGGACCGCCTATGAGACCCAGTGGAGCGATGCCGCCTATGAGGTCTTGAACACGACCCTGGGCAAACTGCCTATCCATTGGCGGTTCTTCACCAAAACCGAGGTCTTTGCGCGGATGACAGAGCGCAAGGGCGCCGAGGGGGTAGAGGCGGCGCTGGGCGAGATTTGCACGCGTTTCCCTGAACTTGCGGCACTGCTTGCACGAGATGCACAACCGGGTGACGCATGACGGCCCGCGTGCAACGGCTGACAGCGGTCACGCGGCCTAAAATCGAGTTTCTGTTCGATGGGCTGCCGCTGTCCGGCCAGCAGGGGGATACCATCCTCACCGCGATATTGTCCAACAGGGGCGCGTTGCGCGCGGCTGAGTTCGGGCCAGAACAACGTGCCGGGTTTTGCCTGATGGGGGCCTGCCAGGACTGCTGGGTTTGGCGAGAAGAGGGAGCCCGCTTGCGGGCCTGCTCAACTCAACTGCACGCGGGCTTGCGGCTGAGGTCAAAAGCCCCTGATGGATGGCTGTCATGACAGAGGCGTTAAGCACTGGTGTTCTCATCGTAGGCGCTGGGCCTGCCGGAATTCGCGCGGCGCAAACCTGTGTAGCCGCAGGTCTGCATCCGATAGTGGTGGACGAGGCCAGCCAGGCGGGGGGGCAAATTTACCGACGCCCTGCTAGCACAGCGTCGCGCAGTGCCAAGGACCGGTATGGGTCGGAAGCTGGTAAGGCATTGGCACTGCATAAGTGCTTTGACCAGATGGTGGCAGATGGACAAGTGACCCATCTGTCCCAAAGCTCGGTCACAGCCATCGCTCATCAGTCTGCACAAGTCCTGACACAGGATGGTATCAGGGTGATAAGCTATGAGAACCTTATTTTGTGCACCGGCGCGGGGGACCGGTTGCTGCCGGTTCCGGGATGGCAATCGGCTGGTGTGTTTTCCTTGGGGGCCATGCAAATTGCCCTAAAAACACAAGAGATCGCCCTGGGGCGGCGGCTGGTTCTTGCCGGCACTGGCCCGTTGCTGACCTTGGTGGCGGCGCAACTGATCCGGGCGGGGGCCGAGGTGGCAGCGGTGTTGGATACCGCCCCGATGCGACAACAGGTTAAGGGAGCCTGGGCTATGGCCAGGGCGCGCCCCATCGTGACGCTCCGCGGGGCCTACCTGCGGGCTATACTGGGGCGACGCTACCAGGCCGGCGTGCGCAACTTGAAGATCACAACAAATGAGGCCGGACCGACCCAAATCAGCTGGCAAGATCACAGAGGCCAAGACCGTAGAACAGCCTGTGACGGGGTGGGGCTGGGCTGGCACCTTATGGCCGATACACAGCTTGCGGATCTGGCTGGGGCAAATTTCTGCTGGTCACCTGAATGGTCACAGTGGCTGCCCGCAAGTGATCCTGCCGGGCGCCTTGGCAATGGCGTCTATCTGGCTGGGGACGGGCTGCGCATTCTGGGGGCTGATGCCGCAGAATGTGCCGGACAGATCGCCGCAACCGCCTGTCTGGAGGACATGGGGCGTACTTGCCGCCCAAGCAAGCGCGTGCACCGACGCTATGCCCGGATGCAACGGTTTGCCTCTGGTCTGGCGCAGGCTTTTCAGGTGCCGCAGGAGCTTTTTTCACAACTGCCGTCTGATACGGTGATTTGCCGATGCGAAGGGGTGGAGCTTGGCGACATTCAGGCTGCGGCGCGGCGGGTTGGGCCAGAAATCAATCGGGTCAAATCCCAGTGCCGCATCGGCATGGGGCGCTGTCAGGGGCGCTATTGCCAGTTTGCTGCGGGGCGCATTCTTGCAGAAATGGGCCAGGTGGGGCCTGCAAAAATCGGTCGTTTGCGGGCGCAACCGCCGCTGCGCCCGCTACCGGTTTCAGCCGCTCTCCAGAGCGAAAGCGTGAAAGACCTGCAGTAAGGAAAATTTTGTGCCGCATTTGGCGGGATTTCGGCCCTTCTTGCCGAACCCCAAGGCTTAGATTGAGCACAAATCCAATCACGATCGGCGCCCATGAAACGTTCATTTGATCCCAGCACATTGACCCTGCCCACAGGGCACTACATCGGAAACGCCTATGTCCCGGCAGCGGCAGAGATTGCGGTGACAGCTCCCTCCGATGGCCGCAGCCTGGCAGGCATCGCCAGGGCGGATGCCGCCATCGTCGATCAGGCTGTTGAGACGGCAAAACAAGCGCTGCGCACCTCGGGTTGGGCGACATGTGCCCCGCGCGACCGTCTTCGCGCGCTGCAGGCCTGGGCTGACCTTATTGAGGCCGAAGCCGAAACACTGGCCAAACTGGAAGCGGTCTGTTCCACCCGGCCTGTGGGACAAGCAGCCGTGGGTGATGTCTTGATCACCGCAACACAGATCAGGTTTTTTGCCGAATTTGCCGACAAGGAAGGGGGCGATCTGGCCCCGACCTCTGCCGGGCAGCTGGGCTTTATCTCCCATGAACCCTATGGGGTTGTTGGGGCGATCACCCCCTGGAACTATCCGATTTCAATGGCGGGCTGGAAGCTGGCCCCGGCTTTGGCCGCCGGAAACGCGGTGGTTTTGAAACCTTCCGAGATGACGCCATTTTCGACCCTGTACATGGCTGAACTGGCTGTGCGTGCGGGTATTCCTGCCGGGTTGATCAATATCGTTCTGGGCGACGGCCAAACCACCGGCGCGGCCATCACCGGCCATCCTGATATTGCCAAGGTCAGTTTCACCGGCTCAACCCGCGCAGGCGGAGCGATCATGGAAAACATCGCCAAGACGGGGGTCAAGCCGATGACCCTAGAACTGGGCGGCAAGTCGCCGCAGATCGTTTTTGCGGATGCGGACCTGGAGCTGGTGGCCGATTGTCTTGCCCGTGGCATTCTGCCCAATGCAGGGCAGACCTGTGTTGCGGGGACGCGTTTGATTGTTCATCGCGATATTGCGGATGCGCTGGCGCAAAAGCTCATCCTGGCCTTTGCTCAGGAAAAACCAGCCGCGACCTGGGAGGATCCTGCCGGGTTTTCACCTATTATTTCGTCGCAGCAGCTGCAGCGGATCGACAGCATCGTCCAGGCCGCCAAATCCGAGGGCGCAGAGCTGCTGTGTGGCGGCAAAGCCTTTGATCGGAAGGGCAGTTTCTATCAGCCAACGATCATCGCCGGTGTCACTGACAGCAACCCTGCGGTGACTGAAGAAATCTTTGGCCCCGTCGTCACCTTGCAGACCTTTGCAAGCGAGGAAGAGGCTCTAACCCTGGGCAATCATCCGACCTATGGGCTTTGTGCCGGTGTTTATACCCGTGATCTTTCACGGGCGCTGCGGGTCACCAAGGCGCTGGAAGCGGGCACCGTCTGGGTTAATCGCTATGGGCGTTCGCAGGATCACATCTTGCCCACAGGGGGCTGGAAGGCGAGCGGCCTAGGCAAGGACCTGGGGCGCGAAGCCTTTCTTGCCAACCGCCGCAGCAAATCCGTGCTGATTGATCTGTGACACTAAAAGAAAGCTCTTAATATGAAATCTTACCAGATCGCTTTGATCCCCGGTGATGGCATTGGCGTCGACGTGACGGATGCAACGGTTCAGGTTCTGGAGGCTGCGGCCCAAAAATTCGGCTTTCAGCTGAATAACACCGAGTTTACCTGGTCCTGTGAATGGTACCTGAAGCATGGCACCATGATGCCAAAGGACGGGATTGAAACCCTTCGCGCCTTTGATGCGATCTTTCTTGGCGCTGTGGGTTGGCCTGAAACTGTGGCAGATTCGGTGTCTTTACATGGGCTGCTTTTGCCGATCCGCAAAGCGTTTACACAATACGCTAATATCCGGCCGCACCGGCTGTTGCCCGGGGTCCAAGGGCCCTTGGTCGCCGACGCCTTTGACATTCTCTGCATTCGCGAAAACACCGAAGGTGAATACTCTGGGGCGGGGGGGCGTGTGCATCAAGGCACGGCGGACGAAGTGGCGGTGGAGACCTCGGTTTTCACCCGCACCGGTGTCGAACGCATTCTTCGATATGGGTTTGAACAGGCCCGCGCCAGACGTGGGCATTTGACGTCGGTCACCAAATCCAATGCGCAAAAATACTCGATGGTGTTCTGGGATGAGGTCACCCGCGAACTGGCGGCAGAATATCCAGATGTCACGGTCAGCCAAATGCACATCGACGCCATGGCGGCAAAAATGGTGATGGCGCCGCAGGACCTGGATGTGATCGTTGCCTCAAACCTGTTTGGCGACATTCTGACAGATCTCGGCGCGGCCATTCAGGGCGGGCTTGGCTTTGCGGCCTCCGCCAATATCTGCCCAGATCATAGCGGCCCATCCATGTTTGAGCCGGTGCATGGCTCGGCCCCTGACATCGCGGGACAAGACATCGCAAACCCCATCGCCGCCATCTGGTCTGCCGCCATGATGCTGGATCATCTGGGCGAAGCAGAGGCCGCCTCCGCTGTGCTGTCGGCGATCGAAGCGGCGACTGCAAAAGGCATTGGCACCCATCCCGGCAAACACGCGACTGCTGTCATCACCGCAGCAATCATCGCAGAACTGGAGCTTTGATCATGAACCTACAAGACCCCAAATTGTTGCGCCACGCCGCATTTATCAACGGCGAATGGCTGGAACGCCCTGACATGTCAGTGACCAACCCTGCGACCGGATCTGTGATCGGCAAGGTTCCGGATTGCACCGGGGGCGAGACCGAGGCCGCCATCGCGGCGGCTGAAACGGCAATGGTCGCCTGGCGCGCACGTCCCAACGCAGAGCGGGCGGATCTTTTGATGGCCTGGCATGACCTGATGTTGGCCCACAAACAGGATCTGGGTCGTATTCTCAGCGCTGAACAGGGCAAACCCCTGGCTGAGGCCGAAGGTGAAATTGACTATGGGGCAAGTTTTGTGCGGTGGTTCGCCGAAGAAGCCCGCCGGATCAATGGGAAGGTCATCCCGGTTCCTGGTAAAAAATTGCTTGCCTTGAAAGAGCCCGTTGGGGTTGCGGCGATCATCACGCCCTGGAACTTCCCCAATGCGATGATCACCCGCAAGGTCGCGCCCGCGGTCGTGTCGCGAAGGTGGTGGAAATTTGAAGGTGGCGTAATCTCCGGGTGAACTGAACCCACCCAACCGGCGGCAGCAACCGCCAGGGAGATCACGCCATGAAGAACAATACCGACACTGCCGCGCTTTCGCTACTGG
>CAJQNB010000050.1 GCA_905479575.1 uncultured Pseudophaeobacter sp.
CAGATGCGAAAGGTCGATGGCTGGGAAACCTTGGCTCAGCCCATCGCCCCGATCAGACTTGACCTCGCGGCCTGATCAGGCCCAAATCCACATGCTCGGAGAACGCCGCCAGAGAATTTCCACCAGATTCGAGACACAACCGACATCAAGCGGGCCACGCGCAAACACTATTCATCCGAAGAGAAGATGAGGATCGTTCTGGACGGTCTGCGTGGCGAGGACAATGGTCGAATGCTTACCTGTGCTGCAGAGAGGGGATTTCCCAGGGCGTTTACTACAAATGGTCTAAGGGCTTCATGAACTGTTGAGGTGAATGCCATCGGTTCGAATGAACCGAGACAGGGCAAGCCACGGTTGACTGGCGACAAAGCGCGGGCTGCCACGACTGATGAGGTCAAAGAACTGCGCCGAGAGGACTGCGACCTGAAGGAAGTCGTGGCTGAGCAAACGCTTGAACTGCGCCTTCTTAAACAGGCATGACAGGGGATGGGGGCGAATGAGGTATACCGCATCAGAGAAGCTGGAAATCATCCGGGTAGTCGAAGGATCGCATCTGTCAGTGCGTCAGACATTGGCCACACTGGGCATCCCTCGCACCACACTCTATCGCTGGTATGATCGGTATCTGCAGCGTGGCGAGGCTGGCCTACAGGGTCAATCTCCCAAGCCAAAGCATGTCTGGAACCGGATCCCTGACGAGGTGCGGCGCAAGGTCGTGAAGCTGGTATTGAAGGAAACAGAGCTGTCGCCGCCGCGAGACCGTGCAGGATTTTGCGCCCTGACGTGATTTCTTACGCCGTTGGGAAGCGGTCTTCGAACATGATTGCGAATTGACTATTCGCGGCATGTCATTCGCGGATAGAACGCTTCCACTCCTGAGAGGTAGCATTGAACACAAGATAGATCAACTTGCCAGCGGCCTCGTCACTGGGAAAATGACCGCGGGTTCGAACGGCGCGGCGGATCTTCGAGTTCAACGCCCCAATGGCATTGGTGGTAGAAATCAGCCTGCGGACCTCGGGGGCATAAGGGAGGTGCCCGGCAACTTGACGATGCCTTACCCCCTTTATGCGGATCAAAGTTTGACGCGCCGCAAGCGCAGCGCGTTGGATATCACCGAGACCGAAGACAAGCTCATTGCGGCTGCGGCGATCATTGGCGACAATAAAATACCGAGCACGGGATAGAGAACACCTGCCGCGATCGGCACGCCGGCCGCATTGTAGGCAAAAGCGAAAAACAGGTTCTGCTTGATATTGCGCAGAGTCGCCTTGGCCAATTTGCGTGCCCGCACGATACCAACAAGATCCCCGCCCAGCAGTGTGATTCCGGCACTCTCCACCGCAACATCAGCACCTGTCCCCATGGCGATCCCCACATCGGCTGCCGCCAATGCAGGCGCGTCGTTGACCCCGTCGCCAGCCATCGCCACCCGATGTCCAGCGGCGTGCAGTTCTTCCACCAGCGCTTTCTTGTCTTCGGGCAGAACACCAGCGCGCACATCATCAATACCCAGTGAGCCGGCGACGGCTTCGGCGGTTCGTTGGTTGTCACCTGTTGCCATGATCACCTTGAGCCCCAAATCATGCAGGTCACGAATGGCTCCGGCCGTCGTCGGTTTGATGGGATCGGCAACCGCGACAACCCCTGCAAGTGCGCCGTCCAGGGCGACAAACATTGCCGTCTTGCCTTCCATGCGCAGGGCATCCATGGAGTCTTCAATCCCCGAGGTGTCGATACTCAAGAGCTGCATCATCGCTGTATTCCCAAGCGCTACGGTTTGACCTGCAATGGCACCTTGAACCCCTTTGCCAGTCACGGCTTCAAAGCTGTCGGCTTTGGGCAAGGTAAGTCCACGATTCCGCGCGCCTTCGACGATCGCCTCTGCCAACGGGTGCTCGGATCCCAATTCGAGCGCTGCTGCGAGTTTGAGAACGGTGTCACTTGTGAGATCAGAAAAGCCCAGGACATTGGTCAGCTCGGGCTTGCCAAGGGTCAGAGTGCCTGTTTTGTCCACGATAATCGTATCCACGCGCGCCATACGCTCAAGCGCTTCAGCATCCTTGATCAGAACTCCGGCTTGCGCCCCCCGCCCAGCCGCCGTGGTGATCGATATCGGAGTTGCCAGGCCAAGCGCGCAGGGACATGCAATGATCAGAACCGACACGGCCGCCGCGATAGCGAAGGCAAGCGGCGGCTCAGGGCCCAGGATTACCCAAGAGATGAATGCGAGGGTTGCGATCAACACGACAGTCGGTACGAATACCGAAGACACCCGGTCAGCAAGGCCCTGAATGGGCGCGCGCGAACGGCGAGCACCTGCAACCATTTCGACGATCTGTGACAAGACTGTATCTGTGCCTACCTGGGTTGCGCGGACAACCAGAGATCCATTCTTGTTAATCGTGCCGCCGGTCACCCGGTTACCTTCAGTCTTTTCAACCGGCACTGGTTCGCCAGTGATCATGCTTTCATCAATGGATGAATGGCCCTCGATTACGGTCGCGTCGACCGGAATGCTGTCACCCGGCCGAACCCGCAACAAATCTCCGACAACCACCTGCTCAAGAGGCACATCCCGCTCCAGTTCATCGGGTAGAATAACCCGCGCCATTTTTGGTGCCAAATCAAGCAGAGCACGGATCGCATCCCCGGTGCGTTCGCGTGCGCGTAGCTCCAGGACCTGACCGACAAATACAAGTGCGATGATGACAACAGCGGCCTCGTAGTAGGTGCCGACCCCACCTTCAGTTCTGTACTGGTCAGGGAACAGGTTTGGCAGGAACGTGGCGAATAGGGAGTAAACATAGGCTGCTCCAACCCCAAGTGCGATCAAGGTCCACATATTCGGTGATCGGTTTCGTATTGATACAACACCTCGGGCAAAAAACGGTTGCGCCGCCCAAAGGATAATTGGGGTGGCAATCAGGAACTCGACATATGTTGCCAGCTGATGGCCGACCCAATCCCGCACAGGCAATCCGACAAGCTCGCCCATCGTGAGAACAACCAGAGGTACCGCCGCAGCGGAACTGACCCACATGCGACGAGTGAAATCAGTCAATTCTTCGTTTTGTTCGTCCGAGGGCAAAACGGTTTCCAAGGCCATCCCGCAGATCGGACAGGATCCGGGTTCATCTCGGATGATTTCCGGATGCATCGGGCAGGTCCATTTTGTGCCCGGAGCGACCGGAGTGGTTGAAGCGCCAGGCGCGCCTTCATGCATCCTGCCATCCGCACCGCCGCTAAAGGCGTAAAGCCAGGGATCGGTTTTGAACTGGGTAAGACAGCGGTCCGAACAGAAGTAGTAGGTTTCCCCCTCCTGATCCTTAGAGAGCGTGTCCTGCGTCACCTCCACGCTCATACCGCAGACAGGGTCAACAGCTTTCAACACCTTGTCGGAATGCCCTTCTGGATCCGCGTCATGATGCTGGTGATCGTGGTGATGATCGGTCTTATTTGACATCGTTTTTCTCCAATCTATGCGACAAGCGTGGGGGTTCCCCTGGGGGTAGGATCAACCCACTTCGACATGTTTTTTCGGCTTCCGGTTGGCCCGGTCCGATCGGACCCACCAGATCAGAGCGACTCCGGTCAGGATCATGGGCAGGGAGAGAATTTGCCCCATGGTCAGTCCCCCAGTGCCGAAATGCAGTGCATGACCAATCGGGTTTTCTTCCGTAACAAATTGCATATCGGGTTGGCGGACGAACTCGACCAGAAAGCGTGCGGAGCCATAGCCCGCAAGGAACATCCCGGTCAGAGCGCCAGGGCTGTGCAACCATTTGCGACGCAGGGCGAGGGTCAGTAGAACCGCCCCCAACACCAACCCCTCCAACGCGGCTTCATAAATCTGAGACGGGTGCCGGGTGCACAAACCTATTGCTCCGGTGCAAGATTGGGCGGCCTCGCCCGGGAAGACTACGCCCCAGGGAAGGGTGGTCGGCCGCCCCCAAAGTTCGGCGTTTATGAAATTTGCGACCCGCCCCAGAAGCAGGCCGATCGGGGCCGAAAGCGCTAGAAGATCGGCCAAACCGAGGATCTCCAACCGGTTGCGCAAAGCGAACACCAGCGCCGCAACCGATACGCCCAAAAACCCGCCATGGAAGGACATTCCACCCTGCCACACTTTGAGAATTTCCAACGGCCGCGCCAGGTAATAGTCGGGTTGATAGAACAGCACGAAACCAAGCCGGCCACCCAGAATTACACCAACAACAACCCAATTCAGCAGCTGTTCCAGCTGCTGAGAAGTCATAGGCGGAGTTTGATCCGGCCAAAACTCAACGTTTCGGATAAGCCGAACACAGAGCTGCCATCCCAGCAGCAATCCGGCAATATAGGCAAGCGCATACCACCTGAGGGCAAAGGTCAGGGACCCGATCTCGATGGAGAAAATCTCGGTTGAGATTTCGGGAAAAGGGATGGCGGCGAGGTTCATTTCGGATCTTCCAGTTGGGGGGAAGGAGGAACAGTGCCAGACTTGTGGCGCAGCGCCACAACGAGGATTGGCGTGGCCGTCAGGAGGCCAAGACCAATGGCAACCCAGGCGGCAGAACTGAAACTTCCCGACATCGCTTCGTCGCCCAGATAGGCCAAGACGAAGCTTGCTGGGAGAATGCCTGCCAGTGTTGCAAGGATGAACCGCCACGGATGAATACGGCTCAAACCGGCGGCATAACTCATCGCATCAAAGGATACGAACGGCAGCAAGCGGCTTACAAAAACGGCGAGAGTCAACACATTTTGCGATCCAAACAGACCCGTTACTGCACGGGGGCCAAGAAGCCTTTCGACAGATTTCCCACCAAAAATGCGGGCGATCCCAAACGCCGCCAAGGCCCCCGTTTCAGCCCCAATTGCCACATAGAGTGTACCAGCAATTTGCCCGAAGGCTGCGCCTGCTGCCAGGGCGATGGGCGCGCTTGGAATGGGGCTTGCTACAACTGCGAGCGTCATGAGGGTTATGATTGCCAGTGGACCGAATGGTCCAAGGTCTGCCACCCATCGGGCAACAGCCTGCGCATCGACTTGCAACCATTCTGGGGAATACCAAAGCCAATACCCGATGAGCCCCAAGGCGCAAAGCAAAGCGACAGCAGGCAAAATTGGTATTGTCGATCTCCTTTCTGGCATCTCGAGCATCCCGATTAAATACATTGGACGCGGCTCAACGTTCGGCCACTCAACCGACGGTGAACTGGCCCATCATCCCGCCGTCTTCATGTTCGAGGATATGGCAGTGATACATGAAGGGGGCGTTGGCCGGCGCAGGTTGGTCGAAGCGGATCAATAGATCGACCGAGCCATTGACCAGAACAGTGTCTTTCCAACCTGTATTCTGACGTTGCGGTGCGCGGCCGTTTTCCGACAAGACCTGAAACTTGACGCCATGCACATGAAACGGGTGCATCATCATATCCGCGTTGACCGTCCATCGCTCAACGGTCCCTTGGGTCACACGGAAATTGATCCGGTCCATCGCAAACGCATCTCCGTTTATTGAGAAGCGCCGATCAGAACGGCCAAACATCATTCCCATGCCCATGGGCATATCCAATGAAAGACGCCGCCAAATCGCGTTTGCGGCATCACCGTTTGGGCGGCTGCCACCGAGGCTGTCGGGCTGTCTTGTGATACGCGCGGGAAGGGTGGGATCAACAGTAAACGGCAACACGGAAAAACGGCCGCTTTGCTGGCGCCGGCCTCCCATCATCCCGGTATTGGTGTTGTGTTCAGACGTCAGCGAGACATCGCGTGCATCTGAAAAATCAACCAGCACCTCGAAACGCTCGCCGGGGGAGAGACGCAGCTTCGACAATTGGATCGGCTTGTCCAGGTAACCGCTGTCCGTGGCGACAAGATGCATGGGTCGCCCATCCGATAATGCAAGCGTATAGATACGCGCGTTTGACCCGTTCAGAAGACGAAGACGGACCAGCCCTTTGGGTACAACAGCCATGGTATCAATCTGGCCATTGACCAGGATCGTATCGCCAAGAGACCCCATCATGCGGTCAGGCATGGTGAGAGAAAGATCAATCTCTCCCCGCCGGGAAAACCGCCGATCCTGCAAAACCAAGGTCAGATCATCGACACCATATTGAGAAGGCAGCCCACGCGCATCATCCTGGCCGTCGTCAATCTGAAGCACACCTGCCAAACCCATTTGAACCTGACGGGCAGTAGCGCCGTAGATGTGGGAATGATACCAAGCCGTCGCTGCTGGCTGTATTAACTCGAGTTCGGGTGACCAAGTTGTTGCCGGGGCAACTGTCTGATGGGGCCCGCCATCGACCGTGCCTGGAACAAGAAGCCCGTGCCAATGCACCGAAATCTCTTCGTCGAGCGAATTGAGGACATCAACTTGGGTTGCACGCCCGGTCGACATCCGTAAGGTCGGACCCAGGAAGGGCTGGTTGAACCCCCAAGTGTCGGCGCGGGACGAACCGACAAACGCGGTTCGCCCCTTTTGCGCCTCCAATCGAACTTGCCCTGAAGACGTGGCGTCCAGGAGCGGAGGCATGGTCAACCGCTTTGCTGCCACTTGGCCAAAGGACAAGGACGCAGTCCCCGTAGCCAAAGCGCTGGCAGAAAGGCCTCCAAGGAAAGTTCGACGTCTCATGCCATCCACCCTCCGCTCACAGCTTGAGGGTGGATGGCAATGCTGAGATTGCCTCTTGAGCGGTGACGATGGGCAGACCAGCCTTGATCCAACCGGGGCCCTGGCGTGACCCAAGCATGCCTTCTGACACATCGATAAAACTGTCATATCCGGACTTGCGCAGGTTGGTCATCACGGCGCCAGACCGGCCACCTGTTGCGCAAATCAAGGCAACAGCGCGGGTTTCGGCCAGGTTTCGCGCAGCAAACAAACGCTCCGGGAAACGTTCATCATGCAGGCTCACAGGCCAAGCACCTTGAGCAACACCAGTCTCCTGCCATTCCTCTGACGAGCGGATATCAAGCATCCGAATTCGGTCCTGTAACAGGGCCTCGAGCGCTTCGGCTGCAGTCCAGACATCGCGGCCCTGGGCCACGGCGGTGGTCGCGAGCGCTTGAACCGGCAAGAATGCCAGGAGGGTCACGGTGTGACGACGGGTCAGTAACATCTTCTGCTCCCTTCAAACGGAGTCACGCGGCTTCAATCGCCGTGCGCAGCATGTCGCGGACTTCGCCAGCCACAGCGTGCAAACCGCTGTTTTCAACGGCCGCCATGGATGCGACCGGGTCGATTGCGCTGACTTCGGTGCCGTCGTCCACTTGACGCAGAATGACGTTGCAAGGCAGCATCGCCCCGATACGCGGCTCCAATCCGATGGCCTGGTGGGCCATGTTGGGGTTGCACGCGCCCAGGATGCGGTAGCCGTCCATATCCACATCGATCTTCTTTTTCATTGTAGCTTTGACGTCGATTTCGGTCAGAACGCCGAACCCTTGCTCGCCGAGAGCATCACGCACCCGCATGTCTGCATCATCAATGGTCACACCAGACAGCAGCCGGTTGAACGTGTATGTCATCGTATTTCTCCTTTTGAACAAAATGCCCCGACCGACCCTGGGGATCTGTGATGTCAGCCGGGGCGTTGGATGCACCCTAATGGCGTCACCCAATGGAGCGGCTCAGTTGTCCTGAGTGCCCATTTCGTCACCCATCATCTGTTCGGCCGAGGGGCGCATGTTCATGCGGTCAGCCGGCGCCGTCATTTCTCCGGTTGTCACCATGCCATCTCCGTCTGTGTCCAGGTGCTGGAACCGATCAACCATCATCGCCCGGATCATTTCACCGTGCAGAACTTCGAATTCCTCAAGGGTCAGCACCCCGTCCCCGTCTGTGTCAGCATCAGCATGCATCGACTGCAGTTGACCATGTGCTTCATCCCCGGAAATGGCGCCATCGCCATCCGCGTCAGCATCAAATTGACCCATCATCGACCCACGCATGAGGGACATCATGTCCTGATCCATCAGACCCATCGGTCCAGCAGCACCCATGCTTCCCATGGCACCCATCTGCCCCATGCCTCCGCCCATCATCCCGCCGTGCATCTGCATCATCATTTTCATCATGCCTTGCATCATGTCGGGATGGCTGCCGTCCATCATGCCCATTTGCCCCGCGCCTCCCCCCATTGCCCCAGGGCTCTGGGTCGCGACCTTCTCCGACCCGGTTTTGCCACCACTGTGGTGACCTGCATCGGCAAGCGCGGCGCCTGTCGTGGCGACGATCAGGGCGATGGCGAGTGTGGTATTGGTTATCTTGGACATCGTAGCCTCTCTTTTCGTTTCTTGGCCTCATTCACATCGGCATAAGAATTCGAAACGGAAGGGCGTGCATCATCCGGATTGTAACCGTCTGTCGCAACGCCCGGCTGTTGATACAATCGGTGACAAAAATGGGTCTGACCGCCCCTCACAGATGACTTAGAAAGAGAACATGACGAACCCGCCACATATCCTCGTCGTTGACGATCACCAGCAGATCCGTGACAGCGTGACCCGCTTTCTGGAGAAAAACGGCTTGCGGGCCACATCCGCCAAGGACGCACAGGAAATGGATGCGAAACTGGCCAAAGGGCATTTCGACTTGATGGTTCTGGACGTCATGATGCCGGGTGAAAGTGGACTATCTGTCTGCCAGCGCCTCGCTGCAGACAAGAGCATTCCGATAATAATGCTGACCGCACTGGGTGAGGAAACCGATCGCATCGTGGGGCTGGAAATCGGCGCTGATGATTATATCGCGAAGCCGTTTAACCCACGCGAGTTGCTGGCACGCATCAAGGCGGTACTACGTCGCGCACCGCAGGCTGAAACCATGGCAGGTGACCTGGCCGGCAAGATCGTACGATTTGCGCATCTCGGCTTGGATGTCGACCGCCAGGTGCTTCTGGGTGGTGATACAGACGAAACTGCGCTGACAAGTGCTGATTTCAAGCTGCTGATGGTGCTCCTTGAGCGTCCTCGGGTGATCCTCAGCCGCGACCAGCTATTGGATCTGGCAGCAGGCCGGGCAGCCGGTCCTTTGGACCGCACGATCGACAATCAAATCAGCCGACTACGTCGCAAGATAGAGCCCGACATCTTGCGACCAAAAATCATCAAGACGATCCGCAATGGCGGGTATTGCCTCTCAGTTGATGTGGAGGTGACGGAATGACATTGGGTCCTTTTCACACCCTACGGGTTCAACTGGCTTTGTTGGTGGTAGCGGCATTGACCGGCGCCCAGCTTATCAGCTTATGGCTTTTCGCCGATGAACGTAGCCTGGCAGTTCGGGCGGCACTTGGATTTGAGGCTGCCGGACGCGCTGCCAATGTTGCGCGTCTGATCGAGGAAGCTCCGGAAGAACTGCGCATGTCGATCTTACGTGCCGCCAATTCGCCACTTGTGCGTTTTGACCTGGCAAAGGAGCCGATCGTGCAACACACCGACCATTCGGATGGTGGCTTGGTCGAGGGGCGCATCCGCGCCCTCCTGGATGATGGCTTTAGTCGCGACATCCGCGTCGAACTACACGAAATTGAAGGGCAGATACTCCCGCTCCCGCATCTTTCACAAGAAATGGCCGAGATGCACATGGCGATGATGCGCGGCGAGCTTTCGGCGGTCGAGATGAACCTGTCCATTGCGATCGCGGGTGGGCGATGGCTGAATGTAGGAACCCGTTTCGAACGACCGCCCATCCAGTGGCCTGTCTATTCGATGTTAACTTTTGCGCTGTCTGCGGCAGTGATCTTGGTCGTGGTCTTTTGGTTCCTGATGACCCGGTTGACTGGTCCATTGCGGCGACTGGTTGGGGCGGCAGACCGACTGGGACGGGGCGAAGACATTGCGGACTTGCCGATGGTTGGACCGACCGAAGTGCGTGACCTGACCTCGACTTTCAACCGCATGCAGGATCGCCTGACCCGGTTCGTGGCGGATCGAACCCGGCTGTTGGCCGCCCTGGGACATGATCTTCGATCCCCGCTTACGGCCATGCGGGTGCGGGCCGAAATGGTTGATGACGATGAAACCCGCGACAGCCTTGTGGCCTCCGTTGAAGAAATGCAGTCCATGGTAGAAGCCACACTGACTTTTGCCCGCGGGCTTGCCGGATCTGAGGAGCCCGAGAATGTAAACATCGGCGAGTTCCTTGAAGCTCTGAAATCGGACATGATGACACCTTTCGATCTGGAGGTGGGGCCTTCTGTTGAGGCACGGATTCGCCCTCATGCCCTGAGACGGGCTCTACGCAATGTCATCGAAAATGCTGATCGTTATGGTGGGGCGACTCGCGTTTCCCATAGGGGTCGAACCGACGAGTTCATCATAACTGTAGATGATGATGGCCCCGGCATTCCCGCCCCGGAACTGGAACGCGTCTTTGACCCGTTTTTTCGCCTTGAGCAATCTAGGTCCCTGGAGACCGGGGGGCACGGGCTGGGCTTGTCCATCGCCAGGACGATCTTTCGCGCCCACGGCGGCGATATTTCACTTTCCAACCGAGATGAGGGGGGGCTGCGGGCGACGATCGCGATCCCTTTTGCGAACGACTAGTCAATGAAAGGAGGTCAGCATGACCATGAAACTCAGTTTATCGACCCTTGCGGCTTTGTTTGCCGCGAACATCGCCCATGCGGATGGCGCAGATGATTGGGGTCGGGGGTTTGGCCACATGACTTGGGGAGGAGGATACGGAATGTTTGGTGGGCTCATGATGTTGGCTTTTTGGGGCGTGATCATCGTCCTGATCGTGATGGCGGTGCGTTGGTTCGCCGGTGACCGCCCCGGTGGAGGTGCCTCTTCGGATGCAACGGACATCCTCAAATCCCGCTTTGCAAAGGGGGAACTGGACGAAGACGAGTTCCGCAAGCGCAAAGCTGCACTCGAAGACTGACTTCACCGGATAGCTCTCACCCTTCAGGGGGTGGGAGCACCCTACTTCCCCGCATCATCAGGACTGCATCATGACACCCGAAATCGGCCACTTTGCCCTGGCACTCGCTTTTGCGCTGGCGTTGATCCAAAGCGTAGTCCCCTTGATCGGGGCTAATCGTGGAAAGCTGCTCTGGATGCAGTCTGCACGCGCGACCTCGATTGGACAGCTCGTATTGGTCGGGCTTGCATTCGGCGCCCTGATGCGCAGTTTCATCATTAGCGATTTTACCATGGTCAACGTGGCATCGAATTCTCATTCGCTGAAACCCATGCTCTACAAGATTGCCGGAACCTGGGGCAGCCACGAGGGGTCTCTTTTGCTCTGGGTGTTGATCCTGACCCTGTTCGGCGCAGGCGTTTCCTTGTTTGGCTCCAATATACCTGATCCTTTGAAAGCCCGTACTCTCGCTGTGCAGGCGTGGATCAGCACCGGTTTCTTGTCCTTCATGCTTTTCACCTCAAACCCGTTCACCCGTGTGTTTCCGCCGCCCGCAGACGGCAATGATCTCAATCCGCTCTTGCAGGACGTGGGTCTCGCTTTGCACCCGCCGTTCCTCTACCTGGGTTATGTCGGATTCTCGATCGTCTTTTCCTTCGCGGTTGCAGCCTTGCTGGAGGGACGGGTCGATGCGGCTTGGGCTCGATGGGTTCGCCCCTGGACCCTCGCGGCCTGGATGAGCTTGACGGCCGGTATCGTGCTTGGTTCGTGGTGGGCATATTACGAACTCGGCTGGGGCGGCTGGTGGTTCTGGGACCCGGTCGAAAATGTCAGTTTCATGCCCTGGCTGCTTGGCACTGCGCTGCTTCATTCAGCGATCGTTACCGAAAAACGCGATGCGTTCAAAAGCTGGACGATCTTGCTTGCGATCCTGACATTCTCTCTTTCCTTGTTGGGAACCTTCGTGGTCCGCTCTGGGCTTTTGACCTCGGTCCATGCCTTTGCCGTTGATCCGGAGCGTGGACTGTACATTCTGTTTCTGCTTGCCCTGTCTATCGGCGGTTCACTGGCGCTCTACGCATGGCGCGCGCCAATGATGGAAGCTGGCGGGATTTTCAAGCCGATCAGCCGCGAAGCCGGTTTGCTGGTAAACAACTTGATCCTTGGCGCAGCGACAGGAACAGTACTGTTCGGCACGCTCTACCCGTTGTTTCTTGAAGCCGTCACCGGGGAAAAGATTTCAGTCGGTGCGCCCTTCTTCAACGCAACCTTTATCCCCATGATGCTGCCTCTCGTGCTTTTCATGGGGGTGGGCCCTTTCCTGAGTTGGAAGCGCGCCGACTTGGCAGGCGTTTTGCAACGCGTGCGGTTTGTCGCGCTGGCGTCGATCATCGCAACTCTGGTGCTTTGGTATCTTCAGGAAGGAGGGCCGCTTTTAGCGCATCTGTCGATCTTGTTGGCCACCTGGCTTTTGCTCGCAACACTACGGGAATGGGCAATGCGCATCCGGTTGTTCGATGTACCCTTTTCCGAAGCACTGCGCCGGGCCCGAAACCTGCCACGTGCGTCGCATGGAATGACAATGGCCCATGCAGGGCTTGCAGTTGCAATGTTCGGCTTTATCGGCTCAAGCGCCTGGAAGGTTGAAGAGGTTGTATTTGTGGCCCCCGGATCAACAATCGAGATTGCCGGGTTCGAAGTAACCTTTGAAGGCGTTGAACGCGTTCGTGGTCCAAACTACTTTGCAGACCGCGGCACGCTGGATGTCACGCGAAACGGGGAGAGCATTACAACACTATTCCCTGAGAGGCGGTATTATCCGATTGCTGAAAGCTCAACAACGGAAAGCGCAATTCGCTCCACCCTTGCAGGGGACCTCTACGCTTCGATCGCCGAACCGGCGTCAGAAGACGCAGGGCTGGGTGGCGCCTGGACCCTGCGCATTCTGCATGAACCTTTCGTCAATTTCATCTGGTTGGGAAGCACGTTTCTAATCCTGGGGGGCGCATTGTCCCTGTCAGATCGGCGGCTTCGGGTTGGCGCGCCAAAACGCACACGCGCGACCTCCGCGCTCTCAACTCCGGCGGAATAGTCATGAAACGAATACTGGCATTCCTCCCACTACTGGTTGCGGTCGTTTTTGGCGGCTTTTTCCTTTGGGGTCTGAACCCGGATCGGGATCCGAACGAAGTCCCGTCCGTGTTGATCGCACAACCTGCGCCGGATTTTGAATTAGAACCGGTTGTGGGCGTGGAAACGCCTGGCTTGTCGCGCTCGAACCTGGTTGGCACTGAAACAGCTGTTGTCTTGAATGTTTTCGCATCCTGGTGTGTGCCATGCCGTGCAGAACATGCGGTGCTGACCAGCCTGGTCGAGCGGGACGGCATCCGCCTTTTTGGCATCAGCTACAAGGACGAACCTGAGGACGCCGCACGGTGGTTGGCCGAGCTTGGAAACCCTTATGCGCGAATTGGCTCTGACATAACGGGTCGTGCTGGGATCGAGTGGGGTATTTCCGGCGTGCCGGAGACGTTCATCGTCGGCACAGATGGCACTGTGCTCTACCGGTATGTCGGCCCGGTCGTGGGAGAGGTTGCGGTCGGAAAATTTCGCGAAGCCCTGGTGCAGGCGGGCGCCTTGCTCAGAGAGGATCTGTGATGCTGAGACTTTTTGTTCTTCTCTTTGCGATGGCCATACCGATGGCTGCGCTGGCCGTCGAGCCTGACGAGATGCTGGATGACCCAGTGTTGGAGGCACGCGCCCGTGAGGTGTCAAAGGGGCTTCGTTGCGTCGTGTGTCTGAACCAGGACATCGACAGTTCAAACGCAGGAGTGGCGCGGGACCTACGCTTGCTGGTCCGTGAACGCATTGTCGCCGGGGACAGCAACGACGAGGCCTTGGCCTTCATTCAGGCACGCTATGGGGACTATGTCCTGCTTAAACCTCCTTTGAACACGAGAACCTACGTCTTGTGGTTTGCGCCCCCGGCAATGCTGGTGATGGCCCTGGGCGTCGGTTTGGCGACCTTGCTGCGCAGGAGAAAAAAGCCTGTTCCGCGCGCGCTGAGTGAAGCCGAGGAACACGAAATCAAACAGTTCATCGATGACCAGAAAGCAGGAGAGAACATATGATTTTCGCATGGATGGTGCTGTTGACTGTATTGTCGGTCGGCTTTGTTGTCTTTCCGTTGCTTTGGCAGAGACAAGTGCCGTCGGCGGCATTGGATTCAACGCCTGCAGTTCTGGTGGATCAGCTGGACGAGGTCCAACGCGACCTTGACCGACGTGTGATATCGACTTCGGAAGCCGCAGCCGCACAGCAGGAAATCAAGCGACGTATTTTGGCCGCGGCCAGACGCGCAACATCTGGACAGGTCGCAGACAACACAAGCGGGCGGGGCACCCTTTTTCTTGCCGCATTCTTCGTGCCGCTTGTGGCCGTTGGATACTACGCCATCATGGGATCACCGGAGATTTCAAGTCTTGCCTATGCGGATCGCCAAGCCGAGCGCGCCGAACAGCAGAAAATCACCGAACTCACGGACAAGCTCTACGCTCGCCTGACATCCGAGCCAAACGGTGGAGCATCGGAAGGTTGGATGCTGCTTGGGCAGACCTATTACCGAATGGGGGACTATACGCAGGCTGCTGCGGCATTCGAGACTGTGGCAATTCGTGATGACGCAACCTCGGCGGCTTTCTCAATGCTGGCCGAAGCTCTGGTCAGTGCGGAACAAGGTATCGTTACACCCAGAGCAGAAACTGCCATCGACCGGGCAATCGCGCTGGATCCGAGCAATCCTGCCGGTGTTTTCTACAAATCAATGGCATTGGCGCAGGAGGGTAAAGAGCCGGCGGCCCATGCGCTCTTATTGTCTCATCTGGAAACCGCTGACGGCTTTGCACCCTGGATGGAGGCCTTTGTCGCGCAAGCGAACCAGATTGCACAAACACTAGGACGTGACCCAATTGCTCTGACGGACTACGCCCCGATGGCCAGTGGCGGAGCGGGTCCAACAGCCGAAGACATCGCCGCAGCCGGAGAAATGAGCGCTGAAGATCGTGGGGAGTTCATCCGTTCAATGGTGAATCGACTGGCCGAACGGCTTGAGGAAAACCCTGACGATCTGGATGGGTGGTTGCAATTGGCGAACGCCTATAAGGTTCTGGGGGAGCAGAAAAATGCGGTGTCAGCTTATGAAATGGCTTCAACGCTGCTTTCCGATATTGCACCGGGTGATCCCCGCCACCGGGTTGTCGAACAGGCCCTGTCCGAGTTGAAGGAGTGACGAGCGCATTGGCGCCTCCGCGACCAGAAAGACCGCGCACGAGTCGTAACGGTGGCTGTTCAGAACCAGGTGGAACGTTTCATCCCATTGATCGAAATCGATCACGAAATCCTAGAGCGTTTTTGCGTTCCCTCAGAGGCCCACAAATGCGTTTGCCTTCACAGAAAGCACTGGTTTTCCAAAGAAAAACTGATCATTCTAAGTAGACTATCGAGAGGACCTAACAATGAGAAATTTGACCTGGCTGCTGGGGGGCACAGTCTTTTTGCTCGCATCTTGTGAAACCTACGAAGGCGGTAGGCGCGTCTCTTCCGACGGGTTCATCAAGGAGCTGCCCGAGGGCGTGCTTGCGATTGCCGCGCCTTACCAGGATCTTGCAGCGGTGCGAATTGATCCGGCGGATGGGTGCTATGTCTATCGCCATGTTGGCCCGGTCGAAACGACGTTCCTTCCGTTGAGATCCATGAGAGGGCGGCCGATCTGCACCCAACTGCCAGATGCAGACACCGAAGAGGCGGCCACTGGCTAGTCCCGTTCTGTTCGGCCAATCCACCCTTCAGCTTCGTGCCGAAACCGTATCCTCAGGCGGATAAAGGTAGGCGGTCGAACCCGTCGATACATGTTCATATAGGCCATTGATATGCGCCATGACCATGCGAACGCAGCCCGAACTGGCCCTCCCTCCAATGGATCGCGGGCTTGGTGAACCGTGGATCCGGAGGTAGGTGTCTCGATTTCCGACAAACAGATACAACGCGCGCGACCCAAGCGGGTTTGTTGGGCCGCCATTCATTCCGTCTGCATGTCGCTCATAGAGACCTGGGTCTCGTTTAATCATGGCTGCAGTCGGGGTCCAGGTCGGCCATTTCGCTTTTCGCTTGATCGTGTAGGTACCGGGTTCGTAAAGATTCCCACGCGCAATCGCGACCCCATAGCGCATGGCGGTGCCGCCTTCACGAATATGGTACAGATATCTCGCCACAGCATCGACGTGGATGTCGCCTGGTGTCAGGCCGGGATTCGCCTCGACAAGCTGGGGCAGAAAACGCGGGTGAAACCCCCATGGGTTTGACGTTGCCGGGTCATAATCCACAGGCGTAATTTGCGCGTCCCATGCGGACCACCTTGAACGGTCAGAAGTCGGCGCGGCCCAACCGGTGCTTGCAATCGGAGCGGAAAACAGAGCGGCTGTCGAACCGATGAAGTGGCGTCTGGTCAACATAGTTTCACAATCCTCATTTCCAGCAGTTCCTTAGACGATAGGTCACAAGGATACGTGTGATCATTCGCGAAACCAGTCACATACCTGTGAATCCAAGCTAATGTCAGCTGTCGTGGCAATACTGCAAAAGCTGCAATTTGGTATTCGTGGTCTTTTCGACGTTGTTCATTTCTATCCTTGCCGATATAGTCAATTTTTCATTCGAGCCGCTTCATAAGTCTCACGGTACTGCTTCATTGTTCGGTCTCGAGAGTGCTGGATTGAATCCCAATTGCACGGGCAGATTTCAGGGCTGACAGAATAGTCTGAGAAGAAAGGATCTCGGATAAGACAATACCGTTCGGTGCCCCCGGCCCATAGATTGCATTGAAGGGAATGCCATAGCGGTTATTTGCTTCTAAATACCGCGAAATACGTTCGTCGGGGCGTGTCCAATCGGCTTGCATCGCGATCACTCCGTCACTGTTCAGGGCAGACAAAACCGGATCACGTTCCAGAACCAAGGCCTTGTTGGCCTTACAAGTCAGGCACCAATCCGCAGTGACATCGACAAAAACCACTTCGCCTTGCGATACGCGGCGTGCAATGTCTCCACGGTCGAAAGTGATCCAATTGATCCGCCCGCCCAACCGTTCAACCTCAGTCGAGGCCTGGCGCGCCAGAAGCTCTGCCGAAACCATAGGCAGGACGGCAAGCGGGATGACGGCCAGATTACGCAGAGCAGGGGACAAGGGACGCCGTATCAGGACCGCAAGCAACGCGATTGAAAGGCCCGTGACCACGATCGTAGAAAGCAGGCCTGCGACGCTGGACAAAATCCACAAAAGCCAGATTGCTGTTCCAAAAAGAAGCCCTCCAAGAAACAGCTTCAACCCAACCATCCATCGCCCTGGTTTGGGTAAAACCGCCACCAGCCCGGGCACAAGGGCGATAAGAAGATATGGCAATGCAAGCCCCAACCCCAAAGCTGTGAAGACAATGATGATGTCGACACCGCGCCCGGCAAGCGCAAATGCTACCGCGGTCCCAAGGAACGGTGCCGAACAGGGGGTTGCCATGACCGCGCCGAAAAACCCGGTCGCAAAATCAGCCCCATGTCCTGAGGTTCCACCTGCGTTGGACAAGCGAGATTGAAGTGAGGAAGGCAACGCCAACTCGAATAGACCGAACAGGTTTGCTGAGAAAACCGCGAGCACAAGAAACATCAAGGCCAAGAAGGCCGGGTTTTGAAATTGCAGCCCCCAACCAACGGCCACGCCAGACATCTGTAACACATAGAGAATAGCGGCCAGAGACCACATGAAACTCATGACGCCAGCGGCAGCGAACAGAAAGCCAATGCGAACAGACCGCGCGCCACGCGCTTGGGTCTTAATTGCCGATGACAGTTTGATTGACAGAACCGGAAGGACACAGGGCATCACATTCAAGATCAGCCCACCCAAAAAAGCCACCAGGGCAATCCATGCCAGTTTGTCCAGACCTGGCACCAGTTGTTCAAGCCTGAATGGTGGGGCAAGGGGGGGTGATACCAGCTGCGGAGTCAGAGTCAGGGCACGGGCTGGCCCGTCTGTCACGGTCAAAACAGGGTCGTGATACAGCTCGGCGTGAACGGTAAGGATCGGGATGCGCGCCCAAAGTCTGCGGCCCCCATCTCCAAGCCGGATGTCAGGCTTGCCTAAAGCAGTACCCGCTCCAAGCTCGGCAAAAACATCCGGTGTGCCAAATGCGGTGGCACTTTGCATTTCAAGCGTCAGGGTTGTCTGTTTCGCGTCGATTGACGCTACTGCGTCCGTTATTCCGGTTTGATCCCCTTCGGTTGGAACGCGAGACAGGAAAGTGCTTATGCGCGATGCGGAAACGGTGTCGATATCCGACCCCGAGGGAAGAGACAGTGTCAAATCGAAGGTCTGTGGGACACAGACCTCAGAACAGACCAGTAGTTTTACAGCTCCGGTAAGATCAACCGGTTCACCTGGCCGTTCCAGCGTGACCCGAAGGGGAAAAACAACGGTGTCATGATACCCGAAGTTTTCGATACCGAATGCGGTGAACCGCTCTGGGGCCGGCCAAAGCATTTCAACGCCCGCGACGTTGCTTGAACCGCTCCAATCGATCTGTGGGGGGATGCCGACCTCGCCAGGTGAGCGCCAATAGGTTTTCCAGCCCTCCGCAAGCATCACGTCTAGACCCGCCGAAAGCGTTTCAGCGCCGGAAGGCACTCCATCCTGCACAGAGATCAGTCTGGCGGTGAGGGCTGTTGAGGAAAAGTCATCTGACGTCGCAGCTATAGCATGGCTGGTTGCCAAAAAACCTAAGCCGACGAATAGAACAAGCCTCATGCAGTAGGCGCGCAACCTCACGATTGAAAGCATCGTCGTATCCTGATTTCCTCGATGTCATTTCTCATTCATCAGCCTCCACCGAGACGTCAGATACGTCGGCAATTGCCAAACCTTGACGACCGTCGCTACACGCAATCGAGCGAACCGGGCTGTTCCCCTCGCCGGTGAACCAGCATCCTTCCGGCGCAAACATAGTTACATCGCCGTAAGAAAGACTGGTCCGAGCTGGTTTGTCGCATTGCTTGCCGGAAGTGGCGCAACCACTCACAACCAACCCAGCCAACATGGCACGCGCAAGGCCGGAAACAGGCACCCGGTCAGCCTCGGCGTACCTGCGGCACGGTCGACGCCACATCGTGGATGACAGCGTTGGGTTCTTCTGTTTCGCGCCGAGAGCCGCTTGTATGGCAGCTTTTGCCCATCATTTTGTGCATAACAAAATGGCCCCCGACACAAAGCAGGAGCGGTGCAAAGGTCAGCAAGTTCGACCCGAGCCCGCCAAGCGCGCCACCAGCCAGGAAATAGCCTGCGATCGGCAGCAGCATGATGACGCAACAGGCCATCATTGCGAAATGCATTGCCTTAGGGCCAGACCGCGATCTTTCGATGGAGCTCGTGTCTGTTTTTTGACTCATTGGGTGCCTCTTCTATGTCGCTGTCACCATATGCTGGCGTCACAATATGCTGGCCTTACCCACAGAAAGGTCAAGGATACATTTCGATACAAATCTCGGGGCTCGGAACTGTTGATGAATGAGACGGATCAGGCGAAAAAATAGCCCACGAATACACCAATGGTACGAGTGAAGAGGCGACATGGCAGGCAATAGAAAGCTTAACAGAGGCCTGATGGAAGATGGTATGGCTTCGGTTCTGACCGCCCCCCTCAATCCTGAGGGCACAGGAAACACTTTCCAATATCCCGCAACCCCATGGTGCGACGGAACATTTTGTTCTTCGTCCTGGATAAATGGCTGGCGATCATCAAGGGTTATGATTCGGCCAATCACCTTGGCACAAGAGCGTTGTATCTATCTTGGCAATCCTACCGCATGCACAGCACTCAGGAAATACGCAAAATCTGGTGACGATCTTAGAATGGCTGTATCGGTTTCTACAATGAGCAGATCGAAGAGGTCTACGACAGCGTCCCTGTCGGCACTCAGGTCAAGTTGATCTGAAGGCCGCATGAACAACTCAAAAGGAAAGAACAATGAGTAAATGGGGACTTTTCGTGGGCGGTGCACTGCTTGCCGGTGTCGCAGTCGCAGGGTGGCATGCGATTCATCCTGGTCCTGTGCAGCAAGGTCATTCAATGGTACCGCCGGACACTAGCAACATTGCAATGGGATACCCGATTGTGGATGTTCGGTTGCCACAAGAGCTGTCAGCAGACGCGGTACTTGGAAAGCGTGCCTTTGATGCTAAATGCGCGTCTTGCCATGGCGCAAATGCGGCAGGTCAAAATGGGGTTGCCCCACCTCTTGTGCACAAGATTTACGAACCAAGTCACCATTCGGATGAAGCGTTCCAGAGGGCTGCGCAAAGTGGTGTTCGCGCCCATCATTGGAAGTTCGGGAACATGCCACCGGTGCCTGGACTGACGCGTGGTGATGTACAATACATCGCGCGGTATGTGCGGGAGTTGCAGCGCGAAAACGGGATCAATTGATGCTTCTAAAACCCAGCCTATCCCTGCTCCGATTGATCTGTGTCGTCATGTTCGGCGGGCTGATTGCATTCGCGGGTCTCCCGGATAGCGCTCGTGGGCACGCTGGGAACTCGGACAGTTCCTACGCGAGTCACGGAAGCAAAGATGAACTCGACCACCACGCTGAGGTTGCAGCATCTTTTGGGCATTGTCATCCAGGTCTGGATTGCTTCACCGCCGCGGCCTTCCTTCTGACACCGGTTCAACTTGGCCCAGCAGAGACCGGCAAGTCGGAAATCTGGCTTACCTGGCTTGCAGGCGAAAGCTGGACGCCTCTTTCAGACAAACCGCCACCGCGCAGCCAATCCTGATCTCAAGACACTCGAAAACTCGACCGATCAAGGATTGAAACTATGAAAAAGACCACTATTCTCGCGGCGATCGTCGCAACTTCAACCGCCCTTACAGCTTTCGCACACGGTGGTGCGACTGGCATCGTGAAAGACCGCATGGATGCCATGGCGGATATGGGAAAGGCTGTGAAAGCCGTCACGCCCATGATGCGCGGCGAAATTGACTATGACGCGGATGTTGTGCGTCAGGCAGCTGCGACATTCTCACGTCACGCTGGTGACTCCATGACGGAACTCTTTCCCGAAGGTTCCGGCGGAATGCCCTCGGAGGCCAAGGACGCGATCTGGAGCAAGTGGGAGGAATTCTCAGCTCTGGCGGAACAGCTTGGGATTGTCTCCGAAGGACTGTCAGGCGCAGCGGACAACGGTCTGATGGCGACAGGCAGCAGCGCCATGTCGACAGATACCATGATGGGTGGGGGATCCGGCATGATGGGTGGTGGATCCAGCATGATGGGCCGCACTGGAGCAATGGGAAACACCATGACGACCGCACAGATTTCCAAGATGCCTGTTGACGGTGCCTTCTCCATGGTTACCCAGGTCTGCTCGGCGTGCCACACAAAATTCCGCGCTGAAAGTCAGTAGGGTGCGCGGTATTTTAAGATTGGCCTTGGGTGGGGCGGCATTCGGTGTCGTCGTGACCGGGGCGCTCGCTGCTTGGCCGATAGGTCAGATCAACGGACCCATCAGTTTGGAAGGAGATGCAAGCCGCGGCGCATATCTTGCCCGTGCCAGCGGCTGCATCGCTTGCCACACAAATGTGGAGGCAGGCGGTGCACCTTTGGCTGGAGGGGTGAAACTGGGGACGCCTTTCGGCACGCTATATTCGCCCAATCTGACCACCGACCCCGAGCACGGGATCGGTGATTGGTCGATTGACGAGTTTGCTCGCGCAGTCAGGCAAGGTGTCTCGCCTGAGGGTGAACCCTACTATCCTGCATTCACCTATCCTTTCTATGGCAACTTCACAGACCAGGAAATTGCTGACCTGTGGGCAGCATTTCAGACTGTGCCTGCCGTTGCCGAACCATCCAGAGATCAGGAGATGGCCTTTCCGTTCAACCAGCGTTGGGGATTGAAATTATGGCGGGCCGCATTTTTGATCGCACCGCGCACGGAGCCCATTGAAGGCAACGACGAGGTCTGGAATCGGGGTCGCGAGCTTGTGGAAGGAGCCGCGCATTGTGCTGCCTGTCATACCCCCCGAAACTTTGCAGGCGCGCGGAAATCGGACAGTCAACATTTCAGAGGAAGTGCCTCACTGCCCGGCGGCGGAAAAGCTCCGGCAATCGACTATGAAACCCTACAAATGCGCGGGTGGACCGTGGACAGCCTGGCCTATGCGCTTCGCACCGGGGTCAAACCCGACGGCGACGCCTTTGGTGGGTCGATGGGAGAAGTCGTGATGTATGGAACTGGTTTTTTGACCGAGGAAGACCGCAAAGCCATGGCGACCTATTTGATGGACGATCACACCGGCGGCTGAGGTCGAAGAGCAAAACAATGGAGGGGGCTACGGCCCCCTCCGCAAAAGGACACGGAATGAAACAGACCCGACGAGACATATTGCGCCTGGGGGCTACCTTGGGGCTTGGAACATTGATCCCAGGAACAATTCGCGCGGCCACGGCCACTCCCATTTCTTTAGCCGCCAGCGTTGCAGACGTTCAACTCGCCCCACCCGACTATCCGCAGACACGTATTTGGGGCTACGACGGGCAAATGCCGGGCACATTGATCCGGGTGAAACAAGGCGACCGCATAATGCGGCGCTTTGTGAACGACCTCCCACAGGCCAGTTCGGTTCATTGGCACGGAATTCGCATCGACAACGCAATGGATGGTGTGGCCGGACTGACCCAGGATGCTGTGCCGCCAGGCGGGACATTCGACTATGACTTTACCGCGCACGATGCCGGTACCTATTGGTATCACGCTCACAATCGCTCCATGGAACAGGTCGCACGTGGGCTTTATGGGGCTGTGATCGTTGAAGAAGCTGACCCGGTTGACGTTGACCGGGAGGAACTGCTGATCCTTGACGATTGGCTGCTGAACCCGGAAACGGCGCAGTTGGCACCCGAGTTCGAAGCGCCGCATGACCGAAGTCATGCCGGGCGTCGCGGGAACTACATTGCGACGAATGGGACCGCGGAAACGGAACTGCCGGTCAAGCCGAACGAGCGCTTGCGGTTGCGCCTGATAAATGCAGCCAACGCACGAGTTTTCCAGCTCGCTTTGTCGGGGTTCGAGGGCTGGGTCATGGCTTATGACGGTATGCCCCTGGAGGTGCCGGAGAAGGTTGACGGCAACTTATTGTTGGCTCCCGGTCAGCGGGTTGACCTGTTCGTCGATGTTACAGCCGCAGCAGGCGAAGTTGCCCACTTGGTGCGTATCGACGACGACGAAGGGTATTCACAAGCCGCCTTTCCGGTTGGACCTGCTGGGGACTCGATCAAGCTGCGTGAAACACCGGAACCGCTGCCGCCCAATCCGAACATGTCCGTTCCCGGGGTGGATGCGGCACGTCGGTTCGACCTCAGGATGGAAGGCGGCGCCATGGGCAACCTTCAAAAAGCGAGGCTGGGCGGTGAGGAAATGAGCTTTCGTGAGTTGGCCGCCGCCAACCAGTTCTGGTCGTTCAATGGCGTCGTCGGCATGACCGACACCCCACTCGCGCAACTGTCATCAGGCGAAACCGCGCGAGTCAGCATACGAAATGACACGGTCTTTCCCCACGCAATGCACCTGCACGGAATGCACTTTCGCGAAGTCCTGAATAGCGGTGAGCTTGGACCTCTCAGAGATACGCTTTTGGTTTTCGGGGATGAAACACGAGAGATTGCCTTTGTCGCCGGCGAACCCGGCAAGTGGATTTTCCATTGCCATATGTTGGCCCACACGGCCTCGGGCATGGCGACATGGATTGATGTGACGTGAACAGGATTAAAACGGAGAAAAGAACATGAAATTGAAAAGCGGGTTATTCGCCTTGGCCATCAGCCTGGCAGCGCCAATCGGAGCCTGGGCGGACGGGTTGGATGAGGATCGGGTCAAGGAACTGGTGCTTGAGACGATCCGTGAAAACCCTGGCATCGTTATGGAGGCCGTCGCCATATTGGAACAGCAACAGGCCGCCGCAGCAGATGTGGCCCGCGCCGACGTGCTGACCAACCAGCGCAATCTACTGGAACTGGACCCGAATGCACCGGTACTGGGCAATCTCGAAGGGGATGTGACGGTGGTGGAGTTCTTCGACTACAACTGCCCCTATTGCCGCCGTGCCATGGACGTGGTGCAAGGCTTGCTTGATGACGACCCAGATGTGCGTCTGGTCTATCGCGAATGGCCAATTCTGGGGGAAGGGTCTGTATTCGCCGCCAAAGCTGCTTTGGCAGCACGTGAACAGGGGAAATACGAGGCTTTCCATTGGGCGTTGATGAGTATGAATGGTCGTGCTGAAGAGGCAAGTGTCATGCGCGTCGCGGCCGAAGTTGGGCTGGATGTTGACCGTTTGCGCCGAGACATGGAAGTACCTGAAATCCAAGAACATCTGGTGACCTCCATGAACCTTGCGCAGTCGCTTGGTTTCAACGGCACCCCATCTTTCGTTGTCGGTGAGGAACTGGTGCCAGGGTTTGTGGAACAACCTGAACTGGTGGAAGTTGTCGAGGCGGCGAGAAAAGCCGCAGAATGACCCCCTCCCGCCGCCTGTTCGTGGCCGTATTCCTGTATGCGGCCACATTGGGTCCCGCAATTGCTGGGCCATTGCTGTTTGACGGCAGCTGGAAAGAACAGGGTTTTCTCCGCCTTTGGTCGAACGAATACCATTTCCTGGGCCCAAAGCTGGATGTGACTTCTGACGGCACGGTATCACTTGTCTGGCGGGCGCTTGAGCCCAGCCTGCGCAACGCTGACGGTGCCAGGTGGACCTGGGAGGTGCGTGAGGGTGTCGTGGTGACCGATCTGCGGCGCAAAGGCGGTGACGACAGAAACCTGGCGGTCTACTTCGTGTTCACAGACGCTGAAACGGCGCACAATCTGAGCCATAATTCGGCACGCCGATTGCTGCGTAACCAGAAAACACATGCGTTGATTTATGTCTGGGGGGGCAACCACAATTCAGGCAGTTTTCTGAAAAGCCCTTACCATCCGCGGATGATCACCCGCGTGCTTCGACCCAGCGGCGTCGGTCGCCATATAGAAGAGGTTGATCTTGAGGCGGACTTTCACACTGCCTTTGGGGCTGAGAAGAGTATTCTCGTCGGGATTGGAGTTTCGGCCGATAGTGACGATACGGGCGGGCGCATCCTTGCTTCAATTGAGAACCTGGAACTGGTCGCGGGGCAATGAGGCTCTCCCGCCGCCAAATACTCCTGGGTGCAATAGCCGGAACACTAGTGCCAAGGCCCGCCTTGGCCAAGAAACCCATACAAACGCTGCGTCCCGCACCGGTTGCTGTTCAATGGCCCGGTCATAATAGGGAAATGCCTGGTCTACTCGGATTCAATGGCTCAATCCCCGGTCCCGAGCTGCGATTTCGACAGGGCGATCAGCTGGATGTTCGCCTGGAAAACGGGTTGCAAGACGGAGCGCTGGTGCATTGGCACGGGGTCCGTGTTCCCAACCGAATGGATGGGGTGTCAATATTAACCCAAGAGGTTGTGCCACCGGGCGCGCACTACGACTATAATTTCGAACTGCCTGATGCTGGCACGTTCTGGTATCACTCGCACTACCTGTCCTATGAGCAGGTTGCCCGCGGGTTGTTTGGCCCCTTGATCGTAGAAGAGCGTGATCCACCCAATGTGGATCACGATATCACGGCAATGTTGGCGGATTTCAGAACTACATCTGACGGGATGTTTGACACAGATTTCGGGGTCATGGATGATTTTTCGCGCAAAGGTCGCTTGGGCAATCTTATGCGGGTTTTTCTCAGCCAAAAATCCGTTCGACAAGGAGATCGCGTTCGATTGCGTTTGGTCAATGCGGCCATCGACAGAGTCTTTCGTCTCGATCTTGACGGCATAGATGGCTCTGTGGTCGCCTTGGATGGCATGCCGCTGGAGTCCCCGACGCAATTGCAGCACCTGATCATGGCACCTGCACAGCGTGTCGATATCATTGGATTTGCAACATCTGAAATCACCTTCAACTTGACAGAAGGGAACACGCGCAATCCGATCGCAAGCATAGCTTTGTCCGGCAAGAACCCAGCACCGGACCGTAGCCCCGTAACTGCGTTGCCGATGCATGGGCTATCTGAGCCCGGCCAAATCACCCAGACGCTTGAGCTCTTGATGAGGGGCGGGGAAGGGGATCGGAACCACGGCGGCTTTGGCACCTGGGCGTTCAATGGAGTTTCTGGCCTTCCCAACAAACCGTTTGGCCAGTTCCGGCAAGGGGAAACAGCCCGGATCGTTTTGTTAAACCCGACCGGGTTTGCCCACGGCATTCATCTGCATGGCCACCATTTCCGTGAAATCTCGGAAAATGGGACGTTTGGCCCTCTGCGTGACACACTCTTGGTCGCGTCGGGGGAAACGCGCGAAATAGTTTGTGTCTTCGACAATCCGGGGCGCTGGCTGTTCCACTGTCACATGCTCAGTCACAGTGCAGACGGCATGGCAACCTGGATTGACGTATCATGACCGAAATACAGACCCCTGAACAATCATGCCATGGAGTGCAAAGATGTCCCGCCCCAAAATTCTGATTGCTGCCATCGCCGCCATACTGAGCCTTTCGGGTGCCGCAGTATTTCTGAGCATGGACCAAGCAAATGCAGGACCACCGAAGCAGCCGGAGCAGTCTGATTCTGAGGCCGGTGCGTTGCTATACGCGGAAAACTGTGCCTCGTGCCATGGGGCACAGCTGGAAGGGGAACCCGATTGGCGCAGCCCAAAGGACGACGGAACACTTCCAGCTCCGCCGCATGATCGGACCGGCCATACCTGGCATCATGGAGATGCCTTGTTGTTCGATTATACCAAGTTGGGCGGGCAGGCGGCCCTGGAGGCAAGCGGTGTGACGAATTTCAACAGTGGCATGCCCGGGTTTGGAGAGCAATTGAGCGACCAGGAGATCTGGGACATTTTGGCCTTCATAAAGTCCACCTGGCCAGACCGTATGCGCGAAACCCAAGAGGTGCGGACTGAAGGGGAACAGATGCAGGGCGGATCGTAAGCTCCCCTTGCTTGACCTTTGTCAGGATCTGACACCGCGAGAACGATAAGATAAATCCGAAATTGAACACCACTGGGCAATCTGGCCTGAAAGGAAACACAATGACCAACCTGACTATCAACCGCCGCCTTTTGTTGTGTGGCCTAGGGGCCTCCGGGTTCGGAATGACAGTGCCCGCCTTGGCCGCCACGCCACCGCTGGTTCAAGTGGTCAAGGATCCGAATTGCGGGTGCTGTGGCGCGTGGATCGACATCATGGCTGATGCTGGATACGAAATGGACATTCGCGAAGCCACGTATGACGACTTGATGCGTTTGAAAGCCCAAAGCGGGGTCAGCGAAGACATGGCATCGTGCCACACCGCACATGTGGACGGTTATGTCATCGAAGGCCATGTGCCGCCGGCCGACATCCACCGCCTGTTGAGCGAGAGGCCCGACGCCATTGGTCTGTCTGTGCCAGGCATGCCATGGGGATCACCGGGCATGGGTCCCGCGAGCGAACGTGACGCCTATTCGGTCTTCTTGATCCGAAATGATGGCACAACCGAGATCTTCGCCCACTACAATGCGGCCTGATCGGCGCCGTTCACGCGATATGAACCTCGAGCGGTGCGCGCAACCTGGCCTTCCCGCACCAAGGTTGACAGGGCTCGGTATACGGCCTCGTGGGTCAGGCCCAGCTCGCTTGCGAATTCAATGATCGACCCGGTGAGCCAGCCATCCGCCAGACCGGCCAGAACCCGATCCCTGGCAGGGCGGACGGCCAACAATTCCAGTCGGCGACGATAGGCCTGAATTTGGCTTGCCATGCGTTGAACAAGAGCTGCGGCAAAACTCGGGTCTTTCGTCATGAATTCCAGCACCTCGGTCTTGTCCAGGCAGAGGACCAAACAACGTGCTTGGGCCGTCGCGTCGCAATGAAAGCGGTCCGAAAACAACGCCGGTTCTGCCAGGGTATCGCCTGCGTTGGCCTGAAACATCGTCACTTTCTGCCCATCTTTTGTGTGGCGGATCAGGCTGATTGCGCCCTGTTCAAGAAAGTACATCGCACGTGTCGGGTCTCCTTGGCGAAACAAGTACTCATCAGCCTCAAGCTGACGCCGCGCCTGACCGCATTTCGGGAGACGATTGAATGGAGAGGGCAGAGACATCAGATGTGACATTATGATCTCGATCATATGTCAGAAGAGGATCAGGCGCCAGATTGGAGTCTCGCGACCGAACAGGAGCCACCCATGATCCGACTTGTACTCATAGTTTTACTGGCCAGTTCCACAGCCACGGCACAACACAACAGCCACGATCACGGTGCCAGCGGACAAAATATGGCCGTGCCAAAGGAGCCGGGGCAGGGGGCGTTTGCATCCATCGCCGAGATTGTAGCCTTGCTGCGAGCGGATCCGGACACGAATTGGAGTCGCGTGGATATCGCCGGTCTGCGTCAGCATTTAATTGATATGGACGACCTGATCATGCATGCTGAGGCTTCTGTCGAACAGGTCCCACATGGCGTGATGTTCCGTGTCGGGTTGACCGGGCCAGGTGGTGAAGCCGTTCGGCGCATGGTTCCAGCACATGCTCCAGTTCTGGCAATAGAGACGGGCTGGTCCAGTGAAGCCGAGATTGGCAGGAATGAGGTCACATGGACAGTGACCTCATCCGACGAAGTCGATGTCATTCGCGCCTTGGGCTTCTTTGGGTTGATGGCTGTAGGGGGCCACCATCAGGCACATCACCTTGGCATGGCTGCCGGCAAGATGGTGCATTGACCTAGGCAGCGATCGTGCTGGGGTAACCTTCCTTTTCCAGGATTTTTGTCAGCTCGGCGTCGCCCAGTCTGCTTGTGACTTCGACGGTGCGCGCTTCCAGATCGAAATTCAGAACCGCATCTCCGTCGGCGGCACCAACGGCCTTTTCGATAGCAGCCTTGCAATGACCGCAGCTCATATCGGGTACATTGAACTTGCTCATGGTAGTCTCCGTTTTTTCGTTCAATGAAGGGATTGGGGGTTCCCACAGGGTAAGGTCAAGCATCAAGAAAACGTGATATTCAAGGCTTGACCCTACCCACACTGGAACCCCCCAAACCATATTTGGAACCACGAATCGCGGAGAGTGTCATGTCAGAGAAACGAACGCTTACATTGTCGGTCGAAGGCATGACTTGTGCGTCCTGTGTCGGCCGTGTTGAAAGAACGCTTGCCGGCATTCCCGGCGTGTCCGATGCCGCGGTCAACCTGGCGAATGAAACAGCCCGGGTCAGCTTTGCCGCCCCCGCCAACCTTGCAGGGTTGATCGACACGTTGGGTGAAGCGGGCTATCCAGCCACGACCAGCGAAATCACTTTGGACGTCGAAGGCATGACCTGTGCCAGCTGCGTTGGCCGGGTTGAGCGCAAATTGACGGCCAGTGACGGCGTAATTGATGCGCAGGTAAACTTGGCTGCGGAGACCGCGACCATACGCTACGCTACCGGGGCGACTACGCCGGCGGACTTGGCCAGGATTTCCACCGAACTTGGATACCCTGCCAAGCTCAAAGCTGGAGAAGACCTCAGCAAACAGGACCGCAAGGCGGCAGAGATCGCGCGACTTGGGCAACTTACCTTGGTCGCCGCAATTCTGGCCCTACCGGTTTTTGTGATCGAGATGGGCGGTCATTTGTTTCCGGCCATGCATATGTGGATCGAAGAAAGCGTCGGCCTGCAAAACAGCCGGTTTTTGCAATTTCTCCTGACCACAATCGTTCTGTTCGGCCCTGGTCTGCGCTTCTACACAAAGGGGTTTCCGCTGCTGTTCAAGGGCGCGCCGGACATGAACTCGCTTGTCGCGCTTGGCACTTCAGCGGCCTACGGGTTTTCACTGATTTCCACCTTTACGCCGGGAGTTCTGCCGGCAGGCACTGCCAATGTCTACTATGAGGCAGCGGCTGTAATTGTCGTTCTAATCCTACTGGGTCGCTTTCTGGAAGCACGCGCCAAGGGACGTACAGGCGAGGCAATCCGCAAGCTTGTCGGGTTGCAGGCAAAGGTCGCGCGGGTGGAACGGGAGGGCGAAGTTGTCGAACTGGCGATCGAGGAGATCATCGTGGGTGACTTGATCCACGTGCGTCCTGGCGAGAAAATCGCCGTTGATGGCAAAGTGATCAGCGGCCGTTCCTATGTCGATGAAAGCATGATCACCGGCGAGCCCGTCCCAGTTGAGAAATCCACTGGGGCTGAGATCGTCGGTGCAACGGTGAATGGCACAGGCGCATTGATCTTCCAGGCAACCAAGGTTGGTGCTGACACGATGTTGGCGCAAATTATCCAGATGGTTGAGCAGGCTCAAGGTGCCAAGCTTCCGATCCAGGGTTTGGTAGACCGGATTACCGCCTGGTTCGTCCCTGCGGTCATGGCGGTTGCCACCTTAACCGTTCTGACTTGGCTGATCTTTGGACCTGACCCCGCACTGAGCTTTGCGCTGATTGCAGGTGTCGCCGTTTTGATCATCGCCTGCCCTTGCGCGATGGGTTTGGCAACGCCTACATCGATCATGGTCGGCACCGGTCGGGCGGCCGAAATGGGGGTTCTCTTCCGCAAAGGTGATGCGCTTCAAATGCTACAGGAAGCGCGGGTGGTCGCATTGGACAAGACGGGCACTCTGACCCAGGGCCGTCCCGAGCTGACCGACCTGATCGCGGCGGATGGGTTTGACAGCGATGAGGTGCTGCGACTGGTTGCCGCCATCGAGGCCCAGTCTGAACACCCCATTGCCGAAGCCATCACGCGTGCCGCCACCCAAAGAGGGTTGGATGGCGCCGAGGTCACAGCCTTTACGTCGATCACCGGATACGGCGTCGAGGCGACCGTTGGCGGTCACCGCATTCTTGTCGGAGCTGACCGGTTTATGCAGCGCGAGGGGATCGACATGGGCAAACTTGCCCAGATCGGCGACGAATTGGGCCGCAAGGGGCGAACCCCGCTCTATGCAGCAATCGACGGGCAGATTGCGGCGGCGATTGCCGTGGCGGATCCGGTCAAACCAGCAACTCCAGCAGCCATATCTGCATTGCATGATCTGGGGTTGAGCGTGGCCATGATTACCGGTGACAATCAAGGGACGGCTGAAGCCATCGCCGCAGAATTGGGCATTGATATCGTTGTGGCCGAGGTCCTGCCCGAGGGAAAAGTCGCCGCACTGGAAGATTTACGCACGCGTGGCAAACTGGCTTTTGTCGGCGATGGCATCAATGACGCCCCTGCGCTGGCCACTGCGGATGTGGGCATTGCTATCGGCACCGGAACCGATGTTGCCATCGAAGCGGCAGATGTTGTTTTGATGTCCGGCGAGTTGACCGGCGTGGTCAACGCCTTCGACATTTCGACGCGCACCATGCGTAACATCCGGCAGAACCTGTTCTGGGCCTTCAGCTACAACACGTTGCTGATCCCTGTGGCTGCAGGCGTTTTGTACCCGGCCTTCGGGCTGCTCCTGTCGCCAGTTCTGGCAGCCGGGGCGATGGCTCTGTCCAGCGTGTTCGTGCTAACAAATGCACTGCGTTTGCGTTGGGTTAAGCCGGTGCTGAACGACAAAGCACCCATCCCGATGCAAGAAACCGAGACCCTGAACCCGGCACTAGCCGGATAAGCGAGGAGGCGACATGAATCTGAACATCGGCGAAGTATCCAAGCGCACCGGTCTGCGCGCCAAAACCATCCGCTACTACGAGGATATCGGCCTGGTCAAACCACTGCGTGACACGAACGACTATCGCGTCTTTCGCGAAACTGACCTGCACAAGCTGATCTTTCTCAGCCGCGCCCGTGCCTTGGGGTTCACCATTGGTGATTGCCGCAACTTGCTGGCGCTCTACGAGGATGAAACCCGCGCCAGTGCAGAGGTGAAAGAAATAACAAACAAGCATTTGGAAGAGATCGAAGCGAAGATCATCGATCTGCAAGCCATGCATGAGACCCTGACCCACCTGTCCAAGGAATGCGCGGGGGATCATCGCCCGGATTGCCCCATTCTCGAAGGTCTCAGTGGCGATCCCTGCCTTTGACCGAAAAGAAATTTCAAAAATGATCCCCTTTCGCCCTCTACTGTCCGGCATGGACTCTGTCACTCTGCTGTCTCAACTTCTGACACCCGCCTGGGTCACGACCTCAGCGAAACCTGTACCCTGGACAGACCAGCGGGACACTCGGGTGGGGTAGTGCAGCTTGTTTCTGAAAGCTTCGCAATGGATCTGCCCGTTGTGAGCGCCGTTGTGGTCTGACGAAGTTGTAAAAGCGCTCCCATTTGTCCAACTTCGCTTCTAGATCAACATCGTCCTTGTAGCTCAGAAGATGATAGAATTCCTGTTGATCTGAACGGTGGGAACTTTCGACATTGCCACCCGTGTGAATCCCTTATGCCAACATGACCTAGAGCATTGACATTTTAATCAAACACGGAGCCGTCCAATTTGGAAAACTTAAGGCCACGATTGCACATGATCAGCGACCGGGATGTTCCTGCGGCGCTGTCCAGCTCGACAGATAAACCCATTCTACAGCAAAGACCGAGACAATACCAAGAGCTGCATAGAGCACAATAGCAGGATCGCTTTGCAGTTTCATCGCGGTGAATGCGGCAAGCACCACAGCATCAAACACGAGCGCAAGTAGCATAATTGCCGGTGCTGCCCCGATCTCTTTCCGCCGGAACCGGTAAACGCCCCAGTGAACGATCATATCCATTATCAGATAGAAGAATGCGCCAAGAGAAGCGATCCTTCCGAGGTCAAAAAACACTGCCAGCGCCGAAGCGATCACGACCGTATAGACCAGCATATGCCGCTGGATGGGTCCGGTCATTCCAAAGTGACTGTGCGGGATCATCTTCATGTTCGTCAGCATCGTTAGCATTCGCGACACTGCAAACACGCTGGCCAAAACGCCGGATGCCGTAGCTACAGCGGCCAGCAACACCGTCAGAAAAAAACCAATCTGCCCGAGTGCGGGCTCTGCTGCCTGCGCGAGTGAATAGTCACGTGCAGCGATGATCTCGTCGATTGTCAGGCTTGCGCTCACGCCGAAAGCTACAAGCAGATAGACCACCACGCAGATCGCAATTGAGATCATGATTGTGCGACCCACGTTGCGGTTGGGATCGGTGATCTCGCCACCACTATTGGTGATCGTGGTGAACCCCTTGAAGGCGAGGATTGCTAGAGCGACCGACGCTATGAAGCCGGTGATCCCAGAGGCTCGGACGCTCGCCGAAGCGGCAGAAAACTGAAATCCGCTGGACCAAAGTGCGGCGATGCCGAACAAGGCGATGCCACCGATCTTGATGGCGGCCATGATCAGAGAAAACAACCCGACAGATCGGTTTCCGGCAATGTTGACCAAAAAGGCAAAGACGATGACTGCAACCGCCAAAATAGGCACCAACGGTCCTCCAGTGATGTCAAAAGGCCGTAGCACGTAAGTGGCAAATGTGCGCGCCACCAAACTTTCGGCAATCACCATACTGAGCGCCATAAGGAGCGCAGCCCCTGCTGCTAATGCGCCAGACCCGTAGCATTTCTGCAGGATCATTGCGATGCCACCGGAAGAAGGCCAGGCATTTGACATCTTGATATAGCTGTAGGCACTGAAACTGGTCACGACTGCGCCCACGATAAAGGCGAGCGGGAATAGTGGCCCGGCCAGTTGGGCAATCTGCCCCGTCAGGGCAAATATGCCCGCGCCGATCATGACGCCGGTACCCATGGCAACAGCGCCGCCAAGACTGATCGAGCCTTCCTTGTACACAGTGCTTTGGTGATCATGCTGCATTTTTGATGTCCTTACCTGCCTCTGGTGCTAGGAACTAACGGTCCGATCTAAACTTCAGGCGCTCGGTCAGAGCGCGCCCGGTTTGTTCATGAATAGGCTGCATTGCTTCAGGTCGTTCCCGAGTTTTCTCGATCCCCAGCTTTTCTAAAGCTAGGGACGAAGGCCGGAACAGACTTGGCGTAGCGGGCATATGCTTGGCCGAAACGCGCGCGGCTATCGGCTTCTTCGCCACGGGCGAGGCGAACGTACATCCAGGCAAGTACCGGAAACATCGCCAGCGTCAGAAGTGTCGGCCACTGTACTAAAAATCCAAGCAAGATCAGGATGAACCCGACATATTGCGGATGCCTGATCCTGGCATAGGGGCCTGTAACAGCCAGTTTACCTTGTCGTTGCGCTGCCCACAGATGGTGCCAGGCAACAGAAATCAGCCAGAATCCCCCACCAAGGAAAACGAAGCTTAAAAGGTGGAAAGGCCCAAAATGCGGGTTTGACTGCCAGCCGAACATCATTTCGGGGAGATGCCCGCTGTCGTGGGCAAACCAATCAACCTCCGGCCAGATCGATTGCAGCCAACCGGAAAGGAAGAAGATAGTTAACGGGAACCCATACATCTCGGTAAAGAGCGCGACGACGAAGGCGCTGAAGGCTCCGAAACTGCGCCAATCGCGTTTTGTTTGCGGTTTGAAGAAACTGAAGGCGAAAATGATGAATACCGCCGAGTTGATAAATACCAATAGCCAAAGTCCATAGGAAGCACCTGCATCGGCCATTACTTGTCGTCTCCCTTACCGTGCCCGCCGTGGCCTCCATGCATGAAGAAGTGCATGCCGACGCATAGTAGTAAGGGCAACCAGACCAGCAACCCACTACCCAGAAGGTGCATCCGGTGTTCATAACCCAAGAGCAGGCCGCCCACCGTAAGAGCTACCATCAGGTAGATGCCGGCGCGGGATCGCCAAAAAGAGGGAGGTCGGGAGGCATGTGAAGGGTTGGATGGGCGTGTCATGTTAGATTTTCCTTCCTATGTTTTCACTCCTCGGTGGCGCAGCGAGCTGAGCTTGACAGGAGATATAGAAGCAAAACCAGAAAATTGGTTCACCTCTGTTTTTTCATCTAGGAGTTCATTTTTACCATAGAGACTGGATATGCTATATGGGCTAGGTTTTCGAAAAATTGCAGGGCGAACGGTTTGACTTTCGCACCATCAGCCCCGGGGGTACACACTGATCCTGTCAGTGTAAACGTTACATTTTGATACAATTGCAGCCAGCCTGACACTATTGACTTAATCAGGATTGTTGGCTCAATCGACGGCGGATCGACACTTCAGTCGACTCAGGGCTACGTAATATAGGGATAAGAGAAATGGCTAGCGAAGAGCTTATTCTGTTTATGAGTGGCAATCAGGGGCTCGAATTACGCACATTGCGTGTTTATCTCAAAATCATGAAAGTGTCATCTGGCAAAATTGTGAACAATAAATACCCACGCAAGAAGTAGAGTCATATCCCTGGGCCGACAGTTGAAAAGAGATCTAGACAATGAACCCTAGAAATCCAAGGAGTAATTATAGAATGAAGTTTCTCTCACTAGCTGCGGCTTTAGTCGTTGCAGCAACAACCGCTTTTGCGGGCGGAAATCACGATATGGCAATGGGAACAATCACTAACCTTGATCGAAAATCGAATGTAGTGACGATAGATCACGGACCAATGGAAAGTGTTAACATGCCAGCGATGGAAATGGGATACGGCGTTGCGAATCCGTCAATGTTAAAAGGCCTTCGCAAAGGTAATAAAATTCACTTTATGGTGGAGCATGTCAGCGGAAAATACATCGTAACCGAAATAATGAAACAATAGGTTTCTTTTCATCGCTCCAGGGTCAGATGCCTTTTACCTCTTGTAGGTTTCCAAGGTGAACTTGACTCTGGAAGTTGATGGGTGAAGAGTTTCCCGCCTTGCAGTGGCTTTATTGCACAAATCGGTTGAAGGGATTCACTGTATGAATCCAGCGTGATAGCTGAAGGCATAAGCAGGTGAAGGCGAGTGGAACGCCCGCAAGCATGGTGGTCCCAAGCGCCGCCTCTGGCGTAAGATACACATAGGCATCTACGAAGAAACGCTGGAGGTACGGGCCGTCGAGGTCACCAGCAGCAACATCGGGAATGCTGCCGTGTTGCCAGAACTTCTGAACCAAATCCCTGTTGATCAAGACATCGGCAGTGTCACCGCAGGCGGAGCATATGACACGTGCAAATGCCACGAAGCGATTGCCGCACGAGATGCGCATGCAGTGATCCCACCTCGCAAGAATGAAAAGCCCTAGAAGTCGACGAGCGCCGGAGCAATTGCCCGTAACGATGCGGTCAATGGACAACGATATCTGGGTCGTACCCTTTGGTGACGCTGGAGCTGATACCACCGCCGAAGCCGCGTCGAAACAGAAATGCATTGTATGAAATTTCTGAGCCAATCTCTCACGGCGCGTGACTTCGAAAGACAGGTCGCTGAAATCCAAATCCGCATCGCCGTCCTCAATCGCTACACCGCTCTTGGCATACCTGTCACAGAGGCAGTAGACTAAATCGGTCTGGGGAAAGGGGACGCTCACCCTCAGGACGATTGTTCAAGCCTTTTGAAATGTTCGTGCCAAGTGAGCAGCAAAATGTATCAAAGTGTATCCTTGAGTTGAAAAGGCCTGGTTTGTAATCATCACGGTGAGAACTACGGGAGCCGTACAAGTGCACGATGTTATAGGTGAAAACTGGAAGATTTTGGTATTGGCCCTTTTGCTGGCATTTTCCGCATTAGCTGCGCCGATTGGAGGTAAAGCTTTTTCCCATGCAGAGACGCGCGCTGTGTTTGAAATTGAGCGACACGATGCTCAGTTGCAAGTAGATGAAGGCCACTGCCATAAATTCGGCTCATGTGAAGCGCCAGCCGTGCTTCTACGTCGGCTGAAAGCTGGTTCTGCCGGACGGTCCACCAGGGCTGTTTTTACTCGTGGTAGCCCAGCTGATGCCTCCTCCACTCCCACGGCAAATCTGCCGCCTCCCAAACTATAGTCACCTGCTCTTGGCGGCGCGACGGTGCAGTGTCCGGGCCTAATCGCCCAATTTTCAGGCACTTAAAGACTCTCGTCGAGTTACATGAGTCCTTAAGCAAAACAAATTCACCTTTGAAACTACAAAAGGAGCCACGATGCCACCCATCGTATCCCTGCGCTCGGCTATTCTCGGCGCGACCCTTGCTTTGTCCACGGCCGTTACGGCCCAGGCCGAAGTCTACGACATCAGCGTGGACAAGATCCAGATCAATGCTGGAGGCTTTCGAAAATCGGGTGTTGGCTATAATAGCAGTCAAACACCGAGCATCCTTCGCTTCAAGGAAGGCGAGGAGGTCACACTGAATGTGACGAACAACCTGCGTCAAGACACTTCCATTCATTGGCACGGACTGATCTTGCCGTTTGACCAGGATGGAGTGCCGGACATCAGTTTTGATGGCATCAAGCCGGGAGAAACGTTCACCTACAAATTCCCAATTGTGCAAGCTGGAACTTATTGGTTTCATAGTCATTCCGGCTTCCAAGAGCCTGATGGAGCATATGGAGCCATCGTCATTGAACCAAAGCGCCGTGAAACGGCGCGTGCAGATCGCGATTATGTGGTGCAGTTGACAGATACCCATCCTCACCGCGGCAAGCGAATTATGCGCAACCTTAAGATGTCGGCCGACTACTATAACCGTTCCCAACGCACGCTGCAGGATTTAATTGAAGATTCTGGCAGCATGGGTCTGAAGGCCGCTCTGGAAGACCGCAAGATGTGGGGTCGTATGCGGATGATGCCTACCGATATCGAAGACGTTCAAGGTTTTACACCAATGATCAACGGCCAGAGCACCGCACAGAACTGGACTGGTCTGTTTGTGGCAGGAGAGAAGGTCCGGCTGCGGTTAATCAACTCGTCGGCAATGGCCTATTTCGATGTACGGATACCAGGATTGAAGATGACTGTCATACAGGCTGACGGCAATGATGTGAAGCCGGTCACCGTGGACGAGCTGCGCATTGCAGTTGCAGAGACCTATGATGTAATCGTGCAGCCGAAAGAAAATCGCGCCTATAGCATTGTTGCGGAATCCATGGGTCGCACTGCCATGGTGCGCGGTACACTGGCACCGCGTGAAGGCTTGGCAGGCCCTATTCCTGAGATGCGTACTAAACCTCGCCTGACGATGGCTGACATGGCAGGTATGATGGGTGACATGGGCATGGAAGGTCATGTCATGCGAAACGAAACCGAGATGCCAGACAGCGTGATCATGATGCCGGGCATGGATCACAGTCAGCACCAAATGGCCCCCCCTGTTGAAGCAGAACCGATGGCTGGAATGGACCACAGCCAGCACGATATGGATGGTGCCAGTTCCACCAATGGTAACTCGATGGCCGGAATGAATCATGGTGGCCATCAAATGGCAATGGCCGGTGATGCGCAGGAAGGTTTCTACGCCGCAGGCAGCGGTCTTATTCCCAGCGCGGCAAATGGTGGAAAATTTCTTTCCTATGACGACCTTCGCGCTCGAAAACCGCTATATAGAGAACGACCTGCGACGCGGGAGATCGAGTTACGCCTGACTGGTAACATGGAGCGCTACATTTGGTCGATCAATGGTAGGAAACTGTCTGAAGCAGAGCCGCTGAGACTGAAATACGGTGAGCGGGTCAGGTTTAAATTTGTCAATGAGACCATGATGTCCCACCCAATGCACTTGCACGGTATGTGGTCGATCTTGGACACCGGAAAAGGTCGTCTGGATCCGATCAAGCACACAGTCAGCATTGCACCGGGCACCACTGTCTACACGGAGACTGAAGTGGATGTGACTGGCCAGTGGGCCTTCCACTGCCACCTTTCCTATCACGCCGATGCGGGCATGTTCCGCAAAGTGATCATTGAAGGCGGCCCAGCATGATCAAACTATCCAAAAGAGATGTTGGCATGAATATTGCACGAAAAACGGTAACCGTAGCAGTCGGTGTGTTGACGGTCTGGTCCGTCCCCGCAGCCGCAGAACAACTGATTTATGGCTTCCAGGCTGAACAGTTGGAATACAGAGAGAGCGACGGCATAGGCTCCATTGTTTGGGATTTCGATGCCCAGATCGGAACAGATGAACTCAAACTGGTTTGGCGCAGCGAGGGAGAAAGAGTTCAAGATTCGGGTGAACTCGAGGCTCTAGAGAACCAACTTCGACTACAATTCCCAGTCTCCACTTTTTTCGATGCGGTAGTTGGCGTACAGGCCAGCACGCCAGACAGCCTGCCAAACCGGTACAATGCCGTACTGGGGGTTAAGGGGTTGGCGCCGCAATGGTTCGAAATCGATGCTGATTTATACCTGTCAGAGCACTCATCCTTCCGCTTTGAAGGCGAATATGAGGCGATGCTGACCAACCGTCTAGTCCTTACCCCGAATCTGGAGTTGACAGTCCCACTGCAGGATGATCCAGCTTACGGTCTGGCTGCTGGCGGTGTCACGATCGAAGCCGGACTCCGGTTGAGCTACGATCTGATCGATAGGGCTGTCTCACCATACATAGGATTCAACTACGAAGAGGCCTTTGGCGGTACTGCAGATCTACTGCGCGCCAGCGGTGAAGACAATGGTGTATTCTCAGTCGTCTTCGGAACCCGCCTTATGTTTTGAAACACCAGGCCATATTCAATCAGGCCTATCTTGGTCAGGTCACTGACCAAGATAGGCCAGCAAAAAGGCTCGGACTTTCCTAATTTAAACATGGCAACAACAATGAAAAAAATGTTCCTCACCACCGCACTGATAGCCGCCTCCGGAGCGGCTGTGATAGCAGAAACGTCAGCCGCCAATTCCGACCATAGCGGCAATGAAAGTCACGGAGAGCAAATGGCAGTTGGTATGCCAGGCATTCACAGTCAAACAGTACGTACTGTAAAAGTGACAATGACAGAGACCGACGACGGTAAGATGATTTACACTCCGTCAGCCATGGATTTCAAACAGGGGGAAGCCATTCGGTTTTTAGTCAGAAATAGCGGGGAACTGGACCACGAGTTTATCCTGGACACACCAGGTCGGAACGCAATGCACAAAGAAATTATGGCGACACGAATAGAGGTGCACAATACTCCTAATTCCATCAGCCTAGCCCCAGGCAAGAGCGGGGAAATCATCTGGATCTTCAACAATAGCGGTATCTTTGAAGTTGCCTGCTTGATCCCCGGCCATTACGAATCCGGCATGTATGCGAAAGTGTCAGTAAAATAGAGTTGTTTCCACTTCTCTACACTGGATAGAAATATCGCGGAAATTTTAAAGTTCCCGCGATATTTTCAACGCGAGCGAGATTTTTATGATTTCAACCAATGATTTTGAATTCCACTCTCTGGCTCATAGAATGGCGACGTGGTTAGGAGCTGACTACGACAGCGCGGCGCCCGATTGGGTGCATCCGTTAATGCATCTAATCCTAGTTTTGGCACCAACAATTTTTGCAATCACCATCTTAACGGTAGTATTCAGGAAGTTAAGAAGCCTGTTGCAATTTCAGTCGATCAATAAGAGAGATGATTTATATTCGGAGATTTCTGGCCTAGATAGAAACCTGTTTTCACAAATCCTTAGAACTACGCGACGCCAGCAGGCAGGCCTCCTGCTGCTGAGCCTGTCGCTCATGCCTCTTCTGTACCTTTCTCTGGAGATGCCAAAGCAGATTGTGAATAAAGTCCTGGAGATGCCAGACACGGAAGTGGAAGTGTTCGGCAACTCTCTGACGCAGTATCAGCTTCTGGGCATATTCAGCGGCATCTATCTGGTCGCCATTTCCTTGAATGGAGTTGGAAAATATACTCTAAACGTCCACAAAGGAAGATTGGCTGAACGTGCACTTAGAAGGCTTCGGCTGATGATATACCGCGACTGGAGGCGCCATCTCGGCCCCTTACGCAAAAGCGAAGTTGCCCAAGTTCTAGGACAGGAAGTGGAACCGATCGGTGGGTTTGCCGCTGACTTGGTGGCGTTGCCGATCACTCAGGGCGGCACTCTTCTTACAATTCTTCTTTTTATGTTCCTACAGGATCCAATCCTTGGTGCTGCAGCTTTGACCTTTTTGCCGCTGCAGTTGTGCCTGCTGCCATATCTTCAACGTATTGTTAACCAGTTAAATCGAGAGCGCATCCGCGAAATGCGCAACCTTGCCCGCTGTTTAGCCGCGCAGCTGGCCCTAGACCAAGATCAAACCGCCGACATACTTAACACCGCAGGCTCACTTCGTGAGCTTGAGCGGGTCCGTCGGCGCATCCACAAAATTAAGTTTCTAGCCAAAGCGCTGAATAACTTCATGACAGCTCTAACCCCTTTCCTTTTCTACTCCTTAGGTGGATATTTCGTTATAGAGGATCGCATCAGCCTCGGCGCTCTTATCGCGGTACTCGCAGCACACAAGGATTTCTCCAGCCCTCTGAAGGAACTCTTCCGATATTACCAGCAGATTGAGGACACGCGCATCCGCTACCGAGAGGTGCATCGTTTCCTTAGTCCAACTCCATCACCTGGAAAATACAGCTCAGTAACCCCACGCCGTCCATCGTTTCGTCCGAGCTGAACAATGACATCTATCGAGCGGGCGATGTAATCTTTCACTTCAGCACATGTCAGCGGCGTTCCTGCCTGCAGAACCATGATCGCTAACCTGTCGATGGCCAACTTGGCTGTCTCAGCATGGAGCGTGGAAATCGACCCGCCATGCCCCGTATTGATGGCCTCTAGATAGGTGAGTGCCTCGCGCCCGCGCAACTCGCCAACTATGATGCGGTCCGGGCGCATCCGCAAGGACGCGGCCAGTAGAGCCTCGGTGGACCGAGGCGTGTCCTTATCACGCTCAGACAACAGACCAACGGAATTGGGCTGCGGCGGAAACAGCTCAAAAGCATCTTCAATGGTAATCATGCGTTCTCCGCGGTTCACAAAGCCAAGCAGGTGGCGGGCAAAGGTTGTCTTGCCCGTAGATGTGCCACCGCTGATTAGGATGTTGAGCCGCAGTTCAATCAGGCGCTGAAGGGCAGCGTTGAGATCCGCTTCAGCAAGTTTGCGGACCTCCGCCATTTTCTCGCGCCGCCTGGTCTCCAGCGAGACCGCCTCGCCAAACAGGTATTCAGCCTTAAAGCCAGGAATGCCTTGCGTGGAAAACAGGCGGATTGAGAGCGATGCGCCCTGTTCTATAGCAGGTGCTATGGCCACCTGAATGCGAAGCGGTCGGCCACAGTAGTCGATCTTGCCTGATACAAGCGGACGGGACTTGGAGACCTTGGCCTTTGCATCACCAACAATTGCCTGGGCAATATCAATGGCGTTAGCAGGCTCGACCTTGAGGATCCCGGCAGAGACCATATGGGTCGCGCCTGCGCGTTCAATCCAAACCTGACCGTCAGGGTTAATCACAAATTCAGAGATACCAGGATCTGTGAGCCATTTTGCGAAAGGTTCCAGATAGGCATCGACATAGCTTGTCTGGACGGAGGCCTGCGCCTTGGTCACCAGATCACCACATCGCGGTCCACCAGCACGGTGACGCTATTGCCCTGATCAATGTAGATGGTTGGTTTACGCGACAACTGTTCTGCAATCACCGTGCCGGTTGCGTCCTCAAGATCCTCGGCGATGGAGACCAGTGTGTCGGAGGTGGTTTTACTCTCAAAGCGGGATGCGGCAATTGAGGGCGCCGCACCAATCACAGATATTAGCGCCGCGCCACCAAACCGCTCGCCAAACTTGGTATCAACAAAGCCGCTCACGCCGGAGCGCCCAAGCCTGTCGCCACCGACTGCTGAGATCTGCATGGAATGCCCATCTGGTGTTAGAATTCGGCTCCAGGCAATAAGGATGCGTTTTTGACCCGCGTCGATACCAGCGTTGTAGGAGCCAAACAAGCGAGAGCCGCGGGGGATCAGGATGTTGTTGCCTGCAAAAGAGGGGACGGGTTCTGAGACCACGGCGATGACATTGCCGGGCAAGTCGCTGTTGATGGCAACCTGCAGAGCGGCCTGAACAACGGATCCTTGCGCCAGGGTGCGATCTGGATCCATCATTTGTTCTGCTTGCTGAACAATCAGAGCTGGCGCGGACTGCAGAAAGGCCTCGTTGTCGGATAGTTTACGCCCGTCAGAGCCATTTACAGAAGAGTTGTTGCCTGTTGTCGGACCGGATTGGCTACTTGCAAAAATCACCGCTGGAGCTTCAATCTGTGCTTTTACCAGTTCGGCTGCATCCCTTGCAGCCTGTTCTGCTAATTGCGCATTCAGCGCCAGGGCTTCTCCACGAGCCAGTTCACTTTCCAGCGCCTCGCGTTGCATCCGCTCCGCCTCAAGTAGGGTTTGCAAGGAACTTTCTTTCGCGGCGGCGGTGGACTGTAGCGCGGCTAGCTTCATTTCAGCCTGCCTGGCGTTGTCTTCCAGATCAGCAGCCCGATCTTCAAAAGCTTCTGTCAGCTCTGCGACGGCCTGACTAATTGCCTTGTCTCTGTCGGCGCTGTTTTCTGCCAGGGCCCGACGCATGGCGGCCAGCTCAGTGACAACATCACTGTTCTGGGGCGCAACAGTGGCTTGCGGGGCAGGGGCTGTCAGCACTTCTTCGATCCGAATGATGGCCTCTTCAACCTGCTGTTCCGGTTGCGGTGTTTCGAACCTGAGTCGACTATCATGAGCCTGTCCACGTTGGAAATCTTCCACTTTGGAGGTGTTGAGGGGAGCGTTCTGGTCATCTTGCAGACCAGCAGCTAGAAGATAGGCGCCAAAAGCACCCGCGAGAGCAAGACCAGCTCCAATTGCCGGTAGGCCTATGTTGCGTCGAGGCTTTCCCTGGGTTTGGTCTGCCATTGCGGCCAAGCGGGCCTCTAGGTTTGGTTGCGTCACGATCTAATTCCTCACGTAGATGGTGGTGGCATCGCGGGCGATACAGAGAGCGGTGTCATCAATGCGCAGCGTCCAGTAGTCGTTTACCCCGAGCACGCGAACTGTATTGCCCTGTTGGGTCCAATTGACTGTTCGCTCTCGCCCCTGAGCATCTGCTTTGAATATCGCTGGCTGGCGCAGGCCTTCGGGAAACAGGAAATAGGTATAGCGTCCATCGTCGTAGATGGAGGTGGGTTGGAAATCTCCGTCTCCCGCTATCTTGTAGGCATGGTTCTTTGGCGGCTGGAACCCTTTGGGAGAGTTGCGCGCCGCGGTACGACGCGCCTCTTCTGGATAGCGAAAGCGCACCTCATAAAATCGCCCCGTAGGACCTTTGATATGGCCCTCGCGCAATTCAAAAGAATAGGTGCGCCGGTTGGTGATCACCGTCATGTTTGTGACGGCGCGCGAGACGTGCGGCTTGATTGAAATCACATTGCCCAGATCCGTGATGGGGGTGATTTCAAAACTCTCGGTATCACCAGCTATCACGGCCTCAAAGCGTTCTCCCCGGCCAAAGTGAATGGTGGTCGAGAAGCGAAGATCCGTCTCGATGATAAACACCTGCTCTGGATCATAGACGGCGTTGCGAATGCGAATATCGCGGATGCCTGCAGTGGGCGTTCCGGCCGCAAGGGCAGGTGAGGTTAAGTTTGCAAAGAACAAGAGGGCTAGGGTTGTCCTCCAGATCAAATGTCTGGGCTCAAAATAGGGGTTAGCCATGTCAGTTCTCCAGGGTTTCTGCATCGATGCGGTAGGAGGTCACAACAAAGCCAAGGGGATTGCCCCAAACTTCCTGCAGCAGTTGTTTGGTGTCTGGTCGGAACTCATAGGCGATGGTGGCGACATAGCCTCGGGTGACCCGACGATCGTCCCTCGGCTTGCGCAGGGTTTTGGTGAATCGGACCTGCGCTACCCCGGCGTTCAGCTGGTTCACCGACTTGATGACCACGTCAATTTTGGCCTCGGGCCCGTAGACAGAGATGGGATAATCCTCAGCAGCTGAGTTCCACAGGTTTTTGAGCGTTCGCGCTGCGTCCGCATCGGATCGACCCAACACTGCATTGATGCGCTGTTCGCTGTCAGAAAGATCATAGGTCTCGCGTTGATCGACGTAAGCCACCAGGTGCGCCTGTATGACGGCGTCATTCTCATCCAGTGTCATGTCTTGAACGGCGGCAACCCGGTCCAGCTGGCCGCTGGACTTATCGACGACAACCACGTGGGTTTGAGTGGTTTTTAACGGCAGGAGTGACAGGGCGCCGAGGAAACCCGTCAGCCCTATTACAACACCGATGCCCGCAACCATGTAGGCCATGCGCTCTCGGCGGCGCGGGCCGAGGATGAGATCGGTTTCAAAAATGTCTTTTGCAGTGGTCACGTAGAAATCCTTCTGAGGGGTCGTCAAAAGCACCCCTGATTTTCTTAATCGTTTGGCCCGAATTACTTGTTTGGCCTGAGAGATTGCGTTTGAGCGAGCCGAGCCGCTGGACTGGATCTGGGCGGAGGTGAGGAGGTGGCGTTCGAAGCTGGTGCGTTCATCCTGGCTTGGGTCGTTTCGATTGCCTTTGATACGTAAGTCCCAGTTTCACCCATTGCCCTGCGACCGATTTGGCCAGAACGAACTACGCCGCGTTTGGCGAGGCCATTTAAACCAGCGGCATTTGAAGCAATGCCAATTGTTCCGCTTAACCCCATCGCGATGGATGGAACTGCGAGCATGATGCCTGCTGCCAGGAACAAGACGACGATAAATGGGAAGATCAGGTTGAGCGTGTCCACTCCGTCTGGATCAGGCGTGGTGCCGGCGATTTCGCCAGCGATCGCGATGACAATGCCAGCAGCACCCGCTGCGGCAATGGGCATAAATGCATAGCCAATGATCGAGCGGGACCAGGCTTCAAATATCGACATGGTGGGTTTGAACAGGGAGCACAGCATCGCAACGGGTGCGACGACTACCATCAGGGTTAGAATGATCTTTGCATAAGCTATGATGCCCGCTGACACGGCTGCAAAAATGGCTGCGATCACCCAGACAACAACACCGAGAACTGCGCCAAATACCCAGCCGGCGCTGTCGCCGATTGTATCGCCGTATTCAGTGACCTGAGACACCATCGAATCCAGAGCGTCATAGAGGCCGCCGGTGGATGTCACCCCGGTCAGGGAGATGATGGCGGATCCGATGCTGTCCGGGACCTGAGTTATGATGGTGTAGACCACCTGAAAGTTCGGCCAGGACTGGGCAAATATTCCAACGAGGGCGATCTTTATGCCAAAGGCGAAGAAGCTGCTAAAGCTCATGGGCCGAATTTGGGCGACGATGTTAATGCCCAGCAGCACGACCAAAAGGGTAGAACCGGCGCTGATCACGCCTCCCACTGTTCCGGCGATTTGGGAAAATCCCGCTTCAGAAACGCCTTCAACAGCGTTATCGACGACAGAAAGAATATCGGTGATCACGCCCATTATTCAGGACACACCTGAGATCTTTGGGCTGCTAGTAGATCCGCTTCCACCCGGAGTTTAGGTACATCGAACCGAAGGTTTACACCATCTGTGCGCTCAAATTCTGGAGCCGCTGCCAGAACGCCATCCCAAGTGATTTTCTCATAGAAGCATTCGCAAGATCCGGTCTTTTTCCACAGTCGCATCGCCAGAATCTCTAGAATAGCGGCATAACCATTTCGCGTCAGCGCAAGCTGAGCAAGTTCCTTTGGAGGCCGGGGTGGTCTGCAATCAGGCTGTTCGTACTCAACCGCCATTGTCTGGAAGTCTAGTTGAGCCTGCGATGGCCCGGACAGGATGGGGCCATTGGCTATGGCAAGTTCGGAAGATGACGAGGGAATGGGAGTTTCGCCTCGGTCAAGAACGAGCACTGAAACAACCCCAAGACCTACAGTTAAAGCCGCGCCGCCTAGCACAAGAGCTCGCGTACCCATCATTGTTCCACCGCCATGGTCCGGAACCGGCGTTCTTCGGCTAGTGTTGCCGCGTCCACCACGCCAAGTTGCCCGGCACTGACGCCGGCCGCAGCCTCAAGCCGCCAAATCTGCGTCAGGATGATGCCAAGCTCAGCCGTCACCCGGGTGTTTAGGTCTACGGCGGATTTTAACCCGTCCTGATCATCGATATGACCAACCATTGTTTGAATGCGTTCTAAGCTTTGCCCAGCTTCAGCATGGGATTCCTCAGCAGCCACGGACAACATGGCACTGGCGCCAGCCTGTGTTGCCAGGTTGCTATCACTTGGTTTGGCAGAGCTGGAGAGGGAGGCAAGCCGTTCGCTGGTAAACCCGGCGTCCCCAAGAACGCTGCCTATCCGACTGGCGGCAGCTGATCCCTCCCGAAACGCCCCAGTAAAGTTCCCTGCTTTGATCTGATCAAGGGCAGCAATGGGCTGCTCGATGATGCCTTTTAAGCGTTCAAAATCATCGATGGTTGCCAACAGCTGACCCAATCCGTTGCCCTCAACTAAAGAGACCAGTTGATCTTCCAAGTTGGTCAGTTGTGAGATCTGAGTTTCTAACTCCTGTCGCATAGTGGCGACTTGTTCGAGTTGAACATTCAGGTCATTTGCCATGTGCTCCAGCTGGGCTAGCAATTGCCCAAGCTGAGTGCCGTCGATCGTGGGAACACCCTGGGCATGAGCGCCAGAGGCCATCGTGCAAAAGGAAATTGCTCCTGCAAGAAGCATGCGCTTAGTGCGTTCCCTCCTTATGTTGAAACCCATGTTTCTGACTTTGGCTGGCGCTAGAATGGGGTTTTCGGCGGTGAACCTTCTCAGCCCTCTTTGAAACACTGTACTCATTGGGAAACTCCCATTTGTTTGAAATCATGCTCAGCAAGGCGATCGGCGACGAGGTGCTGAGCGAAAGCCCCTTCTCGAACCTGGTTTGCGGCCATAAGCCGGGTGCGCAGTGTTAGGATGCGGGCAATCTCCGCGCGGGCATATGTGTTGAGTTCAATTGCGGCCTTGGCGTTTGGTTGCTCATCAATCTGGTGAATGATGGCGCTCAGGCGGGCTATCACCTGCTGAGTGGTCGCATGGCTGTCGGCACCGTAATAAATGCTGGCATCTGCTGTGTTGCTGTATTCGGCCAGTGTCATGTCACTTGGCGAGAGCGTGCCAAGGGCTGCTACGCCGCCCACAACGGATAGGTATTCATTGTAGTATTTGGTGACATTGCGCACGTAGCCTTGAGTTTCAACAAAAGGCGGTACACCGCCATATTCAAGCACCCGACCAGGCCCAGCATTGTAGGCGGCGAGGGCGTGCGGGATGTTTCCGAAGCGACGCAGTTGGATGGTGATGTATTTCGCGCCACCTCGGAGGTTTTCCATGGGAACAGTACGATCCACGCCCATGTCACTTGCTGTGCCAGGCATAAGCTGGGTGAGACCGTAAGCCCCAACGGGGCTGGATATGGCCACGTTAAAGCGACTTTCCTGCTTTATGAGAGCCTGAAACAGGCACCGAAACTGTGTTGGCGACAGGCCCGCCGCTGCTGCATTGCTCGCATATTCCTGCGCCACTTGTGCAATCATCACTTCCACAGTTTGCCGCGCGTCACCAAGTAAACGTGCATCCATTGGGCTGGTATCGATCGAGGGATAGATCACATTCGCGCCAATTGCTGTGTCTGTTTCCAGCGCGGTGACATTGTACCCTAGACCCGTCATTGCAGCAGTCATCTCTTCCAGTGTGGAGAGTTGTTCCAACTGTACATCAGCGAGCGACTGGCGAGTGGTCAGGCTACTTCGCTGAACTTGCAGATCCTCAACAAGGGCGGTGACCTTGGCTATCTGCTGCTCATTCACGCTATGATCAAACGTTGGAACCCCCTGCGCTGATAGTGAGCAGGGCGGAATGAATGCCATCAGCCCCACTGCAAAAACTACCCTGTTCACGTGCCCGACCCGATTGGTTGGAACTCGCAATCAGGGTCATGTGAGTTTCGAGAGACGGTTGGCGCAAAGTAAAGGGCAGGGGCTTGGCTGTTGCGGCTGACGACGGGCTTGCCACTGCGATCAAAGCACGGAGAGGTCTGGTCTGTGTAATTCTCACACCCAGCCAATGTCGTCAGGGCAGCAATCAGGATCAGTTTGTACATTATGATGTCTTCCAAAAATCATTACGGGTTCGCCAACCAGGTCCGGCGAGGGCTTCGCCTGTGGCACCGCCACCAAGGAATGGCAGCAGAGGCCCGAGGGCGGTTAAGTCAGCATTGATAAATACGCTGTCTCCCGCCGAGCGCAGGAGAGCAGCCCGAGTTCCAATCATTGGCTGGACGAGCAGTTCCGCTTCTTTGTCGTTCAGACGTAGGAAGCGGTAGTCAGATGGCTCAGCCTTTGGGTTTGGGAACAGGATCTGAGTGGAGACGGTTTCCACAATTACCTTGCCCACATGGGACTTCTCCAACTGCGACGGGAGCTGGGTCATCATAATCACCACGCAGTTCATCTTGCGCAGAGTGACCAGCCAGTTTTCCAGTCGGGTGCCGAAGTAGCTGTCGTTAAGCAATTTCCACGCTTCATCCAAAACGATAATGGTGGGCTTGCGATCCTCTATGACCCGCTCGATCTGGCGGAAGATGTAAGACAGAACGGCCATGCGTTCCGTGTCCATGTCGAGGATTTCTGTCATGTCAAAGCCCACGATGTCGCCTTTGACAGAGAGGTCATCGCCCTCAGCGCTGTCTTCAAATACCCAACCAAAGCGGCCACCCGGTGCCCATTCCGCAACGCGAGACAGCAACTCATCCCCATCATCCAGTGAGCGGAACAGTTGTTCAAATCCAGAGAAGCTCTGCAGGCTTTGATGCGCATCGGCGTTCTGGCGAATAGCGAGCTGCAGATGGCGGGCCTGTTCACCGTTCAAAGATCCAGTACGCGACAGCAGGGTTGTCAGCCAGTCTGAGAGCCAGGCCTTGCCCCGGGTATCAGTTTCCGTCTCGAGAGGGTTTAATCCAGTGGCAACACCTGCGCGGATTTGATTGTAAGACCCACCTAGGGCTCGCACCGCCATCTCCAGGCCCTGATCCTTGTCAAAGAAGAACAACCTGGCTCCAACCCTCTGAGCCTGTGCTGCGAGAAAGGCAGTGGTGAAGGTTTTTCCGACGCCCATGGTGCCCAGGACAATGGCGTGGCCGGCGGTTGGTTCACTTGCTGCATCACCAGGCTCGTGGAAATTGAACCGATAGCCAGAAGATCCCACCGTTGGAAACACAGTGATATTCTCAGCCCATGGGCTTTTGTTTGCTGGGCGTCCCTCAATCGTGCCGTGCAGAGCTGCGAAGTCAGCAAAGTTGACCGAGGAGATTGGCGTCTTTCGAGGCCGGTAAGAGAAATTGCCAGGGTGCTGCGCAAAATAGGTAGCTTTGAGCGCCATGTTTTCTCGGATCAGTACGGTCGAGGTTTCCTGGCCAATCCGTTTGACCTGCGCCACGCCCTGTTCAAGCAAATCACGGGTTTTGGCATAGATCGCCACGGACAGGTGATGATCCCCAAAGGCGATACGCCCGGATTCCATATCGTCTGCCGCATCCGTCAGCTGATCGCGCAACGAGACGGCAGCATCATCAGCCGCTCGCATCTGACGAACGGTCCGCTGGATGTTCTCCAGCATGATATTGTTTGGAATGGGGGTGAAGCTGTTGGTCAGCACCACATCGATGGGCAAGTCCAGTGCATCCAGCATGGTCACATCGGTTATCGAGGGGTAGGTTTTGATCGCAAAGACAGCCCCGTATCGCAGAGCGCCGGTCACCTCATCGCGGATGGTTACTCGGTCTCCTTCAAAGGTGGCGCGGCAATTGCTGGCCTGTGTGGCGAGACTGGTGAAGGCTGCACCTTCTGCGATTGGTGCAAAGCTTCCAGAGTTGAGCGCGCCGAGGTAGCCAAGCCATTCGCCATCTTGCCTCGTTAGGCGCACTGGTTTTGCGGCTGTTAGAGCTTCTTGGAAGAAGTTCATCACTTCATTGAGCTGCTGAACCCGAGCTAGGCTCTCCTTGAGATAATTGCGAGTGGCAAACCGGCGTAGAAATGGCACACGCGCGCCCAGGTTGGGTCGGCGGATGACGCTGAGATAAAGGCGTAGCTTTTTCGGACCTAGATCTCGGATGTGGTCTTGCCAGAGTTGGTCGATCTGTGCGGCAAAACTGCCCCCTTGCACAGGATGCAGCTCAAACTCCTGCGGCACAGAAATCCTGTGCACGTAAAACCCAAATGAATTGCCCGTCAAAGAGACGATAGCTGAGACGGCCCGCTTGAGCGCATCAAGATCACTGTCCCCTGTAGTCATCGGGTTTACGCCGTCAAAGCGCAGGGTGGCCATGAGGTCGCCCTGCTTCAGCATCATGATTTGATCATCCACATAAGTGAGATAAGGCATGTGCTCAGAAAGGTAACTTTCCTTGGAGAACTCACCTGCTCCCAAAGACAGAAGGGCCGGGCTCGCGCCCTTGAGGTTGGATCCATCAAGAGCCAAAGGAGTCACCTCCCCAGATCTGCGCATTTCTCGTGCCCCGAACCTTGCCGTATGACACGCGCAAAACCTCAAAGAACTTAGGCTCCTTGTCGGCGGTGAACCACATGACCACATAGGCAGGCGCACCGAGCAGCAAGATGGCCAGGGACTTGGTCCAGATGAACGGCAGTATGATCCCCATACAAAGGACCGCTAGGTATCCAACGGGAAGGCCAAGATACTTGGGTGGCCTGGTGAGGCCAAGAAACAAAGGGGAGCGTTGTGCCACGGGGTGCCTGTCGCAGTTGATTGGAAGAGGATTCCTACCGTCTGGCCTGAGGTGTGATTGGGTTACAGATCGCATCCAGGTCAGTCGGTAGAAATGGCATGGAGATTTAGGGGCGCTGGTATTGCTGATTCAGGAACAGCAGACGGGCGTTACGCGAACCCAGCAACAATGGTGCCGGCCGAGAAGATCAACACAATGCCGATGATCACGGAGGCAAACCAACCCCAGTTCAAGCGGCCCATCATGCACATAAAGCCTGTTCCGATAACGGCGAGTGTTGCGACGGCAATCCCGATGGGTCCTGTGAGAGCCGCTTCAACGGATTCCAGCATGTTTTGAATTGGAGACAGGTCCTGAGCCTGGGCAGGTGAAGACATGACTATTGCGAAAGCCACCAATACGGCGGCCTTCTGGGCAGAATTGAAACTCATAGGTTTTGTAGTCCTCTTAAATCTTAGTCCAACACGACAGAAGTCTGTGTTTTGGGGTTGGATGATGTCTCTGCCGATGCGGCGAGAACACGCCGCAGGACCAACCCATCTGAGAGCTGGTTGATGCGGGAGATGTAATTGCGAGTTTCTTTGAAAGGTGGGACGCCACCATATTGGTCAACCCGGTGCGGGCCTGCGTTATAGGCTGCTAGCGCCAGCTCGATGGAGCCAAAGTTGGACAGCTGCGCCAGGAAATAGCGCGCGGCGCCATCCAGGTTCTGGTGCATATTGTGAGGGTTTACGCCAAGTTGCTTGGCAGTACCCGGCATGAGTTGACCAAGTCCTACGGCCCCTTTTGGGCTGAGCGCCTTGGGGTTAAAGGCGCTTTCAGCTTGAATGAGGGCCCGAAACAGATGGTGCCATTCACTAGAGCTAAGACCAACAGCTGCCAAGGCACGATTGCTCTGGTGTCTTGCAGCTGTTCTGCGAACGGCAGCCAAGATCTCCGCACGTGCCTGAGAAACTGGGGCAGGGGATAGAGCGATCTGAGTATTCTCAGGCGGAATTGTTCTAGAAAAACCAATCAGCTCAATATGTGCAGGTGGGTCCCCGTGAAACGTCCAGCCAGAGGCGCTAGCGCTTCCGTCCTTGTGGAACATCATTACGTCCGCGAAGCTCGCCTGTGGTAATGATGAGGTCGCTATCAAAAGTGAGATCAGTGCCGTCGCCAAATTCGAAGTGATGTTTGAACAAGCCAGGCCAGAGATTGAACAATCTCGGCTCGACACCGTTCTCCGATACGCGGTCAGAGATGAGGATGCTTTCCTTGCCTGCAGCAAGGTAAATGCACTGATAGCGTGGTTTGCCATTGGTCAGCTCGATCAAGTCATACCGACATTGAAACGCCACACCTTCAGCCACCAGGGCGCGTACGCCTCTGATTGTGATCAATTGGTATTTTCGTTTTATCGGCATGTGTCGTCCCTCGCTTGAGACGACTTCTAATACGTGCGGACCCTCTGCGGAAAGGCATTCACTGTCAATAGTAAAAATCACACACAAATCCAAAACAAAACAATATACGATATTGCCTGACATTGAATATCTTGACACTGTGCGCCCAGGTGATGCCGTGTCCAAGATTACGCCAGGTCACGCTTCATCTTATGCATCTATGCGGGAGTCAAGTGCGCATGCCGCACCTATCGGTAGAAAAATGAGTTCTGAATTTGAAAGGGTATCTGGGATGAAAATGTCGTTTGGCGCGGTGTTTCGGCGCGCTCTTTTGGGAGGTGTGGCTGCTCTATTGAACCCGACGGCCTCCTTCGCCTATCCGGTGGATTGTGCCATCCTTCTTTGCCTTGCAGGCGGCTGGCCCGCGTCTGCAGAATGCAGCCATGCCCGTGCGGTGTTCATCCGCCGCATCACGCCCTGGCCGATTGAGCCGCCGCTGCAAATATGGCGCTGTCCGATGGGGGTTGCCCTAAATGAAGATTCAGCGGTGCCATTGCTCGCTCGGATTCAAAATGTGGAATTGATGAACGGGGCGGCAACACGCCAAACCACCAATGCTGTTGTCCAGATCGGGGAAGGCGATGTGGGGAAAGCGATTGCTGCAAAGATTATTTCGGCTCGGGCGACTGGAACGGCCGACATCGACATTTCTGATCCGGCGTTTGATTTTGTGCGGTCGTTGCGTGTTTATCATATGGAGTTCCTGCAAACAAAAGAACGTGACTACTGTTCTCAAACAGACGGTTCCAGACTAGGTCTTTATGGTCCGCAGGGAGGCTTTGCATGGAGGCGCCACAACCTTCGGTCCGGGAATAGTGCTGGGTCTCTGCCGATCCGATCATTGCCTTGGAATGCTCCGCCGCAGTCCGCAGTCCACCGCGTTCGGCGAGGTGGGGACTGCCCCAATATCAACTTCCGCGCGGTTGGCGTCTATTGGGAGAACTTTGAGGGTGTCCCAGGGTATGAGGAAGTGCGGTATTAGTGCGTCTGTTCCTAAACCGATGGGTCAGCTATTGATTTCAGCCTCGAAAGCTTCAATCGCACCGAGGATGTCGTCGAAGCCCGGCGCGTCCCCTATGATCATCTCCCGCATACCAGAATAGTCCCGACGCAAGGCGACAGCGAGTTCCGCATTCGGCATCAATCTTAGGGAGCCTGGTTTGGCATCTTCGTAGTTGGCCCAAGCTGCTTTGAAGAAAACCGATTTATGATGAGCGACTTGTTCCAACAAATCAAGGCTGCCGACAGCGCGCCCCTTGGCCTCGTGGCCGATGAGCTGGGCCATGTCATAGTAGTGGCGCGACATCCGATCCGCGAGGGGTTTGGTGGGATCCTGATGATAGAGCATGTGCAGGATCGTGGCCTTTTCCCAGAAGGTCCGCTCGACACCCAGCACTTTAACATCTACCCCGCCAGATCCCAGCAAATCAGGAAAGGCTTGATGAACATATGGCGATATCTCGCGAACCTCGGCCGGCAGATGGACGCCCCGTGCTCCAAATTCGAAACGAACAATGGGTTTGACGTAACCGCCGACACTGTCCGACAAGGATGGATAGGCGAAGAGCAAGGTTTGTGCGTCGCCTGGGTCAACTGTCAGGGAAAAACCCTGATCGAGATCGGCATCAAACGCGGCCTTAGTCTCAGCCATGAGCGGACCGGAGACCTCCGCTTCTGCGACCTCCTGGAGCTCCTGCAGCAAGGATTTGCGCTTTCCGCCGGACAGTTCGGGGTTTTCAGGATCGCGGTCGTCTTCGAAACCAAGCTGTGCCCGATCTAGGGATAGATCCACATCCTCAGAGAAGCGATGGATCACGTCATAGGCCTTGGAAAGGGACGTCCCTCCTTTGAAGATCATGTGATCGCCAAAGGAGGGCAGGGCGAAAAGCTGCTTCAGGGACCAGCAGACCCAGAAGTCTTTCTCAATGATGGCCTTGGACATCCCGAGCTGCGCCGCGGCCTCCTGGAAGGCTTCGTCTCGTTGTTCAGGGGTGTCCTTGGCAAACTGATCCATGCTCAGGCAAGCGCAACGATCTGCTGCACGACAGGATGCATCCAGGCTGGCACATGCTTGCTTTGCTTGGAAAGCAGAGCCCTGTCATTGCCGTCCAGCGAACGCGCCAACTTGCCAATCACCAGATCATCGACCCGGTCCTTGCCAACATAACGCAGCGCCTGAAACACGGCACCGGTCTTTTGGCCAGCACCGACAAGCGTCTTGGAGGACGCATTGCGAAACTGGATTACCTGCCGACCGACTGTTTTGGTCCGTGTTGGCCCATCGGTCATGTAGGTCGGTTTGGACGGGACCTGAGTTGAAAGCCCCAACTGGTTGGCGGCCATGGCAGGGGAGGGCTGCAGGACCTGGTTGTCCTTGCGAGCCACAGCCTGCGCGACATCGTCTGCGGACGGCGACAGATAGCCAAAGCGCGGGCTTTTCTTGGGATAGTCGTATAGCCCACGTGTCAGGCGCCGGATCACACCTTGATCGGCCAGACGCGACAACGCCTGGTCCACGCTGGCGCGGGATCCGATGTCCAGAAAATCCGGCGGCGCAAAGATTGCGCCGCGGCCTTTTTCGATGATGCATTGTTTGATCTTCGATGTGATCATAATCTATCTCCTTGTCAGAAAATAAGGTGTGTTTTTCTGAAAGTCAATGTTAGAGAATGCACCTCGAAGAGCCGGGGGAGGCTGTTCACTGCTACTGCGCACCAACTGACATCAAAACTCGAAAACAATCATTCGCTACGTTTTTTCAGAAGACTTGCAACCAGGATTGTTTGAGGTCGCAAGACGAAGGAGTACATTGCAATTGGCTCGGCGTTGAACGAATCTGCCCCTTATAGATGAATGGAAAGAGAGTAAATTTGATCGCCAGCCGAACAATAAGAAAACTCCTAAATTTCTAAGGCAACGAATGGTAAAATCGATGTCGCCAGCATTCTTTTAAATTTGCGCAAACGCTCGTGAAATAAGAGAAAAATAATTCTGAAAGAAAGAACTCAATGCATAGCTGCGCCCCACCTAAAGACGTTCTGGAAGAGAAGTTTGAGGAGCATGCGACCGTCAATGGCGGGCTAGGGCACACACTTCTTGAACAAGTACCGCCTCATCACTGCCACAGAGCTTTAGGGATGTCATTCGCAGACATCGCGGAAACGCATTTGTAGTGGATGTTCCGGCCATTGAAGCATCGCGAGAGCAAGGCACATTTGTCTTGAGCTGCCACGTATCAGAGGGCGCTGACCTTACTGGTCCCGAGCTAGTTCGGTTCGATGAGCTGAGTTTTCCGCGGTCCAAGCTGCCCTATTTTAGAGACCAATTGGTGGGGCCACGTCTTTGGGACATTGAGCAGCTGCGCCGACCTTGGTTTCTCGCGCTGAATGACTGGGAACGGTACTCGCCTTTGAACGGATTGGACCGGGACGCGAGCGTTCTAGTTGCGGCGGCTTTCTCAATCGTCGCTCATGCAAACGGCCGCGAAGAAAACTACCTAAAGACCCGCCAAAACCTTGTGGCAATGCTAAATAGCCAACTTAATGAGGGCCCTAGCGGACGTGGCGGCGTCATTTCACAATACGCTGATCTCCTAGAGCATCTTCTAAGAAACACGGCGATGCATTCTTTGCTAGACACAGCAGTTGGCCAGCATTTACGTCGCGCGACTGCCGAGCAAAAAGACGAGTCTTCTCCTGAATGGCGGTTGCTGCGAAAACTATTGCCTGAGGCTCTGGATCCCTTGTTGAGAGATGAATTACTTTACTTGGACGCTCTGCCGTCATGGGCGCTCGTAGAATGCGATACTATGAACTGAGTGGCCGCCGGTTTTCGGGCTTTCGACGCGTGAATACAGATCGATCCTTTACGTCGGTTTGTTTTCCTGCTCTCTTCCAAAACCCTCACAACGTGTTCGATTTGGAGTTGGCATGCGAAAAATACTGGATCAGTCGTTCCCCTTCGTCGCAGAAAAAAGTGAATCGACCTATAGACTCGTCGAAGTCGATGGGAAGTGCCTCATCGAAAAAGTCACAGTAAGTATTTCGGTTGAGGCGGAAGGGTTGTGTCTCGAATCTGGTGGAAATTCTCTGGCGGCGTTCTCCGAGCATGTGGATTTGGGCCTGATCAGGCCGCGAGGTCAAGTCTGATCGGGGCGATGGGCTGAGCCAAGGTTTCCCAGCCATCGACCTTTCGCATC
>CAJQNB010000051.1 GCA_905479575.1 uncultured Pseudophaeobacter sp.
CAAACTCCCGGCGCGAGGCGATCTGATAGCGCATGACCTCCATCAGCTGCGGTAAATGCTGCTGCAGGATGCGGAACAGATTGGTGATTTCACCATTGAAGTCATTGGCGACCTCGCACTGCGGCTTCCAGCTGCGGCGCAAAAAGACACCGCCCATGCCGACAAAGGGTTCGGCATAAGTGGCATGGTCGACGGCCTCGATGCGCGCGATGATGCGGGCACTCAGGGCCTTTTTGCCCCCAAGCCAGGGGGCGACGGGCGCGGCAGGGCGCACCTTTGTCATTGTTGTCATTGCTGATTCCAGAATATGGGGTGCCCACTCTCGCGAGAGTCGGGCGACATCTTCTGTTGGGTATGTCGGCGCAGCCGCTTTGAACGGATGGCTGCGTGGGAACGGGTGTTAGCGCACCCGATCCCCCCGCTAGGGCGCGGAGGGATCAGTCTTTAAGAATTGGCTGGGTCAGGATCTCCGCCACAGCCGTCAACCGGCCATTGGCGCAGGAACGACCGCGCGCTTCGGCAATGAGGGCATCCGAGATCTGGCCCTCAGATTGCGGCAGCGGGCCGGTGTATCCGGCGCAGGGCTGCAGCAGATCGGGCGGCACTTGGGGCGGCGGTATGACCACCTCACTGGCTGGTTGAGAACAACCGGCCAGCAGTAGCGGCAAGCAAAGGGGATAAAGGCGCATCGCGGCCCTCCATGTTTTGCAACTCATTTGATAGCGCCGACCATTGACGGGCCTCATCGGCAGCGCGGTCCAGGTGGGCGCGGTGAATGCGGGCGGTCTCGGCGGCTTGCTGCAGGCTGGCCTGCGCTGTTGCCAGATCCGCCTGCGTGGCGGCCAGTTCGCCGCGCAGCCGGGTGCGGTCATTGAAGGCATCGCCAACAAACCAGACCAGTCCAGCCAGCACCCCCACCAGGGCAAGCCCTGGCAGGTTGCGCAGACCCCAGGCCCAAAGCTTGGCCTGCATCATGCCGCCTCTTTCAGCGCCTGATGGCACATGGCGCGTTCAGCGCCGCGCCGATTTACCAGCCCAGCCCAGACGCGCCCGCCTGCCTTGTTCCAGCGCGGCAACTCATTGCAGGCGCCTGTGAGATCCCCGGCATTGGCCTTGCGCACCAGGGTCGAGCGACAAGCAGCCCCTGCCCCGACGTTGTAGGTCCAGCTGACCAGGGCGATCTTCATGCCCACCGGCACCGGGTGGGTCAGGCAGCGGTCCAGCGCCGCCTCATAGGCCAGGATCTCGCGCGCCAGCATCGCATCGCAGTCCGCCTTGCTGTAGCTGTCGTCTGGTTGCACCCCCTTGGTTTCGCCATAGCAGACGGTCCAGACGCCAACGACATCGCGGTAAGCTTGCGTCCGCAGCCCCTCCCACTGGCCAATGAAGCCAATGGCGCCGGACATCGCAATACCGCTGCCCGCAATCAGCCCAACCGTGCGCCGCCGCATCGCGCCGCTTTGGTCCCGACGGAAGGCTGCAAGCTCAGATAGCCCGTTCTGCAGCACCAGCCGCGCCGGGATCGCCAGCGCCTGACATGTGGCCGAGGCCATGGCAAAATACAGCGGGTCCCAGCCCAGCATGCCGGGTTGAACCAGGGCCAGGAAGTATCCGCCCAGCAGAACCAGGCTCGCCAGGATGAGCCAGACAGACCAGGACTTGCCAAGAGTGGCGCGCCAGTTTGAGATCAGTTTCATATGATGTCTCCAATGCAAAAGACCCCGCCAAAGGCAGGGTTGGGTTCAGGTTTTGGGTTTTGTGGTTTCGTTACGGCTTAGTTCGCACCAGCCATTTGGTCAGCAACACCTCAGCCCCGCGCGGGCCAATGTAAGCCGCCAGCGCCACAATGCCGGTGGTCACGGTGGGCCCGGCGCCCATATAGCTGGCAATGGCCTCGCCAATGATGGCCATGCCAATGGCCACCGGGATTTCCCAAAGAAGCTCCGGGCCAAAGAAACGGCGCTGGCCTTTGCGCACCTCACCAGAATGCCACATCAGGCGGCCTATACTGGCCCCGACCAGCGTGGTGGCGGCACCGCCCAGCAGGTTCGACATCCAGTCGATCAGCCCCGGCTCAGGCATCAGCCCGCCCCCAGAGTGAGCAACGCCGCATCAAGCGCCGCCAGGGCGACCTGCACCTGCGCAGGCGTTGTCGCGACCTCAATCACCGCGCGGGTTTTGCGCCGCAGACCGGCCAGCTGCGCTGCGATACTGGCATAGGCATCCGCCATCGCGACAATCGCCGCTGCCAGATCCGCAACCGCCTCGCCTGTGATGGCAGCCTCGGCCTGCAGCATGGCCAGCTGATCGGCGCTGGCCGCATCCGCCAGATAGGCCCGCGCCGACACTGCCTTGGTGGCCCAGCTGTCGCGCTCGGCCTGGGGCACCTGGCCGGTGATTTCCGCTGCCGCCGCTGCGAGCCGATCCAGCGCCCGCGCCAGGCCCTCTGCCTTGGCCTGCGCCAGAGCCTCGGCAGCACTGGTTTCTGCGGTGGTGATCTTAAGCAAGAATGTCATGGGCCTAAGCCTCCGGTGCTGCGGGTTTACGAATGATGGGATCGGGCACGGCCCCGGCGACAACGCTCAGAACCGGCGCATCGGCGGGCTGGATCGGCTCTGCCGTGGCAGCGTCATAGCTCCAGCGTAGAGACAGACCCAGAACGCCCCCCGTGCGCTCGATGCGCCCCGCAAAAGGGTGATCGCCCTGCGGCTCAGCAAAGCCGCCCTCGGGTACGGAGGACAGGTCATAGGCGACACCATCGACGGTGAGGATATCGCCGTTGACGCTTGCGGTGGT
>CAJQNB010000052.1 GCA_905479575.1 uncultured Pseudophaeobacter sp.
GATGCGAAAGGTCGATGGCTGGGAAACCTTGGCTCAGCCCATCGCCCCGATCAGACTTGACCTCGCGGCCTGATCAGGCCCAAATCCACATGCTCGGAGAACGCCGCCAGAGAATTTCCACCAGATTCGAGACACAACCAGGCACAGGGGCAGAAAGCACTATCTCAGAGACCCGCAGCATCCTGACTTCGCTAGGTCGCGCTCCAGTGTAATCCAAGAGAGTCCATATATGCAGCAGATCTTTGTGGGGTTGTAGGTCCTCGTAAACCCTATCAATAACCAGCTGATCCAGTGGAAGACGCTGATCTCGTCTACCCTCCTTAGGCGTTTCAAGCTTCATCCCCTTGAAAGGGTTGACCTCACCAGCGCCCTCCATCTCACTGACTGCCCAGCTAAACACCGCTCCGATGTCATTGCGCTCTCGCCTGACTGTGGCGGGAGCTACTTGCTTGAGGCGCATGTCACGCCATCTGCGTGCATCTGATCTTTTGACCTCCTGTAGAAGCATATCTCCTCCAAGGATAAAGATCAGGTTCTTCTCAGACCGGGCAAACCGCTGCCGTTGCTTCTTGTGTTGCTCAGGTATCTTGAGGGCGTTTTCATCCAGATAGGCCGCAAAGGCGTCTGTGACGGTCACCTGAGGGGTTTCTTTCGAGACACCGTCAAGGAGCGCACTGGCTAGCAGACCATCTTCCTCTGGCACTCCTACATATTCGCCGGATGTGGGGTCTTGGTACTTATCCACCAATTGTGCAGCGGCCTCACCGCGCCATGTGCGCTCATTGTCATCTCGCCCAGCGCTATGCGGATCAGCATCCCAGCTTTCCAGCAATGCTGCCAGCTTTTTTGATTGCTCCATAGGGGAGAGACCAGTGACGCCAAACTTGGCCAAGCTCACGAGGTGTTCAATTTTCTCATGTTCAGCACCGTAGCGCATGACTGCGTCGCTTTGGGTCTTACCCAGCACCTTTAGGAACTCACGTTTCTTGACCCGCTTCTCAAGAGACTTGGGGACCCTGCGCCGATACTCGAAACTGCCTGTTCTGTCGTTCTTCCTGAGGTATTTCACAGTCACATTCCGCATAGCCTAAACCCACATTGTGTAGCTAAGCGTGTAGTTGGAACGGATGCAATAGGGGCACTTACCCTTACACATCAACAACTTACTGTGAGAAAAATGGTGCCCCCACACGGACTCGAACCGCGGACCTACTGATTACAAATCAGTTGCTCTACCAGCTGAGCTATAGGGGCACTCTTTAGTATTTGCTCCCAAGAAAAACCGTCTCGTTGGCACTTCTCAGTTGCTGCGCCCTTCTACACCAAACAACTCTGTTTGCAAGGCCCCTCAGGAAGAAATTTTTCCCGATTGAGTCCTTTGACCTTTCGTCGTTAACTACACTCCAAATTCGGCTCGAAACCGTCCTGGACTGCGCAAAGATTGGGCTCTGTCGGGTAAGGTGGACACGACAGCGAAGCATGGGGGCAGAATTGACTGCGCGGGCGAGTTTGAATCGCCTCGGTTTTACCGGAGACTTATAGCTTCATTTCACGCGACCATATCGAGCACGTCACGCTGTGCATAGAAGGTCTCTTCGGCCTCGGCTGGCGGGGCATTCCCGCTGGTGCCAAGTAGGCGACTATTGTTGAACCAATCGACCGAGCCGAGAGTGGCCATTTCCAGATCCTGCATGTTGCGCCATGGCCTCTGGCGGTGGACCAGTTCGGTTTTTTAGAGACCATTTATCGTCTCAGCGAGGGCGTTGTCGTAGGAATCCCCGACGCTGCAGACCGATGGTTCAATACCTGCTTCAGCCAAACGCTCGGTATAGCGAATGGATAAATATTGCCCGCCGCGATCCGAGTGATGGACCAATCCGCTTTTCTGGACGGGCCGTCGATCGTGCAGGGCCTGTTCAAGAGCATCGAGAACAAGTCAGTTTTGGCAGACCGACAGACCCGCCAGCCGACAATGAGATCACAGTCCGCGGTCGTGACACAGTCGCGCATGCCACTGTCTGTCTCGGCCTGCTTGACCCATCCACTCAAGGTCTGGGGAATACAGCCGATCTTGGATGCAATGGCGGCGATCGGACCCGCCTGCGTCTCATAAGAGCCTTGATGCTCAAGCACCATACGGGCGGCGCGGGCGCGGACCTCAGGCGAGTAGCGATTTGCCATTTTGCTTTTTGTCAGAACCATCATCCTTACTTAAATTGAGGGTCTCCGACAAACTCGGCGCGATTCAGTTTGGGAGGAATGACATGTTTCATGCTCCGCCACAGCGAGATCTTGTTCACAGCTTTCACTTGGCGCATTCACATCATAGCGGCAGGGGGCGTCTTGTGTGTCATGCCATTGGATTTGCTGGTAAAATAATTGGTAATTTGCTTGAGGCCTTCATCTCCTTCAGCGAGAGATTTGAGCGAATGCTGGTTACCCCTGGCAAGCGGCGCAGGGTGGTGTCGACAAAAACGCTGTAATCATCCAGATCTCGCGCCACAACGATGAGCAGGAAGTCATCCGCGCCGGTGGTGTTGTGACAGGCAAGAATGTTTGGGGTCACTTCGACGATGCGCTGGAATTCCGCCGTCGCAGTCTGATCGTGTTCAGAACAGCGCAACTGCACGAAGGCCATGACACCCAACCCCAACTTGCGCCGGTTCAGATTGGCCTGATAGCCGTCGATAAAGCCGTCTTCCTCGAGCCGTTTCAGGCGCCGCCAACAGGGGGTTTCGCTCATTCCTATGGTTTCGGACAATTTGGCATTTGTCATGCGTCCGTCATTTTGCAGCAGGGTCAGAATCTGGGCATTTGCGGCGTCGATGTCAGGCATGGGGGGAGTCTTTCAAAAACTTGTTCTTAAAGAGGGATTTTCCCTCACATTTACTGCATTTAACGCAGGAATAGCAAAGTTATTTCCATGCAGGGCTTTATGATCGGCTCCAGCCACCCCTGAAGCGGAAAGACCCTGCCATGAAAGCTGTCCTATTTGAAAAGTTCCAAGAAGCGCCCAAGCTGGTCACGGTCGATGACCCTAGCCCCGAGGCACATGGTGTGGTCTTGAAGGTCGCTGCTACGGGCGTTTGCCGCAGTGACTGGCATGGCTGGATGGGGCATGACAGCGATATTGAGCTGCCGCATATTCCAGGACATGAGCTGGCGGGCGTCGTCGAGGCGGTGGGCAAGGATGTGACCAACTGGAAGGTGGGGGACAAGGTGACTGTGCCCTTTATCTGCGGTTGCGGCAGCTGTTCCGAATGCCATGCGGGTCATCAACAGGTGTGTTTGCATCAGGAGCAACCTGGCTTTACTCACTGGGGATCTTTTGCCGAATATGTCGGCATTCACCAGGCGGACCTGAACCTGGTTTCGCTTCCAGAGAGCATGGATTTTGCCACGGCTGCCAGTCTGGGATGCCGGTTTGCCACCTCTTTCCGCGCGGTGATTGATCAGGGCAGGGTCAGTGCAGGTCAATGGGTGGCGGTGCATGGCTGTGGCGGCGTGGGCCTGTCCGCCGTGATGATTGCAGCGGCTGCCGGGGCGAATGTGATTGGGGTGGATCTTGATCCCGCCAAACTGGCCCTTGCACAGGATCTTGGCGCTGTTGCCGTCATCAACGGCACCGAAGCAGATGTGGCGCAAGCCATCCACGATATCACCCGCGGAGGAGCCCATGTGTCGCTGGATGCATTGGGTCATCCCGTGACCATGACCAATTCCATCCTGTGCCTGCGCCCACGGGGTAAGCATATTCAGGTTGGCCTGATGCTGGGAGAGCACGCAGCACCTGCGATACCGATGCCCAAAATTGTAGGCCAGGAGATTGAGCTGCTGGGCTCGCATGGGATGCAGGCGCATCGCTATGGCGCGATGCTGGACATGGTTGCCAGCGGCAAGCTTGACCCGGCCCGGCTGGTGGGGGCACAGATTAGCCTCGCGGAGGCGCCTGAGGCTTTGATAAACATGAATAAATTCCAGTCCGTTGGCGCGACAGTCATCACCCGGTTCTGAGATTTGTGGCGGTTTGTGCATCAGCGGCGCTCTGCTGGGCGGCCAATCGAATAGGGAGAGTGTCAGGCGATGTTTGAAAAAGTTGAGGAATACCCCGTCGACCCGATCATGATCGGAGCAGACTATTTTGCGCAAGATCCACGCTTGGATAAGCTCAACCTGACCGTTGGAATCTATCAGGATGCGCAGGGAAAAACGCCGGTCCTGCAGGCCGTCAAAGAGGCAGAGAAGCGCCTGGTTGAAACACAAGCGAGCAAATCCTACCTCGCCCTGACCGGGGATGCGGACTATTGCGCGCTCTTGGGGCAAGAGATCCTGGGTCAAACCTGTGACAGTGCTGTGGACAGTGACTGGGTTGCGGCGCAGACCGCAGGCGGGGCGGTGGCATTGCGGGTCATGGCGGATCTTCTGGCGCAGATGCCCGATGCGCCCACAGTTTGGCTGCAAACGCCGACCTATGGGAACTACATTCCGATCCTGCAGGCTGCCGGCGCGTCTTTCAGGCAGGTGCCCTACTATGATCCGATCCGGCGTGAGATCACCTTTGATCAGATGCTCGACGGGTTAAGCGCCGCCAAAGCTGGCGATGTGTTTTTGATGCAAGGGGTCTGTCACAATCCAACCGGCGCAGATCTGTCGCCGGAACAGTTTGAGGCTTTGCTGACTGTGCTGGAGGCGCGGGGCATCGTGCCGTGGATCGACCTTGCCTATCTGGGCTTTGCCCAAAGCTTTGAGGCGGATTGCGCAATGGCCCGGCAGATCGCCGCGCGCTTTGCGGAATGTATTGTCTGCATCACCCTGTCCAAGTCCTTTGGTATCTACCGCGACCGGGCCGGGGCGCTTTTCGTCAAGACAGGCAAGGCAAACCGCGCCCGGATGCACAGGGCGATCTCGGCTATTGTGCGCGCTGGGGCCTCTCATGCGCCGGATCATGGCCCCGCTGTGGTGCGTGAAATTCTGCAAGACCAAAAGCTGAAGGCCCTTTGGTTGCAGGAGTTGGATCAGATGCGGGCCCGCGTTTCCCAGGTGCGCAGGGACATCGCTCAGGCGGAGGGCGACACATTTGGCACCCAGGATTTGGCATATCTTGCCAGGCAATCGGGGATGTTTTCTCTGCTGCCGCTGACGGCGCCCCAAGAGGTCGCGTTAACACGTGACCACGGCATCCATGTGGTGAAAGGCGCCCGGGTCAACGTTGCGCGGCTTGGGCCGGAAGATATTGGCTGGCTCATTCGGGCGATGCATCAGTTGGTGACAGCCCCGAGTTGAACGCAGGCTCGACTTGAATCCAGTCCCGACTTGAAACCAGCCCCGACAGGAATGCAGGCCAGATTTGGGGGCAGGGCGTGCAGGCAGTGTCCGGCTTCATAACCTGCTCAGGCCAGATTGCCGTGCCACACATAGGGCAGGGGCCAAGTCAAAGATCCTCTGCCCAGGGCGGGTCAGCGCCTTCGCGCGCAACAGTTTTGGCAGCAACCTTTGCACCATGGTTCAAAGCGGTGTGAAGTATCTTTGGGGGCTGTGTCTTTACCTGATCCTTGCTGAGGCAGTTCAGTTCGGACAGCTTGGCCAAAAGGCCCGCATTAAAGGTATCGCCAGCGCCAACTGTATCGACGATCTTTGCCGGTGCCGCAGGTATGTGTATGTGGGTGCCATTGGTCATAAAACCATCTGCGCCCTCATTGCCACGTGTAACAACCACCAGCGAAGGTCCCAGCGCCAACAACTGTGTCACCTTTTGTTCGTCGCTTTGGGGCGCAGGGAACAGCCAGTTCAGATCTTCGTCGGAGACTTTTACAATATCAGCCTGCGCCATCATGCGATCCAGTCGCTGGCGGTAGCGGGCTGCGTCCTTGATGAAGCCCGGGCGGATATTGGGATCAACCATGACCACCCGTGTAGGCGCTTCGCGTTCCAGGAGCGCGGCGTAGCAATCACTGGCGGGATCGCTCGCAAGGCTGATACCGCCAAAAAACAGGGCAGTGACCGCATTGGGCAGGGCTGGGATGTCGGCAATATCCAGCATCCGCCCGGCAGAGTTTTCATCGTAAAAGCAATAGGAGGCCTGTCCATGCACCAGCTGTACAAAGGCCAGGGTTGTGGGGCGATCCGACCACAGGAGATGCCCGGTATCCACATGGGAGTGGCTTATATGTGCCGCCAGTTGCTGGCCGAACATGTCATGTGACACCCCGGTAAGCAGGCCAACCGGTGCCCCAAGACGGCCCAGGGCTACGGCGGTATTGAGCACTGCCCCGCCGGGCTTTGGCACATAGGCGATGGTGCCCGGCTGCGCTGGAATTGGCATCATGTCGATTAAGGCGTCACCGCAACAAAGGATCATTGCTACACTCCGGTGCTGGGGGTGTCCTGAGACAGCGTTCAGCCTTGCCTATCAAATCCTTGCAATAGGATGCCATCAAAAATGCGCTCGAGATAGCGCGATGGAGAGGTGTTCCCCGGAGAAACATCGGTAGAGTGATAGCGGGAAAGGGGACGGCAGGCCACGATCATAAGAACGCGGTAAAGGAAATCTCAATTCCGCCCCGCTATTTTGGGCAGGACCGCAGTTTCAGACAGAAGGCTGATATGAACAAAACCTGCTTGGCTTTGCCTCTCACCTATATCGTTTTTGCGCTCAGCGCGGTGCAAAGCAGCGCCACAGAGCAGTTTTCCATTGTGAATGAGGATTTCTTTGGCCAAGGAAATACAGCTGTACAGCCAGTATTGGCGCGCCATAGCCCGGCTTCTGTGCTGACGGCCAAGCCCGCGCCAGAGGGGCTAGAGGCCGAGATGGAAGCAGTGCAGGCCAATCTTGCCAGCCTGTTTGCCGATCGTCGCGGCACCAGCCTGTTCCGGGCGCTGCCGCGGGGCGTGGCCAAAGGGGCGGTGGCAAAGCTGATGCAGCTGATCGCCAGCGCCGAGGCCGGAGGGGCGCAGTATGATGCGGTGCAACATGCCGCCACTGTCAAACCCCGCAAACGCCCAACCGCAATGACCCTGGGAGAGATCTACGATTGGATCGCCCGAACGCCGGGGCAACAGCACGCCATTGGTCGCTATCAGTTCATTCCCGCCACCCTGAAACGTCTTGCCAATCATGTGGGCGCCAAACGTGGCGATGTGTTTTCGCCAAAACTACAGGACCGTCTGGCGCATCAGCTGCTCGAAGAAGCGGGCTTGAGCGCAATGATGGCCAATGACATGAGCCGCAAGGATTTCATGCATAATTTATCAAAGATCTGGGCTGGGTTGCCGACCTCTAGTGGCAAATCCTATTATCACGGGCTGGCAGGCAATCGGGCGGTGCTCAGCTGGGCAAAGTTCGACGCCGAGATGGCGCGCATCTTCCCTGGGTAATGGTGGAGGACCATGGGCCTGTTCTGGCTCTGTCACGGGGGCGGGTTCAGGGCCTTTGCGTAGATTGGTCGCATCACCACTGCGGTTAGATACATCGGAACCTGGTAGCAGCCGAGAAAGATCAGGAGCGGTTCGGTGGTGCTGGCGGGCAGGGCGATCAGAAACAGCGCAAAGTTTCTGTTTCCGGCCACCACAGAGGTGGGCACCGCGATCCTGCGACCTCCCCGCCACATAAGCCAGCGAAAGCAGACGTATTGCAGGCCAAAGTTGAGGCCCAGGGCCAGCAGCATCCATTGCGCCACAGGCCAGGGGGCGCTGTGGAAGGCAGGACCGAGCGCTGCCATCAGGCCAATCACGATCACCACCAGTGCCACAATTGTTAGCCCATCCACCGCGCTGGCCATGCGCTCTTTCAGATCGCGGGCAAGCAAGTGGCGACAGGTAAATGCCAGCCCGACTGTCAGGGCGATCGTGCCACTCAAACGCAGCGCCGCCAGCAGGACGGTTTGGGCATCGCCGAGCTCGGGCAGCAGCAACAGCACTGGCAACACAGTCAAGGGCATCAGGGCGGTGCCAAGGATCATCAGCCGAAAGGCGGGCTCCGGGGCATGACCCATCAGCTGTGTGATATTGGGGCTTCCGGTGAGGGAGGGGGCAGCCAGCATCAGGATCACGGCAATGGCCAGCGGCGTGGCCAGCAGCCCCAGTCCGGCAAAACAAAGCAGCGCCACAACTGGCAGGATCATTTGCAACACTACAACGGTCTTGAGGCTGGAGATACCTTCGCGCAGCCCTGCCAAGGCGCGTGATGCGCCGATGCGAAAACCGTTTAAAAACAACAGCCCGGCCACCAGCTCGGGCAGCCAGGGTTTGAGCGTTGCGGCCAGCTGGGGCAAGGCAAACCCTGCCAGCAACCCAAACACCATGGCCGCCCGCCCATAGCGGGCGACAATGGTCAACAGGTCTATCATTTTGCTATCCGCCAGATGGTCCGCTGCGCAGATTGTTGGGCAGCCAGGTTGCCAGCTCGGGCCAGGCGACCAGGATCACCACCATGATCAGCATCAGGCCAACCATGGGGATCGCGGTCTTGGCAATATAAGAGATCTCGTGGCGGGTCATGCTTTGCAGTACAAACAGATTGAAGCCAATTGGCGGCGTCACCTGCGCCATTTCAACTACCACCACGATGAAGATGCCAAACCAGATCACATCAATACCGGCCTGGCGGATCATGGGCTCAACGATGGCCATGGTCAGTACCACAGAGGAAATCCCATCCAAGAACATGCCAAGCACCACATAGAACAGCGTGAGCGCCACAATCAGCACCAGCGGAGACAGGTTCATCTGATCAATCCAGGCCGCCAGCGCCCGGGGCAACCCGGTAAAGCCCATGGCCAGCGACAGGAACGATGCTCCCATCAGGATCAGCGCAATCATGGCAGAGGTCCGGGTGGCCCCCATCAGAGATTCAGCAAAGGTGCTCCAGCTCAGCGAGCCCTGAAACAGCGCCAGTGTCAGCGCACCAAGCACCCCGACAGCAGCCGCCTCGGTGGCGGTGGCAAGGCCGAGGTACATCGAGCCGATCACCGCAGTAACCAACATCAGCACCGGAATCAGAAAACGGCTCTCGGCCAGCATCTGGCCAAAGGACATGGCGGGTTCTGGTTTGGGTCGCTGGTCCTTGGCAAAGAAATGCCAGCCGATGATATAGGCCATGAACAGACTGGCCAGCACCAGGCCGGGGAAAATACCGGCCATGAACAGCTTGGTAATGGATTCATTGATCGACACGCCATAGACGATCAACGTCAGCGAGGGCGGGATCATCAGCCCCAGCGTGGCAGCGCCAGCCAGGGTGCCGACGATCATGTATTCCGGGTAGCCCCGTTTGCGCAGCTCCGGGATCGACATCTTGCCGACGGTTGTCAGCGTCGCTGCGGAGGAGCCGGACACGGCGGCAAAGATGGTGCAGCCGGCAATATTGGTGTGTAGCAGCCCACCAGGCAGCCAGCGCATCCAGGGGGCGAGGCCGCGAAACATGTCCTGTGACAGGCGGGTCCGATAGAGGATCTCTCCCATCCAGATGAACAGCGGCAGCGCCGTCAGGGTCCAGCTGGAGGCCCCGGTCCAGATGGTGGTGATCATCGCGTCCCCGGCGGGGCGGGTGGTGAACAGCTCCATGCCAAACCAGGCGACTCCCATCAGCGCCAGACCAATCCAGACGGAACTGCCCAGCAGAGCAAAGAGAACAAATACAAAGATAAGGGTTGTGTAGATCTCGCCCATTATTCCACGGCCTCCGAAGTGATGCTGGCCCGACGGGTGATCAGCAGACGACACAGATAGTCCCAAAGCGCCAGCGCCAGCAGCACGGTGCCAATCGACATGGGCAGTTGCGGCAGCCAGACTGGGGTATAGACCCAGTCACCGCCGGTTTCAGCCCATAGCTTGCCCCATTGGGACGGCGCGGTAACAAACATCTTCAAGGCGGAGATCAGCCACTCCGGGGTAAAGTCCTGCCCCTGGGTGCGGTCATTCAGCATCTCCGACATAATGTTGGTCTTGATGGCAAAGCGGGCAAAATAAGTGGCGGTAATGGCCGCGATCCACATGGCGACCGCATCCAGCCACAGGCCAAAGTGATGCCCGGTGTTGAGAAAGATCGACACCCGGATATGGGCGCCACGGGTCAGCGCATGGGCCAAAGCAAAAAAGGAGGTCGCTGCCATGGCATAGCCTGCATATTCGGTGGAACCTGGGAAGGTCAGGCTGCTCCAGCGGGCCACCATTTGCGCCACGATAAGCAAAAGGATCGTGACCATACAGATCGCGGCGAGCACGCCAGACCATAGATACAGTCGATCCAGTAGCGCCTGCAGTGGCCGCAGGGCCCGCCCCATCCGAGACGGAGCAGTCAGACAGGCCAGTGCCAGAAGAGTTGGAATAACAAAAAGCCAAACCCAGAGCGGCAGGCCCAGAAACGGTTGCCAGTCACGCATGCCCATCCCCCAAAGTGCAGTCAAAAAAGACGGCCCCTCGCTGGTAGAGCAGGAGCCGTCAGGTGAGAGATGTTGGCCTTAGTTCGCGTTATAGGCGTCCAGGATGGCCTGACCATCATCACCGGCAGATGCCAACCAGTCAGCGGTCATCTTGGCGCCGATTTCCTGCAGCTCACCCAGGAATTCCGGGCCTGCGTCGGTCACGGTCATGCCATTGTCTGACAGCTGTTCAAAGTACCAGTTGGCCAGTTCTTCGGATTTGGCAGAGCAGGCAGCCCCGGTCTCATCGGCAGCCTTTTGCACCTGGCCCTGGGTTTCGGCGCTCAGGCCTTCCCAGATCTGTTTGTTGACCATGACATAGTTGCGCGGCAACCAGGCGTTGACCTTGTAATAATGGCTCAGGTTTTCCCAGACCTTGCGGTCATAGCCGGTCGAGCCGGACGAGATAAAGGCCTCGGCCACACCGGTGGCCAGTGCCTGGCTCAGCTCGGCGGCTTCTACCTGCACTGGGATCATGCCAAGCTTTTCGGCGAAGGTGGCTGTGGCTGTGTTATAACTGCGGAACTTGATGCCCTGGGTGTCGCTGGAGGAGGTCACTTCCTTGTTGAAATAGAACCCCTGACCCGGCCATGGGCAGGTATAGAGCGCCACCAGGTTGAGGTCCGAGAGCTGGGCGTTCACCTTATCTTTGGCGGCGTGCCACAGTTTTTCATTGTCCGCATAGGTGGTGGCAACAAAGGGCAGGTTGTCCCAGCCCAGCAGCGGCGCCTCATTGGCATGGGCGGACATGAAGCGTTCCCCAATGGGGGCTTGGCCGGTCTGCACAGCGCGCTTGATTTCGCCGCCCTTAAACAGGGACCCGCCAGGATGCACGGTAATGTCGATATCGCCGCCAGTGTAGTCACGCACCTTATCGGCAAAAACAACACCCATTTCAGAGTGGAAGTTGGTTGCGGAATAGGCCATCGGCATATCCCAGCTTTCCGCAGCAGCGCCTGAGGCCGCAAGCGCCAGCGCAGAGGCTGCAAAAGCCATTTTGGTAGAGATTTTAGACGTCATGGTAGTCTCCCTGGAGGTTGGTATGTGCTGTTTCCCAGCTTGGTCTTGCCGACTTGTTGTGGGTATCGGCTTGTTCGTGAGTGGTCTGTGACGCAATCGTTAGGCAAAACGATCCGGCGCAAAGGGGCGCATGTCAAGGTTGATGGGGCGGCCGGAAATCAGATCGGCCACCATACGCCCGGTTTTTGCGCCGCCGGTGAGGCCAATATGCTGGTGGCCAAAGGCGGTGAACACGCCGGAGGTCGCGACCTCACCAATCAGCGGCAGGCTGTCAGTTGGCGCGGGTCGAAAGCCGAGCCATTCTTCCTCTTCAACGGCCTGCATCTGCGGGAACGTCTCTGCCACAGTGCGCCGCAAAAGGGCCAGGGGTGCCTTAGAGGGGGTCTCATTCAAGCCACCAAATTCCACAACCCCGGCGCAGCGCAGGCCTTGATCCATCGGGGTAGCGACAAATTTGCCGGCCGCAACCATCATCGGATAACGGGGGGTTATGCTGGGGGATTTGAACAAAATATGGTAGCCCCGTTCCGCCTCCATCGGCACCTTGAGGCCGAGCTTCTGCATCAGGGGTTTGGACCAGATCCCGGCAGAGATCACCGCCTTGTCACAGTCAAGGCGCCCTTGATCGGTCTCCACCGCTGAAATCCGGCCACCGCTGAGATCGAAATCCTTCACTTCCGCCTGGATGAACGTGCCACCCATCTCGACCAGGAGTTTGACCAGGTCTTTGACGTAGTTGGCGGGGTTCAGGATAAAGCCATGGTTTTTGTTCACTGCCAACAGAGAGGTGTTCTTGCCCAGGATCGGCTCGTGTTCCTGAACCGCCGCGCCCTCGATGATGTCTGGGATGAACCCGGCCTCGCGGCGCAGTTCCCAGACATAGGCGTCCTGCTCAAAGGCGGCGCGATCCTTGTAGGCAAAGTTGTAATCCGTCTCTTTGATCCATTTCGCCGCCGGGGTACCGGCGGTCAGGGCTTGATGCTGTTCGACGCTGTCGCCGACAATATGGGTAAGAGATTTTGCAATGCGGCGGGTATCGCTGTCATTGGCGTGTGACAGGTACTTCATCAGCCAGGGCAGCAGCTTGGGGGTATAGCCCCACCGCATGAACAGCGGAAACTTTGGGTCTAACAGGTACTTGGGCCCCTTGGGGATCAAACCGGGGGTGGTCACCGGCACCATGGCGCAGCTGGCCAGCAGGCAGCCATTGCCATAGGAGGCGCCCATGCCGGGGGCACCTTTGTCAATCAGGGTGACCTCATGTCCGGCACGTTTCAGCCAGAGCGCCGAGGCGGCGCCCACAATACCGGCGCCAACAATGATGATGTGTTCTGTTTTCATGTGATGATGCTTTGTGTCCTATTGAGCGCCACAGGAGCGGCTAAGGGACTTTGAAATGGCCCCCGACCTTTTGCTGACCATGCCCAGTCAGCCACATCATTTCAAATATAATTATCGATGCACTCCATAAGAATAAATGATATATGATGGCATGAACTTACGTTTTAGACAGTTGCAGGCCTTTCATTCGGTGATTGAGACCGGCACCGTGACCGGGGCCGCCGCAATTTTGGGGATCTCCCAGCCTGCTGTTTCGAACCTGTTACATCAGTTGGAGCGGCAGACGCGGTTCAAACTGTTTGAGCGCGATCGCGGCCGGTTGCGGGCGACGCCAGAAGCCAATCTGTTGTTTCGTGAGATTGATACGGTGGTGCGCGGTTTTGATCACGTGACCCAGGCGGTGATTGATCTGCAGAATAAGCAGGCCGGGCAGCTGCAGGTGGCCTCGCAGCATTCCATGTCCTTTGGGTTTATGCCCAGATTGATTGCCGAATTCGCCCGTGACCGGCCTGATATGTCGATCTCTTTCCAGTCGCAGTATTCGTCCAAGGTGCAGGAATGGGTGATCTCTGGTCTGTTTGAAATCGGCATCTGCGAAACGCCGCTGCTGCATGATGGGCTGGTGGCCCATCCGATCCGGGTGGAGACATCTGTGGCGCTTCCCGCAGGCAGTCCGCTGGCGCAGCATGAGGTTTTGACGCCGGCGCTGCTGGAAGGGGCGCCTTTTCTGGTCATGGGGCCTGATCACATCACCCACCGGCGGCTCCGCGAGGCTTTTGTGCAGGCGGGGGTGCCGCTGAAGACGCGGGTTCATGCGCAGCTGTTCAAAAACTTGCTGAGCTTTGTCAAAGAGGGCATGGGCGTGGCCCTGTTGGACCCCTTTGTGTTGGATTTTGACAGGGAGGGGGGCTTTGTGTCCCGTCGCTTTCGCCCGCAGATCCTGATGGAGATGGCCGTGATCACCTCTGCCACCCGGCCGCTGTCTGCGATTGGACAGGAGTTTCTGGCGCTGTTGCAGTCTGAGCTGCACCCCTATTGCATTGACTGACGGCGTTCAGGCAAGGGGGGCTCCCGCGCAGATCAAGGCCATCAAAGATGACCTCTCTCCCCTTGGGCCCGGCGCCGCGCCACAGGCGCGGCGCGGTTGGTGCCTGCAACCGGGGGAGTGGGGAACGGAGTTCCATGCCGCGCCTCGCGTCTCTGGAAAGGGGCGCTGGAGCCGGTAACAGCTATCGTTTTTGTTAGGCACGGAGGACTCTGGCCGTTCGGAGTTGCCTCCAGGACTCCGCCCGTTCGGCCCTGAAAGGCTCTCCCAGAGCCTTTCCGAGACGGGCCTCACCCCATCCAGCGCCGTACCGGGGCGTTGCTGTCTTCCAGCGCCTGACAGACCACATCCACCAAGGTGGGGCCGTCGTGATCAACCGCCTCGCGCATCACCCGTTCAAGGTCTTCGGGGTTCTCCACACGCCAGCTTTTGACACCATAGGCGGCAGCGATGGCGGCGTGGTCGGTGCGGTTGAAGTCGACGTTGTAGTACCGCGCGCCCTTGTCCGCAAATTGGCTGGCCTTGATCCAGCCGAAATTTGCATTGGAGAACACCACAAAGGTGATAGGCGCGCGGGCGCGGCAGACGGTTTCCAGCTCCCCCACGGTAAACCCAAAGGAGCCGTCTCCCATCAGGGCCACGGTTTTTGATGCGGGCCGCCCGAACCAAGCCCCCAAGGAAGCTGAAAGCGCGTAACCAAGGGCGCCATGCGCCCGGTTGGTGATGAAATAGCGCCCGGGTTTCTGTAATTGATAATAGGCCGAGACATAGGGACAACTGGTGCCGGGGTCCGAGACCACGGTGGCATCCGGCGGCAGCACCTTCATCAACGCATCAACCACGCGCTCAGGTCGGATTGGCGCCTCTGTGCTTTGCGCCAGGTGATGAAACTTCGCAAACTTGCGCGCTTTGATCTGCGCGATGGCAGCTGCACCGCCAAAGCCATCGGCGCCCTGTGTGCGGCGATCCAGCACCGCGTTGACGGCGGCCAGCGAAAGCCGAAGATCACCCACCACGCCCACCTCGGTACGGTAGTTGGCTCCAATCACCATCGGGTCATTGTCAAAATGCACGATGCGGGTGCCGGGCGCCGGAGCCTCCCAGCGCGAGGAGGTGGTAGAGCCCGCACGACAGCCCATAAACACCACCAGATCCGCCGCCTCCATCATCTCCCAGGTTTCATCTGTGCCGCCGTTTGACCCCACAACCCCCAGGCAGTTGGCATGGATTTCAGCCAAAGACCCCTGACCTGAGATCGAGGTAGCGACCGGAATATCAAGCCGGGTGGCAAGGCGGGAGAGCTCCGACATGGCGCCGACAATCACGATGCCGCCGCCACAGATGATCAGCGGCGATTTTGCCGACAGTATCGCATCAATCGCGGCCTCTGCCGCGCCGGGTTCGGGCGCCTGCGGGTAGGCGGGATAGCTTTGGTGTTTTGGGTCTGCCCAGATATCACTGGGGTCAACCGCATCATATTGCACGTCATATGGCAGGCCAAGGTGCACTGCACCCGAGCGGCCAGTGGTCATCGCCTTGAAGGCGGTGCGTACCATCCGGGGGATATGCTGCGACTGCTTGATCACCGTGTTCCACTTGGTCAGTGGCCGCATCAGGGCGTCCTGGTCGACCTCTGTCAGCGGGTATTTCCCATAGGAGGCAACCGAGATATCGGTGGTGATGCCCAGAACCGCGTAGGAGCTTTCGGTGGCTTCAATGAGGCCGGGCAGGAGATAGGTGGCGCCGCCGCCCGAGGGGCCCTCGGCCACACCGGGGCGGCCGGTGACGCGGGAATAGCCATCGGCCATATAGGTGGCGCTGCGTTCATCCCGAGTCAGCACATGGGTCATGCCGTGATCCAGCTCACGCATGGCGTCGTAAAAGGGCAGGGTGGTGTCGCCGCAAAGGCCAAAGATATGTTGCACGCCATGGGCTTCCAGCATCCGCACCATGGCCTCAGCGCCGTTCATCGCATTGCTCATTTTACTCTCCGGGTTGTGATCAATCTGTTTTGGTCATTGTGGGGGCTCCACCGGAGCCGGGTGTCGTTCTTCCGCACAGTCTGCGGAATCAATTTTGTGTTCAGAAATGTATACAGTTTGGAATTCATTATTGCGACTAAGTCAACCCTGCTCTAGCGTGGCGACAATTCAGCAGGAAACTGCAGCAAGCCCAGGATGTGAGCGGAGCAAGATGGCGAAACGGGAAAGCAATGTTGACCGGGTCTATGAGGCGCTGCGCCGGATGGCAGCGGATTTTGCCTTTAAGCCTGACCAGCGGATCAATGAAAGCGCCCTGTCTGAGGTGCTGGGGGCCAGTCGCACACCGCTGCGGGAGGCGCTGAACCGCCTGGTGGCCGAGGGATTTTTGACCTTTCAGATCAACCGGGGCTTCTTTTGCCGCCCGCTGACGCCGGGCTATATCCTTGATCTCTATGAGGCGCGTGTGGCGATCGAATGTGAAGCTCTGCGGATTGCGTGCCTGCGGGCGCCGGAGCCGGATATTGCCGCGTTTTCCGATTATCTGGACCGGATGGAGCCGGACTATGAAAGCGCCACCGAACTGGAAGAGCTACTGGCATTGGACGAGGGGTTTCATAGCCGCCTGGTGCAATTGTCCGGCAATCGTGAGCTGCAACGGATGTTGAAGAACCTCAACGGACGGATCCGTTATATTCGCCTGATTGATCTAAAGCGGATGCGCGATCAGGCCGAGGGCCGGGCGCCGGGCGATGTTTCGGCCCATCGGCAGGTGCTACAGGGGCTGGCCGCGCGGGATGTTGATGCCGCGACCAATGCGTTGCGCGGGCATATTGAAAAGCGCCGGGAAGAGGCAACCGAGGCGGTGCGCATCGCCTTTTCGCAGCTTTACGTGCCGGACGAAGACTAGGCACTGGACGCTAAACATAGGACGCTAAACACTGGGTGCGGGTTGGCACTAGGCAAAAGGAGGCGGGATGGAACAGGGTGGCAAGACGGTCTATGGGGCCGCGGTGGGGATCCTGATGCTGGAGACGCAGTTCCCCCGTATTCACGGCGATATGGGCAATGCCCTGACCTGGGATTTCCCGGTGCATTACCGGGTGGTGCGCGGGGCTACTCCGGATCTGGTGGTGCGCAATGATCCGACCCAACTGGTGGATTTGTTTATCGAGGCAGGGCGGGATTTGGTTGCGATGGGCTGCGATGGCATTACCACCAACTGTGGTTTTCTGGCGCTGATTCAGGATCAGGTGAAGGCGGCGCTGGGCGTGCCGGTGGCGACGTCTTCGCTGATGCAGGTGCCGATGGTGCAGGCGCTGCTGCCCACAGGTAAGCGGGTTGGCGTGTTGACCATTTCCAAGGAGACGCTGACCCCGGCCCATCTGCGCGCCGCTGGTGCGCCAGAGGATACACCGGTTGGCGGCACCGATGGGCTGCGCTGCTTTACCGGTGATATTTTGGGGGATGCTGCGGCGATCGACTTTGAGGCCTGCCGACTGGACATGATTGACGGGGCGCGGGCGCTGGTGGCGGACAATCCTGATTTGGGCGCCATCGTTTTGGAATGCACCAATATGGTGCCCTATGCCCGTGATCTGCGCCGGGTGACGGGCCTGCCAGTGTTTTCCATCCACAGCTTTGTTACCTGGTTTCAGGCCGGGCTGATGCCGCGTCGCTATGATCTGGAGCTGGATGATCCACGCTGGTAGCGCCTGGCTAGTGCGAGGGCGTCAGTTGAGCACCAGCAGCCAGAACCAGACCGTCAGCACCGAAGCCGCAGTGGCAATCAGTACTGACGAGGCGGCCACCCGTTTGGCGCGCCCGTACATATTGGCAAAGATATAGGCGTTGAATCCCGGTGCCATGGCCGCATTCAGCACGCCAGAGCGGAACAGATCCTGCTTCAACCCCAGTGTGCCCCCCAGCAGCCAGACAATGCTGGGATGTACCATCAGGGCGGTGAGGCAGACAAAGCCAATGGTGCGCAGATCGCCTTCGGGGCGGTACTGAACCAGCACGCCGCCGAGGGCAAACAGCGCTGTAGGCAGAGCGGCGCGAATGACCAGTTGCAGGGCTTCATCCACAGCTGAGGGGATCGTCAGCCCTGCAAGGTTGAAAGCAAAGCCAAGCGCGATGGCAAGGATCAGCACGTTTTTGAACATCGCCGTCAGCACAGAGGAGACGGTCTTGATCCCGCCGGCCCCGCGGTTGCGCACCACCTCCATCGCGGTGATGCCCAGACCGTAGCAAAAGGGGGAGTGAAAGGCGATGATCGCATAGTTGCCGGTCAGGTTTTCTGGTCCAAAGGCGCGTTCGGTAATGGGCAGGCCCAAAAGAACCGAGTTGGAGAACAGGCAGCAAAACCCGATGGCGACGCAGTCTTCCCAGTCCCGTTTGAACAGCAGGCGGGCGCCGGTTAGGCCGATGCCAAAACAGGTTGCGGCTCCGGTATAAAAGCTGATGAGCAGCTTGGGGTCAAAACTGTCGGAGAGGTCCAGATTTGCCATGGCATGAAATAGCAAGCAGGGGATGGCAAAGCCCTGGGTGAACTTCATCAAGCCATCAACATGGGAGGCAGAGAAAACGCCTTTTAGCGTTGCCACATAGCCTGCTGTCACGACCAGAAAGACAGGTAGGATGACATCAATCAGACTTTGCAACATCGCGGGATCTCCTTTGCGGCAAACGCCTTGGGCCTTGATACTGGCGCGCCTTGCCACTGTGGTGGGCGACACAGCCGCCCAGATCATAGCGGCCTTACAGCGCGCAGCGAATGACCATGCCGTCATAGGCCGGGGTGATGTGATCGGCGGTCTCGGCCTTTACCGTGGCATAGTCGAGATCAATGTGCATATTGGTCAGCACCGCGCGTTTGGGCTGCATCCGCTCGATCCAGGCCAAGGCCTGATCAAGGCTGAAATGAGTTGGATGAGGGCTGCGGCGCAGGGAATCCAGGACCCAGTATTCCAGCCCCTCCAGCGCTCCAGTGACATCCTCGGAAATTTCGGCCACATCCGGCAGATAGGCGAGATTGCCAATGCGGAACCCAAGCGCATCCATGGCCCCGTGATTGACCTCAAACGGCAGGAAAGGGATCTCGCCGCCGGGGCCATCAATGGTAAAGGCGCCATCAATGGTCCGCAGATCCAGGATCGGCGGATAGGGGGAGCCTTCGGGCTGCACAAAGGCATAGCCAAAGCGCGACAGCAGCGCATTCTGGGTGTCGCCATCGGCATAGACGGGGATCCGCGCACGCATGTTGAACACGATCATGCGCAGGTCATCCATACCGTGCACATGATCCGCATGAGAATGGGTATAGACCACCGCGTCCAACCGCCCTACCTCGGCATCCAGCAACTGGCTGCGCATGTCAGGTGAGGTATCGATCAGCACCGAGGTGGTGCCATCCGGCCCGTCACGTTCCACCAGCATGGAGCAGCGGCGGCGCCGGTTGCGTGGATTGTCAGGATCACAGTCGCCCCAGTGCCCGCCCAGGCGCGGCACCCCACCGGAAGAGCCGCAGCCCAGAATTGTATAGCGCAGCTCAGCCATCAGGCAGCGGCCTCATAGCGGCCAGCTTTCCAGAACAGGCGGTCGAAATTGGCCTGGGTCTGGGCGGCAAAATCTGCGTAGTCCAGGTCAAAGACCTTGGCCCCGATTTGCGCCGTAAGGGCAGAATAGGCAGGTTCGTTGCGTTTGCCGCGATGGGGCGGGGGTGCCAAATAGGGGGCATCGGTTTCCACCAGGATGCGGTCCAGCGGCGCGGTGGCAAAGATATCGCGCAGATCCTGGCTTTTGGGGAAGGCGGCAATGCCTGACATCGACAGGTAAAAGCCAAGATCCAGCGCCGCGCGACCCAGCTCAACCGAGGAGGAGAAACAGTGCATCACGCAACTGAAGGCGCCGTTTTGCATCTCTTCGCGCAGGATCCGCGCCATGTCGTCATCCGCGGCACGGGCGTGAATGATCAGCGGCAGTTTGGTGTCGCGGGCTGCGGCAATATGGGTGCGCAGAGACTGCTGCTGAATGTCGGCGCTTTCGGCCGTGTAGTGATAGTCGAGCCCGGTTTCGCCGATGCCCACGCATTTAGGGTGGGCGGCGACTGCGAGGAGATCGTCAAGCGTGACAAGAGGTTCGTCGGCAACGGACATCGGGTGCGTGCCTGCGGCGAAGAAGATTTCTGTATGGGTTTCTGCGAGGGCTTGTACGGGCGCCAACGC
>CAJQNB010000053.1 GCA_905479575.1 uncultured Pseudophaeobacter sp.
AGACTGAGGTCCTACGACTAGGTCAACCGCAGGCTGGCGCCGCATGATCTCGGCCCCCTCGGCTTGTGCAACACACCCTGCCACGCCGATTTTTAGGTCCGGATTTTTGGTTTTGTGGACCTTCAGCCGACCCAGTTCAGAATAAACCTTTTCAGCGGCTTTTTCACGGATATGACAGGTGTTCAGCAAGATCATGTCTGCTTCTTGAGCTGAATCTGTTGAAACGTAGCCCTTTGTGCCCAGAGCTTCTGCCATCCGTTCGCTATCATAGACATTCATCTGACAGCCATAGGTCTTGATAAACAGCTTCTTGGGCGCGGTCATATCTGTGGTGCCTTCCAGCAGGGATCGGGAACAACGGCCTGCCATAACGGCAAATCTCGCGGCTTGCAATGCAGGCGGGATTACCCGATTTTAAGGGCAATTGCCAGAAGGGCAGCAAAAGGTCAGAGACACAAGAGCATGATGTATTCTTCGCTGGAAGATTTTCTCAAACAACAAAAGGCCCTACTGGTCAAAGGCCCCGTCGCGCTGATCTTTGTCGAGGACGATATCGAGGTGGCCACAACCCTGCGCCATCATTTGCAATCCGGCTTCAAAGCCGTTGTTGCCCTGATGCCAGATGCCTTTGATCTGCCGCGTGACATCAAATCCAAAGTCCACCGCGTTCCCTTTGATTGCAGCGCCCCTGAGAACGTGTTCGGGGCGGTAAACCAGATTATCAAGGCAGCGCAACCGGGGTGCTGGCTCTATTACTGCTACAATGCTGAATTCCTGTTCTTCCCGTTTTGCGAGACCAGAACAGTGGCAGAGATGCTGACGTTCCACAGCGAAGAGCGGCGCTCGGCAATGCTGAGCTATGTGATAGATCTCTATGCTGGCGATTTGCAAAAACATCCCAACGCCGTGTCCCTGGAAACCGCCTTTCTCGACAAGTCAGGCTACTACGCCCAGGCCCGCTGGGATGATGCCACCCAAGAGCCACGCGAAAGGCAGCTGGACTTCTTTGGCGGCGTGCGCTGGCGCCATGAGGAGCATATCCCCTGGACCAGCCGCAAGATCGACAGGATTTCCCTGTTCCAGGTCAAAGAAGGCCTGGAACTGCAAGACAATCACACCTTCAATAATCAGGAATACAACACCTACGCCTGCCCCTGGCACCACAATCTAACCGCTGCCATCTGCTCCTTTCGCACCGCAAAAGCGCTTAAACGCAACCCCGGATCGGATTTTGCCATCGACAGTTTCAAATGGCACAACTCCACTCCCTTTGAGTGGCACTCCCGGCAACTGCTGGACCTTGGCCTGATGGAACCAGGACAATGGTTCTAACCTCCAAACCCAACCCTGGCGCCACCTGCCATTTCACCTGACCAACAGGATCTCAGGCGTGAAAGCCCCATCCGGCGCAAGAGGAGGCAGGGCCCCCTCCCCTCACCGTGCTGCCCCTAACGCTGCAGCAACACCGGAAACCAATCCTCCCGCAGCCGTTGCCCCGGCTGCATGTCGTGTCCCGGATAGGGCGGCGAGGTCGGTCCGGGGCGTTCGACATAACGTGCGTCCTCCCCCACCAGCCGCAATGAGAAGGCCCGTCGGCGGCTCTGGCTGGTATTGGCACGGGCCCCATGCAGGGTTTTGAAATCAAAGGCCACAGCATCCCCGGGCTCCATGTCCCACTCTAGAATGATCATGCCCTCAGCCTCGGGATCAGGCACCGCCATGTACTGCCCTTCGTCGGCAAAGAACCCCTCCTGTGAAACCCAACGGGTTGGTAGCACTTCCTTTTCCCACCTGTGAGAGCCCGCAACACAGCGCAGGGCAGCCTCTGTCACCGGGTCCAGCGGCGACCAAAAGCTGATGGTCTGGCGACCTTCTACAAAATAGTAGGGACCATCCTGATGCCAGGGAGTCGCCATCGAGGTCCCCGGTTCTTTCACCAAGACATGATCATGGAACATCTGCACCCGGTCAGAGCGCATCAGGTCAGCGGCAACCTCCGCTACCGGTGAGGATTTGATTGCCGCCTCAAAATCCGAAATGCGGGGCCAATTGCAATAATCATCAAAAAAGCGCCCGGTCTGGCCCGCCTTCTCGTTGTTTGACGCATAGGGACCGGGCTGCGCCATGTTTTGGGCAATGCCGCGGCGCAGCTGGTCGACCTGCCCCTTGAACAGCCCCTTGATCAACACCGCGCCGTCGCGCTGAAAATCGTCAATATGGGTTTGCGTGATGAGAGGGTGCACCATAGGGATCTCCGTCCTGATTGTACCACCACACCGGCCCGCTTGCGACAGCCTGACAGACGGGCAGACTGACGGGCTCCAGCTTGGCGGTGGGCGGAAAAGAAGTATTTTTGCTGCGCCGACCATGCCGCCTGAATAAATTAGTTTCAAATAATATATTTCTAACCTAGTTATAACCACATGCTGTATTTAACTCTGCGCCACTACGAATACACCTGCGCCGTTGCCCAGCACGGCAGCCTGTCTGCGGCTGCACAGGCCCTCAATGTCAGTCAGCCCGCCCTCTCTACCGCCCTGGCGCGGATCGAAGACCACCTGGGCCACCCCCTGTTTGTGCGGCGGCGAGGCACGCCTTTGTCGCTCACCCCTCAGGGGCGTGACTTTGCCAAAGCGGCCCAACACCTGTTGGACCAGGCCGCCCGGCTTGAGACTCAGAACGGCAGCAGCCCTGTGGTGCAAAGCTTGGTCATAGGCTGTTTTTCCGATCTGGCCCCCTTTGTACTGGCCCCCGCTCTGCGCCACCTGCGCGCGGCCTTGCCTGACCTCACCGTGACAACCAGAACTCTGGGGTTTGCACAGATCATTGCAGGCCTTCTGCAGGGGGAAATCGACCTGGCGGTGACCTATGATCTGGGGTTGGATGCAGGTTTCACACGGCTGGTGATCGACAATCGCCCCCCCCAGGCCTTGGTGCCGCCCGACCATGACCTGGCGCAACACGACAGCCTCTCCCTGGCGCAACTGGCCCGCGAACCTCTGGTGCTCTCGCAGGAGGGCGTGTCGGTGCAACATATGCTGGCACTGTTCAAAAGCCTGGGGCTAACACCGCGCATCTCGCATCGTGCGGCGTCTTTGGAGGTGCTGCGCAGCCTCGCCGCCAACGCAGAGGGGATCGGCATCAGCTATAGCGCGCCACCTATCCGCCAAAGCTACGATGGCAAAGCGCTGGTGAATCTCCCGATCCGCGACAGCTGCGCCCTGGAGCCAGTGATTATCACCACCCACGGTGCGCCAAAACCTGATTCGGCCGTGGCGCAGGCGATGGACATCCTGTCAAAGACCCTGAGCCCCCAGAATCCCAAACCCGCAGCAGCTGGCCTCAGACCTTCCGCAGACGAATGACCACATCAACCGAGGCGATTTCCATACCCTCAGGTGCGTCGGGCAGGCGTTGAATCACCAATTGATCAGAGGGCGCATCGGTAACCCGGTTGCCGTCCTCCCAAAAATAATGCGGGTGATCATGGGTATTGGTGTCAAAATAGCTTTTTGACCCATCCACAGTGATTTCCTGCAACACGCCTGCGTCACAAAAAGCACGCAGCGTATTGTAGACCGTGGCCAGTGAAACGGCGGTGCCTTTGGATTTGGCGGCGTCAAACAGGCTTTCGGCGGTGACATGACGATGTTTGCCATCGCCCACCAAAAGCTCCGCCAGGGCAAGCCGTTGGCGGGTCGGGCGCAGACCGGCGTCAACCAGCCAGTGTGTTGCCACTTCTTCGGTGTTTGGCGTCATGTGCGGATCCTGCATCGCGTTGCTATTGGTGTTTATACTGCGAATGAATTGCATTTTTCAAACAGAATCCCCACTTGCGGTGAACGGCACGGCAAACGACCTGTGCCCCCTCCCCGTGCTCGGCATTGTTCACTGCTCTTGCAGGACCCTTGAGCCGGGTGCTACATGAGGAAAAACACATGAAACACCTCAGGCAGGAGACGCGCCAGCATGGCCGATTACCCCAGCAGCTTTGACAAAGACGATCTGTTGAAATGTTCCCGCGGAGAGCTGTTTGGCCCAGGCAATGCCCAGCTTCCAGCGCCACCAATGTTGATGATGGACCGCATTACCGAGGTCAGCGCCGATGGCGGCGCCCATGGTAAGGGCCATATCATTGCAGAATTCGATATCAACCCGGACCTGTGGTTCTTTGAGTGCCATTTCCCCGGCAACCCAATCATGCCCGGCTGTCTGGGCCTGGATGGGCTGTGGCAGCTCACCGGTTTTAACCTCGGCTGGCGCGGCTGGCAGGGGCGCGGCATGGCGGTTGGTGTGGGCGAGGTCAAACTCACCGGCATGGTCCGCCCCGAGCGCAAGATGCTGACCTATAAGATCGACTTCAAAAAAGCGATCCAGACGCGCCGCCTGACCATGGGTGTGGCGGATGGCATCGTCGAAGCCGATGGCGAGATGATCTATGACGTCAAAGACATGAAGGTCGTTCTCTCCGAGGCATAAGCCATCCGAATAGAGATCCAATGAAAAGAGGCCCCTGGGCCTCTTTTTTGTTGCCCCAGCCCCTGTGCCATAATCCCAGAGCCCCGCACCATAGCCACCCGCATGGTTTCGATATTTTCATCGACGCCCAATTTGTTTCTCACTAGGGTCGCCACTATGCGCAGCGTTCTTTCAGATCTTTTCAATATCAAATTTGTCTGGCTCATTTTGCAGCACTTGCGCAAAATATGGGTTAGAACAGTCGGCTTTGCAGTCCTGGCTCTCGGCTCTGTGGTGCTGGCAAAGTTTGTGGGGCAGCTATTACCCCTTAGCTGGAGCGAAAAAATCGGCGCAGGCGCGGTGGATCAGGTGCTCAATATTCTGGCCACCTCGATGCTTGCAGTGACCACGTTTTCGTTGTCCATCGCGGTTTCGGCTTTCTCGACAGCCGCCGGTTCTGCCACCCCGCGCGCAACGGCCCTGCTGCAGGAAGACCACACCACACAGAATGTCCTGGCAACGTTTCTAGGGGCCTTCTTGTTCAGCCTTGTTGGCATTGTTGCATTGAATGCGGGCTACTACTCCGAAGCAGGGCGTCTGGTGTTGTTTGCCACAACTGTTCTGGTGATTGCATTTGTTGTGGTGGCGCTGTTGCGCTGGATCAGTCAGCTGGCAAGTTTTGGGCGCATCGAAGACACCGTAGAACGTGTTGAAACAGCAGCAAGCACCGCGCTGCAGCGGCGTATTGAAAAACCCTGCCTGGGTGGCAAACCGCAAAAACAGCCCCCTCCAGACAGCGCCCATAAGCTGTGTTCAAATGTGATCGGCTTTGTCCAACACATTGACATTGGAGCCATTTCCAAATGCGCAAAGGAACTGGATCTCGAGGTCTGGATCGCGGCCTTACCAGGAACATTTGTTCATAAGGCAACACCACTGCTGTTGGTGACAGGCAACACTCATGCGGATCACGACCTTGCCCCGCTCAGGGCGGCATTCTCCTGTGGTGAACGGCGCAGCTTTGATCAGGACCCCAAATTCGGGCTCATCGTCATGTCCGAGATCGCCTCACGGGCGCTGTCACAATCGGTCAATGATCCAGGAACTGCGATTGACGTGATCGGCCGGCTCGTCAGAATACTCGCGCCTTGGTATTCTGACCTGTCACAAAAGGTTGAATATTCAAATGTCACCGTGCCCCCGTTGCAGAGCGCCGAACTGCTGGAGCAGGCCTTTCGACCTATTGCCCGCGATGGCGCTGCGGTCATCGAGGTCCAGTTAAAACTGCACAACGCCCTGCTGGCGCTCGCAGAGATGGCCCCCGAAACATTCAAAACGGCCGCAGCGGCCCTGTCGAAAGATGCACTGGAACGTGCTGACATGGGCGTTTTGACACAACAAGAGCTGGGCGCCCTGAAAGAGATTTCGGCCAAAATTTGAACAGGCTGCGCATCTCGCGGGCAGCGGGTTCGATACCCTGGGCAATCCTCACGAATACGTTCAAACACCCGAGGCCCATATCAGAGCCATCTTGCACCTGCCCGCCGCAATGCATACTAAGACATAAGCAATTAAGGGAGTGCACGTATGCGTCGTGTCGTCGTCACCGGTCTGGGGATCGTCTCCTCCATCGGAAACAACACCGAAGAAGTCATCGCCTCGTTGAAGGCGGGGAAATCCGGCATCGTAGCCAGCCCGGAAATGACCGAGCATGGCTTTCGCAGTCAGGTTGCCGGCACGCTGAAGATCGACATCAAGGAACATGTCGACAAGCGCGCCCTTCGCTTTATGGGGCCAGGTGCTGCCTATGCCCATATCGCCATGAGCCAGGCCATTGCCGATGCGGGCCTCTCTGAGGATCAGATCGTCAATGAGCGCACTGGTCTGGTCGCAGGCTCTGGTGGTCCCTCCACCTCTGCCATGCTGGCGGCGCATCAGGTGGTTGCCAAAACCGGAGCCACCAAGCGCATCGGGCCCTTTGCGGTGCCCAAATGTATGTCCTCGACCATTTCGGCCAACCTGTCGACAGCCTTTAAAATCAAAGGCATAAACTATTCCATTACCTCGGCCTGCTCGACCTCGCTGCACTGCATCGGCAATGCGGCAGAACAGATCATGATGGGCAAGCAGGACGTGATGTTTGCCGGTGGCGGCGAAGAGCTGGACTGGACCCTGTCCTGCCTGTTTGACGCCATGGGCGCGATGTCCTCCAAGAAAAACGACAATCCAGAGGCGGCCAGCCGCGCCTTTGATCAGGACCGCGACGGTTTTGTCATCTCAGGCGGTGGCGGCATGGTCGTGCTGGAAGATCTTGACCACGCGCTGGCACGCGGCGCCAAGATCTACGCCGAAGTTGTCGGCTATGCGGCCACATCCGATGGCCACGACATGGTTGCGCCCTCTGGCGAAGGCGGCGAACGGGCCATGCGTCTGGCGCTGTCCACCCTGCCAGAAGGCCGCAAGGTCAGCTACATCAACGCCCATGGCACCTCGACGCCTGTTGGCGACGTTGGCGAAGTCGAGGCTGTGCGCCGGGTCTTTGGCGAAGGTCAGACCCCGCCGGTCTCGTCGACCAAATCCATGACCGGCCACGCCCAGGGGGCGGCGGGCGCATTGGAAGCAATTTTCTGCCTATTGATGCTGGATAAAGATTTTATTACCCCATCGATCAATGTGGACACACTGGCCGAGGGCATTCTGCCCGGCGAGATCGCAACCGAGCTCGTTGAAAACGCAGGCCTCGACTGTGTCATGACCAACAGCTTTGGCTTTGGTGGCACCAACGGATCGATGGTTTTGAGCAAGTACAAAGGATAACACTCATAATGTCTGGAACTTTGACGGGCAAGCGCGGCTTGATCATGGGTGTTGCCAATGAACGCTCAATCGCCTGGGGCATTGCCAAGGCGATGTCCGAAGCCGGGGCGGACCTTGCCTTTACTTACCAGGGAGAGGCCTTTGGCAAACGTCTGGCACCTTTGGCTGAAAGCGTCGGCAGTGACTTTATGGTCGACGTTGACGTGACCGATGACGCCTCGCTGGACACGGCCTTTGAACAATTGGGCAGCCGCTGGGACAGTTTTGATTTTGTTGTCCACGCCATTGCCTATTCGGACAAGTCTGAACTGACCGGGCGCATTCTGGATACCAGCCGGGCGAATTTCAAAAACTCGATGGATATCTCGGCCTATTCGCTGATCGAGGTGGCGCGCCGGTCGCATCCCTTTATGAAAGACAATGGCGGCACCGTCTTGACGCTGACCTACGGCGGTTCAAACCGGGTCACGCCAAATTACAATGTCATGGGCGTGGCAAAGGCCGCTCTGGAAAGCGCCACGCGCTATCTGGCCAATGATCTTGGGCCCGAAGGCATCCGTGTCAATGCGATCTCTCCCGGCCCGATGAAAACCCTGGCCGGGGCGGCCATTGGCGGCGCCCGCAAGACCTACAAGCACACCGAGCAAAACGCCCCCATGCGGTCTAACGCAACGCTTGAGGCCGTGGGTGGCACTGCTGTTTATCTGGCTTCGGATGCAGGTGCCTGCACCACAGGGGAGATCATCCACGTCGATGGCGGCTTCCATGTTCTGGGCATGCCGCAACAAGACCACCTGTAGTATCAAAGAAATGGGTTTTAAAAGGGCGCTTCTCAGAGGCGCCCTTTTGCCTGCGTAGGGCCTAGGTTGCCTTAAGCGTAGCGGCTCAAGCCTCCCTCAGCGCTGCCTGCATCTCTTGTACCAAAAGCGCCATCAGATCTCCGCTTGCCATGGCACGCGACTGCGCCGCCCCGGTGCCGGCCCATTGAGCGCCAAACCCTGTCTCACCTGCCAATTTGGCCGCAGCATTCAGAGCTTTGCCAGCATCATAGGCAATTGGATAGTCCGGGATTGATGTGGTCGTTTGTGTTTCAGCCCAGGCGGTAAAGCCGTTCTTCAAACAACGCGCGGCACGACCGGAAATCGCAGCGGTCATCTGCGTTTGCCCCGCAGTTGCAGCGGCCAAAGCCTGCCTGTAGCCCCCATCAGCCTGGCTTTCGTCACATCCCACAAAGGCGGTTCCCAGCTGCGCAGCACTGGCCCCCAAGCGCAGCGCAGCAGCAATGTCGCCCCCCGTCATCATGCCACCCGCAGCAACAACCGGGATCGACAGATCGGCCACCAGCTCTGCCGTCAGGTCAGGGGTTTTCAACCCCGCATCCGGCGCATCCGGGTCGAAAAGACCGCGGTGGCCGCCCGCCTCCCAGCCCTGGGCCACCACCGCATCAATACCCGCCGCCTGTATCGCCAACGCTTCGTTGAGCGAGGTCGCAGTGGCCATCAGGAAAACCCCTTTGGACTTAAACCCCTGTATGATCTCGGCATCCGGCAGGCCAAAATGAAAGCTCACAACCGCAGGTGCTTCTGCTAACAACATCTGCTGCGCAGCGCTGTCGCTGCAAAAGCTGGCATAGATCTCGTTTAAACTCTTGGGCGGGGAGGCATCAAAGCGAGCAAACAAAGGCGCCATCTGGGCCAGCCAGCCAGCCTCCAAAGCCGGGTCAGCCTGTGCAGGCCTGTGGCAAAATACGTTTATGTTAAACGGCTTCTGGGTCAGCTCGCGGGTTTTTTGGATCATCTCACGGGCCGTATCAACCGTGGCCGCACCAATCCCAAGCGCACCCAATCCCCCGGCTTCGCTCACCGCGGCGGCCATTTCTGGTGTGCTGACCCCTGCCATCGGAGCCTGAAAGATCGGCCAGTCCAACCCAATCCGCTTGATAATATCTTGCCCCTGCATAAGCGCCCTCCTACTGCCCCTGAGGTGCAGCAAAACCAGATCCGCGCCCAAATACAAGGCAAAGAAAAAGGGCCAGTGTTTCTACTGACCCTTTTCAAACCGCCGTCAAATGGCAATCAGCCGATCGAGACCAGCTGGATTTCAAAGTTCAGATCCTTGCCCGCCAGTGGATGGTTGGCATCCAGCGTCACGGTGGACTCGGTGACCTCGACAACGGTCACCGGCAGCACGTGGCCTTCGGGGCTTTGCATTTGCAGCTGCGTGCCAAGCTCCAGCGGGATATCGTCAGGAATGCCTTCGCGCGGGATCGCCTGGCGCGCCTCTGGGTTCAGCGGGCCATAGGCGTCCGCCGATGGAATTTCGAGCCGCTTTTTGTCGCCCACAGCCATTCCTGGCAGACCTGCATCCATGCCCGCAATCACCTGACCAGAGCCAACAGTGAACTCCAGCGGATCCCGTCCTTCTGAGCTGTCAAATACAGAGCCATCAGCCAGAGTGCCTGTATAGTGAATGCGGACGGTATCGCCGTTCTTTACCTCGGTCATGTGACCTCCAGTTATACAAAATTACAGTGGCGCACCCTACAGACCTCAGTTTTGAAGTAAACCCGTCGGCTCGCTCCCTGGGCAACCTAGGTGCAAAGACGCAAAGCACCGGCATATTGTAACCCTTGAGAGCTACAATTGTATTCATCACAACTTCGCGCTTTGCGCCCTGCCCAAGGCCATGACAGGATGGCCAAAAAGGGAGAATGCAATGCCAATCACCACCTGTGTTTTTGACGCCTATGGCACGCTATTTGACGTTGCCGCCGCTGCCCGTCAGGCTGCCGCCGAACCCGAATTTCCACATTTGCAGGACAGCTGGGCAGAGCTCGCCAACCATTGGCGATTGAAACAGCTGCAATACTCCTGGCTGCGCGCCATCACGGATGCCCATTGCGGGTTTTGGCAAGTTACCCAGGATGGGCTTGATTGGGCGCTTGAGGCCACCGGTCTTGCCGGGGATCATAAACTACGCAAACGTCTGCTGGATCTCTATTGGCAGCTTCAGGCCTACCCCGAAGTCCCGGCGATGCTGGCTGCTTTGAAAGCGGCGGGAATGAACACCGCGATCCTGTCCAACGGGTCCCCCGACATGTTGGATGGGGCCGTGCAATCTGCCGGGATCGGCGCGCTTCTGGATGATGTGCTCTCGGTAGAAAGCGTTGGAATCTTCAAACCAGACGCGCGGGTCTATGACCTGGTCGGGCAGCGGTTTGGCTGCCAGAAGGGCGAGGTGCTTTTTGTGTCCTCCAATGGCTGGGACGCCGCCAGCGCGGCGGGGTATGGCTTTACCACCGCCTGGGTCAATCGCGCAGCAGAGCCCATGGATCGGCTGCCTTGGTCTGCGCAACATGTGCTGAACGACTTGACCTCCATCCCTGATCTGGCTGCCACATAACCGAGGGTCCGCTGCATGAGCTATTTCACCACAAGCGATGGCCTGTCGCTGTTTTATGAGGAAAGCGGCACCCCGACTGGCACGCCGCTGATCTGCCTGGCTGGGCTGACGCGCGACAGCCGGGATTTTCGCTATTTCGCGCCCCTGGCCCGGCAGTATCGACTGATCACACTGGATGCACGCGGGCGCGGACAGTCGGATTATGACCCGGATTTTCAGAACTATAACGTCCCACGCGAAGCCCAGGACGTGCTGGAGCTAATGGACCATTTATCACTGCCACAGGCAGCGGTGCTTGGCACCTCACGTGGCGGCATGGTGGCGATGATGCTGGCCGCCACTGCCAAATCCCGCCTTACCGCAGTGATCCTCAACGACGTTGGCCCGGTCATTCCAGAGGACGGGATTGCCCGAATTATGATGTATGTGGGACGGCGCCCAGCCGCCAAGACCCACGCCCAGGCCGCCGAGACCCTCGCCGCCCTGATGGCGCCCGGCTTTGGCGATGTGCCCGCCCAGCGTTGGCGCGAAGAGGCGGAAACCTTTTACGATGCCACCGAGACAGGCTTGCAGCTGCGCTATGATGCCCGGCTGCGCGATGCGCTGCTGGCCCAGGCCGAGGCAGGTCCGGTACCGGATCTCTGGCCGCTTTTCATGGCGCTGGACGGGCTACCCTGCGGCATTATTCGCGGCGCCAATTCAGATGTCCTGAGCCACGAAACCTACCTGGAAATGCAACGCCGCCTACCGGCAATTCACGCTGTGGAACTGGCCAATCGCGGCCATGTTCCGTTCCTGGATGAACCCCAATCCCTTTCTCTTATTCAGTCCATTTTGGAGCCTATTTGATGTCATCCTTTGAAATGATCCAAGCCGCCGCCCAAAGGCTGCACGGCCATGCCCGCGTCACACCTTTTCTGGGCTCGCCCTTTCTGGATGACATTGCCGGACGCCGGGTTCTGGTCAAGGCCGAGTGCCTGCAACATACTGGATCTTTTAAGTTTCGCGGCGGTTGGGCGGCGATTTCCGCCCTCACGCAGGCAGAGCGTGCGCGCGGAGTTCTGGCCTATTCCAGCGGCAACCACGCCCAGGGCGTCGCCGCAGCCGCCAAGGCCCACGGGGTGGCAGCCGTGATCTTGATGCCCGCCGATGCCCCCAGCCTGAAAATCGAAAATACCCGCGCGCTGGGGGCAGAGGTGGTACTGTATGACCGCGCCGGCGGAGAGGACCGCAGCGCCATTGGTCAGGCCCTGGCCCAAGAGCGCGGTCTCACCCTGATCAAACCCTATGATGAGCCAGAAGTGATCGCCGGACAGGGCAGTGTCGGGCTGGAGATTGCCGCCCAGGCAGAGGAAGAGGGCGTCACCCAGGCCGATGTGCTGGTCTGTTGCGGCGGCGGCGGTCTCACCAGTGGTGTGGCGCTGGCGTTGGAGGCCACAGCCCCGGACCTAAAGGTGCGCCCGATTGAGCCCCAGGGGTTTGATGACGTCACCCGGTCACTGCACAGCGGTGACATCCAGAGCAACGCTGAAATCTCCGGGTCGATCTGCGATGCCATCCTCACCCCCGCCCCTGGCGTGCTGACCTTTCCAATCCTGCAGCGCCTCTGTGGCCCCGGTATTGTGGTCACCGAAGAAGAAGCCCTGCGCGCCATGGCCATGGCCTTTTTGCGGTTGAAAATCGTCATCGAACCCGGCGGTGCCGTCGCCCTGGCCGCTGCCTTGTTCCACCCGGATGAGATCAAAGGCGAGGCGGTGATTGCCGTGGCCACTGGCGGCAATGTCGATGCAGAGCTGTTCCGCCAGGCGATTAGCCGCTATGCTTGACCAGATAAGGCCGCTATCCCTCTGACGGAGTTCGCCATGAGCCGTTTCACCATCGCCTCTTTCAACGTCAAAAATCTGATTGGTCAGGACAAGGAATACTACCGCTTCCAAAGCTACACCCCCGAGGAATACGCGTGGAAGTCGGACTGGATGGCCGATCAGATCCTGACACTGGATGCCGATATTGTTGGCTTTCAGGAAATTTTTGAAGAAGAGCCCCTGCGAGAGGTGATTGCCGAAGCTGATGCCCGCGGTATTCAGGCCAATGCTGCCACGGTTCCGGATCGCTCAAAACGTTATCATCGCAAGGCCATTTTTCGCAAATTGGCCTATGGTCCCTACGGCGAAACAGGGCTGGCCTTTGCCCCCAATGCCAATGACACCGGCAAGCCCGGCCAGCGCCGACCCGGCTTGGCGATCCTGTCGCGCTTTGGCTTTGTTGGCACCCCGGAGGTGATCCAAGAGCTGGACCCGCCGCTTGATATCCCCATGTCTCATCTCGGCGGCGAGGAAGAGGCGGGCCATTACACCCTGCGCTGCCTGTCGCGACCGATCCTCAAGGCGCGTATTCCGATCAACGGTCAGGTTGTCACCGTCTTCAACTGCCATCTGAAGTCCAAACTGGGCGAATTCATCACCCCACCCGGCGCGGCACAGGCTCCGGAAACCGTTTTGACCGCCTATGACCCGGCAGGCCGTGCCCTGGGGGCGCTGCGCGCGGCCCTGCGGCGCATGGGCGAAGCCTGGGTTCTGCGCCGGGCCATTCTGGACGAGTTGGAGCAGGACCGCCCGGTGATGGTTCTGGGCGATTTCAACGATGGTGAACATGCTGTCAGCAGCGAAATCATCTCGGGGGAGGTGCCTTTTCGCAATTACTCCTGGATGCTGCGCCATGATGCCAAGCACGCCAATGACCGCTACAGCAGATCTGAGAACGTGCAAATCCAAGAGGCGGTGGACAGGGTGCGCCTGCGCTCGGCCGAAAAGGTCTTTCTCAAACGCTCGCTCAGGGATGTGGTCTATACCACCGCCTTTGGCGGCGTGCATGAAAGCATCGACCAGATTTACATGTCGCGCCACTTTGATCCCACCTGGTCAGGCGCAAAGGGGCAGATGCTCTATTACAGTGTGTTCAACGATCACCTGACCGATGGCAGCCACCCAGAGGCCCCCTATAACAAACTCGCCTCGGATCATGGTCAGATCATGGCGCATATGGAGCTGCGCGATGGGCCAGACACTGACGAGCCCGCTACTGTGCGATAACAGCTCAGTCCTGCCGCAGGCTTGGCCCGCAGGAGGAAACGGGCAGCAAAGCCGGGCTTTACCCCGCCCCCGCGTCTTTGGTAGATAGCCGCCACCCCTACCGGAGAAGACCACATGCAAATCGCAGACCTCGGTGATGTCCAGCTTCACTACCGCATTGATGGCGACCCCGACGGCGCGCCTCTCGTTTTTGCCAATTCCCTTGGCACCGATCTGCGGGTCTGGGACGCCGTGGTGGAACGCCTGCCTGCCGGGCTGAAAGTGATCCGCTATGACAAACGCGGCCATGGGCTGTCGTCTTGTCCCCCTGCCCCCTATTCCATGGGGGCCTTGGTGCGCGATGCCGAGCGCCTGCTGGATCATCTGCAGGTCCGCGACTGTGTCTTTGTCGGGCTGTCTATTGGCGGCATGATCGCCCAGGGGCTGGCGGTCAAACGTCTGGACATGGTGCGCGCGCTGGTCTTGTCGAACACCGCCGCCAAGATCGGCACCGCCGAGATGTGGCAGGACCGGGTCAAAGCGGTCACTGAACAGGGTATCGAACCTCTGGCCGATAATGTGATGGAGCGCTGGTTTGCCCGCGACTTCCGCGCCACGCCGGAGCTACAGCTATGGCGCAACATGCTGGTGCAACAATCGCGGGCGGGCTATGCCGACTGCTGCGCCGCCATTGCCGGTACTGATTTTTATACTCCGACCAGCGGATTGCGCCTGCCCTGTCTGGGCTTTGCCGGGGCCGAGGATGGTGCCACACCGCCGGATCTGGTGCGCGAAACCGTCGATCTTATTCCTGGTAGCCAGTTCCACCTGATCCGCCGCGCGGGCCATATCCCCTGTGTTGAACAACCAGATGAATATGCCAACCGCCTGACCCAATTCCTGAAAGAGACCGGACACATTGACTGATTTCCTGCTGATCCACGGATCCTGCCATGGTGCCTGGTGCTGGCGCGACGTCATCCCTGCCCTTGAGGCCCAGGGCCACACCGCCCGCGCCATCACCCTGCCCGGCCACGACGATGGCCGCGACCCTGCCACCGTGACCCTGCAGGAAACTGCCGAGGCCATCGTGGCGGCGGCCTCGCCCGAGACCATTGTTCTGGGTCATTCCTGGGCCGGGTATCCAATCACTGCAGCGGCTGAGATCGCACCAAAGGCGCTGCGCGGTTTGATCTATCTCTGTGCCTATGTGCCCATCTCGGGCCAGTCGCTGATCGACATGCGCAAGGCAGGACCACGTCAGACCATTGGCTCTGCCGCGATCAAACACCCAAATGGCGCCAGCTATACAATTGATCCGGCCGAGGCCCCGCGCCTGTTTTACCAGGACTGCCCCGCCGAGACCGTGGCCTATGCGCTGGCCCGGCTCTGCGCCCAGCCGATTCTGCCCCAGGAGACGCCGCTAGAGCTGACGGATGCCTCGCAGAATACGCCCAAGGCCTATATTCGCTGCACCAATGATCAGACCATCCCGCCCGAGTATCAGGCGCAGATGGTGGCGGATTGGCCGCGCAACACAGTACACGAGATGCAGTGCTCCCATTCGCCCTTTTTTGCCGACCCACAGGGTCTGGCATCGCTCATCGGGCAAATCGCAAAGGACTTCTGAAATGGCGGGATCCGTCTTTGACAGCCAGATCTATGGCGACCTCTTTACCTCTGGTGACGTGGGACGCCTGTTTACCGATACGGCAGAGGCCCGCGCCATGTTGTTGGTCGAGGGCGCGTTGGCCCGCGCCCAGGGCGCAGCCGGGGTGATCCCGCAGGACAGCGCCGCCGCCATTGGCCGCGCCGTCATGGAGGTGGCCCTGGATCCCGGCACCCTGCGCAAGCCCACAGGGCAAAACGGCGTGCCCGTGCCTGGCCTGATCGCAGCCTTTCGCGCCGAAATGAACGCGCCAGAGCACGCGCAATATGTGCATTGGGGCGCCACCTCGCAGGACATCATGGACAGCGCCCTGATGCTGCGGCTGCGCCAGGCGCTGGCGCTGATCGAGGATGATCTGAAACTGGCGCTGGACGCACTGGCCAAGCTGGCCCAGACCCATGCCAGCCTGCCAATGGCCGCGCGCACCTATGGCCAACATGCCACCCCCACCAGCTTTGGCGCGGTTGTCGCCACCTGGGGCGCGCCGCTGCTGGCGCTGGTTGGCGAGCTGCCCCCCCTGCGCCGCGATTGCTTGCTGATCTCTCTCTCTGGCGCGGCTGGGACTTCCAGCGCCTTGGGGCCAAAAGCAGGCGAAGTCCGCGCCGAAATGGCCAAGGCGCTGGGGCTCACTGTTCCTGAGGCCAGTTGGCACACAGATCGGACATCCGTTTTGCGGCTGATGGACTGGATGGTGCGGGTCAATCTGGCGCTGGGAAAACTGGGCGAAGACTGTATCGCCCTGGTGCAAACCGGCATCGGTGAAATCTCGCTGGGCGGTGCCGGAGCCTCCTCCACCATGCCGCAGAAACAAAACCCGGTCGCCCCCTCTGCCCTGGTTGCCCTGGCAAGGCAAGGCACCGGGTTGCTGTCGATCCTACATGGCAGCGCCCTGCATCAGCATCAGCGCGATGGGGCTGCCTGGTTCAGCGAGTGGCTGTGCCTGCCGCAGATCGTTTTGGGGGCCGCCAGCGCCGCCCGCACTGCCCGCGATCTCTGCGCCCGGATAACGCCCAATGCAGCGGCAATGAACACAGCCCTGGGCGCGGACCTGGACATGATCCATGCCGAAACGCTGAGCTTTGCCCTGGCCGCCGAAATGCCGCGCCCAGAGGCGCAGGCTGTGGTCAAAACCCTGTGTCGCGAAGCCGGTGCCAGTGACACGGCGCTGCGTAGGCTGGTGGCGCGCGACTTTCCCCAGCTCGACGTGAAGACGCTGTTTGATCCGGTCGCGCAGCTCGGCGCCGCCCCGACGGAAGCCTTGCGTTTCAGCAAAAAAGTCGCGGAACTGACGGCCAGCTAAACCGAGATCAGGCACTGGCGCCGACAGGTACTCCAGACGCCATCGCCTGATCTCCCCGCCAGTAAAGACCCCCCTGATGCGCCTGCCTTTGTTCTTTGTCCTGACCACTGTGATGATCGACGCCATGGGTGTCGGGCTGATCATGCCGATCATGCCCAATCTGCTGCTGGAGGTTCAGGGCGGCAGCCTGGCCGAGGCGGCAATCTGGGGTAGCATCCTGAGTACGGTTTTTGCGGTGATGCAATTCCTGTTCAGCCCGGTGCTTGGCTCTCTGTCGGATGCATTGGGGCGACGACCCGTGCTGCTTGTCTCACTCTTTGTCATGGCGCTGGATTATCTGGTGATGGCCCTGGCTGGATCGCTGTGGCTGTTGCTGGTGGGGCGCATCATTGGCGGCATCACTGCTGCAACCCATGCCACTGCAGGAGCCTATATCGCCGATATCTCCAAGCCCACAGAAAAAGCCGCCAATTTTGGCCTGCTTGGTGCCGCCTTTGGAGCCGGTTTTGTGATGGGGCCCTTGATTGGCGGGCTGCTGGGAGAGCTGGGAACCCGGGCGCCGTTTTATGCCGCCGCCGCCCTGGCTGGGCTGAATTTTGCCCTGGGCTGGTTTGTCATGCGCGAAACCGTCACCGATGCGCGCCGCCGCGCCTTTGACTGGCGGCGCGCCAACCCGCTGGGCGCCTTTCGCGCCCTGGCCCGCATTCCCGGCATCACCGGTTTGCTTTGGGTGTATTTCCTCTATTCGGTGGCGATCTATGTCTACCCGGCAATCTGGTCCTATTTTGCCGCCGAACAATTTGCCTGGCAGCCCCGGATGATTGGGATTTCACTGGCAATCTATGGCATCTGCATGGCCTTGGTTCAGGGGGGATTGCTGCGCTATATGGTGCGCTGGTTTGGGGAACGCCGCACAGTCCTGTGGGGGCAGGTCTTTGACTTTATCGCCTTTGGAGTGCTTGCGGTGATCGGCAGCGGCACGCTGGCCCTGATGCTGATCCCAATCGCGGCTTTGGGGGCCGTGGTGCAACCTGCTCTGCAGGGGATGATGTCCCGGGTGGTTGCGGACAATCAGCAGGGCGAACTGCAGGGGGTGATGACAGCGGTTCACGCACTGTCGATGATTGTCTCCCCGATGATGATGGCTTCGACTTTTGCGCTCTTCTCAAACAGCGAGACCAGTTACTATCTGCCCGGCGCCCCCTTCCTGCTGGCTCTTGTCTTGATGGCCATTGGCGCCTTGGTTTTCCTACGCAGCCGACCTGTCGTGGCGGAAAACGGCACAAGCTGACGGTTTCCACCTTGCGACCACTCGGCCAGCGGGCCACCTTGGGTTCAAACAGCAGGGAGAACACCATGCAAACCATCAAAGCAGCCGTCTGCCATAGCCATGGGGACCCCTTGGTGATCGAAGACATTCAATTGGCCGCGCCACGTATGGGCGAGGTCGAGGTTACCTTGGAGGCCGTCGCCATCTGCCATAGCGACATTTCCTTTGCCGAAGGCGCCTGGGGCGGTCATCTGCCCGCCGTCTTTGGCCATGAGGCCGCCGGTATCATCACCGGACTGGGCGATGGCGTCAGCGGTTTTGCCGAAGGCGACAGCGTCGTTGTCACCCTGATCCGCTCTTGTGGCACCTGCCCCTGCTGCGCAGGCGGCAAACCCACCCTCTGCGAAACCCCCTATGACGCCCTCAACGATGGGCCTCTGAAAACTGCAGAGGGCGCCCCGTTGATGCAGGCCATGGCCTGTGGTGCCTTTGCTGAAAAGGTGGTCGTGGACCAGCGCCAGATCGTCAAAATCCCCCAGAGCCTCAGCAAAGAAGCTGCCGCGCTGATTTCTTGCGGGGTGATCACAGGCGTTGGCGCCGCAGTGAACGCCGCCGGGCTGCGCGCCGGGCAGGATGTGGTTGTCATTGGCGCTGGCGGCGTCGGACTGAACGCCATCCAGGGCGCGCGCATTGCAGGAGCCCGCCGCATTGTCGCGGTCGACATGACCGAAGAAAAACTGGAAATCGCCAAGGAATTTGGCGCCACCGACGGTGTGCTTGGCAGCCTGAAAGCCCCCTGGAAAGCGGTCTTCAAGGCGCTGGGTGGCAAAGGTGCCGACGTGGTGCTGGTCACGGTTGGCGCCATTCCCGCCTACGAACAGTCCCTGCGCTATCTGGGCTCTGGTGGTAAGGTGGTGGTGATCGGCATGCCGCATTCCGGCCAAGAGGCGACCTATGAGCCTGTGATCATGGCCGCCGTTGGACACGGCATTATAGGGTCAAAAATGGGCGACGTGGTTATTCAGCGCGACATTCCCTGGATGGTAGACCTCTACGAGCAGGGCCGCCTGAAACTAGACGAGCTGATTTCCGGGCGCTGGAGCCTGGAGCAAATCAACGAGGCCATCGCCGATACCAAGACCGGAAGCGCCAAGCGGAATGTGATTCTGTTTAACACAACCAACTAAAACGGAGCGCCCCGGTGCTGAATTTTCTGCTCGACCTGTTCAAACCAAAACCGCCTGTGGCAGCGCCGATCACCTCTGAGGCCTCGATGAACTTCGACGCGGCTGAGGTTGGTCCCTTTTTGATCAGGCTGGCGGAAAACCCGCGCTTTGCCCTGCCAGCGGATTTTGACACGACCATCACAAGTGCGCTGCCTGAGATAGCGGTGGACAACAGCCGCCGTTGGCGCATTGACGGGGATTTTGACAGCAACCCAATGCAGCTTGAGATCGAAATCTTCATGGATGATCTTAAGGCGCCCGACATCTATTTTTTCAGCTCCGCGCAGGTCATTGCGGAAATTGAAAACGAAATGAAACAGCTCGATCTCTGGGAGGGGAAATAGCGGCATGAAACTACAAGATCTTGAGATCATCGTCACCGCCCCACCTGCACCTGGCTGGGGCGGGCGATATTGGATTCTGGTCAAAGTGACCACTGATACCGGCATAACTGGCTGGGGTGAATGCTATGCATCCACCATTGGTCCCGAGGCCATGAAACCGGTGATCGAAGATGTGTTTCAGCGCCACATGGCCGGGGAAAACCCGGAAAACATCGAGCTGATGTTTCGCCGTGTCTATTCTTCGGGCTTTACTCAGCGCCCGGATCTGACGGTGATGGGGGCCTTTTCAGGGCTCGAGATTGCCTGTTGGGACATTCTGGGCAAAGACCGTGACCGGCCGGTGCATGCGCTCATCGGTGGGCGCATGAATGATCGTATCCGTGCCTATACCTATCTCTATCCTCTGGCGCATCACGACATCGCTGAATTCTGGACCTCGCCGGAGCTGGCCGCTGAATCCGCAGCCGAAATGGTGCGCCAGGGCTATACAGCCATCAAGTTCGACCCGGCAGGCCCCTATACCATGCGCGGCGGTCATATGCCCGCCATGCAGGATATCTCGCTGTCCGTCGCCTTCTGCAAGGCCATCCGCGGCGCGGTGGGCGACAAGGCGGATCTGCTGTTTGGCACCCATGGGCAATTCAGCACTGGTGGGGCTATCCGCCTAGGCCAGGCCCTTGAACCCTATTCACCACTCTGGTTCGAGGAGCCCACCCCGCCGGACACGATCGACGATATGGCCCGTGTCGCCCGCTCGGTACGAATTCCTGTTGCCACCGGGGAGCGATTGACCACCAAATCCGAATTTGCTGCCGTCTTACGCGCGGGGGCTGCCGAAATTCTGCAGCCTGCCCTGGGCCGGGCTGGCGGCATCTGGGAGATGAAAAAGGTGGCAGCACTGGCCGAGGTGTTTAATGCGCAGATGGCGCCGCACCTCTATGCCGGGCCGGTGGAATGGGCCGCCAACGTCCATCTGGCCGCCTCGATCCCCAATATCCTGATGTGCGAGACCATCGAGACCCCCTATCACGACGCGCTGATCAAGGGGGCGATCCGGGTCGAAAATGGCTTCATCACCCCGCCCGAAACCCCCGGCCTCGGCATCGAGATCGACGAGGATCTGGCCCTCGCCCACCCCTTCACCGGCGACGGGTTGCACCTGCAAATGCAGGACGCGCCCTGCGATTATGTCAACGCAAACGCCTTTCAGGGCGGGGCGCCGGCAACAGAGGGATGACTTGACGGCAGGAATTGAGGCATTATGTCCCCATTAGTTAATTTGGGGTTGTCCATACCGTGACCATTCAAACCGCACAGACCGTTCAGAACCTGGCTCCGGAAACACCCGTCGACATGGCCACACAGGCCAGCGGTGCCGCGTCCTTTCTCAAGACCCTGGCGCATGAAGGCCGGCTGATGATCCTGTGCCACCTGGGCACCGGCGAGAAATCCGTGGGCGAGTTGGAAGATCTCCTGAGCATCCGTCAGGCCGCGGTGAGCCAGATGCTCGCGCGGTTGCGCGAAGAGGGGCTGGTTGCCACCCGGCGCGACGGCAAGACGATCTATTACTCACTGGCCGACAGCAATACCGAGCAGGTGATCGCACTGCTGTATTCGCTGTTCTGCGGCAAGGATAAGGCAGCCCCGCAAAGTTAAACCGGGGCGCCGCCTCAGTTCGAAACGTATCCGGCAACCACCTGCAACAGCT
>CAJQNB010000054.1 GCA_905479575.1 uncultured Pseudophaeobacter sp.
GATGCGAAAGGTCGATGGCTGGGAAACCTTGGCTCAGCCCATCGCCCCGATCAGACTTGACCTCGCGGCCTGATCAGGCCCAAATCCACATGCTCGGAGAACGCCGCCAGAGAATTTCCACCAGATTCGAGACACAACCGCTGATGTGGCGGAACTGGTCTGGCTGTGAGACCTCAGAGGCGGCGGTTGTGGCACCGCGCACCATTGAACAGCTGCGGGAGGTTCTGGCAGCCCCCGATAAGGTTCTGCGCCCCGTGGGGGCAGGGCATTCCTTTACCCCCCTGGTGTCTGGGGGCGGGCGCATTCTTGACCTGAGCCAGATAAATATGCCCACCGTACTGACGAGCGAACCGGGCCGCGCGCGGGTCAATGCCAATGCCCGGCTACATGACCTGTCAGCTGCTCTGCAGGCCAAAGGGCAGGGGTTCCGCAATCTCGGGGATATCAATGTCCAGACCCTGGCCGGGGCCATGTCGACCGCCACTCACGGCACCGGACGGGATCTGCCCAGCATCGCGGCGGAAATGACCGGTGCCCGGCTGCTCTCGGGCAGCGGTGAGCTGGTTGAGATCGCGGCAGAGGATTTGCCAGGGGTTCAGGTCGGCCTTGGTCTTTTGGGGATCTTGCTGGAGATTGAACTGAATACCGTTCCTGCATTTAATCTGCGCCGCCGTGTTGGGGTGCGGCCCTTTGAGGTGCTGTTGGACCAGATGCATGGCAACTGGTCGGCGCATCGCTGTTTTGAATTCTTCCTGTTGCCCCATAGTGGCAAGGGGGTGCAGATTTCACATGACGTGACCGAGGCCGCGCCCAGCAAACCCCCACTTGATCTGGATGCGCTGGGGTTGCAGGTGATGAAGGTTGCCAGCGCTCTGCGCCATCTGCACCCCAAAGCGCAGCGCGGGGTTTTGGCGCTGATGTTGAAACTGCAGGGGGAGGATGACTATGTCGGCGAAAGCTGGCGCGTGCTCAGCTCGACCCGTGCCATGCGGTTTAATGAGATGGAGTATCACCTGCCACCGGATGTTGCCGAACCCGTATTGCGCGACATCATCGCGTTGATCGAAAGGCGCCACCCAGATGTCTGGTTCCCGATTGAGGTGCGCCAAACCGCCGGAGACACTGCCTGGCTGTCACCCTTTCAGCATGGCCGCCGGGTCTCGGTGGCGGTGCATATGCATGGGGGACAGGATTACACCGGGTTCTTTCACGATTGCGAAGCCATTTTCCGCAGCGCTGGCGGGCGGCCCCATTGGGGTAAATTGCACAGCCTGCAGCGGCGGGATCTCGAAGATCTATATCCTGATCTGGGCAAGTTTGACGCGCTGCGCGCCCGGCTGGACCCTAAGGACCGCTTCTTGTCCCCCGCCCTGGCCCGGATGTTTCGCCTATGAGCAGCGCAGAGAGCCTGCCAGATTTTGCGCTTTGGGATGGGGCGTTGCGGCAAGCAGGCCAGACCCTGCCCTGCCTGGTGCTGGACCGTGCGCGCTTTGTTGCCAACCTGGCGCTGGCCCGCAGCAGGGCGCAGCCCGGCATCGGGCTGCGGGTGGTGGCAAAATCGCTGGCCGCGCTGCCAATGCTGGATCTGGCGGTGCAGCAGCTTGGCGCCGTGGGCGTGATGACTTTTTCTTCGGCCATGTTGCACAGCCTGTTGCAGGAACGTCCTGCGCTGGACCACCTCATGGGGAAACCCCTGCCCGTCGGCGCCGCCGCCGAGGTTCTGACGCAGCAGGCAAAGGCCCCGGATCAGGTGATCTGGCTGCTTGATACCGTGGTGCGGGCACAGCAATATGCAGAGCTTGCCCAGTCCCGCGGTATCCGCCTGCGGGTCGCGATAGAGCTGGACGTGGGATTGCATCGCGGCGGTGTTGAGCCCGCCGCCTTTGCCGCGCTGCTGTCACAGATCCAGCAAATGCCAGAGCTGCAGCTTGAGGGGGTAATGGGCTATGAGCCGCATTTGGACAAGCTGCCGGCACCGCTGCGCAAGCGATCCATAGCAGCGGTCGGACAGGCGCTGCGTGGGGCGGCGGCGCTGCTGAAACAACGGGGGATTACCGGGCCGCAGGGGGCTACGCCACTGGTCAATACCGGCGGCAGCCTCACCTTTGACCGCTACGGGCCGGCGCAGGGGGTCAGCGAAGTCTCGCTAGGGTCCGTGCTGGTAAAGCCACAGGACTTTAGCCGCCCCGCAACCCGTGGGTTTCTGCCTGCGATGTTCATCGCCACACCAATTCTTAAATACCGCGCCAACAACCCGTTGCCGGGGCTTGACGGGTTAAACCCCCTGCTGACCTGGCGCCGCCGCGCCAACCTGGCCATCTATGGCGGCTATTGGAAGGCCTCGCCAGTCTATCCCCCTGGCTACGGCTATTCTGGGGTCTTTGGCCGCTCCTCAAATCAGGAGGTCTGGTCCGGCCCGCAACTCGCGGCGTCTCCGGTGGATCACTTTGCCTTTTTGCGCCCCAGCCAAAGCGAGGCGGTGATCCCCGAGTTCGGCGAGATCCTGGTGCTGTCAGAAGGCCAGATCACCGAAACCTGGCCCGCGCTGAGCCCACGTCACTAGCTTGCTGCCTTCCCCACGCAGCATTGGCGCGCAGGATGATGCCGGTGGACAAGATGAGGCCGGTGGAAATGTGTTTGTAGATCCTGCCTGTGGCGCTGCTGTGTTCAATAAAACCAAAGGCACTGGCGACCCCGGCAGGATTCGAACCTGCAACCTGCCCCTTAGGAGGTGGTAGCGGGCGCTACAGATCAGTGGGTTAGCTACAAAAAAGCAATGTTGAAAACATCTGAAAACCGGAGTTTTGCAGCCCATTTTTAGCTGGGCAGGTTCAGCGAACCAAAGAGCATACCCTCTTTCAATCCGCCTTACCTCTACCGCTGGCCTCTTCCACCAATCCGAGATCTAAAGCCCCTGCCGCGCGGCGTAGGTAATCAGGTGAAAACTGGGCATAGGTTGATCTGGTTACGGACGGATTGGAGTGCCCAAGGTATGACGCCACCTCTTCAATTGGAACGCCAGCCTCGACCATAAAGCGGCCAGCGGTACGCCGCAGATCATGCGGTGTGCAATGTTCGATTCCGGCGCGTTTTACTGCGGCATTGAACCCGGTCTTGATCGAGCCAACTGACCGGCCACCCCATTCAATAACAAACGGAGAGACTGAAGCAGTCTGTGCGGTGTGGAGGGCAGTTATTAGAGTGTTATTGATAGGAACTGTGGCACGACCCTTTTTGGGACCGATCTCGTCCTTGGCTAGTTTGATCACCCTGCGTTCCAGGTCAACACGGTCCCAGGTTAGCTCCAACAATGCTCCTATCCGGCCTGCAGTGGTGAGCATGAGCAAGATTGCCAGCTGAATGTGTGGATCCACTGCGGCTAAGATCAAAGCGCTTGCCTCTTCTCGGGTAAGATATCGGCTGCGTGGCGGCGGCATCTGTGGGAGTTCGATGTGCGGCGCCGCGTTGATCAAGCCTCGTTTCTCGGCCCATTTCACGGTGGCGCGCAAACAGTTCATTTCAGTGCGAATTGTTCCATCTTTACGGCCTTTGGCGCGGCGTGTTGCTATGTAAGCACGACAATCCTCAACTGTGATCTGATCGGCTCCGAAGTGTCCGAAAACGGGCAGAACGTTTTTGCCGACTTGGGCCAGTTTCGATGCTTGTCGCCGTTCTCCCATGTCCTCCTGATATGCAGCCCATGCTTGGGAGATGGTGACGCCACTCTCAGGCGCCTGTGCAAACAGGATCAGTTCGCGTGCTTCTTTCTCTGCCTCCTGGCGCGTGTTAGCCGCAAGGCGATAACGTCGCCTGCGCCCGTCATCTTCGTTCCAGATGACGACCCAGCGTCCTTTGAGGCGTCCAAGTCGATAGTCGCGCATTCGTGTTTCTCCACTGTTTTGGCTGCAATTCGGTAGCTTTTTCCCACTCGAAAAGCGGGTAGTTGCCCATTTCGGATCATGGCGCGCACAGTTTCACCGGAACAACCCCAGCGTCTGGCTAGGGTGTCAGCGGTGAAGGGGGTTTCTGTTTTCATCATGCTGCAGTCTCTCATAAATTTAAGGGGTTCATCTTCTGGGCGGTTGCGTGGCTAGCCCATTGATCTGCCATTGCGCGGGCAACAGATCACAGGACCAGGCGTCATGGCCGCGATCGAGAAACGCCCGGCGCACCGCGCCGCTGGTTTCGCAGCCGATCAGAACTTTCAACTGTTTCATGGTGCTCCTAGTCTTTTCCTGCGGCACGGCGCATGCGGCGGATACAGCGCCGCATGATGCCGGCGCGTTCCTGCCGCAGGGCTGATAGCGCCAACTCCTTGCGCAAGATCCGGTTGTGCAGCCGTGCAAGGCGTTCAAATTCTTCCGGGGTGGCGTGATGCGTCCAGGGCGCGCCAAGCCCGAACGGCTTTTCTTGGCGAGGGGCTGGCATCTCTGCCTGTACAGCAGCGGCAAGTGCACGGATGAAATCAGTCGGGGCGTGTATTGTCGGCATTTATCCATGCTTTCTTGGGGCTTGGATGCGGCCAGACCAGATCAGGAAGTCGGTGTGCATATTCTCAAACCGCTGGCGCGCAGCGGTGTCGGTTGCAAGCTGGCGGCGGCTTTTGACCTGGCAGACGGTGCGCAGATGTTCGGTGGCGGCTGTCGGGCTGAACTGGCCACCGGGAAAGCCATTGCGGGTGGCGGCGTAGCGCTGAAAGGCCACGTCATTGGCCAGCATGGCGGCGCGCATTGGTGCCTTGTCCTGGATGATCTGCTGCATGGGAGCCTCCTGTTGTCTTGATGGGGCGCGGCGGGTGTCGGTGAGTGATGGGCTTTGAGTGCCGCGCCCCATTGGGCAGCGCTCACGCTGCCGGTGTCGGGCATGGGGAAGAGTGCTGAGCGACCGGGGTTTTGGCAGCGGCGGCGAGCCAGGCTGATAGCGCGGCATAGTCATCGCTGCCAATTTCGCAGATTCCGAGGAGGTCTGCGCGGTGGGTCAGGGTTTCTGGTTCCCACCAGTCCTGCGGATCATCGCTTGGCGGTGTGATCATGCCGCCGAGGTCAAGGAACCGCAAAAGCCGCTCAAAGCCGT